>JARKPN010000037.1 GCA_029975275.1 Geobacteraceae bacterium | reverse complement strand
TGACTGCACCCGCTGCCACGAGTACGGCCGCGCCGAGGAGATCAAGTCGGCGCTTGCCGCAACCGATGGGAGCATCGCGACACTGGAACGGACACTGGCGGACCTGCGCAGGATCGGCGTCACCACGAAAGAGACGGACGGCGAGCTGTTCGACCTGCGCAACCGCTTCCACCGCCTGTTTCACAGCGTCGACGTTGACAAGGTCCGCGCCGGGACCGCCGCCTTCCGGCAGGAACTGGACAGGATCAAGGGACGTGTCGACGCAATCCAACTGGAGCTGAACCACCGAAAGCTCTGGGGTGGAGCAGTGGTAGTCCTGCTGCTGCTCGGCGCGGTCCTGGCGCTGCTGATATACCGGAGCTACCGCAGGGAACGGTAGGGGCCGAGAAGCTCAGCCGCACATAACGCTTCCATTTTCGGACAAGTCCTCTAGTGTCCTGTGCGGTTCGTTCACCGCAAGAATTCCGAGGAATTTTGGTTCCTGGCAAGGCGCGGCGACACAGGCCTAGCCGGGTCTAAGCCGAGGAGCCGGAACGCGGCCAGGGACCAGAAGGCCCGGAATTGTAAGGAAGGAATTAGCCGCACAGGACACTAGTGTACCGACGGGCCGGCGGAAACGCCGGCCCGTTCTTTTGCGGGGCACCTCTCTTGGACGGCCTGTTAAGCACCCATCCGGAAACATCGGGAGAGTGCCTGGCCGGGGTCTGCAAGACCATGAATTCCCTGTTTAACCCAAAGCCGATTCATGGTATATCAATACAGCGATATACCGGGGATAACGTGACGGAGGCGGCCGGCACAGGTCGCTGTGTATCGGGCCTGATACCGGCCGTATTGGAATGACGGCCCGGGGCTTGCTGGGAGGCGAAGAAAAAACAGCCGGGAAGCGCCGAAGAAGAACGGAGACCGAGATGGAGACTTCCGGAATAACAGGGGATGGCGGGAAGACGCCCCGCGGAACCGCCAGTGACCTGCAATCCTGCGCGGACCGGGACACTCCGGCGGGAGGCCCCTGCTTCGTGGTCGGCATCGGTGCGTCAGAGGGGGGGCAGGAGCCCCTGGAGCACATCTTCGCCACCCTGCCTTCCGACTGCAATCTCGCCTTTGTCGTGGTAATGCATCTCCCTGCCGACGGCCCCTCGCTGCTCACCGAACTCCTCAGGCGCTACACCGCGATGGATGTGCTGTCCGCCGAAAACGGGTCCCGCCTTCTCCCCAATACGGTATATGTCATTCCCCCCGGAACCGGTCTTACCGTGGCCAACGGGAAGCTCCGCATCGAGCGGTCAGGGGAAAGGGTGCCGGGAGCGGGTCATCCCATCGACCGGTTTTTCACCGCCCTGGCGGCTGATTGCGGGGAGCGGGCAATCGCCGTGGTCCTCTCCGGTTTCGGTACCGACGGGGCCGAAGGGGTGAAGAGGATTCGGGAGAAGGGGGGCGTGGTCCTGGTCCAGGTTCCGGAGACCGCCCTCAACCCGTCCATGCCGGGAAACGCCGTTGCCACAGGCGCCGCGAACATGGTTCTGACCATGGAAGAGATCCCGCTGACGATCGCCGAGATCGCCAAGGGACATTGCAACCTCCCCCAACGGTCGTGTCTTGCCTCCACGGTCGATGAAGAGCTGGATGCCATATTCGCGCTGGTGAAGGCCAGGACCGGCCACGACTTCAGTTCCTACAAGAGGAACACGGTCATGCGGCGGCTCGAGCGGCGGATGACCGTGAACGAATCGGGCGGGCTCAGGAAATATCTCTCCTTTCTGGAGCAGAACCTGAAAGAGGCCGAGACGCTCGCCAGGGAGATACTCGTCGGCGTAACGAGCTTTTTCCGGGACCCGGAGGCGTTCGAAGCACTGCGGACGGACGTCATACCGATGCTCTTCGAAAACCGGGACCCTGAGGACCCGGTCCGGATATGGCACGCCTGCTGCGCCACCGGAGAGGAGGCGTACTCGGTGGCCATGCTGGTCCGGGAGCACCTGAAAACGGCGCGGCTGAACACCCGCGTGCAGATCTTCGCCACAGACATCGACGAAGCGGCCGTTGCCCGGGCCAGAAGCGGGCTCTACCCCGAGGATATCGGCCATGACGTGGAAGAGGAGCGACTCGTGACCTTCTTCACCAGGTCCCTGGGCCGCTGGCAGGTGGGAAAGGAACTCCGCGAGATGATCCTGTTTGCCTGCCACAACGTCCTCAGGGACCCTCCCTTTTCCCGGCTTGACCTCCTCGTCTGCCGCAACTTTCTCATCTACCTGAATCCGGACATGCAGAAACGGATCATATCCCTGTTCCACCTGGTGCTGAAACCGGGCGGAATCCTGTTTCTCGGTACATCGGAGGCGGTGGGGCGCGACTCGGAACTCTTCGCGCCGCTGAACAAGAAGTATAAGATATACCGGCGTCTGGAGAGCGACAGACGCGACGACAGCCGGTTCCCGTTCAAGGTCCAGATCCGCAGACCGGCCGGGGGCTCGATCCCGAGGCTCCCGGCCGATGCCGAGGGGCCGGCGCCGGGGCCCGCGGCGGACAGGCTCCTCCTGGAACGGTACGCCCCCCCGGGCGTGGTGGTAAACGACAGGTACGAGGTGCTCCACATCTCCACCCGGACAGGGGGCTACCTGGAAGTCCCGGTCGGGACCCCCTCCATGGACATCCTGAAAATGGCGAGGGAGGAGCTCAGGCCCGCCCTGCGGGCGGCGATCTACAAGTCCCTCGCTGAAAACAAGCAGGTAGTGTTCGACGGGGTCAGGCTGGAGGACGGTGGAGACGACCCGTCGGTCAATGTAGTTGTCGAACCGCTTGCCGTCCATCCGACGTTCGGCAGGCTGGCGCTGGTCATCCTGGAGCCGGTCCGTTCCCCCGCGGCCGTCCAGCCCCCTCCCCCCGGAGAGGCTGTTCCCGAGGACGTTTTCTCCAGGGAACGGCTGATCCGCCAGTTGGAAGAGCAGCTCAGGATTGCCCAGGAGCAGCTCAGGTTTACCACGGAGCAGCTCGAAGCCTCCAACGAGGGGTTCATGGCGTCCAACGAGGAGCTGATGTCCATCAACGAGGAGTTCCAGGCCGCCAACGAGGAGCTCCAGTCCACCAACGAGGAACTTGAGGCATCCAGGGAGGAGCTCCAGGCGCTCAACCAGGAACTGGTCACAACCAACGCCGAGCTCCAGGGAAAGGTGGAGGAGCTGGACCGGGCCAACAGCGACCTGAAAAACCTGTTCGCCAGCTCCGGAATCGCCACGCTTTTCCTGGACCGCACCCTCACCGTCAAGGGTTTCTCTCCGGCCATGGCAGGGATCCTGAACCTGATCCCCTCCGACATCGGCCTGCCGTTTCGCCAGCCGACCGGGGTCATAGATCCTCCGGATCTCCTGCAAGACGCGCGGGATGTGCTGGAATCGCTCACGCCGGTCGAACGTGAGGTCGCCTCCCCCAAGGACGGCAGGCGCTTTATCATGAGGGTTCTCCCCTACCAGACCATGGAAGGCAACATCGACGGCATCGTGGTCATCCTGGTGGACATCACCGAACTGAGACGCGCCGAAGAGGGGGTCCGCAGCGCTGCGCTGTTCCCGCTGGAAAACCCATCGCCGGTGCTGAGGGTCGGCGGTGACGGGACCATCCTTTTCATCAACCGCTCCGCCGAACCATTGCTGTCGTTGTGGCGCACGGATTCAGGGCAGGACATCCCCGGCCCGCTTCTCCGGTGCATCGAGGACGCCCTGGCGGACGGCGTATCACGGGAACTGGACATAACAGCGGACGACCGTACAATCTCCTTCGCGGTGACCCCATTTCCGGACAGGAATTACGCAAACCTTTACGGCCGCGACATCACCAAGCGGAAACGTGCGGAGGAAGCGGCGCACCGGGCCAGGGCGGAGTGGGAGCGGACCTTCGACAGCGTACCGGACCTTATCGCCATCATGGACAGGGAGCACCGCATCGTGCGGGTCAACCGGGCAATGGCCGCGCGGCTGGGCATGACCCCTGACGAGTGCTCCGGCATGCCCTGCTACCGGAGCATTCACGGGACAACGAAGCCCCCCCTGTTCTGCCCGCACGTCCAGACCCTGGCGGACGGCAGGGAACACGTGGCCGAGATCCGCGAGGAGCATCTGGGCGGCTACTTCCTGGTAAGCACGACCCCTCTTTGCGATGACCAGGGACGGATGGTCGGAGCGGTGCACGTGGCGCGCGACATCACCAGGCGCAAGAAATCCGAAGAAGCGCTCAGGGAGAGTGAGGCGCGTCTTGCCAGGGCACAGGAGATTGCCCACCTCGGCAGCTGGGAGCTGGATCTCGTCAACAACCGCCTCACCTGGTCGGACGAGGTGTACCGGATTTTCGGACTGCAACCGGGAGAGTTCGACGCAAGCTACGAGGCGTTCCTCGAAGCCACGCACCCGGACGACCGCGCAGCGGTTGACGCGGCATATTCCGAATCGCTGCGCGATGGAAGGGGCTCTTACGAGACCGAGCACCGCATCGTCAGGAGGGGGACCGGCGAGGTCCGCGTCGTCCATGAGAAGTGCGAGCACTTCAGGAATGACGCCGGCCGTATCATCCGATCCGTGGGTATGGTGCACGACATAACCGAGCGTAAGATTGCCGAAGAGGCTCTGATGAAGGCCCGCGCCGAACTGGAGGCCAAGGTGGAGAAGCGGACCGCCGAGATCAGGGAAAAGAACCAGCTCCTGCTGCAGCAGAGCCGCCAGGCGGCCATGGGCGAGATGATCGGCAACATCGCCCACCAGTGGCGCCAGCCCCTCAATACGCTGGCTCTGCTGATCGGGACGCTCCCCATGCTGCTTGAGCGAGGGGAACTGTCCCTGGAGGAAATGGTCTCCATGGAAGAAAAGGCCATGGGAATCATCCAGCACATGTCCCAGACCATCAACGATTTCAGCAACTACTTCAAGCCGGACAAGGAGAAGGTGCCGTTCAATGCCGGGAAGGCGGTCGCCAAGGCCCTGAACCTGATCAGCGACAGCTTCGCGAACCGCGGGATCGCCATTGAGGTCGACGCCGAGACGGACCCGGTCATCAACGGCTATCCCAACGAGTTCTCCCAGGTGCTCCTCAACATCCTCCTCAATGCCAGGGACGCCATCACGGAACGCAGGGTCAGCAGCCCGCGGGTGGTCATCCGCATGACCGACGAGCAGGACAGGGCCGTGGTGACGGTGGCCGACAACGCCGGCGGCATTCCGGAAGAGATCATCGACAAGATATTCGACCCCTATTTCACCACCAAGAGCCCGGAAAACGGCACCGGCGTCGGACTCTTCATGTCCAAGGGGATTATAGAGAAGAGTATGGGCGGCCGACTAACCGCCAGGAATACCGGGGCCGGGGCCGAGTTCAGGATAGAGGTATGACGTGGATACCGGTGTTCAGCGGCAAGAACGCATCCCGACACTCTGCGTGGAAGACGACGGGCCTGCCGGAAACGAAAGGACCGGCTTCACTGCCGGCTTTCTCTATCCGCTGCTCCGCAGGTAGTTCACCAGATCCCACCGTTCATGGGGCGCGAGGCTTTCCCTGAAGGAGGGCATGCGTCCGAAGCCGAAGGTGACCGCCCTGAAGATGTGTGAATCGCTCCGGTTCCGCACCAGCGGGGGATCCAGAACCGGGGAGGGGGGATTGAGCTTCCGGCCCACCGGACCCGGCCCAGTGAGAGTCCGACCGTGGCACATGGCGCAGTTGACGGCAAACAGTTTTTCCCCCCGGGCTGCCGATTCCCGGCTCCGGGGGACCGGGTTCTTCGACTCGGCGTCGGACGGCACGGTCTCTTTTCCCGTTATGGGCACGGATCCGGGCGGTGACGAGAGGACCGGCGGCTCGTAAGGTTTGTAGGAGGGCTGCTCGTCCATCCAGAGCGCAGCCATCAGCAGGGGGACGACAACCGGGATCAGCAGTCCGCTCAAGCGTCTCATACGGTCCCCTCCGAGATCGTCTTGAGGGCGCCCGCCCGCTTCATGACCTCCTCGGCCCGCCCGATCTCGTCGCGAGAGGCGACCGACACCTCGACGCCGATGCACCCGTCCGAGATTGACGGGTCGTAGAGCCGGCCTCCCCGGGGCGGCAGCCCCATCTCCAGGAACATCCCCACCATCGCGCCGATGATGGCGAACAGCATGGCGAACTCGTAGGTGATGATCCCGGTCGGATACGGCGAGATGATCGGCTTGTCGCCGGTCTGCACCGGATACACCCAGGAGGTTCCGGCGGACAGGAGAAATCCGGTCGCCGCCCCGACAATGCCGCCAGCCAGGGAAACCCAGCGAAACCATGAGCGCGGTTCGCGCTTCACCAGCACCCCGTCGGGATAGGGGACCGAGGTGAGGGAAGTGATCCGATCCTCCGCGAAACCGGCCCGGATCAGCTCCTCAACGGCCCGGGCGGCAGTATCGACATCGTTGAATATACCGAGAGTTTCCATAACACACCTTCAGGACGAATTATGAAAAAACCTTGAAACCAATAAACTGACAAACCTTGAGCAAAGACATGAAACATCATCCTTCGGTCGAACTTCCCCGCCATCAGCCTTTCCTTCATACTTCATAATTCATCCTTGACATCAGCCGGCAGCTTTGCACGTCCAAGCCGCACCTCGGCTTCCCTCTCCTTCAGCTCCCGCACGTCGGCCACCGCCATGATGGGGAACCACTTGGCGAACAGCAGGTAGAGGAGGCCGAATCCGGCAAAGGCCGCCACGGCGATCGAGATCTCCACCCAGGAGGGAAAGTAGCTCCCCCACATGAAGGGCATGTTCTTGCGGGAGAGCGTCGGCACGATGATCAGGTAACGCTCGATGAACATGGCAACGTTGATCAGCACCGAAACCGTGAGCATCACCCCGATGGAGCGGCGCAGACGTTTAAAGCAGAGGGTGGAGATCGGGAGCACCGTGTTGGCCAGAATCATCAGCGCAAGGATCGGCGTGTACCTGTTGGCCATAAAGCTGAAGACCTCCCACTCAATCGGCTCGTGGGCATACCAGGTTATGTTGACCTCCACGAAATAGGCATAGGACCAGAGCAGAGAGATTACCAGCAGCAGCTTTCCCATGTTGTCGAAGTGTTGCGGGGTCAGGTACTCCTCCAGACGGAAGGCCTTGCGGATGACAATCATCAGCGTGATAACCGCGGCTACGCCGGAATTGATGGCGCCGATGACGAAGTAGGGGGGAAAGATGGTGCTGTGCCAGCCGGGCACCAGGGTGACGGCGAAGTCGAAGGCTACGATGGAGTGGACCGAGACCGCCACCGGGATGATCAGGGCCGCCATCAGGGTCGAGGCCTTCCGATAGACCGACCACTCGTGGGCGCTGCCGCGCCACCCCATTGCCAGCACGGCGTAAACCCTCCTGCGCCAGCCGCTGGAGCGATCCCGGGCAATAGCCAGGTCGGGAAGCATCCCCAGGTAGAGAAACAGGGTGCTGCCGATTATGTAGGTGGTGATCGCCACCGCATCCCACAGCAGCGCCGAGCGGAAATTGGGCCACAGTCCCCGCTGGTTGGGATAGGGGATCAGATAGTAGAAGGTCCAGTTGCGGCCCAGGTGGATGATTGGGAACAGGCCGGCCACGGTGATGCTGAACACCGTCATGGCCTCGGCGGCCCGCAGAATCGGTCGGCGCCACTCGGCCCTGGAGAGCCGCAGGATGGCCGACACCATGGTCCCGGAATGGGACAGGCCGACCCAGAAAACGAAGCTGACGATGAAGAGCCCCCACATGACCGGGCGGTTCAGACCGGTGCAGCTCATGTCGGTGGCCACCATATAACTGAAGGCGTAGAGCCCCCAGGCCACCACCGCCCCGAGAACAAACGCCAGGGCGTACCAGCGCCAGGTCGGCGGGGCCATGGAGGAGAGCATCTCGTCGTTCAATCGCGCGGCGCTTTTGGCGGCCGGGGTATCCCCGTGTGTCTGCCCGGAAAACTCAGACATGCTCCCGTCCTCCCCCCTTGAGGTAGGTAACCGACGGATGGGTACCCAGGTCCTCCAGCAGTTTGAAACTCCGGGGGCTGCGCGTCAGCCGGGCCACCCTGCTCTTGGGATCGGCCAGGTTGCCGAATACCAGGGCTTCGCTCGGACAGGTCTGGGCGCAGGCCGGCTGAACCTCGCCGTCCCGGATCATCCTCCCCTCTCCCCCGGCCTCCTCCTTTGCCCTTCGGATGCGCTGGACGCAGAAGGTGCACTTTTCCATGACCCCCCTGCTGCGTACCGTGATGTCCGGGCTCAGCTGGTTGTCCAGCGGCGGCGGCCATTCGTGGCTGTAGAAGTTGAATACCCTGACCGCGTAGGGGCAGTTGTTGCCGCAGTAGCGGGTGCCCACGCAGCGGTTGTAGACCTGTCCGTTCAGTCCGTCGGGGTTATGGTAGCTGGCGTAGACCGGGCAGACCGGCTCGCAGGGGGCGTCCTTGCAGTGCTGGCAGAGTACCGGCAGGAAACGAACCCGTACGTCCGGGTACTCCCCCACCCAGAAGCGCTCGATGCGCAGCCAGTGCATGTTGCGCCCCTCCGCGATCTCCTTCTTACCGCAGACGGCAACGTTGTTTTCCGCCTGGCAGGCCACCACGCAGGCCCCGCAGCCGGTGCAGCGGTCCAGGTCGATCACCATTCCCCACGTGTACGGACTGGTCAGTTTTTTCATGTCATATCCCTACCAGATCGCTCCTGTAACTCCCCTCGGGATGCCCGGCCGTCACCAGTTCCCCCCTGCCGGAGACCCTGGTCACCCGCACCCGGGTGGCGTTCCAGGCGGGCAGCGGCTCTTCCCCCTCCCTGAGCAGCTCCACCAGCTCCAGGGGGTTCACCCCCCTCCCCTGTGCATAGCGCCCCATGCCCCGGTGTCCCTGGCCCAGAGGGATGGCGACCATGTCGGGACGGATGCCGGGATAGATCACCGCCGGAACGCGCAACGAGCCCCGGGGAGAGGTCACCTCCACCAGGTCGCCCTGCCTGATTCCCAGGCCGGCGGCCGTTCTGGGGTTGATCTCTACCCAGCTCCCCCAGACCACCGTGGTCAGGGGGTCAGGGAGCTGCTGCAGCCAGGGGAGGGCCGCGCCCCGGCCGTCATGGAAGGCGGTGGATGGGTATACCTGGAGATGCAGGGGATAGTCCCCGGTGGCTCCGGCAAAGCGGGGAGGCGCGGGTTGCGGCGGCTCCGGTCCGAAGACCGGGCGATACGTCTCTGTCGGGCCGCTCCCGGTTTCAAACATCCCGCCCCTCTGGAGGAGTCCCGCCCACACCCCTTCAAAATTCTCGTCGGCCGGGAGTCCCATACGTCTCGCCGTTGAGCCCTTCAGCATCTCCGGCCAGGACTGGTAGGGGAACGCGGCCGCGGGTCCTCCTCCCAGTCCCCTGGCCACCGCCATCAGCACCTCGGGAAACGGGCGGGTGTCGTGAAGCGGCGCCACCACCGGCTGCATCAGGCCGACCACCTCCCGTCGGGCGCCGGCAAGGGGGACAACGTCCCCCCAGCTCTCCAGGGCCGCATGGTCCGGAAGGACCAGGTCGGCCTCAAGGGCTGTGTCGTCCAGGATCGGTGAAAAACTGACGATAAACGGAACCTTGCGCAGGGCCTGCCGGAAGCCGGTCGAGGGGGGGACGGAATGAACCGGATTACCGTAGATCAGCGCCGTCCGGATACGACCGGAGTCCATGTCGCCGATCAGTGAAAGGAGCTCCGCCAGTGAGCCTGCGCCGCCGTTTACCGGTCCGGTGGACGGGTAGACCCCGCCGGGCCGGTTCAGGTTTCCGGCCAGAAGGTTCAGCAACTGCACCGCCCGGACAGATTCCCTGCCGTTGCTCTGGAATGCGACCGACTCTCCGGCCATGGCCAGGGACGGACGGGTGGCGGCGAACTCCCTGGCCACTTCCGCGACGACATGCCGCGGCAGGCCGGTCAGCTCGGCCACGCGCGGGAGTTGATATCCGTCGAGCCGGCGCAGCAGCTGCTCGGCCTGTACCCCATTCGCGGCCAGGGCATCCCGGTCGAACAGAGACTCGGCCAGGATCAGCCGGGCCATGCCGAGCGCCAGCACCCCTTCGCTTCCGGGCCGGGCCGGCAGCCAGCGGTCCGCCGATGCGCCGGTCAGTGACATTCGCCCCCCTACGTAGGTGAAGTGACCACGTACCGTATTCCGCCCCTGTCGCATCCGTCCGAAGGCATTACCGTACTGGACCGGCGACAGGTGGCTTTCCACGAAATCCGCCCCGAAGCTGAGCAGGTAGCGGGTCTCGGCAATATCGTACCAGGGGAGGTCCGCAAGGCCGTAGCCGCGGCGGTTGGCCTCGCTCAGCCAGTCGGGCGAAAGGAGCTCGAAGGCGAGCCGTCGGGACGAGCCGAAGGAACGCATGAAACCCGCGGTCAACTCCGCCAGGGTACCCCGCAGTTCCGGGGTGATCAGGGCCAGGCGATCCCCGGTCCCGTGCCGGAGCAAACCCGCAAGGTCCGAGGTGAGGAGGGACAGGCCCTCTTCCCATGAGATGCCGGTGAATTTCCCCGAGCCGCGGGGGCCGGTACGCCTGAGGGGCCGTGTCACGCGGTCGGGATGGTAGAGCTCCTGCAGTGCGGACTGCCCCCTGGCGCACAGTTTCCCCCGGTTGACCGGATGGAGGGGGTTTCCCTCGATCTTTTTCGCCCTCCCTTCCGACACCCGGACCAGGATGCCGCAACCGGCCGGGCAGGAACGGCAGGAGCTCGCGTAGTATTCTGCCCGGCCCGGCGTCACCCCCTCGTCGGGTGGGACCAGGTAGGGGATCAGCCGCTCGTTCCCCTGCCGGCACCCGGAAAGCCAGGCGCTTGCGGTAATCATGCCGGTAAGCTGCAGAAAGGTTCGCCGCTTCATGGGGACTCCATTATTTGTGACACGTCCAGCAATCGATACTTGCCCTGCTCCGTCTATGACACTCCATGCACCACCCCATCTTGAGGTTGGCGTATCGGGTAATCCGGTCCATGGCAGCGACCCCTCCGTGGCATTGCCCGCAATCCAGCCCGGCCCGGACATGCATCATGTGGGGGAAATAGACGTGGTCCGGCACGCTGTAGACCCTGACCCAGGGGATCGGCTCCCGCCCGTCCCAGTACGTCATCAACCTGACGATCTCGGGAGCGTCGGGAGAGATGTACAGGTGGCAGGAACGGCAGGCAGACACCGGCGGGATGCCGGCGACCGGCGAGCCCGGGGCCGCGCGATGGCAGAACAGGCAGTGGATGCCGTTGTCACCGGCATGGACCTTGTGGCTGAAGGCAAGGGGCTGCCTCGGGGATCGATCCCTGAGGTCCAGGGGGAGGTGATACAGGAGCGCCAGGCCGCCGCAGACGGCCAGTACCGCGACCAGCAAACCGGCAATGAGCCACGATTTCTTCATTCCGCACACCCGGGAGATCGGTTAGATGACGGGCGGACAAACCCGCATCGGTGCTATCCATGATAGCAGCAAGGGGGTGACTGTCAAACCGGCGGCTCCTCCAGGAGTGGAGTACGGTGCTTCACGCCGAACACCTCGATCCCCGACTTGCCCTCCAGGGGACAGACCTGCTCGCAGATGCCGCAGCCGTTGCACAGTTCGTCCACGACGTAAGGCTTGCGGAGCACAAAGGGATTTCCGGCGGCGTCGAGCACTCTCTCTTCCTCGGCGCGGATGGCCTTGCGCGGTATGGGGCAGTGCTCCTCGCAGACGATGCAATTGACACGATTGGCGAACGGAAGGCAATGGTTCCGGTCGAAGACCGCCTTCCCTATCACCTCCAGCCTCTTTTCCCGGACCGGCAGGTCGGGGATGGCGCCGGTGGGACAGACCTGGCCGCACAGGGTGCAGTTGTACTCGCAGTAGCCCAGCCTCGGCACCAGGAGAGGGGTGAACATTCCCTCAACGCCGGCCTGGAACAGGGCCGGATACAGTGCGTTCCTGAGGCAGACCTTCATGCACTCCCCGCATCTGACGCACTTCTTCAGGAACTCCTCTTCGTCCCTGACCCCCGGCGGCCGGAGCAGGCGGGCCCGTGCTTCCGGAGCGCGGAAGCGGAACAGCCTGGCCAGCAGGAACCCGGACACGAGCCCGCCCAGGAACACCCGGCGCCCGGGGAGGTACGGCCCATCCGCGCCGGGTCCGGCGAAAAGGAACCCGGCCCTGCTGAAACGGCAGCGCAGGCTGCACGCCATGCAGCGGATGCACTCGTCCTGTTGCAGGATCTCCCGGTCGAAGGAGGTGGGGCAGAGCTCGCGGCAATCGGCGCAGTCGGCGCAGAGGGAGGACGGCACGCGTTGGAACGGGGAGAATCGCCCCAGCAGGCCCAGCAGGGTCCCCAACGGACAGAGTCTCCGGCACCAGGCCCGGCTCTCGAAACGCTCCAGGAAGAGGATGACGGCGAAGAGGAAGAGCGAGAGAAAGGCGAGCGGATAGAAGGTCTCACGGAACGGCAGGAGATTATCCCGCAGCAGGGCATAGCCCGGGGCGAGCACATCCCTCCCCTCCCCCAGCAGCCGGTAGAGACCGGCCCACACGCTTCGCACGCTGTCGCCGAAAACCGGGTAGACGGCAAGAGTGAGCGCCCTCAGCAGGATGGCGATCGGGTCGAGCAGTCCGGCGAGGTTTATGTTGAACAGAGCTGCCGACAGGATGGGGAACAGCAGCCAGTATTTGACGTTGCCTTGCAGGAAACGGAGCGGCGCGCTTTTTTTGATCCGGGATGTGGCCAAGTCCAGGATGGTGCCGAGGGGGCAGATCCAGCCGCAGAAGAAGCGACCGAACAGCAGGGTGGCCAGGGCCAGCAAGGCGGCCGGCAGGAGCAGCAGGGTAAACGACTTCTCCGCCAGCAGGTAACTCAGCGCCACCAGGGGGTCGGCCCTGAAGAAGCTGTTTACCGCCAGTGATATCCGGTCGCTCCCCCGGTACTCGGTCAGGATGAACAGCACCAGGAACAGGAGCAGGAAGAACAGCTGGCAGACGCGCGCCCAGGTGACCTTTGCCGGTTTCATACCCTTCAGGCCTTTACGATCTTCATTTTACGTATATCCATCTCCCCCAGCCCGCTGCGGTGTGCCGCTACCGTTACGGCAATCTCCTCCGGCCTCTTGCCGAACAGGGTGGTGGCGTAGGCGTCGGCCGCCACGATATCGGCAGAGGCAATGACCCTGTTGAGCACCCTCACGTCTTTCAGGTCTCCCCCCTGAGGGCCGTGGGCTACGAGGACCCGCGTGGCGTCGATGATCGTCAGCCTGCTCTTCAGCCACGAGTTCACGTCAACCAGGGCGCCCTCGATGTGGCGGTGGACGACCCCCCGGTCACCGCCCATCACCCCCATGACGTTCTTCAGTCCCAGGGTCAGCCCGGTGAGACCGTGGTGCTTGGCGATGGGCACATTGATGAACACGTCGGCGCCGAGCGCCTCGTCGTACAGTTCCCATTCCCTCAGGGTCCGGCCATTGAGACGCACCTTCCGGAAACGCTCCGGCTCGATGTGCTTCAACTCGACCCCCTTCATCCCGCTGAGCGCGGCCTGGATGCCGCTGGCGACGTAGCAGCGGCGCGGGTCGTTGCAGGTCCGGTCGAACACCTTCACCTTTTTGGCCCCGGCGCGCAACGCCTCTGCGGCCACGGCCCGCACCACCAGAGGATGGGTGGTGGCCGCCTGCTCCGGGCGGCGGTCCCAGCCGATGTTCGGCTTGACCACCACCGTGTCTCCCGGCACCACGAAGCGCCGCATCCCTCCCAGGGCGTTCACGGCCCTGACCGTCGCGGCGGCGTAGTCCCGGTCCTCGGCGACCGCCACGACCGGCCCCTCGGCAGCCCACAGGTCCCGGATCAACAACCGGGAAAACAGGGACGACAGCCCGAGAATCTTGAGAAACCGTCTTCTGTCCATGGGTACCCCCTTTATCTATCTGGTGTCCATCCGGAAACCCCGGGAAAATATTGTGAGGGACGGGTCGGGACTTTCACGGAGTCTCTCGTACGGAACCCATGCATGTTCAAGGGATGACAGCCTGTTCAGGCAAAAAGGCCATTGGCCCGGTGCTGTCCCGCGTCCGATTACGAGGGGCTTCGGGGAAGTTCCGACCCGTCCCCTGTCGACACTTTCCGGATGGAAACTATCTACTTTCTCACCACCCTCACCACCAGTGTCCCGGCGATAAAATCGTGCAGCGCCTGCTTCTTTGCGGTAAATCCCGCCATGAGAAAGCCGAACCCGAAGGGAAGGGCCGAGACCAGCTTGGCCCAGTAGCGCGCATTGGCCCGCGGCCAAGAGATCCCCGCCCCCCGGGAATCGGTAACCATGATACCTACGGCCGCCTTACCGAGAGTGGCGCGCATGCCCGAGCTCTCCATCAGGGTGAAATAGAGCCACTGGAGGAGGAAACCGAACAGGGCGCTCGCCAGGGTGAGGGTGAGCAGCCCGTGGTCCCCACGGTTCCGCCCCGAGGCAATGAGAAAAACGAGGGTCAGGCAGAGGTTGACCGACCAGAGCAGGAACTTGTCGATCAGCAGGGCGACCGCCCTGCGCCAGAAACCCGCGTAACCGACAGTTGAAGCTGAACCGGTCTCGTTTCCGGCCACACCCCGGCCCTCCCCTCCCGTTCCGCCGACAAGGTCCGGGCCGCATGCCGGACAGGCGGGAGCACCTTCGAAGAGAACCTTTCCGCAGCGGTGACACAGCATGCTCCTACCTCCCTGTCATAATCGTGGGTATGCCCGCTGATGAACAGTACCCCGGCACCGGGCTTGAGTCGGGCCTGCATAACGGGACTCCAGGGGACCGTTTTCAACTGTAAAAGTTTAGATGCATTCCACGCTTTGACAAGGAAATTGATACAATAGACCGTGACCCCGGATCTGCCTGCCCGTTTTTTTTCTCCATTGGCGTATTATTTATAATAAACTATGGCGTAGCGTCCGGTTCCTTCAGCCGGTGCGCCGATCCTCCAAAGGAGGCCCAACGTGAGACTTCCGGGCAAACCTGTCGTCTGGTACGCCGGCCTGGCGGCGGCAATTCTGCTGTTCATTATCCTGATCCTCCCCGGCATAGTCAGGAACATTGCCGTGGACCGCATCGAGCGGGCCACCGGCAGGAAGGCGGCCATCGGCCGCATCACCCTGAATCCCTTCACCATGAGCACCGAGGTCACCGGCTTCCGTCTCACGGAAAGGGACGGGACCAGGACCTTTGCCTCGTTCAGCAGCGTCCGGCTCAAGGTCAGCCCGGCCTCGGTCGTGAAACGGGCACTCATCGTTTCCCGGCTCCGGGTCGCCTCGCCCTATGTGCACCTGGTGCGCACCGCACCCAACACCTACAACTTCTCCGACCTCATCTCGGCCAAGAAGTCCGACAAGGAGGGGAAACTCCTGTTCTCGATCAACAACATCGAGATCGGCAACGGCGCCGTTGATTTCCGCGATCAGGCGGCCGCGGCCCCGACCGACCATACGGTCAGGGAAATGGACCTCTCGGTCCCCTTCATCAGCAACATCCCGTACCTGGCCGATATCCACGTGGCCCCCAGGTTCGGCGCCCTCATCAACGGGGCCCGGTTCAACGCCCAGGGGAGACTCAGGCCCCTGGCAAAGGCCGCGGAGACATCATTCATCGTCAACCTGAAGGACGCGGACCTCCCCTTCTACGCGGCCTACCTTCCCGTCACCCTGCCGATCCAGGTTAAATCGGGAAGTCTCTCCACCAGCGTCGAGGCGACCTACCGGGTCTCGGCAAAGGCCCGGCCCGAGCTGACCGTCACCGGGGTGCTCGCCCTGAAGGACCTGCTGGTGAAGGACCGGGGAGGCGTCCCGCTCATCGGCCTCGGCATGGGGATGGCGAGGGTGAACCGGGCTGATATCATGGCGCGAAACTTCGACCTGGCATCCGTTGAAACGGCAGGACTGACGCTCCACCCCACACGGGACGAAAAGGGTTTGTGGACCTGGCAGAGGCTCTTCCCACGGGATGGGGCGGTTGCCGAAAAGGGCAAAAAGGAAGACAGTGGGATGCCGCTGTTGAAGATTGCACGCATAAGGGGCAGGGGAGGAAAAATATTCTTCAATGACCGCCTTCCGGCCGGCGGTTTCGCCACCGATCTGGGATCAATCAACCTGGACCTGAACGGGTTCTCGACCGAGCCGGGAAAGACCGCTTCGCTTGACCTCTCGCTCCGCTCGGCCCGCAACGAATCGGTCGCGGTCAAGGGCGAGCTGGGGGTCTCCCCGCCGGTCTTCAAGGCGCAACTGGACGCACGGTCCATCGACCTGAAGGCATACCACCCCTACCTGGCCCGGCAACTGGCCTCACCGATAACCGGCAGGCTGGACGCGGCCGCCTCCGTCCTGTTCGGCAGAGAGAGCGGCCTGCTGCTGGATGACGTGACCCTTGCGCTGCACGACCTTGCGGCCGACTTCGGCAACAGGGAGGGGATAAAACTCACGGAGGTCTCTCTGACCGGGGGAAAGGTCGATCTGAAGGGAAACCGGGCCGAACTCGAGTCGGTCAGGTTTTCCGGCGGCGACATCCGCCTCTCCCGGGATCAGGAGGGCAGACTGTCGTTCGAACGTCTGCTGGTCGGGAAACCGGTGACCAAGGCCGCGCCCTCGGCCGGGGCGTCGGCTTCGCCCCCCTTCGGCTACCGGATCAAGCGGGTCGAGGGAGAGCGTCTGGACATAACCTTCAGGGACCGGACCAGGGAAGGGAACCCCACCTTCCCGCTGCGCCGGCTCAAGTTTGCTCTTCAGGACGTGACCGGGCCCAAGTCGGGCCGGATTCCCTTCTCTCTCGCCACCTCCTACGGCAGGAACGGCAGCATCGGCGCTTCCGGCGCGCTGCTCCCCTCTCCGCTCAAGGCCAGCGGAAACCTTGATCTGAAGAGGATTCCGCTGCGGGACTTCGACGCCTATCTCCCGGCCAATCTTGCCGTCTCCATCGCCGGAGGGTCGGTGGACTCCCGGCTGAACTTCGACCTGGCGCGGGACTCCGGAAAACTCACCGGCGCCTTCGGCGGCTCGCTCGGGGTCCGCTCCTTCTACTGCCTCGATACGCGCGAAAACGAAGACCTGCTGAAATGGGAGCGGCTGCAACTGAACGCTATCAAGGGAGCGATAAGCCCCTTCAGCCTCAGCATCGGCGATATCTCGCTCAGCAATTACTTTTCCCGGATTATCATCTCCAAGGACGGGACCCTCAACCTGCAGAACCTGATGGCGGAAAAACCGGCCCCGGCCGACCCCGCCCAACCCGCGCAGACCGCCCCCCCCGCTCCGAAACCCGCGCCGACCGGGAAACAGCCGAACATCCGCATCGGCACGGTCACCCTCCAGGGGGGGACCATGGTGTTCGGCGACCGCCATCTCCCCACCCCGTTCACCACCACCTTCTATAACCTTGGAGGGAGGATAAGCGGCCTCTCCTCCGAGGAGAGCAAGACCGCCGGGGTGGACCTGCGCGGCAACCTGGAGAACCGCTCCCCCATATCCATTACCGGCTCCATAAACCCGCTCCGCAAGGACCTGTTCGTTGACCTGACCATCAATTTCTCCGACATCGAGCTTACCCCTGCCACCCCCTATACCGGCACCTACCTGGGCTACGCCATAGACAAGGGGAAGCTGTTCCTGGCCCTGAAATACCATATCGAAAACAAGGAGCTCGTCTCGGAGAACAAGATATTCTTCGACCAGCTGACCTTTGGCAGAAAGGTTGAAAGCGACAAGGCCACCAGCCTGCCGGTGCGGCTGGCCGTGGCCCTGCTGAAGGACCGCAAGGGGGAGATCCACCTGGACCTGCCGGTCACCGGCAGGACCGATGACCCCCAGTTCAGCATCTGGGGGCTGGTGTTCAAGGTGCTGAAGAACCTGCTGGTCAAGGCCGCCACCTCACCCTTCACCCTGCTCCAGGCCGCCTTCGGCGGCAAGGAGGACTTCAGCGGGGTGAATTTCGCCCCCGGCTCGGCCGACCTCTCGCCCCAGGAGCGGGACAAACTCATGAATCTGGCCAAGGCCATCCAGGACAGACCCGAGCTGAGCATGGAGATAACCGGTCACGTCGACCGGGAAAAGGACCCGGAGGGGTACCGGCGGGAACTGCTGGCAAAAAAGATGCGGGCCGAGAAATTCCTGGACATGGTCAAGCAGAAAAAAAACACCCCGGGCCAGACACCCGAGACCACCGAGATCCTGCCGGAAGAGAGTTCCTCATACCTGAAGGCCGTTTACCGGAAAGAGAAATTTCCAAAGCCGCGCAATCTTGTGGGGATGCAGAAGGACCTTCCGGACGAGGAGATGAGAAAGCTCATCTTCACCCACACGGTGGTCGGGGACGCGGAGCTGCAGGCCCTTGCACGCGAAAGGGCCGCCACGGTGCACGCCTTCCTGGTGGAACAGGGGAAGCTCGGACGGGAACGGCTGTTCCTGAAGAGCGGGGACATCTACAAGGAGCCTGAAGAGGGACGGAATGGAAGCAGGGTGGAGTTCGGGGCACTGGTGAAGTAGCCGGACCGGATACCCGGTTACGTAACGCACGGCAAAACCACCGCGTTCGGCTGGAAGGGAGCCATCATGAAAAGCGGATGGACGGCACGCACCGGCAGGGGACATCACAATGCCCTGCCCGACAGGTTGCGGGCGTGGATGGAAGTCTTCTCACAGATGATCGCCACCGTCCCCGGCCCGGTCTACTTCAAGGACGTTTCCGGGCGCTACCGGGTTTTCAACCAGGCATTCGAACGCTTCATGGGCATCTCCGGCGACGAGCTGGCCGGGCGTTCGGCACGGGAGGTGCTGCCGGCTCCGACCGCCGAGCTGCTGGAAGAGATGGACTGCCGGCTGCTGCGCAGCGGCTCGCTGCACCAGAGCTTCCAGACCAGCTATACCGATCGGTTCGGCAGGGGTCGGAGCGTCCTGGTCAACCGGAGCATCCTCAACCTGCACGGCCTGCATCAGGGGATAGTCGGCGTCATCACCGACGTCACCGAGTTGGAACGCACCAGGGAAGAGCTGGCAAGATCGCAGAAAGTGCTCCTCAATGTCTTCGAGGCGATTCCGGACCTCCTGTCGGTACAGGACCGGGGACTGCGCGTGCTGCAGAGCAACTGGCACGGCGGGTACGAATACGTGGCCGAGGAGCTGCGCGCGGGTCAGCCATACTGCTTCGAGGCCTATTACCCCGGTCGGGGGAAACCCTGCACCCCCTGCCACGTCCAGGAGGTCTTCAAAACCGGCAAACCCGTCCTTGCCGAAAAGCTCAACCCCCGAATCGGCCACGTGGAGGTCCACGCCTTTCCCATCCGCGACGAAGCGGGCGCCGTCGTCATGGTGGCGAAACACGTGCGCAGCATCTCGGACCGAAAGCGGGCCGAGCAGGACCTCTGCGAGGCGAACGAACGGCTCAAGGCGATAATCGAGGCGTCGCCGCTTCCCATCTGCGCCATGGACAAGGACGGCATCGTGCAGCTGTGGAATTACGCCGCCGAGCGGGTGTTCGGCTGGCAGGCCCGGGAGATAGTCGGACATGCCTACCCGCTGCTGCTGGGCCAGAGGGAGCGGGAATTCCGCAACCTGTTGAGGCGGCTCAACAAGGGTGAGACGATGCTGGGGGATACGGTGCTTCTCACCAGAAAAGACGGCTCGACCCTGCCGGTGAGCCGCTATTCCGCCCCCCTGCGGGACGCCTTCGGCAGCGTCACAGGGACCATGACCGTGATGGAGGACATAACCGAGCGTAAACGGGCCGAGGACGAGATCAAGGCGTCAGAGGCCAATTACCGGGCCATATTCAACGCCGCCAACGACGCCATCTTCGTGCTCGACCCGGACAGCGGCGCCATTATTGACGTCAACACCAAAATGTGCGAAATGTACGGCGTCTCCCGGGAACAGGCCCGTCTCATGGATATCGAGGCTTTCAGCTCCGGAAGCCATCCCTATACCCAGGAATCTGCCGTGGCCTACATTCGCAAGGCAGTGATGGGAAAGAGCCAGCTGTTCGAATGGATGGCCAAATCACAGGACGGACGGATCTTCTGGGTGGAGGTCAACATCAAGCAGACCATGCTCGGCGGTGTGCCCCGCGCCCTTGCCGCGGTGCGCGACATCACCGAACGCAAGTGGGCCGAGGAAGAACTGCGGGAGAGTGAAGAGCGCTTCCGCCAGATCTTCGAGCAGAACGAAGACCCCGCCTTGATTATCAACCCGGACACCTTCATGGTGGTGGATGTGAATCCCGCGCTGGTCCGGCGCTACGGACACGGTGACAAGAGACTCCGCCGCAAGGGTCCGGCGCTGTTTCTGCATCAGCCGGAACTGGATCGGATCAGTTGGGCACTGGAGGAGATCTCCAGGACGGGCCAGGTCACCATCGCCCCCCTGAACACCTTTGGCAGGGACGGCGAACGGATCATTACCGTCTTCAAGGCAAAGCTGATCCGTGCCCGGGGGATGGCGTACGCCTACTGTACGTTCCGCGACATCACGGAACGGCTCCGGATCCGCGAGGAGGCGAAGAAGATGCATACCAAGCTGCTGCAGACCAACAAGATGGTCGCCCTCGGCACCCTTTCTTCCGGAATCGCCCACGAGATCAACAACCCCGTCAACTTCATCCTGTCCAATGCCCAGATGCTCAGCGACGCCTGGAAGGACATCGACACGATCCTCGCCGAGTATTCCCGGGAGGCCGGCGAGCCCTGCCTCGGCGGCTTCCTCTACGGTGAGGCGCGGGAGATCATACCGAAGCTGCTGACCGGAATCGTGGAAGGGTCGCACCGCATCCGCAGCATCCTCGCGGGACTAAAGGAGTTCGCCAGGGAGGAGAAGGCCCCGCTTGACCAGAAAGTGGATCTGAACATGGTCATGGAAAAGGCCTTCACCATCATACGCAACCAGATCAAGCAACACACGAACCACTTCCACTGCAACATGGACCCCGGCAGCCCGCTGGTGCGGGGCAGTTTCCAGCAACTGGAGCAGGTCGTCATCAACCTGGCCATGAACGCACTTCAGGCCCTTCCGGACAGGAACTGCGGGATCTATGCGTCCACATACCGGGACAGGCGTGCCCGCAACGCGATCATCAAGATCCGGGACCAGGGGACCGGCATGTCGCCGGAGGTCCAGAAGCAGATCTTCGACCCGTTCTTCACCACCCGCCTCGACAGCGGCGGGACCGGCCTCGGACTCTCCATCTGCTACGCCATCATCAAGGAGCATGGGGGGGGCATCGAGGTCGAATCCGAGCCTGGCGGCGGGACGAGCGTCTACGTGCGGATCCCGCTCTATACCCCCAAGGGAGGCTGCCCATGAACCGTGCCCGGCACTGCGCTCAGCCGACCGTGCTCCTGGTGGACGACGAGGAGCACATCCTTTTCTCCTCGGCAGCCCTGCTCCGCCGGGCCTGCATCAGGGAGGTCAGGACGCTCTCCGACAGCCGGTGCGTGCTTCCGCTGGTGGCTGCTGAGAATGTTGCCGCCGTGGTGCTGGACCTGTTCATGCCCCACGTGTCCGGCAAGGAGCTGCTGGCCGGGCTGTGCCGGGACCATCCCCAGATACAGGTGATCGTCATGACCGCTGCGGACGAGCTGGAAACAGCCGTGGAGTGCATGCGGATAGGGGCCTTCGACTACCTGGTCAAGCCGGTGGAGAACGCCAGGCTCATCTCCAGCGTCTCCAAGGCGCTGGAGATGTTCACCCTGAAGCACCAGATGGCGCATCTGGAACAGAACCTGTTCGACGGCAGGGTCGAACGGCCCGACGCCTTTGCGGCCATTGTCGGGGCGAGCGGAAAGATGCAGGCGGTGTTCCAGTATTGTGAGGTGATCGCCTGTTCACGGCAACCGGTCCTGGTCACCGGAGAAACCGGGACCGGCAAGGAACTGGTTGCGCGGGCGATCCATCAGCTGAGCGGGGCACCGGGCAGGTTCGTGCCGGTCAACGTGGCCGGGCTTGACGACACCATCTTCACCGACACCCTGTTCGGACACCGCAAGGGCGCGTTTACCGGGGCCGACGAGGCCCGGCGGGGACTCATCGAGTGCGCCGCGGACGGGACCCTGTTTCTGGACGAGATCGGCGACCTGTCGGAAAGCTCCCAGGTAAAGCTGCTCCGCCTGCTGCAGGACCATGAATACTATCCCCTCGGCTCGGATACCCCGAAGAAGAGCGCGGCCCGCATCGTCGCCTCGACCAACAAGGACATTCGAGCGGCAGTAAAGCGGGGGGCCTTTCGCAACGACCTGTTTTACCGGCTCTGCGCCCACCGGGTCCTGATCCCGCCGCTGCGGGAACGCCGCGAGGACATACCGCTCCTGGTGGCACATTTCCTGCGCAGCTCGGCGGCAGGCCTCGGCAAACCTCTGCCCAGCTACCCTCCGGAGTTGCTGAGCCTGCTGAGGGCATACCACTTTCCCGGCAACGTGCGCGAGCTGGAGGCCATGGTGCTTGACGCCGTGGCCCGCCACGGTTCGGGAGTCCTGTCCATGGCAAGCTTCCGGGAAGTCATCCGTCAGGAAAGCGCCGACTCCCCGCTTCTCCCGCCCGGGAGGCATGGTGAGGCCCCGGTCACGCTGCTGTTCCCCGACAACCTCCCCAGCCTGAAAGAGATGGAAGCTCGGCTCGTGGAAGAAGCCCTGAGACGTTCCAACGGCAACCAGGGAATCGCCGCCTCCCTGCTCGGGGTTTCCCGGACCGCCCTCAACAAGCGGCTGAACCGGAAAAGCTAGCCGCGCCGGCCTGTGACGTTTTTCACACCTGGGCGAATTTTCACACGCTTCCAATCCACTGCAAACCGGGACGGCACCGGGCCCGACAGACAGATCTGCATCGCACGCCGCACACCCCTCCACCTCGACACCAAGCCAAACCCCTTAATATCAAACAGATTTTCATCCACTTACCGTCGGCATACCTCCTGCTAAGGACGGGAACACACCCGCGGTGGTTCCGTCCGCAGCCGGAGGCGGCCCACCTTGCCGGGCAAACCATTTCGGACAAGGAGGCAACCATGGGAATTCCAACCAGCATCAACAGATTCCTCGTGCCGCCGGTCACCCTGATCGGCTGTGGGGCGGTGCAAGCCGCCGGTGAGCAGATGAAGGCCATAGGCGGGAAAAAAACCCTGATCGTTACCGACAAGTTTCTTGCCACAAATGGTCTGGCGGACAGGATCAAGAAGATCCTGGAGGATGCGGGCGGACAGGCGATCATCTACGGTGGGGCGGAACCCAACCCGACCGACAAGAACGTGGCGGACGGTCTTCAGGCTTACAGGGACAACGGCTGCGACTCCATAATAACCCTGGGGGGAGGGAGCTCGCACGACTGCGGCAAGGCGATCGGCATCGTCGCCACCAACGGCGGGACCATCCACGACTACAAGGGAATCGACACGGTTCCGAAGCCGATGCCGCCGTTCATCGCCATCAACACCACCGCCGGCACCGGCAGCGAAATGACCCCGGCGGCGGTCATCACCAATACCGAAAACAACGTAAAATTCGTCATATGGAGCGTCAACGTCCCGGTCAATATCGCCATCGACGATCCCGAGCTGCATGCGGGCATGCCGCCGGGACTCACCGCGGCCACCGGCATGGATGCCCTGACTCACGCGGTGGAGGCCTACGTAGCGGCCTTCGCCAACCCCATCAGCGACGGCCTGGCCCTCCATGCCATCAAGCTGATCGCCACCTGGCTTCCCAAAGCGGTGGCAAACGGCACCGACATTGAAGCGAGGACCGCCATGGCCTATGCCGCCTATATCGCCGGCCAGGCTTTCAGCAGCGCCGGACTCGGCATCGCCCACTCGCTGGCGCACCAGCCCGGCAGCTTCATCGGCCTGCCGCACGGCGTCTGTAACGCCGTTTTCCTGCCGCTGGTATGCGAGTTCAACATGATTGCCTGCATGGACCGCTACGCCGACGTGGCGGCGGCCATGGGTGTGGACATCACCGGCCTCACCCCGCGCGAAGCCGCCATCATGGGGATCGAGGCCATCAAGAACCTGTCCGCGGATATCGGCATCCCGTCGGGCCTGGCCGAACTGGGCATGAAAGCCGAGGATATACCAAAAATGGCCGAATGGGCCATGAAGGAAGTGTGCACCCCGACCAATCCCCGCATCACCACCGTGAACGACATGATCGCACTCTACAAGAAGGCCATGTAATGCCCGGGCAACGGGGCGTTCCGCCGGGAACGCCCCGGTAAGCCGCGCCTGTGAGCGCAGTGCACATACGTCACGACGCACGGCACGCATCACCATTCCCATGCAATGACGGAGGTGGATACCATGAAGAAACTTTTGAGCGCCGCGGCCATTTGTCTGCTGCTGGCCCTGCCGGAGGTCTCGCTGGCGGCGAACGCCCGCGATTACATTCCGGCCCCACCCGGAACGTTCCTCTTCTGCGCCTACTTCAACCATATTACCGCGAACAAACTGTACAAGAACGGAGAGAAGGTCAGCAACGACTTCAACCTGAGCCAGAACATCGGCATCTTCAGGCCGGTCTACTATACCCAGATCGGCCCGTTCACCATCGATCCCCAGGCGCTGATCCCCTACGGCGACGTGTCGCTCGACGGCGCCGCCGTCGGCGGGAACCAGTATTCCGCAACCGGTTTCGCCGACCCGGTCGTCCTGGCTACCCTCTGGTTCGTAAACGATCCCAAGGACAAGCTCTGGGTGGGATTTACCCCCTGGATCACCCTACCCCTCGGCGAGTACGACCGCAACAGGGTCCTGAATCTGGGTGCGAACCGCTGGGCCGTCAAGCCCGAAGTCGGGCTGGTGAAGGGTTTTGGAGAGAAATTCTATGTGGACCTGATAGTGAACGGAGAGTTCTATACCGATAACGACGATTTCGGGTCGGGCTTCCTGCCGGTCAGGCTCGAACAGGACCCCACGGTCGGTTTCGAAACCCACCTGAGCTACGACATCACCAAGCAGTGGTTCGTCTCCCTTGACTATTACTACGTCTATGGCGGAGAAACCAAGGTCGCCGGGATCCCCCAGAACGACCGGATGAGCAATCACGGCCTGGGTATTTCGCTGTTCTGGGGCATCGGAAGCAATAATCAGCTCATGATAGAATACCGTGACGATTTTTCAGTCCGCAGCGGCCCGGGAACCAACAAGCTGGCCCTGCGCTGGGCATATTTCTTCTGATGCCCGTGCCGCGGCGTGGGAAAGGAGATACACCATGAGACAACTGTACACGCTGGGGGGCCTCCTGCTGGCAGCCTGCCTTCTGCTTTGGGCATGCAGCGGGGTCCGGCCGTTGCGCAAGGGAGAGACCCTCCGCTGTCCTTCATGCGGCGCCGAATTTACCGTGGAGCAGGGGACAAAAGCCAAGGAGCTGCATCCATGACCTGCAGATGACGACAACTGCCGGCCGAAGATCCTCCTTTTCGCTGTATGGGCGCGTTCCGCGCCCTTTTTTTTGCACGCCGGCCGAGTTACCGCGTGCTTTTTCATCCCGGACATGCTTGAATAGGCCACCAGGATATCCACCCCGCCGGAGGAAACATGCCGCCCAAGGAAATGAGCAGGACACTGCGCTACCGCTGGTTCATCTTCTGGAGCCTGGCCATCGGCTACGTGCTGGTGTTTTTTCACCGGCTCTGCCCGGCGGTGGTCGCTACCGACATGATGGCCGACCTGCACGCAAGCGGGGCGCTGATCGGTTTTCTCAGCTCGGCCTATTTCTACCCCTACGCGCTCATGCAGCTTCCCACCGGGCTCATGTCCGATTCCTGGGGTCCCCGCAGGACCATCACGCTCTTTCTCTGCCTGGCGGCCATCGGCTCCGTGCTGCTGGGGATGGCCGAATCGCCGGTCTGGGCGGTTTCCGGTCGGGTGCTGGTGGGGCTGGGGGTTTCGACCCTGTTCGTCTGCACCCTGAAGATCCTGGCCGAGTGGTTCAGCGCCAGAGAGTTCGTCACCATGACCGGCATCCTCATGGCCATGGGCGGAGTCGGCTCCCTGTCCGCAGCCACCCCCCTGGCCCTGGTCAGCAGCCACATCGGCTGGCGTCTCTCGTTCATGCTGGTGGGCGTGCTGACCACACTGCTGGCGGCTCTGGTCTGGCGCATCGTGCGGGATCGGCCCGCAGAGATGGGATGGCCCTCCCCTGCCGAGCATGCCGCAGTCGTGGATCCGCCTATCAGGCTGGCTGAGGGGGTCCGGCTGGTGCTGGCCCGGCCCGCCTTCTGGCCGCTGGCGATCTGGTTCTTCTGCAAATACGGGATCTTCACCTCCTTTGCCGGCCTCTGGGGGGGACCGTACCTGATGCACGTCTACGGTGCGACCAAGGCCCAGACCGGCAGCATCCTCTCCCTGGTGGCGGTCGGCATGATCGTCGGCAGCCCGCTGCTCGGTTTCGTTTCCAACCGCATCCTCAAGGGGCGCAAGCCGACCCTCGTCCTCGCCAGCAGCGCCATGGTCGCCCTTACCGCATTGCTGGCATTTTTCACCGCGGAGCTGCCGCCAGCCGTCATCGGTCTGATCTGCTTCGGGTTCGGAGTCTTTGCCAGCGCCGTGGCCGTGGTCGGCTTCGCCAGCGCCCGGGAAATCTTTCCCGGCCGGATAGCAGGGACCTGCTTCGGCCTGCTCAACCTGTTCCCCTTTGCGGGGGGTGCCCTGCTGCAGCCCGTGCTGGGCTCCATACTCGAAAGCCGGGGCAAGGTCGGCCAGGCATTCACCGTGGCGGGCTACCGGGAGGCGTTCTTCGTCCTGTTCCTGAGCGCGCTGACGGCGCTGGCCGCCAGCCTGTTCGTGAAGGAGACCATCGGCGGGACGGGAGTCGACAGCCGGGGGCGGGCTTAGCCCGGCCCCCCGGCTTCACGTACTGGGACTGTAATGCCGTTTGAGCCAGCGGCTCAGGCCGTCCAGCCCGGGAAACAGCACCCGCTCGTTCACGTTTGCCTGGTCGAGCTTGTCGCGTATCTCCCATTTCAGCGAGGCGGGGATGATTATCTTGCGGGCCAGTGCCGGATGGTTTTTCAGCCAGTCGTCCAGCGCCAGGCCGGGATCGGACATGACCGAACAGAAGGCGAACTGGTTGACGATCCGGTCGTCAATGGAGGGGGGCTCGAAGAAGATCACGACCTTCTCGCCCGACCGGACGTCGAGCGCATCGAGGGCGTTCAGGGAATTTATCGACTCGTTCATGAGCTGAAGGGTCATCACGTTCGCCCCCTCCTCCTCCAGCCGGTCCCTCAGGAACTGCGGCAGCAGCTCGTGAGCCTTCACGTAGTTGACCGCCCAGATGACCCCGTCCAGGTCGAACTTCTCGATGTTCGCCGTGGCGAAATGCATGGCGATAAACGGGGAATAGGTCCAGTCGAGGATACGGGTAGGGAGCCCGAAGTGCTGGGCAACGGACAGCCAGTGCCAGAGCGAGTCCCGCTCCACCACGCTCCGGTGGGCGTATTTTCTGAAGTTGCGCAGCAGGTGGCGTTCCAGCCTGGCGTAATCCCCTCCGAGCCGCATCAGGGTCGTTTCCAGCCGGTACTCCGCGCTCGAAAGCCCACGGAAAGCGAACCGGGAGCGGAATCTTCCTATCTTGTCGTTCCAGGAATGGGCGAAAAGCTCCCGCTGAAGCTCTTCCCACGAGTACACCGTAATAATTTCCACGTTATCCGCTCTCCTTGCTCCGCCGGCTCACAATCCCGTGACCGGGAAACCCGCGGTGGCAATACTATCGTCGCGCCTGTTTCCGAGCAGACAGGCATCCCGTCCCCATATAATGAATATCGCCATTCATGGCAAATCACAAGAGGGACGTGGAAATCGTTCAGGGATTATTGAACCGGCATATCGTTCCGCCTGTCGGGCTGCCTAAAGTGGACAGCTATCAGGACCAGCGACGATAAACACGATCCTGGCTTTCCAGCGCCGCATCGGGATTGTCAATTGCGACGGGCGGGTCGATCCGGGGCGCAGGCCCAACGATCCCATGACCCTGGCCGTTACAACAGCCGTTATGACCATAAACCGATTCACTCATCATACTGCCTGGGAAGATTTTTCCATCCCGCAGCAGTAACAGATTCATCAAGGCTCAGCATCCCAACTGCCTTTTCCATTAAATTATCTTGCCTTTCATTTGTAAATATACACGCCAATACTTCAACTTTGTTCGTATCGGGAATATTCGTGCTTTCAATTGATTGCAAGAGGAGCGACTCCTGGAGGACTTGTTGCAGCAGAAGTGTCCTCACGTGTTGTTCTGAGCCGCTACGACAAACTATACGTAAAATATATAATATATCGTCTGGTTCCTGCCGAGCCAGCCAGCGGTTTAAGCTGTTTCCCAAAGGTCTCAGGAGAAAATGAGTTGAAACAACTAATACCGTTCCCGAAAGAGCGTATAAAGTGAATCCCGATCCTGCGAGTGTCCCGATCGCTCCAGCGCTCCAAAGTGTTGCAGCGGTATTAAGCCCGCGAATATTTAACCCTTCACGCATCATGATACCTGCACCGAGGAATCCTATGCCTGAAACCACCTGTGCCGCCATTCGGGTTTGATCGGTTACGCCGGTTACCAATATAGAAAGAGATACGAATAGTCCTGCCCCCAATGACACAAGGGCATTAGTTCTTAAGCCCGCGTTCCTCTGTCTCCATTGACGCTCTAGACCGATAATTGCTCCAAGGAACAGAGCAAGAGCATTATTTATTAAAAATTGAACAATATACATACTCATATTTTATCCGGGCAGACCATTTTCGTCGGCCGTACCTTCTATAAACTCTTGTTTAGGAGTGACACTCACTTGCTCCGTGAAAGTCCCGACCCCTCCCTCATAACATTTCCCAGGGTTTCCGGATGGAAACCGGCTACAGGTGAAAGTCACCGGCTTTCTCCGGCTGGTAGAGAATTTTTTCCACCTTGAGTCGCCTTTCCCCTGACGGAGTTTTGATCTTAAGAACATGGCCGACACGACATCCTAGCATCGCTGTTCCGATGGGTGAGAGAACTGATAACTTATTCTGCTCAATGTTTGCTTCCTTCGGGAACACGAGGGCGTACGCTTTAAGCTCGTTTCTCTCAAGGTCGTTCAGGAGCACCTTGGAGTTCATTGTCACAACGCTGCTCGGGACATCGGTTGCCTTAACGATTTCGGCTTTCATCAGTTCCTTCGCGAGATCTTCAAGATGATGGAAGTCTCTCACGGAGAGCTTTACGGCCACTGTAAGCAGCTCTTCTAGTCGATCCATATCATTTTCAGTTATATAAATCCTTTTCATATCGGTAGAATTTTTCATCGAAGTCCTCCGGTGATTATTGTTGAAATGGGAAATTCTTATTTAATCAAATTATTAATTAAAACCAACCTCTTCCACTTTAGGCGCACAAATGCACCCGATCCTGGATGTGAACAAGGAAAGAGAGGCGGGATACAATGGTGCCGCAGCGACTATGGCAAGTAAAGACCGTCATAGTCCATTATGCGGAAACAGGCGCAAAAGACCCGAACAACCAACGATGTTCAGGCCTGGGATTATGGTTAAGCAGAGGGTATGTCAGGAATGAGACACGGGTGGTGGCCTGCCAGGAACGGCTGAAACAAATAGTATGAAGACATGATGGATTGTAAGACGGTCATAGATTCAACGAATAAAGCGCCTTTCAGTAACGCGAGAAATCTGATAGTTTTTTTTGCATGAGAGCTGGATTTGTCGCTTTTTTCCTTAAAAAGACACGATTGTAATGTGGCAGAAGACGAAAATGATGCATAGGATACAAATATCCCCTGGGCGATGACGAACGCGAGAGCCGTGGAAATCGCCGACTTCAAACGAGACTTGTTCAGAAAATGAATTAGCGCCAGATTCATGGCACAACCATATCCTAAATCCATAAAAGTATCAAGCCATGTCGAGCAACTATGCTCGGTGCGCAGCGGCCGGCAACCGGCAATATAGGTCAATTCTGGGGTCAGGCATGGATTAATGTATTTTGCTAAACACTTTAAGCAAGCCGATCATCTTTTCCGCAAGCGCTGAGTCTCGTTTCGCCCTTTCCCGCAACTTCCTGGCCACGGTGCTCAACGTACTTGCGTCCCTGCCGGTGATTTTTCCCAGTTCGGCAACAGTGCCGCATCCCAGTTCCAGGGCAAGCCATGCTGCCATACCGCGCGCTTCCGAAAGGTTTCGGTATTTGCCGGCAATCGTCAGATCCGTCTCCTCGATTCCGTACTCACGGCAAACAGCCGCGAGGATATCCTTCAGACGTATCCGTTGCGTCGGCCTTCCCTCGGCTTGCATCAATACACTGTCGATAAAAGTATCGCTCCCAAGAATACGGCTTTCGCTTACTCCACCGCTGTGGAACTCCCGCCGATGTCCCTCTGCTTTCCCCTCTTCGACAAAATCACGGAAGGCTCCGCGTGCTTGAGCGGGATCTGCGACAAATTGCGACAAGACCCAATCTGTGGTCAGCCAAGGGATTGCATCATGACCAAGATATGCGCGATGGCCGCTCCAGGGATAATTCTCCGGCGATTGCACGATGCCGGCTCGAACGGGGTTGAGATGGATATAGCGTGTTAGTTCCAAGAGATAGGAATCCGCATCGACCAGCACGGCCTTAAACCGACTCTGGAAAAGATGGCCGCTGCTTCCACGCCGCCAGTTAATCCAGCGGGTGTACCGGAATCCGATGTTCTGCATTATGCGGGACAAGGAAACATCGGCAACCTGGATCGCCAAGTGTACGTGGTTGGACATAAGACAGAAGGCATGAATGCGGTGTCCGTAACGCGCCGTCCCTTCCTGTAGCAGGAGATAGAAGCGATAACGGTCGGCATCCTCGAAGAATATGTCCTGTCCACCGTTGCCACGCAGCATCACATGGTACAAAGCTCCAGGATAGTGGACTCGTGGTTTTCGTGCCATGTTCCTAACCTGTCAAAGAATTCCATTAATACAAGCCTGACCCTAAACACTAAACACTCTGTATTCTTCCATTTTTCATTAAACAGGAGCCGCGAGTTTATCGGCCGAAAAACGTCCAAGCTCAGCCGATGTGAAACCGCTCAGCGGTTGAGCGGTCGGATGGAGCGGTTTGGGCCGGGGGTCATGGCAACGTCACTGCCTCGAAGCGCACCAACACCGTACCAGACGCATCCAGCAATTCAAGATGGTCACCACTGATGTGGTAGCGCTCTACTTTGCTTAGCGACTGCAGGAAGCGGCTTTCTTGGTCCATGCCGGCGGGGCAGGCCATCATGGTGCCGGCCATCTGACGCAGGCGCAGCTTATCGCCGCCGAGATCGAAACCGCCCGTGACACGGTTACAGCCCCCACTGCCGGAAACACGTTGCTCCTCCGTTGCAAAGATCAGGTGTGGTTCCCGCTTCCGATCGGCCACCTGGATGGGTTCTCCTTCCAGGCTTACCAGCTTCCAATAGGTACCCCGCAGGGGATTGTCGGCCGGAGCTTGGCCGCAGGTTTCACGCGACGAGATGTCCACGAAGCGTTCCACGATCAGCGTGGCGCGTGGCGGCTGGCTTTCCTCTGGCGAAGGGCGGTAGGCAATCTCGCCGTCCAGAGTAACCAGCAGTGCTTGGCCCGGTTGGGGATCTGTCTGCGTATATGCTCGTTCGAGCGCCCGATAATCGGCCTCCATTGCGACGGGAAGCCGCCTGTCGTCGTCGCAGAGGGTGATCGAGGCGGCGTCCGCCATGTAGGTGAACATGCCGGTCAGTTTAAGGCGGGGCTCGATAAGCGCGGGCCCGGGCAGGCGTTGCAATGGCGCGTCATGGCGAGACTCGATGGGTGTACCATCGGAATCCCGCTGCCGCAGGACGCTACCGTCGGCTTCCACTGCGAAATAAAAAGGCGATTGGCCGCTTTGTAACAGCGTCAATCCGCCGTGTTCGCGATCGTACTGCCAGCGCCCGATTTGATCGAATTGATTGGGTTCGGGTTTGTCCAGATAGGTCATGCGCAACTGGTAGTGGCCGCCGGGCAGCAAATCCAGGTGCCAGCGGATCAGGCTGTTCGCCCCCGGCACCTCGCGCTCGTATGAAGCCGGCAGATACGCGAAGACCGCCGGCTGCTTCTGACCGTGCGCGGATATCATCATGATGTTGAGGGGAGTCTTATCTCCGGCAAGGACCGTCTTATGGCCGTGGGTGGTGAAAAGCACCTGTCCGTCCCGTTTGACGGTGGCAGTCACGGCATAGCGCTCCTGCGGCCGGATAGCAGCTTCGTCGTACGCGATCTTGAAACGAAACGGCGGCTGCCCCGCCGGGTCGATGATCGTGCGCCCGAGGACTTTGCCCGTCTTGCCGTTTTGTGAGACCTCTTGCAGCGCCGCTTCGAATACCGCGCCCGGCGGCAGTGCGATGCGTTCACGGTAGGTGGCGATCCCTGCCAGCTCCGCGGGCCGCGTCGTCACGCAACCGGACAACGACAACAGGGCCTGCGCGGAGATGATAAGCAGGATGAGCACGCGCGCCATGGCGCGCATCTGAGTAGCTGACGAACGCCGCTGCGGTTGATTATTCATTCTTTCCTCCTAACGAAGAACCTGATCCGGAAAACTCCAGGATAGTGGACTTTTGGTTTTTGTGCCATGTCTCTAACCTACCAAAGAATTCCAGTAATACAAGCCTGACCCTAGCAGTTGCACTTTTTGGAGACCCAATTGCCGACCGTTTTTTGCCTGGAGTTGAGACGCGATCCCTCTGTGATTTTTCTTCAATCTTATAAGCCTGACCCGCCACTCACTCTATTTTTCTTACCCCATTCACACATGGCGTCAAGGATGGGCATTAAGGACTTACCACGTTCCGACAAGCTGTATTCTACTTTTGGCGGTACCTGAGGATACTCCTTCCGGACGATCAATCCATCTGCTTCAAGTTCTTTGAGAGAGACACTAAGCATTTTGAAAGATATGCTCCCAATTAGACGTTTCAATTCATTGTGCCTCACAACTTTCTTTGCCACCAGCCAGTACATGATAAGCATCTTGTATTTCCCACCAATGAGTGAAAGCGTATAACCAAAATCAGTATTTTTAACGTCGGTTCTTGTTGAAACACAGTCATTTATCGGCACAAACGCTCTCCTTTTAGTGAGTACATGAAAAAAAAGTGCATACTTTACAATACAAGTATACTCACTTTACAATACAAACATGCGCGCAACTACTTTTCAAGAGGTCATGATCATACTGCATTAGAGTACTAATATGAGCAAAAACATCTTAGTTATTACCGGAAGCCCAAGAAAAGGTGGAAATAGTGAATTACTGGCGGAAGCGTTTGCTAAAGGAGCTCAAGTCAAAGGGCACAGCGTAACCATGTTTAACGCAGCAGCAAAAGTTATCAGCGGTTGTAAAGCGTGCGGCGCCTGCTGGAATAAAGGCCGCGCCTGTTCATTCACCGATGGCTTCTCGGAATTGGAGCCAATGCTTGAAAAGGCAGACGCTGTTATCTTTGCCTCCCCTCTTTATTGGTTCAGCTTCTCAACTCAAATCAAAGCGGCAATCGATAGAATGAACGCCTACGACTCAGAAAAAACCTTGCGCCCGCTGCAAGCACGAGAAAGCGCCCTGCTTGTTTGTGGAGCCGGGAAAGATGAGCACATTTTTGATGGTGTCATTGCAACCTATAAAAACATACTGGACTACTTGAAATGGCGAAATATGGGGGTTTTGGCCGTCCCGGGGGTTCAAGAAAAAGGAGATGTGCTGAAAGGCGATGCTCTAGCAAAAGCTGAGCGACTTGGATCAAGTTTTTAGTCATCGTCTCCTCCTCCAAGATTAATCTCTATCCACTCCACACTCTTGAAAGATCAGGTCTCAACAATCAACAGATTGTAGTTTTGTCAAATATTGAGACCTGACCCTTTTACCTGTTCCTCATTTACCACAACGACTTGTCATTTGTTCTTCTTGTCTGTTATCCGCAAATACGTGATTGACTCTTCCAGTGGTGGAAGTTGCAACTCCTGCCGCAAATCTGCCCGTAAACTGTTTAGTAGTGGGTCGAGTGTAGCTGCTCCTTGCGCTGCAAAATCGAGTGCAAACTTGCGAGCGAGCTTAACCTGCTCAGGGGAGCCAAAGAGTTGAATATCAGCAACAGCAGACTCAAACGCATCGGCATAATCTCGTATGCTTGCTTCGCGGTTGCCGGCATTTTCCAGTTTTCGATAAGCATCGATGAGGTAGTGAACTCGCAACTCTCGTCGCTTGTTCGCCCGATCACGAGCAGCAGATAGTCTGTGCAACGCAAGCCATCCGACGATTGCTACAATCGTTGTGACCAGCATTGGTGCGAGGAGCGACCAATTCATTCTTCCGTTATCCTTTCATTCAGGCCAATGGGGCCGCGAGCTAAACGGCCCCGTTCTCCGGGCGCGCAGCGACCGCAGAACGTAGTAAGGCTGACCGGCCCAGTTTTTTAAGGGCCGGTCGTGCCGCTGGTTGAAATTCCCCTAAACTTGAACTCCCTACACGGAAGACAACTTCTCCTTCAACTCATCGATCAGCTTAAATATTTCAGGTAGATCGCGATTAGTTACATCAGCCAAGTACTGGTCTCGCTCATCATTGTCCAATGCGTGTGTCCACCTTCTTTGTTTCACATCAGTGCCGAAGAAGCTCTTGAAGGTTGTTACTGCCCTCTGGCAAGTTGTCCCGTATCTTAAAAGTGCGGTCGGAGTTACCAAAAGGGTAACTATCAATTCTGCATCGTTCGTATGAAGAACAAGTAGGGGACACCCTCTTACTATGTCCTTGACTTTCGCATACCCTCTTTCATTTGGCCAAAACCTTTTGACTTTGCCTTTACTGTTCAAGTCACCGAGATACTTTGCTATCTGATACATCTTGTCTTCCGTCGAAAGCATAATCACCTCCGCATGAACTCACTGTTACCAATTTGTATGTTTCGCTCCGTAATTTCAACTCGTTATTGGTGAGCCCTTGCTCCCCCACCCTTTTTGACATATTTTTTATGCTGACATAATTATTTGATTTTTATAATATTTTATAAGTGCCTGACATGCCCAACAGGCAGTTGAGCGTTTCAAAATCACTATTCCACCGCAGCTTTTTTTGCTTTCAAAGCCACCAAAAACATACCCCTGCTCATGATTGAAGTCAAAGCAGAATTCCTGACGCCATCATCACCGAGAATGTTACCCTCCTCAAATCCAGAAATATCCCTCAGGCGCATAACGGCGAATAAAAGGAAATGGCTGCGCTATTACCTTGCTTTCTGGTCCATCCTCAAAAAAAGATTGACATATATATTCAATTTTTTGTATATACAAATCACAATATATTTCTTGCACAAGAGGCCAAAAAAACCATCCGCCTCTTCAAAACCCGCAAATTCAAATTACCATCACCAGGAGGGACAAAGTGTCTAGATACCTCATCGTAGGAGGCGTGGCGGCAGGGATGTCCGCAGCGACGCGCCTGAGAAGGCTGGACGAGCAGGCTGAGATCATCGTGTTCGAGCGGGGGGAGTACGTTTCCTACGCCAACTGCGGCCTCCCCTACTACATCGGCGACGCCATAACCGAACGGGAGCGGCTGCTGGTGCAGACCCCGGAAGGGTTCAGGAGCCTGTTCAACATCCAGGTTCGCACCCGCAACGAGGTGCTGGCCGTCAATCCCGGATCGAAGAGCATTCGAGCACGTGACCTTGAGTCGGGCCGCGAGTACGAAGAGACCTACGACAAGCTCCTGCTGGCTCCGGGCGGCTCACCGGTGAAACCGACCATCCCCGGCTCGGACCACCCGGCCATCCACACGTTATGGACCATCCCGGACTCGGACCGGATCCGCGCCATGGTGGACGACGGCAGGGTCAGGAGCGCCCTGGTGGTGGGGGCCGGGTTCATCGGCCTGGAGATGGCCGAGAACCTGCACGCCCGCGGCATCGGCGTGACCGTGGTGGAGATGGCCGACCAGGCCATGAACGTCCTCGACTTCGAGTTGGCGGCCATGGTGCACCGGGAGCTGCGCATGCGGCAGGTGGGGCTCTACCTGAACGACGGTGTGGCCGCCTTCGAGCCGGGCATTGCCAGCGGCGTGACCGCCCGCCTCACCAGCGGCCGGACCGTTGAGGCGGACCTGGTGCTCCTCTCCATCGGCGTGAAGCCCAACACCGGCTTCATCGCCGACTCGGGCATCGGGCTCGGCCTCAAGGGGCACATCGTGGTGGACGACTTCCTCAGGACCAGCGACCAACATATCTATGCCGCGGGCGACGCCATCGAGGTCATGCACCCCCTGACCGGGCAGAAGACCGCCATCCCCCTGGCCGGGCCGGCCAACAAGCAGGGGCGTATCGCGGCGGACAACATGCACGCCAGGACCCCGCGCAGCTACGACGGTACCATGGGGACCGCCATCGCCAAGGTCTTCGACCTGACCGTGGGGATGACCGGGGCCTCGGAGAAGCTCTGCAGGGCAAAGGGGATCCCGTGCGATTCGGTGATCATCCACCCCAACGACGCGGCGGGCTACTACCCGGGCGCCATGAAGATGTGCCTCAAGCTGGTCTTCTCCCCCGAGACCAGACGGGTTCTCGGCGCCCAGGCGACCGGCTACGACGGGATTGACAAGCGCATCGACGTGATTGCCACCGCCATCAAGGGAAACATGACCGTGGACGACCTGACCGAAATCGAACACGCCTACGCGCCCCCCTACTCCTCGGCCAAGGACCCGGTCAACATGGCCGGGTTCGTGGCCCAGAACATCCTGGACGGCCTGGTGAAGAGCACCTCCTGGGACCGCCTGGAAAAGATCGACAAGGCGGAGCTGTTCATCCTGGACGTGCGCACCCCGGCCGAGTTCGCCACCGGCGCCGTCCCGGGGGCGGTCAACATCCCCCTGGCCGAGATCAGGGATCGAATCAACGAAGTTCCCCGTGACAAGAAGGTCCTCCTCTACTGCAAGGTGGGGCACATGGCCTACAACGCGGCCCGGGTCCTGGAAGCCAACGGGATCACCGATTACATGAACCTGTCCGGCGGCTACGAGATCTGGCACATCGCCACCGGCCCCCAGGAGTCGGCCGCGGCGGCCCGACCGGCGAACACCACCGACACGGGAAAGGTCATCCCCGTGCAACAGGCCGGTGGGAAATCCTCCAGGGTGATTGAGGTGAACGCCTGCGGCCTCCAGTGCCCGGGCCCGGTGATGCGGCTCAAGCAGGAGATGGACGAGCTGGCCCCGGGCGATGCGGTCGCCATCACCGCCAGCGACCCGGGCTTCTTCAGCGACGCTCCGTCCTGGGCCAGGGCCACCGGCAACCTGGTGCGCGACATCAGCGTGGAGAAGGGGATCGTGAAGGCGGTCATCGAGAAGGGTGAGCCGGCGGTCGCGCAGCTGCCGGCAGCGGCGGGGAACGACAAGACCATCGTCGTCTTCTCCGGCGACCTGGACAAGGTCATCGCCGGCTTCGTCATAGCCAACGGCGCCCTGGCCATGGGCCGCCAGGTGACCATGTTCTTCACTTTCTGGGGCCTGAACGCCCTGCGCCGGCCCGAGAAGGTCGGCGCTCCGGGCAAGAACCTGATCGAAAAGGCCTTCGGCTGGATGATGCCGCGCGGCAGCGGAAAGCTCGCCCTGTCCAACATGAACATGGGCGGCATGGGCGGGCTGTTGATCCGGGGGATCATGAAGCGCAAGAACGTACCCGCCCTGGAAGAGATGATGGCACAGGCCGTCAGGGGAGGCGCCAGGCTGGTGGCCTGCCAGATGTCCATGGACCTGATGGGGATCCGGAGGGAAGAGCTGATCGACGGGATTGAGGTCGGCGGCGTGGCCTCCTACCTCGAGGCGTCGGAGAAGGCCGACAATAACCTGTTTATTTAACCGGAGGCTGATAGTCTAGTCCCTTCAGCCTGAAGAAACGGGCAATTTCCTTGACGACTTCCGCTACCTCACATTGCGACAGGTGAGGTCCCATCGGCAGGCTGATCACGTCACGTGCCAGTTGTTCGGTAAGGGGGAAAGCACCCTCTGCCAGGTTCAGGTGTGCATAGGCAGGCTGCAGGTGAGGTGGAATCGGATAATGGATCATTGAGTCGATTCCTTTGCCGGCCAGGGTCGAGAACAGGGCATCGCGTTTCGAGGTGCGGATGACAAACAGATGCCAGACCGGGTCAGCCCAATCAGGCACGTGCGACACGATGACGTCATGTCTGTTTGCAAGCTCGTGCAGGTAGTATCCGGCTATCTTCTTGCGGCGCGAGTTCCAGTCATCCAGTTTTGTCAGCTTTACCCGTAACATGGCGGCATGCAGATCGTCGAGACGGGAATTATGGCCTGCCACCTCGTTATGATACTTGAGGTGCGAACCGTAGTTGCGCAGTACAGCAATTCGCCCGGCAATCACCGGATCGTTTGTCGTCACCGCACCGCCATCGCCGAACGCTCCGAGGTTCTTGCTGGGGTAGAAACTGAACCCCGCCGCATCACCGAGCCCGCCTACTCTCCGCCCCTTGTACCGCGCACCATGTGCTTGAGCGCAATCTTCTATCACCGTCAATGTATGCCTGCGGGCAATGTCATTGACAGGCTCCATATCCGCCGGCTGACCGTAGAGATGCACGACCAGGATCGCCTTGGTCCTCGGGGTTACGGCCTGTTCGATCAAAGACGGATCGATGTTGCAGGTGCTTTCATCCGGTTCAACGGGAACGGGTGTCGCGCCGCTTTGCGTTACCGCGATCCAGGTTGCAATATAGGTATTGGCCGGGACGATCACCTCATCACCCGGACCGATTCCGTACGCCCGGAGAATAAGGTACAAAGCTTCAAGACCGTTACCGACTCCGATGCAGTACCTCGTGGCGCAATAGGCGGCAAACTCGGCTTCAAACGCGGCCACCTCCGTGCCTAATACGTACCAGCCCGATTCCATGACGCGATGATACGCGGCATCCAGCTCTTCTCTCAGTTCGAGGTAGGCCGCCTTGAGATTCAGGAATGGAATATTCATGTGCTTACCAATTCAAGGAATTGATCGTAATCCCGTATGTAATCATCCGGATTGTAGATATCCGACGCAAGCACCAACAGGACGGCATCACGGGAGTACTCGTACTGTACGCCCCACACCATCGGCGGAATGTGCAGCGCATATCCCGGCGTATCCAGTACGTATTCTTCCCGCACGCGTCCATCGTCAACCATGACCGAGCAGGCTCCCTTCACGCAAACGAGGAACTGGTGCAATTTTCTGTGAGCGTGCTCACCGCGTATTTCACGGCTCGGTACATCGAAAACAAGAAAAAAGCGTTTCGGAATGAAGGGGAGATATTGACCGTATTCGGCAAAGGAGAGGCTGCCGCGCATGTCCGGGATGACAGGCAGGCGGAAAAACTGCACGCCGGGGATTGATGAGGCTCGAAGGGTGCCGGCATGGTTCTCCCTTGCCCTTGCGGCAGTCGTTGCTACAGGGCCGGTAATGCGCGCGGGATTCCCGGCTACAATCGCATTGGGTGGCACATTGTGCGTTACGACAGCGCCCGCATCTACCATGGAATACCTGCCGATCACCGTGCCGGCGAGTATTGCCGCATTTGCACCTATGGAAGCACCTTGGTGAATAATGGTCTTTCCAGGTTCCCCGGGGCAGTGATCACCCGGTGGATGGGGGGCGGCGCCCACGGTTGCATTCGGGCCGATAAATACGCCATCTTCGATGAGTGACCCATTGCCTATGTGTACGCCGCATTTAATGGTGACACGATCGCCGATATTGACATCATTGTCGATAAAACAATGGGGCCATATGGTGCAATCACTTCCGACTACAGCGTTTTTCATGACAACAACATAGTGCCATATTTTTGTAGCGTCTCCGATTTTTGTGCTTTGGACGTCTGAGAGTTCATGGATGATAACAGACATGATTGCACCTTGTTCGTCACACATAGGCAGACGTGTCAAAATAGTGGTTCCGTTGTACATCGGGTGCAGGGAACCCCGTGTGCGGATTGCCAGACTATCACGAAGCCGCTCCAACTCCCAAACGTTATTGTTCTCGGCGCCGGTTAAAATGACGAGGATACGCTCCGCTCCCAGTGCCGGGTTCTGATTATCTTGTTGACGCATGCCGCGTTTCCGGGTTAAGAAATACTCGCTTTCGTGACGCAACCGATCTGTATCGGCGCGATAACCGAAGCAGATCCTTACCTTGTTTATCCTAATCGCTTTCTTGCGGAGCAAGCCCGAGATCCCGGGGAGATTCACGTGAAACGGCATGATCAGATCAACAACAGCGTGGTGTTGAATTTTACTCCTACCGGAATGGTACCCCGAAGACATGACAACCCTCACGTGCCCATCGATCCGGAGGAGATTGCCGAGCAGGTGCAGGAAGCCTGCCACCTCGGCGTTACCATTGTCCATCTCCACGCACGGAAAGCGGACGGGACCCCGAGCCACGATGTGGACCTGTACGCCGATATTATCCACAGGGTCCGCTCGTTCGCACCGGAGCTCGTCATCTGTGTTTCCCTGAGCGGGAGGTCCGCGCCGAACTTCGATTCCCGTTGTGCGCCCCTTCGCCTCACCGGTGCAAGCAAGCCGGATATGGGATCGCTGACGCTGTCATCGTTGAATTTCAGTCGCGAGGCAACCGTGAATTCTCCCGCAATGGTTCAGAGGCTCGCCTCGGAGATGCTGCAAAGGGGTATCCTTCCGGAGTTGGAGGCCTTCGACGGGGGCATGATCAACTATGCGCATTACCTGGTTGAAAAGGGCCTGGTGCGGCCACCCTGCTACTTCAACCTGATTCTCGGCAACCCGGCGACCGCCCAGGCAGACCCGTTGAGTCTGGGCGCAATGATGGCGAAGCTTCCCGTTCGTTGCGAATGGGCTGTCGGCGGTATCGGACGGTCACAGACCGCTTCGATAATGCTGGGGCTGGCCGCGGGAGGCGGAGTACGGATAGGTCTGGAGGACAATATTCACTACGACCGGCATTGCAGGCGCCTGGCCAGAAACATCGACCTGGTGAAGCGTGCCCACCTGCTTGTCGAACAGCTCGAGCGGGAGATCATGACGCCCGGAGAATTCAGGCGACGCATGGGTCTGTTGCCGGGCTCCGGCGAGTACGGCCGTCCCCCGGAAATTCAGGGGACCGGTCCGGGCGGATAGCATGCGACCGGACGACCGTCACGGAAAAGGCCTTGACCGCACACCACTGGTTTCGGTGCGCATGCCCTCGTTCAACCACGCTTCATTCATCGAGCAGGCATTGACCAGCGTGCTGGATGACCCGTACCCGAACAAGGAAATCGTGATAGTCGATGACGCCTCGACGGACGACTCCGATACGGTAATCCGGAGATGGCTGTCGGCCAACGGCGACCGGATCCCGGTCAAATACTTCACACGGAAGACCAACCAGGGAGTCGCCAGGACCATCAACCAAGCCGTTTCCCACTGCTCCGGCGAGTTCATTGCCAGCCTTGCCAGCGACGATTATCTCCTGCCGGGGGGGATACTCGAGCGAGTGAGGTATCTCCAGGAGAATCCCGGGAAAATGGCCGTCTTCTCCGATTGCATCGTTGTCGACGGCAGGGGTGAGATGGTTGCCGGGAGCGGACTGACCGGACTGTACCGTGCGAATACCGGCAGATTCCGGACAGAATCGGGAATCCGCCGTGAGTTCATCCGCAACTGGTCCGTTCCCGGTCCTGTACTCATGATCCGTCGCGGCGTTTTCGATATCGTTGGAGGCTATGACGAACGCAGGATTATCGAGGACTGGGACTTCTACCTGAGGATGGCCGCCCGCGACCTGGTCGGCTTTACCGACGGGCCGGTCAGCGCCTACCGGGTCCATGGCGGCAATTACTGCATGAAACCGGAAAGGATGATCGTCAATTTTCAGGAAATGCGCAGGATCCTGATCAAAAACTTCCCGTTGTTCCGGATCAGGGACAAGGTGTCCATCATCAAGAAGTATGTCGAACTGACAAAGACGCTCCGCGCCATGCGGAAAGAACAAAGGAGATCGCTTGGGCAACACGGGTAGCTGCACCATGGAGACGTACCGGATTCTCGGTCATGCCAATGCCGCACTCTCCATCATCATCGACAGCCTCCATAGCAGGCTGGGTGAAGGCTTCAGCGTTGAAATCATCAGCAATATCGATGCGGAGAGCAACGAATACGCCGATCTTGCCTATTCCCTCGACACCATCAGGATCGAGGAATTCCATTACCGATCGTGGACGCCTTGGATCATGTCCCATTTCATCCTGGGGGCAATGTCGCCGCGCACCAAGAGAACGATCTACGAGACCTTTCTGCGCGAGTTCCGGATTGAAAAGGCCATGTACGCATCCGTCAGTCATGCCCACGTCACCCTGGCAAACGGCGTCAAATCCGGCCGCGGCTGCAACTTCGGCCCGGGGGTGACCGTTGCGCCGTACACCAGGATAGGCGATTTCGTCACCCTGAACAGGAATGTGTCGATCGGCCACCATACTCGGATAGGGGATTTCTGCACGATCAACCCAGGCGCCAATATCGCCGGGATCTGCACCATCGGAGAGGGCGCCCAGATCGGAATGGGCGCCAACGTGATCGACCGGATCGTGATCGGGACAAACGCCGTTGTCGGCGCGGGTTCGCTGGTAACCAAGAACGTGCCCTCCAATACCCTTGTCTACGGGGTGCCGGCGCGTGTCGTCAGGGCAAGGTGAACCGGACAGCGCCAGTCACGGCACTACGCGCCATACCCGGTGCACAAACAAAAAAGGCGGCACCCGAAGACGCCGCCTTTCCTTTCAATGCATACCGCCGGAATTCTCTCTACCTGGT
>JARKPN010000036.1 GCA_029975275.1 Geobacteraceae bacterium | reverse complement strand
CAGAAACCTGCAGTTCCAACCCCTGACGTTCAACCTCTCCGGCCAGGGAACCATCCACCTCGGGCCGCGAGAACGCAAGAGCATCGCCCGCAAGGACCTCTCCGCCGAGATCAAGACCGCCGGAAAACGCGGCCTGGTGCGCATCACCGACCTGACCGGCGGCGCGGAACCGGAGCCGGAAAAGCCCACGGCGACCGAGGACGCCGCAGCCGATGAGGCCAAGACCACCAGCAAGCGGAGGAAATAACCAGGCCGACCTATCTATCCCCCGGGATTTACACCCGGGAAACGGATTTCAGTTTCTATGTGAAGCAGATCTCGACCTCGTCGGCCGCCATGGTCGGGGTGGCCGAGAAAGGCCCGATCAACAAGCCCGTGCTGGTGACGAGCTGGGAGCAGTTCATCAACCGTTTCGGCTCCTATATCAACGAGAGCTATCTGGCCTACGCCGCCCGGGCGTTTTTCGACAACGGCGGCTCGGTCCTCTATGTCACCCGTATTGCCCATCTCACCGATCCCACCGACCGGGACACCCTGACGGCGCTGAAGTCTTCCATCGTGCTGCAGAACCGGGAGGCGACGCCCGCCGACGCCCTGCGGATCGAGGCCGTGAACGAAGGCGTCTGGGGGGACCGGCTCTCCGTCTCCATCGAGGACGGCTCCCTCGACCCGGCCAACCATTTCAACCTGGTGGTCCGGCATAAAGGCGATGTGGTCGAGGTGTTCAAGGATCTGAGCATGGACGAGACGCTGCCCAACCATGTGGAGCTGGCGATCAACGACCGTTCGGATTTCATCCTGGTCCAGGATCTGGCAGCCGTGTCGGGAACGCCCGGCGACCGTCCGGCATTGGGCGTGTTCACACTCACCGGCGGTGACAACGGGCTGACCGACCTGGCCGATGCCGATTTCATCGGCGATCCCTCGCAGCATAGCGGCCTCTATGGCTTTGACGAGATCGACGCCCTGAACCTGCTGCTGGTTCCCGGCGTCACCACAGTGCCGGTGATCAACGCCGGAATCGCCTATGCCGAAGGGCGCAAGGACCTGCTGTTCATGGCCGACACGCCCATGCATTTGGAGCCGCTCGAAGCGGTCGACTTCCGCAAGGGACAAGGGATGTACAGCCACGCGGCCTTCAACTCCTCCTACGCGGCGCTCTACTACCCCTGGCTGGAGATCAGCGATCCGGTCAACTCGCGCAAGAAGCTGGTGCCGCCCTGCGGCGCGGTGGCGGGCTGCATCGCCCGCAGCGACCAGAAGACCAACGTCTGGAACGCGCCCGCCGGTATCGACCGTGGCCGCATCTTTAACACGCTCTCCCTGGCCTACAAGACCAGCCGTGGCGAGCGCGATGTGCTCTATCCGGAAGGGGTCAACGTCATCGCCGTGTTCCCCGACACCGGCATCAACATCTGGGGCCAAAAGACACTGCAGAGCCAGCCCTCGGCCGTGGATCGCATCAACGTTCGCCGTCTGATGATGTTTATGGAGGAAGCCATCTCGGAGTCCTCCCGCTTCGTGGTGTTCGAGCCGAACCATCCCCAGACCTGGCGTGCCCTCGGTCGCCTGATCAATCCCTTCCTGCAGGACATCAAGGACAAGGGCGGCCTCTACGACTTTGCATTCCAGTGCGACGAGGAGACCAATACCCCGGCGGTCATCGACCGCAACGAAATGGTGGCCCGCGTGTTCGTCAAGCCGACCAAGACGGCGGAGTTCATCGAGCTGAACTTCATCCTGACCGCTACCTCTGCGGACTTCAAAGAAATCATCTAACGGGAGAACACGGCTATGAGAAGCGGAAATATGCCCAAGAGCCTTTACCAGAACTGGCAGTTCGCCATCGAGGTAAACGGCTTCGACGTGGCCCTGTTCCACAAGGGACAGGAGCCC
>JARKPN010000113.1 GCA_029975275.1 Geobacteraceae bacterium | reverse complement strand
AGGTATGGAAAGAGAGGTCAACAAATAAACGGGGCCGCTGGCGCTCGTGGGCAAGTCCAAAGTGTAGGGAATGGTGTTCGGACCGTTGGTAAGAAGCAGGGGAGATGGTGTCACCTGGGTTACGCCGACCGTAAAATTGCTGCTAAAGCCGAAACATGTCACATTGATTCTTCCGGCTGCCTGGACATTGACCGGGTTGAGCGGGTCGAGCGGGGCGAAGGTTATGTTCTGGACATTGTTGACCCAGCAATATCCGCTGCTCGTTATGTAAGCGGACACGGCCAGCTCTCCGCTGGACGCGGAGTACCCGGGAGCGGCTGCCGTCATGATGAGGACGGCGATTATGAGTGCTCTCACTAGTGCCATCATATAAATGTCGTTGTGTATGGGCCTGGTGTTATTCCGTATGCGCGGACTACCGGTAACCGGCTGTCCGCGCATACGGAAACGGGTCGTTGGTTACGGAGAGACCGTCAAGACAACCGTATCTGCATACGTCCCGGCAGGCGACGTAGTGTAAGCGCTCGCCGCAATGGTGCCGGTAATGGTGACACTCTGGGCGGCACCGGTACCTGAAGCCGTAGATGGAAGGGTGATCGCATAGGGAATGTAGTTGGAACCGGAAGCCAGGCGTTTCTGGGTGCCACTGGCGTTGATTCCGTCGTTTGATGTGATGGTATAACTCGTACCGTTTGTGCAGGTGACGGTGACGCTTTCAGAGTTTTTTGAAACGGCCACAGGATTCGTGGGATCAAGCTCACCGAAGTTGAGCGCCCCACCGGTCATGGTGCAAACCTGGCTGACTGTCGCGTTGACCTGAAGATCCGCAGTCGCTGCCATCGCCGTCCCCGCCATTGCCATTACTGCCGCTGCCGCTGTGATTGCCAATAGTTTCTTCATGTTGTTTTCCCTCCTTGTCGCATGTGGTGTCTGGTTGCTATTGAAGTTCATGGTTGCCGAAACTTCCCGATTCCGGAATTGCCCGTATAACAGAAAACGCCCATCTCAACGGCGGAGATGGACGTTTCATGAAGGGGCATCGGAACATGCCCCGGGTCGCCTGACTCCGCAATCTCTTCGGTAACCCGGCTGTCCGCGGCACATCGTTCATGAGACGTGGCGGACCCGTGGCTTTGCGTCACTGGATTGCTCCAGCTTTGCCTTTATCGGAGTTAGGTTCTTTTTAGATATGCGTTGTTACATTTTCCTCCTGTCGACCGTCGGATGCTCAAGGCTGCAAGCGCCTGCCGTCCGCCCGATCCTCCCGCCGCAAAAAAACCCGTCTTTTCATGCCAAAGACGGGTGCAATTATCGTTCGAGGGACGAGATCGTCCGGATAACTACACTCTCTTCGGCAGTTCGGTCGTCCGCGACATTGCCGCGGACCCGTAACTTTGCGGAACCAAGTCGCCCTGGTCTTGCCTTTGTCGGAGAGTAATGATACGTCTGACTATAACAGACGGAGGCTTCAGTATTAATGCGAAGCCAGATGTGAGTGGAGGCAAAGCAGAATACGTGCCAAAGAAACAGCGACAGGCTGATCAAACAGGTGGAAGTTAGAAAAGAAATGAAATTTCAGACAGTTGTGAGGTGAGACTTATTTTTTATAATATTTTCATTAAAATTCAATATTGCTGTTTTTTGTCACCTTATTTCCAAAAAAAGGCAAAAAACGACACTGGACCTCGAGGAACAATGTCCGCCCCGGGCCGAAGCCGGTAAAGGAATATCCTTCCCCGCACGGTCTACATGGGCATCACCGAAACGGTCAGGGGCCAGGGATAGGCGCCCGGCCTCACGTTCTCCGAAAGGATGAACCGGTAGCTCAGATCTATCCGCACCACCCTTCCGTCCATCGCCATGGGTACGATGCCCGAACCGGCGCCTATCGTTGCCGGCTTCCCGAGACCGTCAATCCGAACCTGCCTGAATGCCGGGTCAAAGCACTCGAACGAGAGATAGTACCCCCCCCGCGAATTGCTCTTGACCTCGATGGATGATCCTCCGACGATATCCACGTAACCGCGGGAGACATCGGCATCGGTAACCGTCAGCATCTGCGCACGGTTTTGAACATTCATCGTCGTATACGGCAACACGGTTGCGCTTACCTTGAGCTGGGCGCTTGCCGCTCTGGCAGTCTCGGCTTCCGCGTCCGGCAGTGAGGCGAGGGAAAGGATCGCCACCAGCACCGCGGTCAGGAGCTTCTGCTGCAGCTGAATACCGTGGCTTACCTGCTGAGGCCGCGCGTATCCCTCCTCAATCAGCACCTCACCCAGCTTCTTCCGGGTAGTCCTCTGCTTGCGCAGGGCATGGTCGAGCTGATCGCGGGAGATATGGCCCGAAGAGACCAGTATGTCGCCCAGCCTGAGCGGACCGTCGGCCGGGCTCCCGCTTTCCTGCCCCTGCTGAAACTCGAGCAGGGCATCGAGCTGCCGTTCCGTGAGAAAGCCGAGTCGCACAAAGACCTCTCCCAGCTTTTCCCCGCTTTTCCTCTGCTCGGCAAGCGCCTGTTCAAGTTGCTCTTCGCTGATGCTCCCCGCCTGGAGGAGAAGCGCGCCGAGCGCCTTCCGGACGCCCGCGGCGGTCTTGACGGCATCTTCCAGTCTGACCAGGTGTTCCTGGACCGAAAGGGCAGCCTGGAGGTCGGCCGGTTCAAGGACTCCCATTCTGGTAAGAACCCGGCCGAGAAGCTCATTGGTGTTTTTCTGCTCCTCCAGGGCGAGCTCAATGTCGCTGAAGGAGAGAAATCCGCCGTCCACCAATATCTGGCCTATAGAACGTCCGGCCTTTATCTGCAAGGTCATCAACGGCCCCTCGGTGTCGCCCGGATTCCGGCTGTTCAGCCGGCCAAGACCATGTGTGCTGTTTCTTAAGATCATACCCGCCATACCCTGAAGGTCAATGGATGCGCCCGACAGACGGGCTGAGATAAATCGTCTGACAATGGTTTTCAGATGCTTATCGGTGGTGGGAGTGAAAACTTGAGGGGAAATTTTGATTTTTGAAAAAATCTTGGAGGAAAGCCGGGAGTCCCGCCCCTACCGGTCGATGGGCCAGCTCTTTTCAAGGCCCGCTGGATAGAAATTCTCCCTTGTCCTGTTGAAGTAACCGAACTGGAGGCGGGGAAACTCATGCTTAAGCCTATGGAGCATCCGGCAGATGCCGATCCCTTTCCCCTTCAACCCCATGCGCTTATTGTAGAAGTCTGGATCGATGGAGAGGTTTCTCATCTGGATCATATCCACCCCCGTGGTCCCGACAAGCTTCAGCAGCGCCTCCACCTCGGCCGGGTCGTCGCTCAGCCCGGGAGAGACCAGGTAGTTTATCATGGTGAAGAGCCCCTTTTCCTTGGCCGCTGCAAGCGACTCGACAACGTCGGCGAACCGGTACCCCACCGGCCGGTAATAGAGGTTGTAATATCCCTCCTGGGCGGAATTCATGGAAAAGCGCATGGAATCCATCCCCGCATCGCACAGCATGCGGACCCTGTCCGGTATTGAGCCGTTGGAGTTGAAGTTCACCGTACCGAGCGAGGTGGCCCGCTTTATCCTCCGGGTCGCCTCGGCTACCGTGTCGGCCTGGAGTATCGGGTCCCCCTCGCACCCCTGGCCGTAGGAAACTATCGGCTCGGGGGCCTCCAGGAGGTGGGGAACGGCCAGCTCGGCGATCTCTTCAGGGGTCGGGACGAACGCGATCCGCTCATGGTTGGAGGGGCAGCAGTCCGAAGGCTGGAGGCTGATGCAGCCGAGACAGCGGGAGTTGCAGGCCGGTGACGTGGGGACCGGGGCCTCCCATCGGCGAAAAAACAGGTTTTTGGCGGCAAAGCAGTGATAGTCCACGGCGCATCGGGCAAGCTGCTCCAGAAGCCGGTTGTCGGGAAGCTCACGCAGCCGTTTCCGCACCAGCGGATCGAGTTTGCGGTCGTCGTAGTTGCAAGGGTTCCAGTTGTCGTTGTTGTCGACCCTGCTGGCGGCGACCACGAACCGCTCCAGGTCCTCGTCCCACCCGACCGCGGTATAGGACCAGAGGGGGAGATGCACTTTCTTGCGGCTGTAATCGCAGGCAGGGAGAAGCGTACGGACATAGCCCGGCGCCATGAAGGCGGAAACGGCCTGGACCGGAAGCCGGCGTTTCCCCTCCCGGACCGAATCGATGGTTACGAAACGCCCCTGTTTCCCGTCCCAGGCGATGGGCGGGGTATCGGGGATGGTGAATATGCGGCTCCCCTCAGGAAGGGGGATCAGCTCCGTATCCTCTGGAAGGACGGCTTCCGGACCGTTCATTCCCGCCATGCCGAGAAACGGATGGTCGTATATGTTGCCCGACTTGTCGGCATACAGCAGTTTGGGCGCTCTTTTCCTTTTCATCGCCTACCCTTCTTCCAAAGTCTGAAATCAATCCGGAAACACCGTGAAATTAGCAAAAATCCGCTCCCCGGACAAGAACTTCCTCTGTCCTTGAGGGGCGTTCTCCGCTACAATGGCCGCCATGAAGATAGTGCTGGCAACGCTCCATTCCAGATACATCCACGCGTCCCTGGCGCTCCCCTGCCTGGCGGCGGTCTGCAGTGGAGCCCACGGCATCGAAACCGTCATCCGCGAGTTTACCGTCAACGAGCCTCAGACCCGGGTACTGCGCAGCCTCGCGGCGGAACAGGCCGACCTGGTCGCGTTCTCCTGCTACATCTGGAACGTGGAAGCGGTCAGCAGGCTGGCGTCGGATCTGAAAAAGGTCAGGCCCGACACGGTCATCGTTGCCGGCGGGCCCGAGGTCTCGTTCGTCGCGGAGGAATTTCTCGGCATGAACCCGGCCTTCGATTGCGTAATACGCGGCGAGGGAGAGAAAACCTGGCTCGAGCTTGTCCTGGCACTTCAGGGAGACGGCAGCTTGCCGGGATTCCCGGAGCCGATGCCGGCCGGAGTGACCTATCGCTCGGGAAAGACCGTATTCAGCACCCCCGAGCGGGAGCCCATATCCGGCATGGACGAGCTCCCCTCGCCTTTTGCCATGGGACTGGTGGATACGGCAAAGCCGCTCGTCTACTACGAAACTTCCCGCGGCTGCCCCTTCAGTTGCGCGTTCTGCCTCTCATCGATGGAAAAGGAGGTGCGCAGCTTCTCGCTCGACAGGATCCGGGCGGATCTGACGCTGCTGATGGAAAGCAGGGTCTCAACCGTCAAGCTGGTGGACCGGACTTTCAATTACGACGCCGAACGCGCAGACGAAATCTGGGATTTCATTATTGCGCGGAACAATACCAGCCGGTTTCACTTCGAGATAGCCGCGGACCTCCTGACCGAGAGTAACCTGCGTACCCTCGGCCGCGCGCCGGCCGGGATGTTCCGCTTCGAGATCGGCGTGCAGGCCACCGGGAGGGAAACGCTGGCAAGGGTGGGAAGGAAGAGCGACACTGAACGGATTTTCGCCAACGTGAAGAGGCTGCTTGAAGAGACCGGGGTAACGGTGCACATGGACCTGGTGGCAGGGCTGCCCGGTGAGGGCTTTGCGGGCTTCCTCGGCTCGCTCGGGCGGCTCTTCCAGGCACGGCCGCACCACATACAGGTGGAGCCGCTGAAGGTGCTCAAGGGGTCCCCCATGGTGGAAATAGCCCTGCAGGAGGGGTACGTTTACTCCGAAAGCCCCCCGTACACCATCCTCAGCACACCTCACCTGTCGTTCGTCGAGAGCGCACGGATAGAAGACATCTCCAGGCTGCTGGACCTTTACTACAACAGCGGGCGATTCAACCACTCACTGACGGTCGCGGGACGGCACCGGTCGCTGTCCGCCTTCTTCAACGATATGGCAGGCTTCCTGGAAAAGAGCCGCGGCATCGTCCCGGCGTCATTGAAAGGCCTGTTTGAGCTGATATGGAGCTTCGCGCTGGTTCATCCGGACGCCATGGATATCGATGAGTTCCGTGACGCGCTTCGCTACGATTTCTGCCTGGTGGAGCGCCCTTCGAGCGGGTCTCTCCCTTCCTTCTTCAACGACCTGCAAAAAAACGCTCCGCGGAAAATCCCGAAGGAAACCCTGGACTCCGTGCTGGAACGGATTGAAAAACCACCGGGATGCAGGGTTCGCACCTTTGCCGAAAAATTCCTCAAGGATTACTCTGTGGTGCCGCCGGGACAGGGTCCGGCCGACCTGATCATAACCTACGTTGCAGTGCCTGGAAAAGGGTTGACGGTCAAGGTATTCAATCCTGTCACCCAGGCCTTTCAGAGCAACACCCCCCTCACGACGTGAGGCTGAGGACTGCATTCCCTTTCCGGCTTCAGTCCTCAGCCTCACGTCAACAGACCACTTTCGCGCCGGGAGGATGCGACGTCCCTTCCGACGTGCCCTGCTCAGCAGCAGCCGCAATCCCCGTACCACCCGGACAGGTGAGGCAGGAATACCGAGTCGATCACGTGAATTACGCCGTTGGAGCACTCGATATCGGTCTTCATGACCCTGCCGTTGTCCACTACCAGCTCTCCATGCTTCACCTTGATGGCAAGCGACTTTCCATTCAGCGTCGGAGAGCAGTCGATTTCTTTCATCTCTTCTGCCGCAAGCTTCCCCTCCACCACGTGATAGGTCAGTGTCTCAACCAGCTTTTTCCTGTCGTTAAGTATCTCTTCGAGATTCAGCTTCGTAAACGCATCGTTATCCGGGGCGAAAACCGTGAACGGTCCGACGCCTTTCAACGTCTCTTCAAGCCCGGCGCTCTTGATGGCTCCGGCCAGCGTCCGGAACGAATCGTCCGAAAACAGGGTTTCAAGAATGTCTTTCATCGCTTCCTCCTTTGCCGGAACCTCATGAACCGTCCATAGTCCGGCATTTACCACTCCATTTCTTGATTGTAATTATATACTGGCAACCTGTTATTTTCAATTATAACCACAGCGCACAGATTAAGTTCTCACCAACACCTCCGGTTGACCATCAACACTCTCAACTGCCCGTAAACATATGAATTTCACATTAACCTATCGGTAAAACAGCCGCTCCCCGGAGCATTTGCAAAAAATGATTATACTTAATTATTAATTATGTGGTATAAGCAATATATTTCACTGAAATATTTTTGGAACCAAATTATTTCTTGGAAATTTTTTCAAAAAACCGATACGGAGAGGCTCCGTAATCGCCGGAGGAAATCCGCTATGCAAACACCGGTAACCGAGTCGAAGGACAGAAAATTGGGGGAAATCCTTGTCGCCTGCCGGCTGATCTCTGAAAACGATCTTGCGAAGGCCTTGAAGGTTCAAACCCAGCGCGGCGGACAGCTGGGTTCGGTCCTCCTGGAGCTGGGATATCTGAAAGTGGAAGAGCTTCAGGAACTGCTCGGAATGCAACTCGGCCTTCCCACGGCAAATCTCTACACACTGGAAATCGAACCCACGGTTATCAATCTGCTGCCGTTCGAAAAGATGAAGCAGCACAAGGCGATCCCCATCGCGGTCAGCAATAAGAACATCTTCCTGGCAATGGTCTGCCCGAACGATTTCAACGCCATCAAGGAAATCGAATTCTGCATCGGTAAAAGCGTTCAGCCCGTGGTGATGCCCTCCATCCAGATAAACGCCGCATTGAGATTCATAGAAGAAAAGGGGGGCAGATTGGGCCAACCGCTCAAGGGGGTCGACATCGAGGCGTATGCAACCAGACGGCATACGGTTTCCGAACATACGGAGCTGAAGCAGCTGTTCCGGATGCTGGTCGATCAAAAGGCCTCTGACCTGCTGCTGTCGGCCGGAGTTCCCCCGTGTCTCAAGAAGGATAATGAGGTGGTGAGGATATCAACCACATTCCTGACCCCTCAGGATACGGTCCGTTATTCGTACGAACTGATGAGCGATACCCAGAGGGAGGAGTTCGAACGGATGAAGGAGCTGGACTTTGCCCACACCTATCCGGACATAGGCAGATTCAGGATTAATATCTACAAGCAGAGGGGTTCCGTCTCCCTTGCCGTCCGCCACATCAACGAAACCATCCCGACGACGGAAGAGCTGGGCCTCCCGGCCTGGGTCGAGGAATTCGCCCTGAAAACACAGGGTCTCATCCTGATCACCGGTCCCACCGGACACGGAAAGACGACAACCCTGGCCGCGCTGCTGGACGTCATCAACAGGAATAGGCACTGCAATATCATCACCATTGAGGATCCGATCGAGTTCCTGCACAAGCACAAATCGAGCAACGTGAACCAGCGGGAGGTGGGACTGGATACGGACTCCTTCCATGAGGGGCTTCGGCACATATTCAGGCAGGCGCCCGACGTCATCGTCATCGGGGAGATGCGCGACCCGGAAAGCTTTGCCATTGCCATCCAGGCGGCCGAAACCGGGCACCTGGTGCTCAGCACCATGCATTCCAACACATCGACCTCAGCCGTGGAAAGGATAATCGACGTCTTTCCCCCTCAACAGCAGCAGCAGATCAGGGTGCAGCTGGCGGAAAGCTTCATCATGATCCTGAATCAGCGGCTCGTGCCGAGGAAAAAGAAGGCCGGAGTGGTGCTGGCGTGCGAGAAGCTCATCGGCAGCGTACGCTCCAGGAACCTGATCCGCGAGGCAAAGACCCACCAGATCAGGAGCATGCTCCAGCAGTCGTCGGAAGATTACGAATCCATAGACATCGCCCTGGCGCGACTCTACAGGGAGCACAAAATCACCCTGGAGACGGGGCTGAAATTCTGTGAGAACGTGGTGCATTTCAAGCAGTGCGCAGGGGCGGGGAAATAGCGGAACCGGGGTGAGGAAAAATCTATTTCAGGCAGATCCTGCGGATCTCGTGGATGTCGGTCAGGTGCTGGAACACCTTCAGGATGCCGTCCTGTTTCAAGGTGGTCATGCCGTCGTCTACGGCCATCTTCCTGATGACGTCAGTCTCGGCCTTTTTCTTGATAACACCCTTCATCCTGTCATCACACTCAAGCAGTTCGTGGATTCCCAGTCGTCCGTGGTAGCCGGTATTGCCGCAGAGCTCGCAACCCACCGGCTCCGCAATGGTAAGCTCTTCCCTCTTCAGCCCGGTCTCCGCGAACCTCTCTATCCCGTATTCCTCGATAATCTCCTCCAGCTGTGCATCGTCCGGCCGGAAGACCCTCTTGCAGCCGTTGCACAACCTGCGTGCCAGCCTCTGCGCCAGGACACATAGGAGGGAGTCCGAAAACCCGAAGGGATCGATCCCCATTTCGAGCAGCCTGGTAACGGTTTCGGGAGCGGAATTGGTATGAAGGGTGGACAGGACCAAGTGGCCTGTGAGGGACGCTTCGATGGCAATGGATGCCGTCTCCTCGTCCCGCATCTCGCCGACCATGATGATGTCGGGGTCCAGACGGAGGAATGAGCGCAGTGCAGCGGCAAAGGTCAGCCCGATACGCGGATTCACCTGTACCTGCCGCAGACCTTTCTGGGTTATCTCAACCGGGTCCTCGGCGGTCCAGATCTTCATCTCGGGCCGGTTTATCTTGGCTATGGCCGAATGGAGCGTCGTGGTCTTGCCGGCACCGGTAGGTCCGACCACCAGGATCAGCCCGTACGGTTTCCTGATGCATTTTTCGAAAATCTCCATGTTTCGCGGGCTGATGCCGAGGTTGTCATAGGCAATGGGGTCGCCGGTGTGCAGGATGCGGATAACCACGTCCTCCAGTTGTCCGACCGTTGGCATGGTGGCAATCCTGAGTTCCACGTCGATGGGGCCGAACCGCTTGAAATTGATCTTGCCGTCCTGCGGCTTTCTCCTCTCGGCGATGTCCAGGTCGGACATTATCTTGATCCGTGAAGGTATGGCGTACTTATACTTATAGGGGATCTTCTGGTAGATCTTGCAGCGGCCGTCGACGCGCATCCTGACTATGATGTCGCCTTTGCCGGGGTATGGCTCGATATGTATGTCGGACGCCCGGTTGTGGTATGCGTCGTAAATAATCTTGTTGACCAGCTTTACGATGACGCTGTCCCGCTCGGTGACCTTCTTGACTTCGTCTTCCACGTCCGGCTCGTCATGCAGGTCGACCCTGGTGAGGAGTTCCGCGATACTGTCGGGGATATCGAGGACCTCCTCGTCATTGACGGGCTGCATGGACTGGGCGAGGGAACGATAGAGCTTCTGCTGCGCCGCCGCGATCTCCGATTCCTTAGCAATGACCGGAATGATCTTGAGGCGGGTGGCCGTCTCCAGTTCCTGCATCTCGTGGAGCTTGATCGGGTGCGCCATGGCGAGGGTAAGGGTGTTGCCGATCTTGGAGACCGGCACGATCCGCTGCTTCTGGGCATAACTGGCGTTGGTTAACCGGGCGAGCTCCGGGTCTATCCGCATGTTCTCCAACGAGACGAAGGGGATATCGTACTGGTGCGAGATTGCCCTGGCCAGTTGCTCCTCGGTCAGGTAGCCGAGCTTGACAAGCGCCTTCTCCAGGGAGATGCCGTCCCTTATGCCGTGCACCCGCGCCTGTTCGAGCCGTACATCGTCTACCGTCCCCTCGTTGCGCAGGATATCGACCAGCTTCTTACGCTTGCCGGTCTGCTCCAGCACGTAATTGAGGTCGGATTCCCTGAGAAATCCGAGCCTGCAGAGGAGCCTGCCGACCGCTTCACCCGGAGAGGTCTTCTGCAGTTCCAGCGCCTCACTGAGCTGATACTCGGTTATCAGGCTGTTCTCTACCAGGATCTCCCCTATCTTCTTCTGGGACATAGGTCTTTCCTGTCGAAAGAACCGGTCGCACCCCGACTGGCCGGAAGGCTTCTTCTCAGGCAAATCCATCAACGATGCGGCCGTTTTGTATCATCCGTGAAAAAGCTCTCCACGACATCATACCCCATAGAGCCGACAAGCTCCCGGAAAAGGGGATCAAACGCCACGTTGGTCAGCACGACGGTCCCATCCTTCCGCCCGCCGCCTCCCAGCACGAAACCGGAAAGCTGCACGTCAAAGGGCGCCTCGCCGGGGCTCCACAGATGGTGCATTCCGTACGCGGCCGGAACCTTGAAAACCGGCAGCAGCTTCTGCGAAACCCGATGGAAGTCATCGTCGGGATACAGCATGACCACCTTGTACCCCTTGAGCTCCAGGAGCCTCAGGAGGGTAAGCTGGACAGGGTTGGCCTCGGCAAAGGAGACCACGACGCGTCTTCCGCGTTCTTCGTGGTAGATGTCCGCTCTCACCGTAAGGTTGACCCCGCTTGCGGATCCGTCGTCAAGCTCCAGATTGCGGTCCCGTTCGAAATCGACGGAGAGCGCCTTCAGCAGCGCCTCCGCCATAGCCTCCCTGTCGCCGCCCCTGATGCTGTAGAGGACGTGGCGGCCGTCCGGGGGTTCGGCTGTGGGAGGGGGGGTAGAGTCAACCACACGGAAGCCTTCGGCCTCCAGGAAAAAAAGCAGTGAAGCCGGGATCCCGCGCGGCTTCCCGATAACGTTTACCAGGAATATGTCGCCGTCCGACAGGCTCTCCGGGGTCTTTTCAATCTTGAAATCCGAGGTGACCGTAACCTTCGGATCCGTTCCGAAAGAGACGGAGAACCCTTCCTCGACGGAATAGAAACGGGCGGCGGAAAAGAGGGATGCAAAGAACCGCCGCCGGTCGGCCGGATTTTCGGCCACAAACCTGACCGCGGGATCATCTTCCGCGATTATCGCCTTCACGAGCGGAGGGAGCGACCTCCCGGCATCGAGAATAATCCTTCCGCCGTCCACGGCCGGAAACACCGGATATTTTACCGGATCCAGCGACAGGGAGAAGTTTTCGCCCTCGACCCGCAATGGAAGTTTGTCGTCTTCTGTGGAGGCAATAAGCCGTTCCCACACCTGCCTCGCCCACCGGACCCCGTCCTGCGACTCGCCGGCAGAGGATTGCATGCGTAAGATGCCATGGGCCGCAACCGTTCCTGCCCCAGCGGGGCCGCCAGGCCTTCGGGAGTAATCCCCAGCATGACGTTGCCCCCTGCTCTGCGCCCTTTCCACGGCCTTCCTCGCGGATTCGGCCCGGCGGGCCCGTTTCGGTTTCACTGAGGCTCGTGCCCTGCCGCTTTGAGCCCCCGTATCCCGCTTACCTGTCAACAACGGTGCCTCCGCGGAAGCGGAACGTTTCCCTGCAGCAGTGCCGGCCTGTCCAGGCTTTGTCCGGCCCGATTCAGTGCGGAGCGCCTTCAGATCCAGTTCGAACCGGGGATCCAGGGCGAAGCATGGCTGCATTTCAAGCAGGAACGTCAATAAGACGCCGATACATATCTGCCCTTTGCTGACGGAACGCATCAAATAAACCCTCCCTTTGCCCGGCAGAGACAGCGGACTCGTAACCCGTCCTCGGACTCGTTCCGCAACCGAGGCTGAGACAGGACGGAACCGGTTGTCATAATGCAGATATCATAACAGCTCAAGGACCATGGCCTTTATTCGCCCGCTCCCCTCTTCCCTGTAGGTCGCGAGCTCGGCAACACCCTTGATGACAAACCTTTTCACGATGAAACCTTCTCTTCTCTCGTCGACCCCGGCCGGTAAGGGCGCGGTATAGCCGAACTCCTGCAACATGGACAAGGCAAACTGCCCGGATATCCCTTTGTCCGTCAGGGAGATAACCTGCAGGGCCTTGATGACGGAGTTTTCTCTGTACAGACGGAATTCATATTCCGGAGAAACGTACCTCTCCCACCCCGCGTGCCCTTCCGAATAGGTCGGGTCACGCCATTCCGGCCTTACGTATGAGGGCAGCCCTTTGATTGCGCCTGCAGTCACTGGGGGAGGTGCCGCCTTCTCCGGCACCAGCGGCCCGGGTTCGGCGGTTTTCCGGTTGCCGTAATCCCGCCAGCAGTAGACGGCGCCCCCGGCCACGAGCAGGACGAGTAACAGAAGCTTCCATACCCGGATACCGCTTGTGGTGCCCCCCGCCTCAAGCGAGGCATCGTGGACGGTAAACGTCTCCAGAGCAAGGCGCTGCTTTCGCGCAGGCTCGTCGGTGGGAAGCACCTTCTCCTGGAGGCCGTTTTCATCTCCCGAAGAGCAGGCCGGCCCTTCCACCCCAGCCACGACGGTTCCACCGGCAACCCCGCCCGCAATGGGATCGGCACCGTTCCCCGGTGCCGGTGGAGCAGGGAGACCCCGGTCTGATTCCGCCTTCCAGCCCTCGGGTGCCGTATCGGGTGAACGCTTTGCCGTTCTTTCGATTTCAGCGGATATATACCGCCACTCTTTGGGATAATACCGCTCAACCAGTGCGCGGAATCCCTGTTGAAATTCCTGCTCCGAATCCCCGAGGGGCACCCAGTCGTCACACCAGGAATCGGCTGTTTTCCGCCTTGCCCCGTCCCCGCCCATAAAGATGATCCTGGGGGAGTCCGAACCGAGCAGGGATTTTATGTGCCTGGCAACCGTCTCACCTGATACGGAACCGATATCGCTCTGGATGAAAACCGCTGACGGGCGGTTTTCAAAGACCTCCTTCAAACCATGATCGAAGTCGGATGCCTTTCGGATCCTGGTCTTGAAAAAAGGCTGGAAATGCTCTATCAGCCTGTCAATCCTGTCGTCATTGGAGATAAAATAAATATTGAGCATGGACGTCCCTCTGGGCGCATTATCATCACACGCAACACCTTAAAAAGTCAATATTTATTAAAAAAAATACTCCCGACAATTCAGCTGTCCGGCAATGCTGGCGAATCTGGTGCCGGCCCCTGAAAAGCGGGAAACAGAATCTCTTAGACTATACCTGCGCAAAGGCAAGCCTTACATTAATATCTCATAAAGATAATTCGGAAAACCATGAAAAGCACGGACGGATTGACAACCGAATGGTGCTGGAAGAGGGGCCGGCCCCCATCCATGCCGACAATGGCAGAGTGGCACAGGAATTATTCCGCTGATGCGGTCGTGCTGAAACAGGGCACGGAAAGAGCGGCAACACAGGCGGATAACGTGAAGGAACGCGGCAGAGACACGGGGCGGATGCCGGGTCAATAGCTGTTCCCCTGCGAATCCCTGTATCTGACCAGGTTCTCTATCCGGAGGTTCGTTCCTGCCGCCACGTCCGTTTTTATCCTGAACAAGAGGACGATGCCGCGCTTCTCTCCCGGCCCCAACTCAGCAAGCCTCCAGACCCTTTCACCGCTTTGCGAACCATCGAACGGCGGGTCTGAGGCAACGACCTCAAGACGGTCCGGCAGCATGCTCCGTACCTCAAGGTCCCTGGCCGCCGCGGACCCGTGGTTCACGATCCCCAGGACCAGCTGGGAGATCTCGCCGGGCTTGAGACGGCCTCCTTTGCCGGTCGTCTCAAGCTCGACCACCGGTCTCGAGAAACGCAGGCGGGCCGATAGAGACGCCGGGGCCTCCCGGTTCCCCTCCGGTTCAACGGCTACTTCGATTGGAGCTTCCGTTCCGTCTGCTGCGTCTGAGGGCGCGAATACCTCCAGCTTGACGGTTGTCTCCTCCTGCGGCGCGAGGGGGCCTATGACGCCGGAAACCGGCTCGTCGGACTGCGGCGAAGCGTCGTCGCCGCTGCGGAAGAACGCATACCTGACGCCGGAAGGAGCCGAGGCTTTCAGGGAAAAACTTTCCCTCACGTTGCCGGTGTTCGTTACCGTAAAGGGAATAACGGCCCGTTGTCCGGGTAGCACGGTCAACCGGTCGCTTCCGGTCCGGGCGGAAACGCCATTTACCTTCTCTACCACCGCGGCCGGAGAAAGAAAGGTTTCCCTGAACCTCGGCTTTCGGTTGATCAGTTCGGCACGACAGAAAAGCTCCTGTCCGGCAAGGGCCTCGTCCTTCAGCCGGAACGCCAGGCTGAACTCCCTGCTCTCTCCCGGGCCGACAGCCGTTTCCCCGGAGACCAGCACGGACTTCTCCCCACCCCTGAATCCGTCTGAAGACGATTCTACGGGTTCGTACTGGGAGGGACAGGTGACAGAGAAGGAGACCCCCTCGGCCGCAGCGCTTCCGAGATTCAGGAGTGCTATTCGATACGAGACCGTTTCGCCTGGTCTGACCTGTTCCTTGTCCGGCTTCAGGACCATCCTGAGCAACGGGGCCAGGGAGACCAGGGACACTTCCCTGGACACGGAAACGTCACGGTCGAATTTCGATACCGCCTTGACCGGAAAAACGCTCTTGCGACCGTCGACATGGGCCTCCGGGATTGACAGGATCAGCACCCCCCTGAATTTTTCCCTGGCGGTCAGTTGCGGGGTAACCGTGATCGGCTTTTCCGGCTTCACCGCCGAGGCGAAAAGCGGGGCGAACTCCCCGGGAAACCCGGTTTCCAAAAGGAATCCGTCCCCCCCGTTGCCTCTGTTAATCAGCTCGAAGGGTATGGAAACCCTTGCGCCGACCTTGTACTTCTCCGGGTGGGGCGGTACGTTCAGCTCAACGGAAGCGAACTGCTCCACTTCAAGAGTGACCACATGCAGGCCCTTTTCGGGCTTGCCCGGCAAGCCAGGCAGGGCGGACTCCCTCGCGACCGCGGCCTTCTCCCCGGAAAGCACCTTCAGTCGCTCTTCCGTCACCTCGGCTGCCCCGGTGCCGTGGTAGCGCTCCTTGACCCGGCGGTATTCCGGTTTACGCCTTTTTCCGTTACCAGCCGTTACCGTTGGAGGTTCGCCCTTTTTATCCGGGACCGGCGACGCAGGCGCTGCAACTGAAAACGGTGCCGTGGCGGGCACAGGCGCCGGCCGCGGCTTTTCGGCCGTAGCGGCGACGATCTCGTCTTTTTCATAGCCGACCGCCAAGGCCGCCAGTTCATCCTCAACCGAGCTCCTCAACGGCGTATCCGGATTTTCCCGGAAAAACTGCGCGATGCAGCGGGCCGCATCGTGGCGGTTCCCCAGCCGGAAGTGGGCGCGCGCCAGCCAGAAAAGGGCCATATCCCGCATGGGAGTGGCAGGGTATTCCTTGAGAAAGAACGACATCTTCTCGACAGCCGTTTTGTAATCCTGGTTCTGGAAGGCCGTAAAGCCGCTGATGAAGACAGTGTACTCATCAGGCTCCGCGGCATGGACGGGAATGGAGCAGTGCAGCAGGATGACGAGCAGCAGGGCGAACCTCACCCCTTGAGTATGCATGTTGACGATACCCACCTTTCGAGCCTTTCCAAAAAACCGTTTCTGGTAAATAATTTGCTGATCAAATAGCACCTGCATCATGGTGTTGTCAACGAGGAAAGACCTCCGTCCGGCTGATATTTTGCCGATTTATCCATGCGCATTTCCCCGTTTGCCGCGGTAGTTTATCAACACACCGTTGCTACGGCAGATCAAATTGCTTATACTTGGAGCGTCCCGGGCATGTCGCACGCGCCAGTGAAGCCGGGAAAAACAACTACCACCACCGTGACAGGAGAAAACTGATGCCCCGTGAAGATGCAAGTCCTATGAACCCCTGGAAGATGGTGCTGACTCAGATCGACAAGGCGGCGCAATACATCCGCTGCGACCCGGAGATCATAGAGAAGCTGCGACATGCGGAACGCGCCCTCATGGTTGCCGTGCCGGTGCGCATGGATGACGGCAGGATACGGGTCTTCAAGGGGTTCCGGGTGCAGTACAATACCGTCAGGGGACCCGCAAAGGGAGGAGTGCGCTACCATCCCGAGGTGGACCTCGACGAAGTGACCGCCCTGGCGGCATGGATGACCTGGAAGTGCGCCGTGATGAACATCCCCTTTGGCGGGGCCAAGGGGGGTGTGCAGTGTAACCCCAAGGAGATGAGCAGCGGCGAGCTTGAACGCCTCACCAGGAGATATACCGCCGAAATTCTCAATTTCATCGGACCGGAGAAGGACATACCGGCGCCCGACGTCAATACGAACGCGCAGATTATGGCCTGGATGATGGATACCTATTCGATGCAGGTGGGTCACACCGTTCCCGGGGTGGTGACGGGCAAACCCCTGGCTGTGGGAGGCTCGGAAGGGAGGAGCGAAGCGACCGGCCGGGGAGTGGTCTTTGCCATCGTCGAGGCGGCCAAAAAGCTCGGGATCCGGCTCGACGGAGCGAGGGCGGTGATCCAGGGGCTGGGAAACGTGGGGGCCGCGGCCGCCAAGCACCTGGTCCGCGAGGGGGTAACCATCGCGGCCGTCAGCACGTCGAAGGGGGGCATCTACTGCGAGAAGGGTCTCGATCTGCCGTCCGTGCTTGACTACTACCGGGAGAACGGCAACCTGTGCGACTTCCCGGGCGCCGAGCAGCTGACCAACGAGGAACTGCTGGCGCTTCCGTGCGATATCCTCGTGCCGGCCGCCATGGAGAACGCGATTCACAAGGGAAATGCCGGGAACATTCGGGCGAGAATCCTTGCTGAAGGCGCCAATGGTCCGGTCACCCCTCTGGCGGATGAGATCCTGAGAGAGAGCGGGGTGTTCATCATTCCGGACATCCTGGCCAATGCCGGCGGGGTGACGGTATCCTATTTCGAATGGGTTCAGGACCTGCAGAATTATTTCTGGGACGAGACTGAGATCAACGAGAAGCTGCGGTTGTTGATGGTGACCGCCTTCGGAAAGGTCATGTCCATAGCGGAAGAACTGGGCGTGGATAACCGCACGGCCGCGCAGGTGCTGGGAATCGGCAGGGTGGCCGAGGCGGTCGCCTTGAGGGGACTGTATCCTTAGACTTTCAGCAGGTCAACCATCTCCCGGTGGATAAGGCCGTTGCTGGCCAGGATGCGATGGTCGGCCAGGGTGTAGGGCTCCCCCCCATGGTTGGTGACGGTCCCTCCCGCCTCTTCCACCAGGAGCCGGCCCGCCGCCACATCCCATGGATTAAGCTTGCATTCCCAGTAGCCGTCCAGCCTCCCCGCCGCCACGTAGGCCAGATCCAGCGCCGCGGCCCCGATCCGCCGGACCGCCCGCGCCGCGAGCTGGAACTCCTCGAAATTGCGGAAATTGTTTTCGTTCGTCCGGGTCCTGTCGTAGGGAAAACCTGTGGCCAGGAGACATTCCTTCAGCGGCTGCCGCATGGACACGGATAGTATCCTTCCGTTCAGCCTGGCGCCCCGGCCCGAGAGGGCGGTGAAAAGCTCGTTCATCATGGGGTGATAAATAACCCCCAGCCGGACCGCTCCCTCGACCTCAAGGGCGATGGAGACGGCGAACCAGGGGAAACCGTGGGCGTAGTTGGTGGTGCCGTCCAGGGGATCCACAATCCATCTGAGCGGGGAATCCTTTGAAGCGAGACCGCTCTCTTCGGCCAGGACGTCGCAACCGGGACAGGCGGCGCGCAGGGTATCGACTATCAAATCCTCGGAAGCGCGGTCCACGTCGGTGACCAGGTTTTTCTCGCCCTTGAAGTCAATCCGGTAACCGCCGCCGAATCTTCGGCGCTGCAGTTCGCCGGCGGCCATGGCCGCCTCCACGGCAGTATCGAGATAGCGCTCCACAACGACCGTCCGTTACAGATCCCGAAGGTTGCTGAACTCTCCCCAGGCAAGGAAGTAGCCGGGTTTCAGAGCGAAATCGTACAGGTTTTCAACAATGTTGTAGTGCTTTTTCTCCTCTCCCAGTATCTTTGCGAGGACGCTTTTCAAACGGGCATCGGTTTCTTTCTCCAGGATCCCCTCGTAAAACCTTACGCTGTCCGCCTCCACCTTGAGGGCATGACGGTAGCTTTCCAGGCAGTTTTTCAATGTTTCCGCAGCGCCCGTGTCGCCAATCAGCTCGCCGAGTATCCCCCGGGCGGCCTCCAGTGCGGTGGAGTCGACCAACTGCTCCGGACCGGCTCCCCCCTGCATGGCCTTTATGCTGTCGAAATGCCTCTGCTCATCACCCGCCAGGAGCGTGAAGATCCGCTTGACCCCGGGCAACGGCGAATCACCCGCCAGCTTCTCGTAGTACGACTTTACATCCAGCTCCTTCTCCATGGCCAATTCAAAGACATTCATATAAGACAACCCCCCTCGAATTCGGAAAATAAACGGCCGCCCGGCGGGCAACTCATGAAAATAGTACCAGCAAAACATGGGCACGCAACTAGCCGTGGGTTTCCTCCTCGACGCGGGGGAATATGAGCGTGAAACAGGCACCCTCCCCTTCCTCGCTCTCCACCTCTATGCGGCCGCCGAGGCGGTCAACGTTCCGCCTCGTCACGAACAGACCGAGCCCGGTTCCTCTGCCCGGTTCTTTTGTGGTAAAAAAGGGAGTGAAGATCTTGCCGATGACGTCCTTGGGAATACCGGGGCCGTTATCCCGCACGATGACCCGGATCGAGTCATCGTCGGAGAGAAAGGTTTCGAGATGAATGCAGCCTCCGGTTCCCATTGCCTGCAGGGCGTTTACCAGCAGGTTGAGAAAAATCTGTTTCAGCACGTTCTGGTTGGCGCTGATGATGGGAAGATAGGGGTCTAACCGTTCCACAACGGTGGTGGAACTTTTCTGGATCTCGTACTTCAGAAAAGCAAGGACTTCGCCCAGGGCCAGGTTCAGGTCTGTCTCCCCTTCCATGGAGTCATCCTCCCGCGAAAAGCTGAGGATACCCTTGGTGAGTCTGGAGAGGCGCTGTACCTCAAGATGGATTCTTTCAACCATCTCGACCACGGACTCCGAGAGGTTCCGCTCGCACAGGATCATCTGGGACGCCGCGGCGATCACCGAAAGCGGCGTATTGATCTCGTGGATAATCCCGGCGGACAGGCGCCCCAGCTCAGCCATTTTTTCATTATTGGCCAGATGGTTGAGGAGCCTGTCGTCGACCCGGCCGTCCCCGGACATGTGTTCGGCGCGTGGAGTATCCATATCGTTTCCGATGGAAAGGTTCGGTTGTGACAGGAAACGGTTGGCGCAAGGGAGGCCGCCCGAACAACGGACGGCCTCCCTTGCGCCGCTTCTGTTGCTATGCTGCGGAGGACTGAATCCGGATCTAGTGTCCAGTGCGGCTAATTCCTTCCTTACAATTCCGGGCCTTTTGGCCCCTGGCCGCGTTCCGGCTCCTCGGCTTACCCCCCGCTAGGCCTGTGTCGCCGCGCCTTGCCAGGAACCAAAATCCCTCGGAATTCTTGCGGTGAACGAACCGCACAGGACACTAGAGGGCTTGTCCGAAAATGGAAGCGTTATGTGCGGCTGAGCTTCTCGGCCCTACCGTTCCCTGCGATAGCTCCGGTATATCAGCAGCGCCAGGACCGCGCCGAGCAGCAGCAGGACTACCACTGCTCCACCCCAGAGCTTTCGGTGGTTCAGCTCCAGTTCGATTGCGTCGACACGTCCCTCGATCCTGTCCAGTTCCTGCCGGAAGGCGGCGGTCCCGGCGCGGACCTTGTCAACGTCGACGCTGTGAAACAGGCGGTGGAAGCGGTTGCGCAGGTCGAACAGCTCACCGTCCGTCTCTTTCGTGGTGACGCCGATCCTGCGCAGGTCCGCCAGTGTCCGTTCCAGTGTCGCGATGCTCCCATCGGTTGCGGCAAGCGCCGACTTGATCTCCTCGGCGCGGCCGTACTCGTGGCAGCGGGTGCAGTCA
>JARKPN010000022.1 GCA_029975275.1 Geobacteraceae bacterium | reverse complement strand
GCCAACGGCGTGGTCGAATTCGGCAAGTACGTCCTCAGGACCGAGCACGAATTCAACCTTGCCGCGGGTTTCACCAACAAGGACGACCGGCTTCCCGAGTTTTTCGAGGAAGAGATTCCGCCCCACAACGCGGTGTGGGATGTCTCGGACGCCGAGATCGACGAGTTCTGGAAGTTCTAGTAGAACGATAGAAATTGGCCTGTTTACTTATAATTCCGCGGGCACCCTTTGGGGTGTCCGCGTTTTTGTATGGTCATATGGCCTGTTGTTCAGGTATATTATACGTTATCCGCGCTTGTTAAACCCCTAGCGCTTCTGTGACTGCAACAGGGTTTGACGAGCAGGCCATGTACTCGCGCCATTTGCTTTCAGAACCTCAAGTGTCCTCAATAAAGGGTTGATTTATGTCTCTCGTAGATTCTTTCGGCCGAAAAATCAATTACCTCCGGCTTTCGGTGACGGACAGATGCAACTTCCGGTGTCTGTACTGCATGCCGGAAAACGGCGTACCCAAAGTTGACCACCATGAAATTCTGAGCTATGAAGAGTTGCTCCTCCTCGCGCGCTCGGTTGTCCCTCTCGGGATAGAAAAGATCAGGGTGACCGGCGGAGAGCCCCTCGTCAGGGCCGGAGTAATAGACTTTCTCGGAGAGCTTTCGAGGATTCCGAAGCTGCGCCAGCTTGTGTTGACGACGAACGGTTATCTTCTTGATGAGATGGCCCTGCAACTCCTGTCAGCCGGGGTACAGCGTCTGAATATCAGCCTTGATTCACTGAAGCCGGACAACTTCGCCGCCATAACCCGCGGCGGCGACCTGGGCAGGGTTTTGAAAGGGATCCGTACAGCGGAAGAGGCCGGCTTTCCAATCAAGATAAACGTCGTGGCGATGCGGGGCATCAATGACGATGAATTTGAAGACTTTGCGGCATGGACGCTTGAGAAGCCGTATGCCGTTCGATTCATAGAGTACATGCCGACCAACAGGGAGGATACCTGGACTTCGAAGGTTATCGCGGGAGAAGAGATACTGTCCCGGATCGGAAACCGTTTCAGCATGCAGCCCGTGGTGAGGGGTGAGATGGCGGGTCCTTCCCGGGATTACCGGATCAGTGGTGCCGCCGGTACCATAGGGGTGATAACACCGATTTCGGGGCATTTCTGCCGGGATTGCAATCGTATCAGGGTAACTTCGCAGGGTATGGTGAAGAATTGCCTTTTCGCTGATACCGAGGTTGACCTCAAGCCGGTACTGCGTTCGGGAAACGTTGTGGCGTTGCAGGAGGTTCTGCGCAGGATTGTAAGCGAAAAGCCCGGAAAGCATCTTATGTCGGAAACGGATACGGTTCATAAACCCTTTGCCATGTCAAAGGTTGGCGGGTGATTAACACATACAGGAGATAAGTCCCATGGCGGGAAAAGTGGTTGCGGTTTGTATCAGTGAGAACAAGGGCGAGCGGAAAAAACCTGTCACGGAGGTGACCGTAAGGGAGAATCACGGCATTGAGGGTGATGCCCACGCGGGTGACTGGCATCGCCAGATAAGTCTTCTGGCGATGGAGAGCATCAGAAAGATGCAGCAAAAAGGCCTTGATGTCACTACCGGTGATTTTGCGGAAAACATCACGACAGAGGGCATTGACCTTCCCTCACTGCCAATCGGTACGAGGCTTGCCATCGGCGAGACCCTGAACGAGGTAACCCAGATCGGCAAGGAGTGCCATACGCGCTGTGCAATTTACCATCAGGCCGGCGATTGCGTCATGCCCCGTGAAGGCATTTTCGTCAAGGTCCTGCGCGGAGGGGCAATCAGGGCCGATGACAAGATCGAGGTGGTTGATTAACCGGACTCAGAGCGGAACGCGCACTGGCACCGGTCTTGGCCCTTTTTTTCATTGATAGCTGGTCCATAGCTTCTCATCATTGTAAGCAATGCGGCATTCTGTCCCATTTTGCGTCGCGGAACTCAATAATCCAAAGCCGAATACCATGCTAACCATAGTGCAGAGCGATCCCGATGTGCCTGCCGGAACAATTGCAGACTGTCTGAGCAGCAATCATGTTCCGTATCGCACCATCAGGGTCTTTTCCGGCGAGACGCTTCCATGGCCCGCTGCATCGTCTGCAGTCATCGTTTTGGGCGGCTCGATGGGAGTCCACGACGTTGCGCGATTTCCTTTCCTCTCTGCGGTAAAATCGTATATCGGATCGGTGGTGGCGCGCACTATTCCCCTCCTCGGAATCTGTCTCGGCGGCCAGTTGCTGGCTGATGTGCTGGGCGCTCGGGTCCACATGGGAAGATTCGGGGAAAAGGGGATACAGTCGATCCGCCTGCTTGACGGCTCACCCGCGGATCCCCTTTTTCTCGGCGTTCCCGAACAGTTTTCAACTTTCCAGTGGCATGACGACAGCTTTGAGCTGCCGGAGGGAGCGACCCTGCTTGCCTCGTCATCCGTTTGCGCAAACCAGGCGTTCCGTTATGGTCCCACTGCGTACGGGCTTCAGTTCCACCCCGAAGTTACCGGTGAAATCGTCGCCTCATGGTCCGGAAGTTCACCTGACGGACCAGATAAAAGGGTCATCATGGACGAATTTCTGCGAACTGAAGCAGGCTACCGTTCCATTGCCCGGAGACTCCTGGAGAACTATCTCCATATTGCGGGTCTTGTTGCCTGATTCATCGCCACTTGTCACCGGTCTGAATGGCTGATGACCCGCCAGAACGGGCATACCGTGAATGGCCTCCCTATTTTCGTCCAAGGAGCTCGCGGGCTGCTTCGGCGAGATCGTCAGGAGTGAGGCCGAAATACTTTATGAGTTCGTCCGCCTTTCCCGAGGTCCCGAAGCGGTCATGTATCCCGGCACGCTTGATGGGGGTCGGTTGCTGCTCAGCCAGGAGCTCGGCGACCGCCGAGCCGAGACCGCCTATGACCGAATGCTCTTCAGCGGTGACAATGGCCTTGGTTTCCCTGGCGGCCTTCAGGACGATCTCCTGGTCCAGGGGTTTGATGGTTGCCATATGGACAACCCGTGCGGAGATCCCTTCCTTTCCCAGCAGGGCGGCTGCCTGGACGGCCTGGGCCGTCATGAGCCCGGTACTGATGAAGGTCATGTCGTTGCCGGACGCCAGCTCGCACCCTTTGCCGATGGCGAAACGATAGTCGTCATTGAAGATCTCGGGTACCTTGTTACGGCCCAGCCTTATATAGACCGGCCCCTTGTGTGCCGCGGCGGCCTTCACGGCCTCTCTGGTCTCCAGGGCGTCGGCCGGTACGATGACGGTCATGTTGGGAATGGCCCGCATTATGGCGATGTCTTCCACCGACTGGTGGGACCCTCCATCCTCGCCGACGGTTACTCCTCCGTGGGTGGGAACGATCTTCACGTTCGCCTTGGGGTATGCCACTGACTGGCGGATCTGCTCCCATGCGCGTCCGGCGGCGAATATGGCGAAGGTTGAGACAAAGGGAACCTTGCCCACGGCCGCGAGACCAGCGGCAGTGCCGACCATATTGGCCTCGGCGATTCCCATGTTGAAAAAACGGTCAGGAAATTTCTTTGCGAAAACGGCGGTCTTGGTCGAACCGGACAGGTCGGCATCCAGGACCACGATGTCCCTGTCCTGCTCTCCCAACTGCGCCAGTGTTTCGCCGTAAGCGTCCCTCGTTGCCTTCATGTTGCAATCCTCTCTTTCTCTCAGTCCTCGAAACAGCCCAGGCAAATGAGGGCTTCGTTCAACTCTTCGTCATTGGGGGCCACGCCGTGGTATGAGGCCTTGTGCTCGAAACGCGGAACACCCTTTCCCTTGACCGTGGAAGCGACGATGACCGTCGGTTTCCCCTTTGTTCTCTCGGCCGACTCCAGTGCCCCGGTAATTGCCGCCATGTCGTGACCGTCGATCTCGATCACGTGCCAGCCGAAGGCCCGGAACTTGTCGCCTATGGGACCAACGTTCATGACCTTTTTTACCTCGCCGTCGATCTGCAGTCCATTGGCGTCGACCATGGCGCAGAGGTTGTCCAGACGGTAGTGCGCCGCCGACATGACGGCCTCCCATACCTGCCCCTCCTGGAGCTCTCCGTCTCCCAGGAGCACGTATATCCTGCTCCGGCTGTTGTCGAGCCTCAGTCCCAGGGCCATGCCGTTAGCCATTGAAAGCCCCTGGCCGAGCGAGCCGGTACACACCTCAACACCAGGCGTCCCCTTGCTGTCGGGATGTCCCTGGAGATGGCTCCCGAGCCGGCGGAGCATCATCAGGTCCTCCTTGGGGAAGTAGCCTGCCTCGGCCAGGGTGACGTACTGCGCAGGCGCCGCGTGCCCCTTGCTCAGGATGAAGCGGTCCCGCTCCTCCCACCCGGGATTTTCCGGGTCGTGGCGCATGGTGTGAAAATAGAGCGCGGTCACCATGTCGATTGCCGACAGCGATCCCCCGGTATGGCCGGATTGTGATTTATGGAGCGTTTTAACGATTGAGACCCGCAAAGCGCGGGCCTTTTCTTCCAGAAATGCGATTTTTTCCTGTTCCAAAACGATTCCTTTCCTGCTGCTGATTCTGCCGTTAGTCCCTGTCCGAGGCCAGATATTCGAAGATGATCTCGTCCAGTGTCTGGCCGGGCTTCGGGTTTGTGAACGGTTTCGGGACCGGAGGCTGGTCCGCTGCGACCGGTCGGGAAGGCGGAGGAGGCAAAGGTCGCGCCGGAGCGGCACCGACCTCGCCGGAGGCAAAGGCGCGGTCGTCAAACTCGCCGGCCTTGAGGCGCCTCAGCATATCCTTGTGCTGCTCCTTCATCAGGTCTTCCACCACCTTGTTGAGCATGTCGATCCTTACGATGTCGGAGTAATTGGTCTTTTTAGAGGCGATAATCGTCCCGTTCCGGTAGAGGAGCGTGGTAATCTGGGATTTGCCGACTCCGCTGTCCTCGGTCTGGATATGGAAGATCACCCCCTGATAACGGACGTTGTGATTATATCCTGGTAGCATGGTGTTTCCCGTGTCCCTCTTCCGGTCGCGGTGGTCTTAAGGCCGTTGATTAACCGATGGAAACCGGCTTCAACGGAATAAGTAGCATGTCGGGCGGATTGATGCAACAGATAAAAAGCCGGTATAATCAACTCATTAGGGTGTTTTCCCGAGGAGTTTCTTAACCCTTGCCACCGCTTCCATGGCGTCCCGCGCATAGAGGTCCGCGCCAATCTCGTGGGCGTAATCCTCGGTCACTACCGCACCCCCTACCATGGTGAGCGTCTTGATCCCCGCCTCCTTGAGCCTCCGGATCACGTTCTCCATCTCGGCCATGGTGGTGGTCATGAGGGCGGAAAGGCCGACAGCGTCAACCTTCCGCTCCCCGGCTTCGGCAATGATCCGATCTGTGGGCACGTTCTTGCCCAGATCGATGACCTCGAAGCCGTGGTTCTCCAGAAGGGTGCAGACAATGTTCTTGCCTATGTCGTGGATGTCTCCTTCTACCGTGGCCATGAGGATCTTCCCCAGGCTGACCATGGAGTCGGCCTGCATCTCCCCTTTGAGCCGGTCAAAAGCCGCCTGCATGGTCTCGCCGGAAAGCATCACCTGGGGAAGGAAGCACAGGCTCTTTTCAAAGCGCCGTCCCACTTCCTCCAGGCCGGGGAGAAGACCCTCGTTGCTTACCTGGAGCGGGGTGAGCCCCTCCTTCAGGGCCTGCTCCACCAGTGCCGCGACATTATCGCGGTCTCCATCGATGACGGCACGGGCCAGAAGGCCGCGGATGTCCCGCGGCAGGTCGGCTGCCGGTTCCTGACGCGAGCCTTCGGCCGGTTTGTCCCGGTACGCCTCGATGTAGCCGGCCGCCCGCGGGTCTTTCTGCAGCAGCACCATGGCGGACCTCCAGACGTCCATCATGGCCTGCTCCTTGGGGTTGATGATGGCCGCGTCAAGCCCTGCCTCCAGCGCCATGGCGAAGAATGTGGAGGAGATGAGCGGCCGGCAGGGGAGTCCGAAGGAGATGTTGCTTACTCCCAGAACAGTCTTGAGTCCAAGGGCACCCTTCACCGTCCGGAGTGCCTTCAGGGTTTCGGCCGCCTGCTTCTGCTCGGCGCTGACCGTCAGGGTCAGGCAGTCGATCAGGATGTCCCTGGCGGGGATGCCGGCCGCCGTGGCCGCTTCCAGGATTCTGGCCGCCACGGCGGCCCGCGCTTCGGCGGTCTCGGGTATCCCCTGCTCGTTCAGGGTCAAGCCGATGATCGCTGCGCCGTACTTCTTGACCAGGGGAAGAATCCGCTCAAGGCTTTTTTCCTCGCCGGAAACCGAATTGACCAGGGGTTTGCCGTCCACCGCCTTCAATCCCCGTTCCAGGGCCTCCGGGTTGGAGGAATCCAGGACAAGGGGAAGGGTGACGGCTCCGGTGACGCAGAACACCGCCTGCTCCATGGTGGCCGGTTCGTCGATTCCGGGAGTTCCCACGTTCACGTCCAGCAGTGTGGCGCCGGCCGAGGCCTGCTCGATGGCCTCGCGCCTGATATAGGATACCTTTCCTTCCCGCAGTTCGGCGGCGAATCCCTTCTTGCCGGTCGGGTTGATCCTTTCGCCGATGATTGCCGCGGGGTGGTCGCCGCCCACTGCGATGAAGCCGGAGCGGCTGGAGAGGTAGGTAACCCCCGGGTCGTGGGGAGGCGGTGAAAAGGGGCGCTCCTTGCCGGCAAGGGCGTCCCGGATGGCCCTGATATGGGCGGGGGTGGTTCCGCAGCAGCCGCCGATGATCCGTACCCCCAGCTCAAGCAGGCGGTCGTGGTAGCCGATCATCTCCTCGGGGGTGGCGGGGAAGACGGTCCTGCCGTCCTTCAGGATTGGCAGTCCGGCGTTTGCCTGGGAGATGAGGGGGAGTCCGGTCACCCGGCGCATGGAGCGGAGGATTTCGTAGATGCCGTCCGCGCCGAGGCCGCAGTTGGAGCCGACGATATCCGCCCCGACCGCTTCCAGGGTGATGGCGGCCGACTCGGGGGGAGTGCCGAGGACGCTCCGGCCGTTGTCGTCAAAGGTCAGCATGGCGATAATGGGTATGGTGGAGGAAATCTCCCGGATGGCGATGACCGCAGCCCTGATCTCCTTGATGTCGAGAAAGGTTTCCAGGGTGATCAGGTCCGCCCCGGCCTCGACGAGCGCCTCGGCCTGCTCCCTGAATACGGCCGACATCCCGTCGAAGGAGAGATCGCCTATCGGTTCTACGAACCTGCCGGTGGGGCCGATGGATGCGGCGACATAGGCGGCCCCGGCCGAGGCGGCCCTGGCCAGTGCCACGCCTGCCGCGTTAATCTCCCTGAGCCGTCCCTGCAAGCCGTAGTGGGAGAGCTTTTCACGGTTTCCACCGAAGGTGTTGGTAACGATGATGTCGGCGCCCGCCTCGATGTAGGAGCGATGGACCCCCATGACCACGTCCGGCATGGTCAGGTTCAGTTCCTCAGGGGACTGGCCGGGCCGCAAGCCCCGTTCCTGCAGCATGGTTCCCATGGCGCCGTCCAGTACCAGTATTCTGGAGCGGATCGCGTCCATGAAGGGAATTTTCGTCATTGTTGTCCTCCGGTCGTATAAATGAAGGAATGTCGAGTGCGGGGACCAGGTTCGTCCGCCGTCACCCCTGGGGCGATTCCATCCGGAAGTCCGGTTCCAGCGGTTTTTCCAGGTCGAGATGCCCGCCGAGGGTGGTTATGGCGTGCCCCTCAAGCAGGAACTTCACCCGTTTGACGGTGGGGAAATTGTAGGTAATGGTGTTTACCATGGAATAGACGGCCGTCATCTCGGCGGAACTCCCTTTCGGTAGGGAGTTGACGAGGCCTTTGTCAAGATCGACCACGACGGTGTCGCCCTGGATGGTTGCGGAACGGAAGGTGCTGTTCGCGGGAATGGTGGGGACAAGGTCTCCCATGGGGCCGTTGGCCAGTTCCTCCAGAGTCGCCTGGACGCATCTGGAAAGATCGGCATTGCAGGCCTCGATCTCGCGGGACTCCCTGACCAGCCCGCCGTTGTCGGGTGAGGCGAAGAAGAGCGAGACCGATACCTTGCCGGCCGGTTGGGTGTGTACTGGGCGCGGCACGGCCTGCCGCCTCTCCAGGTACTTCTTCAGCATGAGTGTGCCCAGAATGGCCGCGGCGACGATGAACGCGGCCAGCAGCAGCACCTTGCCTCCCTTGGGTCTTTTTCTGTCCGTCCTGTTCATCGGGTCAGCACTTTTCTTCTTTCTCCAGGGATACCTGGTGGACATCTTCCAGTGCCCCGCCCAGGAAGCGGTTGCCCACCTTCAGAAAGCCGGCCGGTACATCGGTCACGAAATAGTGGTGGTTTCCCTTTTCCGAAGCGGGGCGGGTAAGGCCGGAACTGCGGAGGGTTTCGGCAACGGTACGGGCGGTCTCTTCCGCGGAATCGACCAGTTGCACCCGGTCACCCACGGTGGCGGCAATCGTCTGCTTCAGGAGCGGGTAGTGGGTGCATCCGAGCACCAGGGTATCGATTCCGGCGTTTTTCAGGCCGCGCAGGTAGGTCTCGGTGGTGAGCCTGGCAACCTCGTTGTCCACCCATCCCTCCTCGGCAAGGGGGACGAGCAGGGGGCACGCCCGGGTGATGACCTCAATCTCCGGGTTGATGCGCTTGATGGCCTTTGCGTAGGCGCTGCTCCTGATGGTCCCCTCGGTGCCTATGACCCCCACCTTGCCGGTCCTGGTAACGGAGGCTGCCCGCCTGGCCCCCGGTTCGATGACGCCCACGATGGGGATTGAAAATCGCTGCTTCAGCGCCTCCAGCGAGACGGCGGATGCGGTATTGCAGGCAACCACCAGCAGCTTGATTTCCCGGCTCACCAGAAACGATGTGATTTCCATTGAGTAGCGGGTGACCGTCTCGGGAGATTTGGTGCCGTACGGTACCCGGGCGGTATCGCCCAGATAGACGGTGTCTTCCTGCGGGAGTGCCTTGATAACCTCCTTGAGAACGGTAAGTCCTCCGACACCGGAGTCGAATATGCCGATTGCTTTCCAGGACACGTCTTAAGGAACCTCTTACCGGTTGTGCAGTGCGCGGGAAATGCCGATATGGGCACTGGCGTTCCACGTTGGCAAATCGTGTGGTTTCCCTCTACTTTACCTTATTCCACGCGGAATTGAACATATTAATGTGCTCTTCTCTTCTTTGTCAAGGCATTTGGGGAATCACCCCACAGGAGCGACAGTGGAGCACCTCCGGGCGGTGGAAATATTGTCCTTTAATTTCAAGACAAAATTTGTTATTGATACCAATGAATGGTCAGCAGATGGAGGGAGCAATGGAAAATCAGGAAATGATCAACAAGGCCCAGGAGACGCTGTCACCCTTTGAAACGGCAAATATCATCAAGTTCCTGCAGAACCTGACCCTCAAGAGCGCCATGGAGAACCCGTGGATAATCGGCGCATTCCTCATCATCTTCTTCTACGCCGTGGTCAAACGCTCCAAGTTCGTGCTCCTCTCCCTGTTCAGCGTCATTTCCCTCGTGGTGCTGGTAAGGTACGCCTTTCCGCCCCAGGGTGACGAGCTGTCGCTCAAATCAACCCTCCCCTTCGTGTTCGGCGGACTGCTCATCGGCGGTGTGCTGATCTACTTCAATTTCGTGAAGACGGAATAGCCCCGGTGAAGAAAACCGGCTTCACCACAACCATCCCGCTCGAAGTCCTGCTTGCGGCCGGCAGGACCCCCGTAGACCTGAACAACCTGTTCATCACCGGAGGCAGGAGCCTGGAACTGATTGAAACCGCGGAAGACCGGGGCTTCCCGCGGAATATCTGCGGCTGGATCAAGGGGATCTACGGGGCCGTGCTGGAAAGCGGCATCGACGAGGTCGTGGCGGTCACCGAAGGGGATTGCAGCAATACCCGGGCACTGATGGAGGTGCTTTCCCTCCACGACGTCGCTACTGTCCCCTTTGCCTATCCCCATGACAGGAATCCGGAGGCGCTGCAGGCCGAGATCGAGCGGTTCATGGCCCGTTTCGGCGTTGGCCGGGAGGAGGTCGACCGGGCCGGGGAGCGGCTGGAGCCCATCAGGAGCAAGATCCGGGAGGTGGATCGCCTCACCTGGCAGGACAACCTGGTCTCCGGGCAGGAAAACCATTATTTCCAGGTGGCGTCGTCGGACATGAACGGTTCGCCAGACGATTTCGAGGCGGAGCTTGACTCTTTTCTGCAGGAAGCGCGCCTGCGCGCACCGTCGGGAGAGTCTGTCCGGCTCGCCTACATCGGCGTGCCGCCCATCATCGACGACCTCTATACCTTCCTCGAGTCCCAGGGTGCCCGGGTGGTGTTCAACGAGACCCAGCGGCAGTTTTCCATGCCGTACGGGATCCGCGACCTGGTGGAGCGGTACCGGGCCTACACCTATCCCTACGACATCTTTTTCCGCCTGGCCGACATCGAGCTGGAGCTTGCACGGAGGAAGGTGGACGGCGTCATTCACTACGTCCAGTCGTTCTGCTTCCGCCAGATAGAGGACATGATCGTGCGCCGGACCCTGTCCCGTCCGATCCTGACCCTGGAAGGGGACAAGCCGGGGCACCTGGACGCGCGGAGCCGCATCAGGATCGAGAGTTTCCTGGAACTGCTGGGGGAGCGGACATGAAAATCGGCATCGACCTGGGGAGCAGGAAGGTGAAGTTCGCCCTGGTGACGGAGGGGAAGGTCGCCCGGCTGGATACCTTCGATACGCTCTCCTTCTACAAGCGTTTCGGCAGGATGAAGGGGGACGAGCTGACCTTCGATCTTGAGGGGACCGGGCTTTTCTCCAGCCGCGAACTTGCCGAGGCCACTGTTACGGCCACCGGCTACGGCCGCAACACCCTCCACCTGAAGGGGGTGAGGGTGGTGTCCGAGATCCGCGCCCACGTGGCCGGGGCGCTCTTCCAGACCGGGCTGCGGGATTTCACCCTGCTGGACATGGGGGGGCAGGACACCAAGGTGGCGCTGGTGCGCAACGGGGCACTGCAGGACTTTGTCATGAACGACAAGTGCGCCGCCAGCAGCGGCCGCTACCTGGAAAACATGGCGGCCATCCTGGAAGTTGACCTGCAGGAGCTTTCACTACACTGGGAGGAGCCGGTCCGGCTCGACGCCACCTGCGGCATCTTCGGCGAGTCGGAGCTGATAGGGCAGATACTGCGCGGTCATCCCATTGCCAGGCTGTGCGCGGGGGTGAACCAGACCCTTGTCAAGCGGGTAGTCCCCATGCTCAGGCGCTTTCCCTCGGAAATAGTCGTGCTCACGGGCGGTGTTGCCCTGGACGGGGCACTGGTGCGGCTGCTGGAGAACGAGGGATTCACGATTTCGGTGCCGCCGAGTCCGCAGCACAATGGAGCGCTAGGTTGCGCGGTCATATGACCCTGGAGGCTGATACGTGAAATTTTCCCGCAAGGATCTGCTGTTTCTGGTCATCGTCTGCGCGGTGCTCGCCCTGGTAATCCTTGTTTCGGGCGAAGAGACCACCAGGAAGGTCCCCTATGACGCTCTGCACCGCCCGGCCTACGATGTCATGGCAAAGACCGGCAGCAAGCGGGAGACGGAGAAGGGCTGCGAGGGATGCCATAACGACCAACAGGTCCGGTTCCCCCCTGATCATCCCCCCAAGAACCGTTGCCTTTTCTGTCACAAGATGGAGCGGGTCCCCCGTTGAGCACCTTCAATCTTACCCGGTCGCTGGAAGACCTCATCGACGACATCGTGGCCCGTGTCCCCGAGCTGGGACATATCGATCCCGCCAGGCTCCTCATCTGCGTCTCCTCGACCAGGGGAGGGGGGATCCACGGTACCTTTGCCAAGATCCATCCGTTGAGGTTCGAGGGAGGCATCAAATCGGTCCTGGTGAGGCGCGGCAGAAAGGTGTGCACCTGCACCCTGCCGGAGGTGATGGTCGGGGGGAGGGAGATCCTCTACATCATCTATTTCCTGATTCCACGGTTTCTCAACCTTCCGCTTAAAGAAAAACTGGTGACGGTTTTTCACGAACTCTACCACGTCTCACCCCTCTTTAACGGGGACATCCGCAGGTTCCCCGGCAGAAACTACGCCCATGGCGGCTCCAGGAAACGCTACAACGCCCTCATGTCGGGAATGGTCGAATCCTATCTCCGTATGCTGGAAGACCAGGGGCTGATCGCGTTCCTGGACGGCGACATGGCGGCCCTTCGTTCCCGGCACCCGGTCATCGTGGGGAGGCGGTTTCCGGCGCCGAAGATACGTATCCAGGCCGGTTGAGAGCAGGGCAACCTGAATCCGTGGCGCTTGAACGCCGAGACGAGCAGAATGCCGGGGTTTCAACGTCGCCTACGGCGTTTCAACCCTGTTAGCCGCGTGAACTTCGTCGGGCTGCCTCATCTTACGGGAATGTAAAAAACCGAGGCGTTCCGCGCAGACGATGGCGTGAAAGCGTCACGGACTCAGGAGCAAGTAAAACCATGCTGAATTCCAAGAGGTCCGAACATGACCGTTGTGAAGCTTGACAGCGAGGGTCGCTGCCGGTTGCCGGCCGAGGCCCTTGAGGCGCTCGGAGTGGCGCCGGGCGATAACCTGCTGCTGGAAGTGAGCGACGGGAAAGTGGTCCTCTCCCCGCCTCCGCCTGCCCTAGTCCCCGCGCCGGGAGCAGGGCTACGGAGCGCCATCAACCTGAAAAACCTGGAAACACCGGTTCGGTTCATCAAGGGGGTGGGACCAAAGCTGGCCGAGCTTTTGGCAAAGAAGGGGATAACGACCATTGAGGACGCCCTCTACCACCTGCCGGCCCGTTACGAAGACCGGCGCAGTTTCCGGAGGCTGGCCGAGCTCAGGCCGGGAAGCGTCGAGGTCTTCCACGCCGAGGTCCGGAGCGCCGGGGCGGTGGTCTCGAAAGGGGGGAGGAGCCTCTTCGAGGTCACGGTGGCTGACGACAGCGGTACCGTTGTCCTGAAATGGTTCCACTGCAACCCCCGGTACATGAAGGGGGTCTGGCGGACCGGCAGGCGCGGCATCTTTACCGGGGAGATCGTGCGGTACGGTGCGCGCCTGGAGGTCCACCACCCGGAGGTGGACTGGCTCGCCGAAGGGAGTGACCTGGCGTCCGTCATGGCCGATGACCCGGTCAATTTCGGGCGCGCCGTGCCGGTCTATCCCCTTACCGAAGGGCTTCAACAGAAGGCCCTGCGCAAGGTGCTCAAGGAGGTCGTGGACGGCTTCACTCCTGCTGTGGAGACCCTCCTCCCGCGGGCCGTGCTGGAACGGCAATCCCTCATGCCGCTTGCCGAAGCGCTTGCCGGTGTGCATTTCCCCGACGACGGCGCCGACATGGAGCTGTTGAACCGAAGGGCCACCAATGCCCACCGGACCCTGGCATTCGACGAGTTTTTCTTCCTGCAACTGGGACTGGCGTTGAAACGGCGGGGCAATTCCCTGGAAGAGGGGATCCCGTTCGCGATTACCCACAAGTACACCCGTCTCCTGCTGAAGGCGCTTCCCTTTCCTCTGACCGCGGCCCAGAAACGGGTCCTTACGGAGATCAGGCAGGATCTTGCCGCTCCGCACCCCATGCATCGCCTGGTTCAGGGCGACGTGGGGAGCGGCAAGACCGTGGTCGCCCTCCTGTCGGCCCTGCTGGCGGTGGAAAACGATTGCCAGGTCGCCATCATGGCGCCGACCGAGCTCCTGGCCGAGCAGCACTATCTCACTATCCACCGCTACTGCGAGGAACTGGGGATCCCGGTGAGGCTGCTCACCGCAGGGGTCAAGGGAAAGGAGCGGACCGCGACCCTGGCCGCCATAGCTTCCGGAGAGGTGCCGATCGTGGTGGGCACCCATGCGGTAATTCAGGACAAGGTCGAATTCAGTCGTCTCGGCCTCGGCATCATCGACGAGCAGCACCGCTTCGGCGTCCTGCAGCGCGGTACCATGAAAAAAAAGGGGTCAAATCCGCACATCCTGGTCATGACCGCCACGCCGATACCGCGAACCCTTGCCCTGACCGTGTTCGGTGACCTCTCCCTCTCGGTTATCGATGAACTCCCACCAGGGCGGAGCCCGGTCGCGACGAGGGTCTGCTTCGAGGCCCAGCGCGCCCAAGTCTACCAACTCATCAGGGACGAGGTCAAGGCCGGCAGGCAGGCCTACATCGTCTATCCGCTGGTGGAGGAGTCTGAAAAATCGGAGCTCAGGGCTGCGACCCGGATGGCGGAGCAACTGGACGCCGAGATATTCCCGGATCTCCGGGTCGGCCTGCTGCACGGGCGGCTGAAACCCGAACAGAAGGAGGCGGTGATGCGATCCTTCAAGTCCGGAGAGATGGACATCCTGGTGGCGACCACGGTCATCGAGGTGGGAATCGACGTGCCGAACGCAACCGTAATGGTGGTGGAGCACGCCGAACGCTTCGGCCTGTCCCAGTTGCACCAGTTGCGCGGCCGGGTGGGGCGGGGGACCGGCAGGTCCCGTTGCATACTCCTTGCCGGTGCCAGGCTTTCGGACGAGGGAGAACGCAGGCTGAGGGTGATGGAGGAGACCTGTGACGGTTTCAGGATCGCCGAGGCCGACCTGGAGCTGCGGGGGCCGGGGGATTTTCTCGGCACGCGGCAGGCGGGTCTGCCGGACTTCAGGGTCGCCAGCATCCTCCGGGACGGACGCATCATGGAGGATGCCAGGCAGGAGGCATTCGAGCTGGTGGAGCGCGACCCGCTGCTTCTCGGCGGGGAGCACGCTCCACTGCGCGAAGAACTGATGCGACGGTGGGGCGGGAGGCTGGAGCTGGCGGGCGTTGCCTGAGGAGACGAGAACGAAAAAACCCGCCGGTCGTTACCAGCGGGTTTTCCTGTCATTTCAGATGGAAGCAGCGAGGGAGGCTGTTACACCTTCTTGACGTTGGCGGCCTGAAGCCCTTTGGGACCGCTGACCACATCGAATGTTACAACTTCGCCTTCGGCAAGGGTCTTGAAGCCATCGGCCACGATGGCCGAGAAATGAACGAATACGTCTTCTCCGTTCTCCTGCTCGATGAAACCGAAACCCTTTGCGTCGTTAAACCATTTCACTTTGCCCTGAGCCATTTTCCTATCTCCTTTCTTGCTTCCGGAACTTCCAGTCCCGAAATTTCACGGAACGCTGACCTCTAAGTTTCCGGAGTCTTGAGGCAGAAAAACAGCGAAGGGATTGCGTGCGTCTTCGTGCTTGCTTCACTCTACCATAACTTCCGAAACTTACATAGGCTACGAGATAGCAATTAGAAAAAGATATGTCAAGGAAATTTTATGGCAAAAGGGGCATTCCAGTCAAAAAAAGAACGCTGTTTCAAAGTCCGTCGATGGCACATAGTTCCGAACGGTCGTACAGACCGAAGGCCAGCGAGATGCCGCCAAGGTCGGGACGTAGGAAAACCTGTTGATTTAAAAGGTGTTAATCCTTCCGATGAAGGCGATGAGGAGGCCGTAGTGCCGGTGGTTGAACCTGAACGATATCCTGGGGAGCTTGATGAGGTCCGGTTCGTCCGTCTCTTCCGGCAGCGCGCAACAAGCCGAGATCCGGGTGCCGGGAAGGCGTATCTCCGGAAACTCCTCTTCCAGTCTGGCAATGTTCTCCCCGGTCAGTTCCTTGTTCAGCCTGATGACCAGGTGGCTGTTGATGAACCGGAGCGAGTGGTAGTTCCGGTAGAAATCCTCGATGACCTGTACCGCCTCGTGCTCGTCCCGGGTTATGGTGAATAAGGAAAAATCCTCCCCGGAGATGAACCCCTTTCCCAGGAGGCACTCTATGACGAAACCGAACCAGCGTTTCCAGTAGCCGTCCTCGTCGTCCAGCAGAACCAGCGGCTTGGGCGAGGTCTTGCCGGTCTGGATCAGGGTGAAGACCTCCATCGCCTCGTCCAGGGTGCCGAACCCGCCGGGAAAGAGCGCGATTGCATTGGTCTCCTTCACAAAGGCCACCTTTCGGGTGAAGAAGTACTTGTAGGTTATCAGGCGTGGATTGTCCAGCATGACGTAGTTGGGCGCCTGCTCGAACGGCAGCCTGATGTTGACCGCGAAGGAGTTCTCGGCCCCGGCGCCCTCGTTGCCGGCCTCCATGATGCCTCCCCCGCCGCCGGTGATGATCATGAATCCCTTCTCGGCAAGGAGCCTGCTGAACCGGACGCACTTGGCATACATGGGATCGTCCCGCTCCGTTCTGGCGGAGCCGAATATGGTGACCTTTTTCTTGTGCCGGTAGGGGGCAAAGACCTTGTTGGTGTAGCGCATCTCCTTCATGGTGACGCCCAGGAGCTTCTGGTCCGCCAGATAGTCGCTTTCCTGGCCGGCCTTGAGGACGGTGATTATCATTTCGCGGATGGAGCCGGGGTGATGGATACCTTCCGCCTTTTCCATGAGGAGATCGATTATCCGGTCGACCTCTCCGTTATCGCGAGCAAATTGCAGTTCCATGATATGCTGGAGACCCCCTTGAAAATGGTAAGGGATTATAGCACTCCCGCGCTCCTGCGGCAAACGGTTAGCTTATTGGGCATTATTAATTTGATTTATCGAAGCGTTTTGTTTAGATTATGCGGATAGTTACGGCCGGTTCGCGGCCGTGACCCAGGAAACAGGAAAGGAAAAGGATTGATGGGTAAGACGACAGCTGAAAAGATATTTGCCGGCCATCTGGTTGACGAACCGTTTCCCGGGGCCAAAGTGCTCCGGCTCGACGTGGTCATGTGCCACGAGATAACCACGCCTATCGCCATAGCCGACCTGGTGAGCCGGGGCAAGGACCGGGTATTCGACCCGACCAGGATCAAGGCCGTCATCGACCATGTAACCCCCAGCAAGGACAGCAAGACCGCCACCCAGGCCAAGATCCTGCGCGACTGGGCCAGGCGTCACGGGATAAAGGATTTTTTCGACGTAGGACGGAACGGGGTCTGCCATGCGCTGTTCCCGGAGAAGGGCTTCATCCGGCCCGGGTATACCGTGATCATGGGCGATTCCCACACCTGCACCCACGGCGCCTTCGGCGCGTTTGCCGCCGGGGTCGGGACCACCGACCTGGAGGTCGGCATCCTCAAGGGGGTGTGCGCGTTCCGTGAGCCGAAAACCATACGGATCAACCTGACCGGCACCCTGCCCAGGGGAGTCTACGCCAAGGACGTGATCCTGTACATCATCGGCCGGCTGGGGGTGAACGGCGCCACCGACCGGGTCATGGAATTCCGCGGGCCGGTTGTGGACGCCATGACCATGGAATCGCGCATGACCCTCACCAACATGGCCATCGAGGCAGGCGGGACCTCCGGGATCTGCATGCCGGACCAGGTGACGGTCGATTACCTCTGGCCCTTCGTAAAGGACGATTTCGCCTCGAAAGAGGAGGCCCTGGCCGAATATTCCAAGTGGCGCTCGGACGACGATGCCGTCTATGACAAGGTCTATGATTTTGACGTCTCCGGGCTGGAGCCGCTGGTCACCTACGGCTACAAGCCGGACCAGGTCAAGACCGTCACCGAGATGGCCGGGACCCCCATCGACCAGGTCTATCTCGGCTCCTGTACCAACGGCAGGCTGGAGGACCTGCGGGTGGCGGCCTCCATGCTCAAGGGGAGGAAGATTGCCCCAACGGTACGCGGGATCCTCTCTCCCGCCACCCCGAAAATATTTCAGGATGCCCTCAGGGAGGGGCTCATCGACATCTTCATGGAGGCCGGCTTCTGCGTCACGAACCCGACCTGCGGCGCCTGTCTCGGCATGAGCACCGGCGTGCTTGCCGAGGGAGAGTCCTGCGCCGCCACCACAAACCGGAACTTCCAAGGACGGATGGGGAAGGGGGGGATGGTGCATCTCCTGTCACCCGCAACCAGCATCGCGGCGGCCATCGAGGGGAAGATAGCCGATCCGAGGAAGTATCTCCCCGAATAACGATCCGCCGTCCGAAAGTTCCAGGGCGTATAAATAAACTAGTGTCCATCCGGAAACCCCTGGAAAATGCGTGCGAGGGACGGGCCGGGGCTTTCACGAAGCCCCTCGTAATCGGACGCCGGACTTCACCTATACAATGGCCGACAAACCGAAACAGGCTGATAGCCCTCTGACATGCTTGGGTACCGCACGAGAGGCTTCGTGAAAGCCCCGGCCCGTCCCAAACTGACACTTTCCGGATGGACACAAACTAATATATTTCAATACAGGAGTGGACGTATGAAAACTTTTGGCGGTCCCGTACTTTTCCTAGACCGTGACGACATAAATACCGACGAGATCATTCCGGCGCGCTACCTGACCGAAATCACCAAGGCCGACCTGAAGCCCTATATCCTGGAGGACCTGAAGCTTCCCGGATTCGATCCCAAGGGAGAAAAGACCGGCCAGGCCCGGGTGATAGTGACCCGGGCCAACTTCGGCTGCGGCTCCTCCCGCGAGCACGCTCCCTGGGTCCTCGAGGTCAACGGCATCACGGCGGTCATCGCCGAGTCGTTTGCCCGTATTTTCCGCCAGAACATGTTCAACTGCGGGATGGTTGCCGTGGAGCTTCCGAAGCCGGCTATCGATTCGCTCTTTTCCTTCAGTGACTATCCGGACACGGCCATAACGCTCGATATCCCCGGTCAGACGCTCACCATCAAGGGCGGAGGAAAGGGAGAGTCGTTTCCTTTCGAGATCGCCCCCTTCGACAAGGCCCTGGTCACGGCCGGCGGATGGGTCGATTACGCCGACAGCAAATACTGACGACGATTTCCACCGCGACCGGGAACGTCGGGACGGCTTGGCAAAGTCCGCGATGCACTCCTCTGAGACAGGATGCGAAAGAATCGTGTGGCCGTCCGGCAGCCCGGCGCCAGAGAATTCATGTCCGCAAAGGCCCTATTACTCATTTTCCTGTTCCTGACGGCATTGACCTCCCCGGTGTACGCCGGGGAAGCCGCTTCAGAGGAGGACGAAGGTTCGATAATCTCCTTCTGGCCGCTGTTTGATTACCGCGAGAGCCCGAAGGAGGGATTCAGCAACCTTTCGATCCTGGGCCCCCTGTTCAAGCTTCAGCACAAGGGGGGCACAACCGACCTGGCCCTGCGACCGTTTTTCTATCACATCGGCGGCAGCGACTCGGCGGAGACCGACTATCTCTATCCCATCGCCTCGTCCAGCTCGTGGCCCGAAGGGGGTTACTTCCAGGTACTGAAGCTGTTCCAGAAGCCGAAAACCGTACCCGGCGTGGAGGAGCGGAGGGGGACCATGCTGTTCCCCTTCTACCTCAGCGGCAGATCGGAGAAGTACGGACCTTACGTATCCGTGTTCCCGTTCTATGGGGATATATACGAACGCCTCTGGCGGGACGAGATCCACTACACCATGTTTCCGCTCTACAGCCGTACCGTAAAAAAAGGTACGGAGACCAGCAACTACCTCTACCCCTTCTTTTCGATCATCAGGGGGGAACGGGAGAGCGGTTTTCAGGTCTGGCCGCTCTACGGACAGGCGGAAAAGGAGGGTGTCTATCGCAGGCGGTTCGCCCTGTGGCCGGTATATCTGCAGGAGGAAAGCGGGCTCGACACCGACGATCCGACCCGCAGGTTCTACCTGTTTCCCTTCTATACCTCTGCGGAGTCGGACAAACGGAGCGAGCGCCGCTTCCTCTGGCCCTTTTTCGGCTATGTGTCCGACAGGGGGAAAAAGCTGGAGGAGCGCGATTATTTCTGGCCGTTCGTGGTGACAATCGAAGGGGAATCCCGGAGCCTCAACAGGTTCCTTCCCTTTTACAGCGAAGACCGGCGCCGGGAGCGGGTCAAGCGCTGGTATCTCTGGCCCCTGTACAGCCACGAGGAGCTGAACTCGGAGAGCTTCCGGCAGGAGCGGGACCGGGTGCTGTTCTTCCTCTATTCGGACAAGCTGGAGACCTGGACCATCGACGGCAGGGAGCGGCGCAGGACGGCCGTCTGGCCGCTGTTGGTATACAAGAAAGACGAGCGGGGGGTGAAGACCGTCACCCTGCCGGCGCCGGTGGAGCCCATTCTGGACAAGGAAGGGATCGAGAAGAGCTGGGCGCCCCTCTGGAGGCTGTACATACAGAAATGGAACGATGCCGGCGACTCGGCCGTCTCCTTCCTCTGGAACCTGTACTGGCACGAGCGGAGAGGTGAAGACTTGGCCTACGAGCTTTTTCCCTTCATATACTATCGTTCGGAAAAGGAACGCACCGACCTGGCGCTGCTGAAGGGGCTGGTCCGGTACCGGAAGCGCAAGGACGAGAGCAGACTGAGCTTTCTGTGGCTGCCGTTCGGCCTGGAGTGGGGGAGGCCGGTGGTCCTGAACGAGCGGCGGCCGGAGACGGATTTAAGGAGCGGACTGTAATGGGAATCCTGGAAAGGATCGGCAGGAATATCCTCTCTTTTCTGCAGGTTGTAGGCGAGATGCTGAAACTTCTCGGGCAGACGGTCTATTTTTTCCGCGAAGCGCCCCGGAACATGCAGAGCATCTTCACCCAGATGGTCATCATCGGGTACGAAACCCTTCCGGTCGCCTCGGTCATGGCGTTTTTCGTGGGAATGGTGCTGGCCCTCCAGACCGGCTCCGAGCTGCAGAAGTACGGCACCCAGGACATTATAGGCGCCATCGTCGGTCTCTCCATGGTGCGGGAGCTGGGGCCGGTCATGACCAGCTTCCTGGTTGCCGGACGGGTAGGTTCCGCCATGGCGGCCGAGATAGGCGTGATGAAGGTCTACGAGGAGATCGACGCCCTCAGGACCCTGGACATCAACCCGGTCCGCTATCTGTCCATGCCCCGTTTCATCGCCTGTCTCATCTGCGTACCGGTGCTTACCCTGTACGCCAACTGCGTAGGCATGGTGGGGGGGGCGCTGATCAGCCACCTGCATCCGAAGATCTTCATATCTTACGCAACCTATTACGACAGCCTGAAGACGGCCCTCAAGCTCAAGGAAATCGGCTCCGGCCTGATAAAATCCTTTGTCTTCGGCGGCATCATCTCCCTGGTGGGATGCTACATCGGTTTCATCACCTCGGGCGGCGCCCGAGGGATCGGCCGTTCCACAACCAGGGCGGTGGTCCTTTCATTCATGCTGATCCTGGTGGCGGACTATTTTCTGACAAGGGTTCTTTTGTGAACAGGAGGTAGCTATCATGGCGTTATCAACGGAAAAAAAGGTCGGTCTCTTCTTCATACTCGGTCTCGTCCTGTTCGCCGTCATGCTGGAACTGGGGGGGCAGTGGAACCCGTTTGAGAAGGTATACCGCTACAACACCTTCCTGACCGGGGTGGCTGGTCTCAAGGTCGGCGATCCGGTCCGGCTGTCCGGGGTCGATGTGGGCAAGATCAACAGCATCAACATCGCGGACGGCAAGGTGAAGGTCGATTTCGAGGTCAAGAAGGGGACCAGGCTCAGGACCGACAGCGTGGCAAGCCTCCGCATGACCAACCTGCTCGGAGGACAGTACCTGGGGCTCACCTTCGGCTCGCAGACCGCCCCCCTGCTTCCACCGGGCGGGACAGTGCAGGGGAAGGACGTGGCCGGGGTGGACACCATCATGTCCAATCTCGGCGAGCTGACCGCCGATGCCAAAACCCTGGTGACCGACCTGCACAAGAACCAGCAGGAGGTCATGGGCAAGATTTCGGCCATGCTGGATGAGAACCGCGGCAACCTGCACAGCTCCCTGAGCAACCTCAACAGCATAACCACCAAGTTCGACCGGGGCGACGGCTCCCTTGCCCTGCTGCTGAACGACAAGACTCTGTACAACAACACCAACCAGGCGACCGCCAGCCTCAGCAAGATAACCGCAAAAATTGAGAGGGGCGAAGGGACCATCGGCAAACTGGTGAACGATGATTCCTTCTACAACAACGCCAACAGTGCCTTTGCACAAATGAACAACGGTATGAAGGACATCAACGAGATAGTCGGCAAGATAAACCGGGGCGAGGGGAGCATGGGCAAGCTGGTCAACGACCAGGCCCTCTATGCCGAGCTGACCGGCGCCTCCAGGAACATCAAGGAGATCAGCGAGAAGATCAACAGCGGCCAGGGGACCATGGGCAAACTGGTGAACGAGGACAAGCTCTACCGGGACGCCACCGCTACACTGAAGAAGACCGAGCAGGCGGTGGAGGGGCTGGGGGACAGCGGCGCCATCTCGGTGCTGGGGAGCCTGATCGGCACGCTGTTTTAGTTTCTGTACGGAAAGGGTGCTTTTTGACTCGGCAGTTTGCCTCGCCCTTCGGACAGCCTTCGCTGTCAACTTTTCGGGGAAAAGTTTCTTGCCAGGACAAAAAAACCCCGCTTTCCGAATCAGAAACTGTTTTTCTAATTGACTAGCATGGGTGTGGCGCGGTAGCTTGCTGCGCCATTTCCTTATCAGGAGGTAGCGTGGAAGAGTTCGTGAAAATAGCTGTCGGAACGGTAGTCATGCGGCCCTATGTGTTCGCCTTCCTGGCGGTGTACCTGGTGGCGGCAGTCACCCACCTGGGGTGGCGCAAGACCGCGCTGTTCACGGTCGTTGGCTACCTCATCGCCTTTATTTCCGAGTTCAGCTCCATCAATACCGGGATTCCCTACGGCTGGTACTACTACATCGACGCCACCTCCCATCGGGAACTCTGGATCGCGGGAGTGCCGTTCTTCGACTCGCTGTCGTACGTGTTCCTCAGCTACTGCAGCTATACCGCCGCGCTCCTGACGGTCTCGCCCGTCAAGGCGTCCCGCCGTGACCTGATCACCCTGGAGACCCGCTCCATGCGCGGGTCGTTCGGGGTGCTCCTGCTGGCCTCCCTCTATCAGGTGTTCCTGGACATCATCATCGATCCGGTGGCCCTGCAGGGAAGCCGCTGGTTCCTCGGTCAGATCTACGGCTACCGGGAGGCAGGGGTCCATTTCGGCGTGCCCCTGTCCAACTACGCCGGGTGGTTCGCGGTCAGCATGCTGCTGATGTTCGCACTCCAGCGCATCGACGCCTCGGGGCCGAAAACAGCGGAGAAACCCGCCGGTGTGGCGAATCTCCCCTTCCGCTCACTGCTCGGGCCGATCCTCTACCTTTCCGTGCTGGTCTTCAACCTGGCCGTCACCGTTTCAATCGGCGAGTACCTGATGGCGGTCACCGGTGTCTTCATCTTCACCCTGCCGATCGCAATCAATACCGTGCTGCTGGCGCGGCGTGCCAACCGTTACACCAGCGGGGAGCTTGACGAGCATCTGAGGGACTATCCCTATTCAGTCGCCGGAAAACCATAGCCGGCAGAGAGGGAGAAACGGTTTCATCCTTTGCCCGTGCGGATCAGCTCCAGGTTCGTCAGCAGGGCCATGACGCCGTCCGCCAATCTTTCCCCGGCGATCCGGCTGTTACGCGCCAGTCGCAACAATTGAGGGAGTATCCACGGTTTCCGCGTCAGGGTCAGCAGAACCCGCCCGACCCTGACGTTCAGGTCGGCGTCGCAGAGCTCCGCGATGTCAAAGCCGATCTCCTCGCCGCTGGCGTCGCTCACCGCCCTGACTGCCATGAACGGCAGGCCCGCCTCAACCGCCGCCTCCGCCACGGCGCAGCTTTCCATCTCCAGCAGGGGGGAGGCGACCCCGGCCGGAAGACGACCGGCCAGTTCCCGCTTGTTCTCGATCCGGGTGGTGGTGATGAAGGTCCCCAGGCGGAGTCGTTTTCCGGCGTCCGGCAGGGCAGCGGCAAGCACCTGTCGGATGGTTTCCGCGGTCTCGACGGACAGGCCGGGCTGCTCCGAGAACCGGCCCTCCCGCAGCCACAGCAGCCGCTCCGCCACCACCAGGTCGCCGATCTCCGGTCCCGGCAGGACCCCGCCGCCGAGGCCGAAGGAGATGACCGCCTCGGGCCGGAAGGCCGCCATGATCGCCCGGGCCGCTGCCGCTGCCCGAATGGGTCCCATGCCGGACCTGACCAGGCAGACCTCGGCGCGGCCGACCCGGAAGCGGAAGGCGGGGAAACGATCAATCGTTTCCGTTGCATACCCGGAGATCCGCCTGAGCAGGGGTGCGCACTCTTCGGGCATGGCGGCTGCAAGACCGATGCGCATGATATTCCGCTCCTTTCACTAAACGGGAATCAGCGGGAACATAGCAGAGTTCGCCTAATGAGGCAATGAGTGAAGCGCCGGCCAAGCCTTGTCGGGCAATAAAGAGGGGGCGCGCCAGGGCTTTTCTTTCGCTTTGACAGCGGCATTAATGTGAGTGTATCATCCGAAATCGTCAGGAAGTAATCCACGAATTTATGTCCGGGCACCGTGATGCCGCGCTGGTTACTATGCTCGCGCAGGATTGAATGCCATCCTCTCCGATGAAAGAGCCCTTGTGAAACCTACGACACCATCCGCTTGCCGCCGAATCGGTTCAATTCTGTTTACAGTCGTCTTTCCACTGATACTGGTCCTGCCGGGCTGCTCGGATAACGAGCTGGGGGGCGGGCCGTCCGCCGTCTCCCCGGCCGACAGACCGCTGGTCCAGGTCGCGGCCGGTGCACGTCCCGTCGCGGCGGTCCATCAGCGGCTGTCCTCCACGACCGGCGGCGGAGACGTCGAGGTTTCCGGAAAGGAGGAGGGGAAGACAGCCGTGACCGCCGGAGGCGAGGGCACGCGGGTCGATTACAAAACCGGCGAGGACCCGGAGTTCGCCAGGGAGAAGGGGTGGCCGGTGGAGTACCCGGCGCCGCTGCCCGGTTCCATACTGCCCGGAAAGCGGATAGTGGCCTATTACGGCAACCCGCTCTCCAAGAGGATGGGGGTGCTGGGGGAGTACCGCAAGGGAGACATGCTCCGCAAGCTGAGGCAGGAGGTGTCGCGCTGGGCCGTGGCGGACCCGGCGCTACCGGTGCAGCCGGCCCTGCACCTGATCGCGGTGGTGGCCCAGGGTGAGCCCGGCAAGGCCGGCAGGTACCGGATGATAATGCCCGACGAGGTCGTGAACCAGGTCTACGGCTGGGCACGGGAGACCAACGCCGTACTGTTCATAGACATCCAGACCGGGCATGACGACATCAGGACGCTGCTGCCCAGGTTCGAGTGGATCCTGAAGTCCCCGGACGTGCACCTGGGGATCGATCCGGAATTCAACCTCATCAAGAGCGGCGCCAGACCCGGTAACAGGATCGGCACCTACGACGCCGCGGATATCAACTACGTCACCGGTTTCCTCAAGGACCTGGTGAAGAAGCACAACCTCCCTCCCAAGGTGCTGACGGTGCACCGATTCACGCAAAACGGCGTCACTAATTACCGGAATATCGTCCTGCGGCCCGAGGTCCAGATCGTCATGAACATGGACGGCTGGGGCGCTCCACCCCTTAAACGGCGTTCCTACCGGGATTACGTGGTGGCCGAGCCGGTCCAGTTCACCGGGTTCAAGCTCTTCTACCATAACGACACCAAGAAGGGAGACCCCCTGCTGACGCCCAGAGAGGTACTCAGGCTGCAGCCGAAGCCGATCTACATCCAGTACCAGTAGTGTATCCCGCCGGAAAGGTGAGGTCGGCGGTGAAAATATTTCTTGCCATATTGGCCGTATTCCCGTAGATTAGCTCGCTGACTGATCAACGCCCCGACGGAACCGCTCCGCATCCGAACCCCGCTGCGCGCCTGTCCGACGCTTCATCGATCCCTGACCCCCACTGCCTCCGATCCTTTTCCTGCAACGCGGCATATACGGTTGGCGACGATGTTTTTTTCAAAGCCAGTCAATCAGTGTTGCCGCCGTTACCTTTACAGGGCGCACGTGTGCCCTGCGGTGTCTCACTTCAACCCGAATCACGTTTCACCGTCCTGGAATCCGCTCCCTTGGAGATGCGCATGGCGTTGCGCGCTTTTGCCCATGAGCGTCGATTCAACCAGCAGGAATACGAAAGGAAAAAGAATGACCTTCGCAGAACTGGGGCTTGCCCCGAAGATCCTCAAGGCCGTTGCCGAATGCGGTTTTGAACACCCCACACCAATACAGGCCAGGGCCGTCCCCGAGGCGTTGAACGGCCGAGACCTGATGGCGTCCGCCCAGACCGGCACCGGCAAGACGGCGGCATTCGTGCTGCCGGCGCTGCAGCGACTCGACGTCCACTCCCGGTTGAGGGGGCGCGGCCCCCGCGTGCTGGTACTGACGCCGACCCGGGAACTGGCCAGACAGGTGACCGACGCGGTCCAACTCTACGGCAGGCACATGCGGGTCAGGTGCGGGGCCATCCTGGGCGGCATGCCGTACCGGGACCAACTGCGCCTCCTCTCCCAGCCGGTTGACATCATCGTAGCCACGCCGGGCCGCCTGGTCGATCATCTGGAGCGGGGGAGGATAGACCTCTCCAGGGTCGAGGTCCTGGTGCTGGACGAGGCCGACCGGATGCTGGACATGGGTTTCAGCGAGGATGTGGACCGGATTGCCGCCTCCTCCCCTGAAAGGCGCCAGACACTGCTGTTCTCCGCCACCATGGACAAGGAGACCGCCAGACTGGCCGAACGCCTGCTGAACGACCCGGTCAGGGTGGAGATCGCCCCGGAAAAGATCACTGCCGACCATATCGAGCAGCGCCTGCACGTTGCCGACGACCTGGCCCACAAGCACCGCCTGTTGCGCCACCTGATTGAAGACTGCGAGATCCGGCAGGCGATCATCTTCTCCGCCACCAAGCGGGACACCGATACTCTGGCGGTCACGCTCAAGGCGGAAGGCCACTCGGCAGCCGCCCTTCACGGTGACATGAACCA
>JARKPN010000003.1 GCA_029975275.1 Geobacteraceae bacterium | reverse complement strand
CACGGACTCCGAGAGGTTCCGCTCGCACAGGATCATCTGGGACGCCGCGGCGATCACCGAAAGCGGCGTATTGATCTCGTGGATAATCCCGGCGGACAGGCGCCCCAGCTCAGCCATTTTTTCATTATTGGCCAGAGGGTTGAGGAGCCTGTCGTCGACCCGGCCGTCCCCGGACAGGTGTTCGGCGCGTGGAGTATCCATATCGTTTCCGATGGAACGGTTCGGTTGTGACAGGAAACGGTTGGCGCCAGGGAGGCCCCCCGAACAACGGACGGCCTCCCTTGCGCCGCGTCTGTTGCTATGCTGCGGGGGACTGAATCCGGTTCTAGTGTCCAGTGCGGCTAATTCCTTCCTTACAATTCCGGGCCTTTTGGCCCCTGGCCGCGTTCCGGCTCCTCGGCTTAGACCCAGCTAGGCCTGTGTCGCAGCGCCTTGCCAGGAACCAAAATTCCTCGGAATTCTTGCGGTAAACGAACCGCACAGGACACTAGAACAGGTTGTAGCCGGATTCGGAATGCTGTGTCTGGTCGAGACCCACGATCTCGTCTTCCTTGTCCACCCTGAGACCGATGGTCTTGTCGAGGATGAAGGCAATGATGCTGGTGACGACAAAGGCGTAGGCAGCGGCCGCGCTGATCCCGATCACCTGGGAGAGGAGCTGGCCGGCATTGCCCATAATGAGACCGGTCGCGCCGACCGTGGCGACCGCGCCGGTTGCCAGGGCGCCGAAGGCACCGCCGACCCCGTGGATGCCGAATACGTCGAGGGAATCGTCATACTTGAGTTTTGCCTTTATGAGCACGGCGATATAACATACGACACCGGCTCCCAGGCCTATTACAAGCGCCCAGCCGGGAGTGACGAAGCCGGCGGCGGGTGTAATGGCCACCAGTCCGGCCACCACGCCCGAGGCGAAGCCTAAAGCGCTTGGACGGCCGGTATGGATCCACTCGGCAATCATCCAGGAGAGTCCCGCGGCGCCGGGCGCGATGGTCGTGTTGGTAAAGGCCAGGGCGGCGATCCCGTTGGCGGCCAGCGCGCTTCCGGCGTTGAAACCGAACCAGCCTATCCAGAGAAGACCGGCACCGAGGAGGGTCAGTGGAAGTGAATGGGGGGCCATCCTCTCGGTGGGAAAACCGTGGCGTTTACCAAGGAACAGGATCAGGGCAAGGGCCGAGATACCTGATGAGAGGTGAACAACCGTACCGCCCGCGAAATCAAGGGCGGCCGGAGTGAGTTTGGACAACCAGCCGCCGCCCCATACCCAATGGGCAACCGGGTCATAAACCAGCGTTGACCAGAGAACGGCAAACAGGCAGTATGCGGAGAACTTGATCCGCTCCGCGGCGGCCCCTGAAATCAGCGCAATGGTAATAATGGCGAACATGGCCTGGAACATGGCGAATACATATTCCGGAATGGTCCCGAAGAGGGTGTCGGGGGTTATACCGCTGAACATCAGCTTATTGAGGCCGCCGAAAAAACCGCCTTTGTCTTCGCCGAAAGCGATGGTATATCCGACCACCAGCCACTGAACCGCTATCAGTCCCATGACCACGAAGGAATGCATCATGGTGGACAGGACGTTCTTGGCGCGGACCATGCCGCCGTAGAACAGGGCCAGACCAGGGAGCATGAGCAGCACCAGCGCCGCGGAAATCAGCAACCAGGCGGTATCGCCCGTGTTCAGGACCGGAGCGGCGGGCGCGGCTTCGGCGGCTTCTTCGGCAAAGGCCGCGAGGGGTGTCAGCAGGGCCACAAAACCTGCCGTGACCGTAGTTAACAATGCCTTGGACTTCATGATTACCTCCGTTTTTTCTATAAAGTTGCGTCCCCTGCCCTTAAGCATCTTCGAGGGACATGTCTTGTCGTCAGAAACTGAAAGCGGCCTTCACACCGAACAGGCTCTCGTCGTTCACGCCGCCGAGCTCGCGCGCCTTTGAGGTGAGGGCGTTCGAATAGGTATACGAGGCCGACACCTTGACATTGTCGGTAACGGCATAATCCAAACCGGTGCTCAGCTCGTAATGGTGCCAGTTATTGTAATCGATGCCGGACAGTTGGGCCGAGTAGTTGGACTGGTTGTAGCTGACGAGCCCGCCAAGGTTCAGGGTGAGTTTGTCCAGCAGCGAGAAGGAGTGTCCGACCGACAGTGCATAGAAGAGACCGGTGCCCTTGGCCATCTTACAGTCCCAGTTAATGGACAGGGTCGGCGAGAGCAGGGTATTGAGGGTCGTCTTGATGTAGAGCTCGTCGGTGTCGCGCAACCCTTCCAACGAATAAAAGACATTGCCGACATTGAAGGTAAGCAGCTCGATGGGCGTAAAGGTGTAGTTCAGGGTGACATCGGTCTCGGTGATCTCGCCTGCCTTATACCCGCCCCCCTCGTGGGTCATCAGGTTGCTCCAGTAGCTCAGGGTGAATCCCTTGTAGCTGAGGTCGGCGCCGAACTGGGTTACCCACTGGTTGCCGCTCAGGTCGATGCCCCTGAAGACATACTTGTTGTACAGCCCAGCGTAGACGTCTCCGGAGATCGCTATCTCCGCCCTTGCAGTGGACGCCGAATAACCGATGCAGAGTGAAACAATGGCAGCCAATAATACGAATTTTTTCATCTTGCTTACCCCTTTCATTTCATTTAACTATAAATCGATTAGAGGGCGTCCCCGCCCCTTTCTCCGGTTCTGATCCTCACTGCGTCTTCCAACGAGATTACGAAAATCTTGCCGTCCCCTATCCGGCCGGTCTTGGCCGCATTTTCGATGGTTTCCAGCACCTTGGTCACCATGTCGTCGGCAACCGCAATCTCAAGCTTCACCTTGGGAATGAAATCGACCACGTATTCGGCACCGCGATACAGCTCGGTGTGGCCTTTCTGTCTGCCGAAACCCTTTACCTCGCTCACGGTGATACCCATGACGCCGATCTCGTGCAGGGCGTCCTTTACCTCGTCCAACTTAAACGGCTTGATTATCGCTTCTATGAGCTTCATCGCTACCCCCATTCATCTGGAATGTATGCTTCTCCTCTTGCGCCGGACGCATGACGGACGCCCGGGTCACCCGCAAACCTGCTGCACACCTCCTACCGCCACTACCGTCCGGCCGGTGACGCGATTATCGCCACCCCCTGAGGCCGACCCGCCAGCCGTTACTCCACCCCCTTTTCGTTGAAATTAATTTACAGAATATCCCCACTGCCGATTATCGGGCAAAGGATCGGACCCTTATCGAATCCTGCCCGGCTTTTCAGTTTGTTCACCGGTTGATGAGGCATTTTGCATTTGATGTGCCATCTGTGTGACCAACAATATTTAGTAATAATTTCAATATATTACACTCAGGGAAGGGAACTATTCAGCGAGGAGCCGGCCTTACGCTTCATGTATTTGCCTATTTTATAGGCATCAACAGCCGGAATCTCATACAGATGGAACTATAGGAGGGGAATAACCTGGACCGGACGCCCTGACGGGCATCCGGCCGCTCGGCCTGCAGAATGGTTTCTCGGAGCAAAGATATGGACGCCGGATGGAAACCGACTATGAAAATACCCTGGGGACATTCCGGTAGAGTCTCCTCAACTCCCCATCCCTGAGGGGACGCCTCACCTGCTGGGCCTTCTCCCGCACCGGCTCCATGAGTCGTGCCGCCTCTTCCCGCGAGACGTAAATCCCGAGCCCGCGATAACGCTCTATCAGGCTGTTGGTGCCGGAATGTTTGCCGAGGACGATGTAGCGGCTCAGCCCGACCTCGGCGGGATCAAAACCCTCGTAATTGCCCGGATTCTTCATCACGCCGTCCACGTGGACCCCCGACTCGTGGGAGAAGACTCTCTTCCCCACAACCGGCTTCCAGTCGGGGACCGGACGACCCGAGGCCTTGCCCACGAAACAGGAGATCTCGTGGAACCGGTGCGTATCGATTCCCGGATCCGTGCCGCAGGCCAGTTTCAGCCCCATGACCACCTCTTCCAGGGCCGCGTTTCCGGCCCGCTCGCCGAGGCCGTTGACCGTGGTGTTGACGAAACGGGCCCCGGCCCTGACGCCGGCTATGGCGTTAGCCGTGGCCATCCCCAGGTCGTTGTGGGTATGCACCTCGATGGGGAGGTCTGGTACCGCCCGCCGGAGCGCGGATATCCTGTCGTACATGAGGAACGGGTCGAGTATCCCCAGGGTGTCGCAGAAGCGGAACCGGTCGCCTCCCAGCTCCAGAGCAACCCCCATCAGCTCCGTGAGGAACCCCATGTCGGCGCGGCTGGAATCCTCACCTCCCACCGAGACGTAGAGACCGTTGTCCTTGGCAAAGGACAGGGCTGACCGCAGTTGCCCCATGACCCATGACCGGTCCTTCCTGAGCTTGCTTTCCATCATCCTGTCCGAGACCGACAGGGAAATGTCGACGGCCTTGACCCCACAGTCGATACTGGCCTGTATGTCGGGAATAACCGCCCGATTCCAGGTGATAAGCCTGGCGTTGAGCCCCATTGCCACCAGGTCGCGAATGGAGTCCCGCTCGTCTTTTCCCATTACCGGGATGCCGCACTCAAGTTCATGCACCCCTATCTGGTCGAGCATACGGGCGATTGCCGCCTTTTCCGACCGGCTGAAAACCACCCCCGCGGTCTGTTCCCCGTCCCGCAAGGTTGTGTCGTCGATAATTACGGTATTGTCCATGCCGGCTACCTCCCCCGGAAAGAAACGAGGCCCGGGACACCATCGGTCCTGGGCCTCGTCGCCGTATTCTCCGGAAATGAATTATGCGGATTGTTTAGCATATGGCGTGCCAACTTGCCATTTCTGTGGAATTGCCCGGCTGTGGGCCGCACCGCAAACAGACTCGGCCGGAGGGCTGCGCGGAAATGCCCGTCAAAACGGCACGGCTGCCGTTTTTTCAGTTAAACAGATTAAATATCCTGGATATTTCCTGCAGGTAATTGCTGAAGATAAGGATGCCGACGATGACAAGCAGAAAACCGGTGGTGATTTCAAACAGGCGGATGAATTTCTTGTACTTGTTGAAGAGGACGAGGAAGCCGGAGAGGGAGAGCGATGAGATGAAAAACGGGGTGCCTAGTCCAAGGGAGTAGGCAAAGAGCAGCGACATTCCGTACCAGACCTCGCCCTCGGTCGTGGCCATCGTCAGGATAGCCCCCAGGATCGGACCGGTGCAGGGAGTCCACCCGACCGCGAACGCGAGACCAACGATGAAGGTACCCAGATAACCGGCAGGCTTGGTGTGCAGCCTGATCTTTTTTTCACCCAGCAGGGCGCCGAGATGTACCAGACCGGTCACCTGAATCCCGAAGATTATGACCAGTATCCCGCCGATTTTCCGTATGAGATCCGCATGACCATGAAAAAACCCGCCGACATAGGCGAACGAGGCCGCAATGGTCATGAAAACCGTGGTGAAACCGGCGATGAAGAGAAGCGAATGGATTGCCGCCTTTTCCCTGACGGCCCTGGAAGGGTGCTCCTGATTGAGCTCGGCGAACGACAGCCCGGTGATATAGGTGATGTAGGACGGGATCAGCGGCAGAACGCAGGGGGTCAGGAAAGACCCGACTCCGGCGGCAAAGGCGGCGACGTAACCGATGTTGGCGGACTCCATGAAAAAATACCCCTTACCGCTGCATGAGACCTTCAATATATCGGATCATCTCGGGATCGTCCCATTGCAGGGCGCCGACGATCTTCTTCCTTACGACACCTTCACCATCGATAATAAACGTCTCCGGCACCCCGGTAACGCCGTACTGCTTCCCCACCGTGCCGGCGGGGTCCGCAACGGTAGGAAGGCGCAGGCCCGCGGTATGGAAAAACGACTCGACGTCCTCTCCCCCGCCTTTGTCCAGGGAGACGGTAATCATCCGGAAGTCCTTGCCGGTCATGACGGTGTTCAGCCGTGCCAGGGAAGGGGCTTCCTCACGACAGTAGCGGCACCAGGTCGCCCAGAAATGCAGAAGCACCACCTTGCCGCGCAGGTCCGACATGCGAACGGGCTCGCCCACCAGGTCGTTCACGCTGAAATCGGGCGCCTTTTCTCCCTCAACCGGAGGTCGAGCGCCTTTCGAGCAGGAAAGGGAAAGGAAGAGCGTCGCCCCTACGAGAAGGGACGCCAGTATGCAGACTGTTTTCTTCATGACGGGAGGTTCTCCACAACGCGACGCTCGGGAGAGGGGCCGGACGTATCGGTGCACTGCCCGGTCCGCCCGGAGAACGGCAGACAGACGGTCAGGCCGCGGTTGCCCGCAGATGGAAGCGGCAACCGGCGGCTAGTGGCTTCGGGTAACCACATAATCAGCCAGGGACAGCAGCGCTTCCTTGCCGGGGGATTCCGGAAACAGGGCCAGCCGCGACTTACCTCGGCTGACATAGTTTCGGGCCGTTTCCAGGGTATAATCGATGCCGCCGTAAGAGCGAACCAGAGAGATGACTGTGCGGAAATCTTCATCCTCAAGGGTATCGCACAGGAGCACGTCGGCGATCACCCGTCTTTCGGATGCCGAGCATTGCCTTAGGGTATGTATCAGGGGAAGCGTGACCTTGCCTTCCTTAAGATCGTGGCCGATGCTTTTGCCGAACTGCTCCTCGCTGGAGACATAGTCGAGCGTGTCGTCAATCAGCTGGAAAGCCGTTCCCAGATCCATGCCGAAATCGTGCAGGGCCTCCTCCCTGGCGGGCGAAGCCTTGCCGAGAATCGCGCCTGCCTGACAGGCGGTTGCCAGCAGCACCGCCGTCTTGCTTTTCACCACATCGATATATCTCTCCTCGGTCATGTCCAGGTCGCTCATGGAGGTGAGTTGGAGGACCTCCCCCTCGGCAATCCGGGTAGTGGCCCCGGAGACGGCCCGCAGTATGTCCAGGTCGCCGTCCTCGACCATTATGGAAAACGACTTGGAGAAAAGATAGTCTCCAACCAGTACTGAAGCCTGGTTTCCCCAGAGCTTGTTTGCCGACACGATGCCGCGGCGCAGGCTCGCGTCGTCCACCACGTCATCGTGGAGGAGCGTCGCAGTATGGATGAACTCTATGACACTGGCGAGGGAAATGTGCCTGTTCCCTTCATATCCGCACAGCCGGGCGGAAAGGAGGAGCAACGCCGGGCGGATCCTTTTGCCGCCGCTCGACAGTATGTATTCACCCACGCTCCGTATGAGATCCACACCGGATTCCAGGTCTTTCCTGAATTGCAGTTCAACATTTTTCAGCTCCGCCTCGATGAGGGTTAAAGCAGATTCCATGAAGAGACCTCGGCCGGATTTTGCAGCCATAGTAAAGGAATGCCGCAAGGCTTGTCAAAGTTTTTCTCCCCCGTACCTTCACCAGTATGGGCGTCGATACCACCACGGGTAGGCATAGGGTGGACCCCACCAGAAGGGATCATAATAGTAGCCCGGCGGAGGATAGTACGGGGTCTCGATCTCTGATTTTTTCCAGACATGTATCTCGCGGATCAAGACAACCGGGTAGGTGTACTGTACCTGATCGATGGGGAGATCCCGCTTTCCCTGGACCTGGCCGACCAGCGTCACCCGACGGCCCTGCTTGTAGACCATGGGATCGAGAAAAGAGGGAGACAGTGCCAGAAAGCGTCCGCCGGAAGAATGGCTTGTCTCTTCCGGGAGGTCGTCACTGTCCAGAGGGGTCTGCACCACCTCAAGCCTGGAGCCGTCCTTTTCGTTCTGCACACCCGCGATCACGCCCCCAAGCAGGACGTATTTCCCCGCATGGGCGTCGGGAGCGGCACGCAGGCTGCTGAACGTTATGGCCGGGTCCACCAGGGCGCGGGACTCTTGGCTGATGACATGGGCGCAGCCGGACAGGAGAAGAAAGACTGCCGCGACAAGTACCGGACTCCTCATGGGACACCTCCATGGATAAGGTCTATCACAAGGCTACCGTTCCGTCAGGGAAAGTCAATGGGTTGTCCGGGGCGGGTTTTCGCTCAGGCCAGTGTCCTGTGCGGTTAGTTCACCGCAAGAATTCCGAGGAATTTTGGTTCCTGGCAAGGCGCGGCGACACAGGCCTAGCGGGGTCTAAGCCGAGGAGCCGGAACGCGGCCAGGGGCCAAAAGGCCCGGAATTGTAAGGAAGGAATTAGCCGCACTGG
>JARKPN010000110.1 GCA_029975275.1 Geobacteraceae bacterium | reverse complement strand
ATGGATCAGCGCGTCCAGGGCGATGAGCCATGCGGCCCAGGTGTCCACGGTGGCGCATTTGCCGATGACCGACCGGCGCGCCTCATCCACGGCCGCTGACTCGACATCAGCCCGGCGCAGGATGGCGGCGGACAGGGGCTTACCCTTGCCGTCAGGAACCCACACGCCGTCAACCAGCTTTTGCGCCGGCGCGCCGGTCGTTTCCCAACAGCGCATGGACCAGCGTCGGATTTTGCGCAGGTGATCCATGGCCCCAGGCTCATGGGCAAAGACCTGCTCAAGCTGCATCAGGGCTATTTCGACGCAGGTCAGCTTAATCTGGACGGTTCCGCGCTCGTGGGCGGCTTGCTGGCGCAGGGACTTGGGTGGGTAGGTCATGCTTCGAACCATCCTTGAACGATCTCGGCCGCCGTCTGTGAGAGCGTCGGCCTGTTCTTGCAAAGCTCCTTGAGGAGCGTGGATTGGCACTTGAGGCACAAGTCAATGGTCTCTCCGACGTTCCCCATGGAGCCGGCCGCGTCCATTTTCCTTCCGGTCTCCAAAAAAATCGTTTCGACGTCCTTGATGGACTGGCAGTGGTCGCACTGCTTGATTGTGGCCATGGCCCTACCTCTCCCCGCAGTACGGACAAACCCGGAACCTGTGCACCGTCCCGCACGCTTTGCACGTGTGCGGCCCACGTCGCCCGCCGTGGGGCCCGCCACCCATTTTTACCGAGTTGATGCGCTGAAAGTTCTTTTGCTTGGGCTTCTTCACCGGGTCTTTCATGCTCTCCTCCATTTTTCTTGACGGTGGCCGGATTCGAACCGGCTTTGCCTGATTCAGCCGGGAAGCAGGAAGCTGGGCTAGTCGCAAGGACCTCGTTCCCCCGCTGATGAAATCCCCACAGGTCTTGAGGCCGTTCGCGCGGTGCTTCTCAACTCGCGCTTCAGCGTGTTCCCACCACGCCGCACCGTCTCTCCCCTTCGCCTCATTCCCTGGCCCTCGCGGGACAGGCCAGGTCGGAGGCGGGGGCTAGATAAGCCTCCGGTCCATGGCCAACCATTCGGGCATGGTGACGGTGATGAGGTCTCCACGCTCGGCGTCATCGGGCCATTCGATCTGGCTTTGGGGAAGGCTGACTTCCTCGCCGTCATATTCGACGATGATGGCTGCCCCGGCCTCGCGCCGGAACTCCAGGTCTTCGACTTCGATCATGTCATTGCGTCCCATGGTGCCCCCTACGCAGCCTTCTGCGCCGCCTTCCCGGCCAGACGGACCTTCACCTTGTTGTCGCCCTCGCCCAGGGTGATTTCACGGACGCCCTTGGCGCGAAGCAGGGCACCGAAGGCTTCGCCGTCAGCCTTGCCGAACATTTCCTGGAGAGGATCGGGCTCCGGTTCCTGCAGCTTGAGTTGAAAGGCGGTCGCAGACTCGCGCCGCGTGACCACGGTGCCGTCCGAAGCCAGGGAAAGTTTCCCGCCGGTCGCCTGCGCCGGCGTCTCGGGCGAGACCTCGGCCAGCACGATCATGGAATCGTCGTCGGTGGGATCGGGAGAGCAGGTCAGGATAGCCTTAATCTTGCCCTTGTACTTGGCGATGAAGCGGCTCTTCATGTCGTAGGCCACGGTCTGGAGAGCTTCAGCCAAGGCCCGGACGGTCTGGCCCTTGTCGATTTCGATGAGCATGAGCAGGTTCTTGGCCGAGCACTGCAGGTCAGGCGGGAGGTTCGCGCGCTTGAGATCGTCCAGCAATTCGCCCATCTCGTCGGCATAGGCCGTGACCTCGGCCGTAAGCTCGGCGTTTCGGGCCAGGAGCACGTCCAGGGCCCGGGCCTGCTCGGCGCGGTCCATGACGCTCTCGCGCCAATAGGCCAGGGCCACTTCCTGCTCATAGGGTATAGCGGCCATGACGCCAGAGGCGAAGGTGGCCAGGGACAGGTCCAGGGGTTCTGCCTGGATATCAAGGGGCAGAGAGGACTTGGTGGTGACGGTCCCGCCATCGGCCAGCTTGCGGGGCCTGGACTTCGGCGGCACGGAATGCAGCGGCGGTGCCTTGGCTGTTTCGGTGGTGGGCATGGTCTCGGGCATGGGAAATATCCTCCTTGGATTGTTGGCTTGGATGCCGGCCGGGCTGGATCGGGGATTCCCGGCCGGTTCCAAACCCCGACCGCCGGGGTGCGGTCGAGTGGGGTGTGGCTACTCTTGCCCGTCCGTCATCGGGCACTGGCCCATCTGGTCGCAGGCCGCGCACTCCACCGACAGCCGCACCATGGCCCCGTTGTTCGGGCACTCGAAGGATTCTTCCGAACCGCCCTCCTGGGTGGTGGGATGTTCTCCGGCGGGGGCCGGTTCCCCCTCGGGATCGGGGACAACGCCGGCGGCGGCCAGGGCGTCGGCCGCCATCTTCTTGGCCTGCTCGCATTGGGTGTGGCTCCAGTCCTTGGAGTAAACCCCGAGGTCTTTTTCGATGGCGGCGAGGTCCAGGCCCGCGTCCACAACCGCCTTCGCGGCCCCTTCCCGCATGGCGGCCGTGGCCCGGGGCTTTTTTTGGACGTTGGTGGCGGCGGTAGCGGCATCCTGGGAATGATCATCTTGGCCCTGGGCAGCACGCTTCAGGATGTCGGCAGTATGGTCGGAGGGAGTGGCTTCAGGGAGAGAATAGCCACCGTTGGCAGGCTCGAGCTCGTAGACGTCCCGGTTCTCTTCCTCGGTTTGCAGCCCCATCAGCTTTTCGGGGGCATAGAGCCGTCCAAACAGGGTGGCGGCGCGGTAACGAAGCATCAGGTCCGGCATGGTCTGCCACTTCGACCCCTTCTTGGTGAGCCACCCTTCCTTAGCGGCCATTTCGATGGAAATAGGCGGGCTCTCCAGACGTTCCCCGGTCTCCTTCTCAATGGCCCAGGCGATGCAAGTCCGGTCCTGGATTTCGATGTTTTCCTTTTTCACCTGCTTCTGCTTGTTGACCCAATCCACCGTCGTGACCTGGACCGTCTTTTTCACGGGTTCGCTGATCTGGAACCGCAAGGGAGAGAAGCGGCCCGTGGTGTTCAGAGCGGCGATGATGAATTGGGAAGACCAGGAAGGCCGACCTTCGACCACGTACAGGTTCTGCATGATCATGATCGGATCGGCTTCCAACCGCTGGGCCATGTTGAGGGCGATTACGCAATTGGAAATGGCGGCCTCGTTTTCGACAAGGGGACCGTATTTGTTGTCCTTGTCCTTGATCCACTTCCGGTAGGCTTCCGGGACCAATGTGGAGTTGGCCAGCAGGCTGGCTGCCCGTTGCAGCATGGCGAATCCGGCGGCGTTTCCGAAACCGAGGACCACGTCAGGTGTTGCCGCGGCCGATTCCTTCTTCAGGTCGGGCAAAGTCTCGCTCATATCCTCATCTCCTTGCGTGCCCACGCGGGCAGGGTGATTTGCACAATGGTGTCGGCATAGGCCGGCCAACGATTTTCGGCCCGGCAACGGGCCAGGCTTTCGAGGTTGCGGCGGTAGGCCATGCGCCCTTCCGCTACGTCTTCCGGTTGAAGCTGGTGGACGCAGCAGGCGAAGGGAGCTTCTTTCTCGAAGGCTACGAAGAGGAAGGTATCAGCGAATCCACCGGCAGCCGTGAAGCCGTCCAGGTAGAATGCCTGCTGGACGTGATACCGATGCTCGGCCACGGCCCGCTCGAATCCTCGCGGGCTGGCGTCCCTGGCGCTCTTCAGATCCACGATGACGCCGCCGCCCAGGACAAGGTCAGGCCGGCAGCGACAGGCAACCCCGGTTTCCTGATCCGTCCAGAAAGCGGAGACCTCGGGTGTCCCCTGGTATGAAAGAAGTTCCCCGGCCGTAGGGTGGGACCTGACGGATTCCTGGATATGCCGCAGCGTCTCCATGTCCTCGGCGGTCACGATCTCCATGCCGGCATGCAGCCGGCAGAAATCTTCCCACTGCGCCTTGCCTTCCTTGGTGCGCCGGTTGATGTCCGGGGCCAGAGCTGTTTCCATGGCGAACCGTTCCGGCTCCAGGATGGCCAGATGGCACAGGCGGCCGAACCGCTTGGCCTCGGTGTCCTTGTCCACGCCGTCCAGGTAGGCGCGGAAATGGGCCGGGCTCCTGTCCAGGCGATCCAGCCCCGACTTGGAAACGGCGTGGTGGGCGTGGTAATCGTCATGCGACAGACCATTTACGATGCCGCGTTCAGGAATGGTGGTCACGCTCTTGCCTCCACTCCAAGCGCCTTGGCCGCAATGCGGTTGCTCATGCCCAGGGACACGCGTTGAACCACTCTGACAGCCAATTCAGGACGCTTGGCGAAAATCCCAGTGCGTTCAAGGTCTCCAGATCGCATGGCGTCAATGGCGCGCGTCACGTGGGGGTGACGATGGTCAATAGAGAGAGTGGTCATCTCCGTTCCCCCACGCATGCCTTCGTCAGCGCCTGCCGGGAAATCCCTTCGATCTCCACAGCCAAGGAGCGACCGCTTGGGAGCTTCGCCCCATCCGCAATGGATGCGCTGATGGAGTTTATGCGGCCCATGGCTTCGTGCAGGTACCAAACGCGGCGTACCAGTTCCGAGTTCTCGGAACCGTCTATGGCGTTGAGGACCTGCCGGATGTCGGAAAGGATGTTGTAGGCACCGCTCTCGACGCGCCCGAAGTCGGCGACGAATTGTTCCGACTCCAACGGTCGCCACTCCATGCGGTAGTCCACGCCGCGCGCCGGGAGCTTTCCGTGCTCGCGCTGGAATTCATCGCGCCAGGTCTTGAGGTAGGCTTCAGCCTCGGGCTCGTCCGGGAAAATTCCCACGTCCTGGAACACACCGCACGAAATGTGCGTGGAGAAAACGACGCCTTGATCCGGGGTGATATTTTGCGGTTCCATGAACTACCTCCAAATGCGCGGCTCGACAGCCTTGTTCGCAAATTCCGTGTGCCGCTCGACGGCCCGCCATTGGCCGAGTTGCAGGGGCGCGAATATGGAGATGATGCAGATTGCGGCCAGTGCCAGAGCAACGACCTTGGCCACGTCTTTGATGTCGTGCCAGCCAAGCGGCGGGAATTCGGTGGGCAAATCGTGGTAGCACATGGCCTTTTCCTCCTGGCCGCCGCCGTGTCCCGATGGATTCAGGCGGCGGCCGTCTTTCGCGTCTTGTCCAGCTACGCAACATTCTCCATGAGCATGCGCAGCATCTCTTCCGTGATGCCGCGGCTGGCCCCCGCCTGGGCCACGGCCGCACGGACGCACCAGTCATCGTCGGCGGCCAGGGCCACCAGGGTCTCGGCCGGGATGTCGGTCCGGCTGGCCAACGCCTGGGCCACGGCCGCACGGACGTCGCAGTCATCGTCG
>JARKPN010000162.1 GCA_029975275.1 Geobacteraceae bacterium | reverse complement strand
ACACATCCGATAGGCGCTCTTTTGTGATTACCACATTTCCTTTCTCATCGGGAGGGGTTCCATGTCTAGGCGGTTTTCCTGTCTTGCCGGCATCGCATCTTTTGTTCTCGTATCGTTCCTTGTTCTCCTCCCGTCACCCTCCTCTGCCCTTGACCAGTCCTCCGACCCGGGCGAAGCCGAGATCCTCTCCCTGAACGCCCAGACCGGCGCCTTCGACAAAGGGATTGACCCTGCTTTTGCCGGCAAGCCCGTAAGCCTTTTGTCCGGCTCCGAGACCATCCGCAGAACCGACCTCACCCTGGGGAGCCTCTTCCCCATCCGGGTCCAGAGGAGCTACCACGGCAAGTCCGGCTACGACAGTCCCCTGGGCTACGGTTGGGCACACAACTACGACAAGCGCCTCTACACCTATCCGGATGGCTCGGTCATCATCCGCAAGGAGACCGGCTGGAAGAGGAAGTTCACCCCGTCGGGAAACGGCTACGCCACTCCTCCGGGCGAAACCGGTACCCTCACCAGAAACCCGGACGATTCCTTCACCTATGCCGAAAAAGACGAAAGCAGAGAAGAGTACGACGTCAAGGGGAGGCTTGCCGGCATAACCGACCGGAACGGCAACTCCCTTGTCCTTGCCTACGAATCCGGAACCAGGTCCCCCCTGACAGGACTCTTGCCCGCAAACGTCGACCAGAGCACCCCCCTCGTGGTCGCCTTTGACTACCGCCTGAGCATGATAACCGAGGTAAACGCCAGCAGCCAGCCCACCGGTGCCTTTGTCATCTTCCACTACGACGCCACCACCGGCCGCCTGACCGGGCTTACCGACACCCTGGGCAGGAACGTAACCTACGAACACGACCTGATAGGCAACCTGGTAAGCGTCACCACCCCCGCCTTGAAGTCTGTCTACGGCTACGCAGATACCCGCAACAGACACCTCATCACCACCATCGACGAAGGAGAAGGGCTCTACATCAACACCTACGACAACACCTGGAGAGTCGTCAAACAGACCCACGGCACCGGAACGATAGACTTCCAGTACCCCACCCCCTACAAGAAAAGCAAGGTCACCATCACTGTCAAGGATTCAAGCGGCACGCTCCTGAACACCCGGACCCGCGAAGTGGAGTTCAACGACCAGGGACAGCCGATAATCGTAACCGACTCCCTCGGCAACCAGACCCGGTACACCAGAAACTCCCGCACCTGGATAACCCGGGAAGAGCGGTGGGAGAACACCGGCACCGCAGCCTCCCCTGTGCTCGTCCTCATGACCGCCAACGACTACACCTACGACGACAAGGGGAACATGCTCACCCGGACCGAGGCCCAGGGCACGGGCATCGAGAAGACCTTCACCTGGACCTACGAACCCCAGTTCAATAACCTCCTCACCGCAACCGTAAAGAGCGTGGTCGACCCGGCCCAGGACAAGACCACCAGCCACGACTATTACCCGAACGGCAACCTCTGGCACACCACCGTGAGCGGCCTGCTTGGGGACGGGACACCCTACAGCCATGTGGCCACCTATGAATACGACGCAAACGGCCGGCTCAAAAAGATGGACGGACCAAGGACCGACGTACAGGACGTCGTCACCGCAACCTACGCCCCGGTAACCGGTTTCATCACCTCGGTCACCTGGCCCATTATAGGAACCACCAGCTACTCGAACCACGACCCCTTGGGCAACCCCCGCACCGTCACCGACCCGAACGGCAACATCACCACCTACGACTACGACACCCTTGGCAGGGTCACCTCGGTCAAGGCGCCCGGCGACAGCTCTGCTACCCGCTACGCCTACACCACCGGCGGCTGCACCAGCTGCGGCGGTCCGGCCAACATGATAGATTACATTACCCTTCCAGAGGGAGAGGTAATCGACTTCAGCTATGACGCGAACGGCGAACTCTCGAAGATAACCGACAGCCTGGGGAACAGCGTCAACTACAGCTACGACAGCGACGGCAACCGGCTGAAGGAAGAGATAAAAGACGGGCAGGGAACCTTGAAGAAGACCCTCTCCTTCCAGTACGACGCCTTGAACCGGCTGACAAAGACCGCAAACCCTGACACAAGCTTTACCCAGACAAGCTACGACTCCCTCAATAGCCCGACCGGCGTAAAGGACCCCAAGGGCAACAGCACCGGCTACCAGTACGACGCATTAAGCCGTCTCGTATCCGTCATCCAGCCGGGAAGCATCACCACAAGCCTTGCCTACGACAGCGACAACAACCTCAAGAGCGTGACCGACGCCAACAGCAACTCAACCGTCTACAAATACGACGACCTGGGAAGGGTCTATCAGGCCATCTCGCCCGACACCGGGGCCACCAGCTACACCTACGACCCTTCCGGGAACCTGAAGACTAGGACCGACGCCAAGGGAGTAACAACAAACTACAGCTACGACGCCCTGAACCGGCTCACCAGGACAGACTTCCCTACAGACACCGACATCGTCTACAGCTACGACAGCTGCCCAAACGGCAAGGGGAGGCTCTGTCTGGTTACCGACCAGAGCGGGAGCACGGCCTACGAGTACACCAAGAAGGGGCAAGTATCAAAAGAGACCAGAATCATCGACGGGGTCTCCTATGTGACCCAGTACACGTATGGCATGAACGGCAACGTCAAGACCGTCACCTATCCGTCTGGCAGGGTAATCACCTACAACTATACGAACAACAGCGTGACCGGGGTGCTCAACAACGGTTCCACCCTGGCTTCCAACATAGGCTACCTGCCGTTCGGCGGGATGACCGGTCTCTCTTTCGGCAACGGGCTTAACCGCACC
>JARKPN010000158.1 GCA_029975275.1 Geobacteraceae bacterium | reverse complement strand
GGCGCCGCCAGCAACGGCAGGATGCCGATCCTGGACATCAGGCCGGAAGGGTATGATCAGCGAGTCCCCATATTCATCGGCTGTCGTGAGGACGTGGAAAAAGCATTGGAGTTTGTCAACGAAGCGTAGCCATCCCGGAGGAAACCCGTCCTCCCGGGAAGAGAGGCCCCTGAGAGATAGAGTATGGCAGCCGAAGAAAGACCCAGAAGACTCTGCAGTGAAATCCAGTTGTTCGACCTGTGCGAGAAGACCAGGTGCGCCAGCAGGGACGGGCGTTTCTGCACGGACGAGAACATGCTGAACAGGTTCGAGGCCATCAGCCAGGAGGAGGATTTTCCGCCGGACCAGTACCTGGAGGACGAACCCGAGGAGGATGAAGAGGAAGGAGCGTACCCCGGTTTCGGCAACGGCTACGACGAGGATGAGGACGACGAGAACGAGGAGTACTGAGAGCAAGCCGCCGTAATTTGCCGCATCATCCGGTTTGGACAATGAAGGCCGCTTCCACGTGAAGCGGCCTTTTTTCATGGGTGCGCCGTCTCTGTTCCGGACTGGTTTCCATCCGGAGAATGTCGCCTAGTGTCCTGTGCGGTTAATTCCTTCCTTACAATTCCGGGCCTTTTGGCCCCTGGCCGCGTTCCGGCTCCTCGGCTTAGACCCGGCTAGGCCTGTGTCGCCGCGCCTTGCCAGGAACCAAAATTCCTCGGAATTCTTGCGGTGAACTAACCGCACAGGACACTAGTCGAGTGGCATAGGGGTGTCGCCGTGGATCCCGTGGGAGAACTCGAGGATCTCGTCCACCCGCACCGTCAGGCGCCAGCATACCTGGGGTATGCCGCTCGGCTCGTCCTGGGGCGAGAAACCGTCCAGTATGCCAGTTTCCGTGATCTCGGACACGGTGCCGATGAACTGGTACCCCTTTCCAGATGGCCACTCGACCACGGCCACAGCCACCCTGCGGTTGTTTGACAGGTTCTCCAGGGTCCTGCGGCAGAACCACGCCTCGAACACCAGGTGTCCGGGATCGGGTATGCGCAGGCCCTTCCCCGAAGCCAGGTGGGGGGTGCCCGTGCCGTCCGCCGAGGCCACCAAGGCATAATTCACTTCCTCAACGAAACTCCTCAGTTCCCCAGTAATCATTTCCCCGACTCCTTGATCGGTTATCACGTCCCTTTCAGTTCCGAGGTGCAATGGCCGCAACGGACCGCGTTGAGCGGGATCGTGGAGAGACAGTAGGGGCATTCTCTGGTGGCCGGCGGGACCGGAGCAGGTTCCGGCTCGCGCCGCAGGCGGTTTATCTGGCGTATCAGGAGGAAAACGGCGAACGCCACGATGACGAAGTCGAGGACCGTGTTGAGAAACAGGCCGTAGTTGATGGTGGCCGCCCCGGCCTTCTTCGCCTCCTCGATGGTTGCGAAACCGGTGCCGGAAAGGTCGATGAACAGGTTGGCGAAGTCGACTTTTCCCAGCAGCAGGCCGATTGGGGGCATAAGGACGTCATTGACGAAAGAGGTGACGATCTTGCCGAACGCAGCGCCGATAATGATGCCCACCGCCATGTCCACCACGTTCCCGCGCATTGCGAATTCCCTGAATTCCTTGAACATTCCTTTCCTCCTTTACATGTTTTACAGTGATTTGGACCAGAGCACCAGGATGCTGCTCCCGGCCTTGCCGTTCCTCAGGAGCCCGGCGTCGAAGGAATACTCCAGGTAGAGCTCCGAGTCCCAGAAGAAACCGCTGGTGACGGCCAGGGAGACTGCGCCGTTCTGGTCCTTGGTGAAGTCGAGCTTTTCCTGCCGGAAAAAGGGACGCTCCGCATAGGCCAGGGTTCCGCGCAGGTGCAGGTAGAGGAACGCCAGCAGCTCCAGCCGGTACTCCAGCGTGGCGATTGAGTAGTTGGAGACCGGGAACTGGTTGAACACGGCGCCCGGGTACATGAGCCGGTACAGGTCGTCCGATTCGGTCGGGAACGGTCCCCCTCCGATGCGGAAGGCCGAGAAGCGGTCGATGGTGTCGGTGGGCGCGAACCCCCCGTAGAGCGATCCGATCAGGCGGTGGCGCTGGGAGAGTCCCGGAAGGCCGGTAGCCACCATCAGGTATCCCGAGACCTTCATGTAGTCGCGGGTCTTGTCCCCCCTGAAAACCACGCCCCCGCCGAAGGTGTGATCCGCCGACCTGTTGCGCCTCATCAGCTCCAGGTCCATCCCCCCGGCCCATCCCTCGTGGGGGAGTGCCAAGAGGTTGCGCAGCAGTGAATCGTAGCGGACCCGGATCCGGAACCCGTGGACAAAGGTGGACGGCGGGAGGGTGACATCCGCGCCGGTGGAGCCGGTGCGGCCGGTATAGAGATAGCCGGGGCAGTAAAACAGCTGCAGCCTCAGGTCGTTGTCCGACCCGTACGGTTCAACCCGTTTGCGGTAGCCGACGCCGAGCCAGGCGGAAAAGGTCCCCCACCTGATGGAGGTTGAATCTATCTCCTCTCCGCCGACGATCTCTTTGGTTGGAAAGGGTATGGTCTCGTTTTCCCAGCGGGCCAGTGCCTCGATCGAGCCGTAGTTCCTGACCAGGTCCACCTCGTTCACGAACACGCCGATGACCGCCCTGGCCCGCCAATCTTCCCCCCAATGGTGTTTCCAGTACAGGGCACCGAAGGGCATGAAGTTGTTGTCGCCGATCTGGGGGGTCAGAATGCCGCTGCCGAGGGTGAAGGCGGCCTCGTTGCCGGTGTCGCGGGCCGGCACATCTACGGTCCGGCCGAAAGTCGTGATCCGGGAGGCTTCTCCCTCGAGGGGGGTGCGGTATTCACCATTGCCGGACGTGTCGGCCGATGCGGCAGGATTTTCGTCCCGAGGAGCTTCCGCCACGGAGTTGCCGGCAACCGCCAGGATCAGTAAAGCGGTGAGTATGATAATGAGGCAGCGGCCTGCATGCGCATGTTTGAAAGTGTGCTGGTGCAAAAGTATCATTCGGATTGCATTTTCCATGTCGGATTATGGAGAGGCGACCGGGTGCTCCGGGGAGACGGTGTTCCCGGATACGGCCGCGCCATTTCAAACGAAAGAAAGTCTAGCACATGGCAGGAGAATTCCAAGTCGTATGGCGGGATTGGGATCGTCCGGAGAGTTGCGTTCCGCGATTCAATCTATAGGGCTGCCGCTCCGGCCGCCGGGAGCTCTAAATGACTTGACATGCCCTGCCGGTTTCCGTATTTGTTATCGTGCGATGTCCGCTATTCCGGTAAACATTCCCAATGTGCTGAGCGGGCTCAGGCTTGCCGCCATACCCGTCCTCCTGTTGCTGGCGTGGAACGGGGCGAGAACGGCCTTTCTCGCCCTTTATGTCTGCGCCCTCCTGACCGATACGCTGGATGGTTACCTGGCGCGCAGGCTGGGCCAGGAGTCGGATCTGGGCGCCAGGCTGGACAGCTGGTGCGATTTCTCTCTCTACATGGCGACACCGATCTGCGCGTGGCTGTTGTGGCCGGAGCTGATCCTGCGGGAGGCCCCTTACGT
>JARKPN010000127.1 GCA_029975275.1 Geobacteraceae bacterium | reverse complement strand
CTCCCGCAAAACCCTCACCCTACCCCTTCCCGAACAATTCCTCAAAAAGCCTCTCAGACCGCGCCAATCCTTCCCGCGTCAAGCCCACCGATTTTGCCTTCCCCCTTGGATCGAATATGTACCCTTTCTGGAAAAGCCGGTCCATGACCTCGAAATCGAACCCCTTCCATGCCCGCCCGCCGTCATGCAGCGTCAAATGCAGAAGCGCAAGGACGCAATCGTCATCCTGTCAGCATCCACATCCTCTCCGTGGTCCGAACCCGGTACGGCTCGTCCCCTTCACGCACCTTGCTCGCCAGTGGGAACCGTTCCGGGTGGAAGATGCTTTCGACCTCCAGGTCGATGTCAAGCTCCGGCCAATACAGGTGATGCTCAGCGGGGCGCTCGACGTGAGGATTTTGCCGACCGGTGCATCCCGGAAACAGGGGAATGTGTCGAAAGGAAGAAAGACCTTGTCCTCCCCGAGAAGAAGCCGGAACCCATGTTTCGATATGTTCGTGACTTCAACCGCCGAAATGTCGCTGCCACGCGTCGCGTATTTCATGCTCATGCTCCCCCATCATTCTCCGGACCTTGCCATGTCGTTGGGCCGCAATCCGCAATTGACGGTCACCTCGATTCGGGGTTCAATCCAGAACCTGGCTTCTCCGCTCTCGCCATGCACGTGGATAAGCATCCTTTCTTCTTCAAGAGAGAAGAAGAAAATCCCACAGAACGAGATAATACAGGCTTTTGCACTACGGCAACCCGGCCAACAGGGAGGAGCCGAAGCCTATCAGACGGGCCTCGGGCATCAGGAGCACGCCGAAACGGTCCAGCACCCGTTGCTGCACTTCGGCGGCGAAATCGACCAGTTCCCGGGCATTTGCCCCGCCGCGGTTGATCAGGATGAGTGTGTGGTGGGGAGAAATGCCGACGTTTCCCCGCCGGTATCCCCGCTCGAATCCGGCGCGCTGGATCAGGCAGGCGGCGGAAACCTTGACCTGGCCGTCCGGCAGGGGCCAGGCCCAGTTGGTGGGGGTGCCGTCCCCGGCGACGAGCGCCTCGACGGCCTCGAAGCGGGTGCGCGTGACGACCGGGTTTCTGAAAAATGACCCGGCGCTCCTGAATGATTCGTAGCCGTCCCTTACCAGCACCCCCTTGCCGTCCCGGATCGACAGCACGGCGTCGCGCACGTCGGCCAGGGTCGGCGAAGGGATGCCCGAGAGCCGCTGTTCGAGCTCCCGGTATTTCACGTCCGGAGATCCTCCCTTGACGAGACGGAAGGTTACGGACGTCACCAGGTAGTTCCCGGCTTCAACGGTGTTGAAGACGCTCTCCCGGTAGCGGAACGCGCAATCTTCGTTGGTGAAGGTAACGGCTTTTCCGGTGGCGGTTTCCAGGCAGCGTACCTGCTCGATGGTCTGCGCGGCCTCCTGGCCGTACGCACCGATGTTCTGGATCGGTGAAGCGCCCACCGTGCCGGGTATTCCCGCCAGACATTCGATCCCCCGCCACCCTCTGGCGACGCAGAGGTCGACGAACCCCTGCCAGTCCCCGCCGGCGCCGACACGGGCCAGGACCCGGTCGCCCTCCTCCGCAACCTCCATGCCTGCAATGCGGTTCAGGATCACCAGCCCCTGGAAGCCCTCGTCGCTGATCAGCACGTTACTGCCGCCCCCGAGCACCATGTGGTCGATACCCCGCGCGGCGGCGAAGGCCAGGGCAGCCGCGGCGTCCCGCTCGCTCTCCACCCGCACGAGATAACGCGCCGGGCCGCCTACCTCGAAGGTGGTCAAAGGGGCCAGGGGCTCGTTTTCCAATATGTCCGTTCTATATGTGGTCATATCAAGGTTTTCCCTACGAAGAAAAAGACCGATCTCTCATTCTGCTCGTCCGGGCGGCAAGGCGGTTCAGCCCTCACCACGCGGTTCGTCCCGCACCATGCCCGGAAACTCCCGGCGCAATTTTGCCAGCTTCGGGTCGATGACAACCTGGCAGTACGCCTCCTCGGGGTGGGTCCGGTAATAGTCCCAATGTCGCGGGTCAGCCGGGTAGAATGCGGTAAACGGCACTATCTCCGTTACGATGGGTCTCCCCCAGGAGCCGGACTCATCCGCCTCTTTCTTCGATTTTTCCGCGGCAATCCGCTGCGCTTCGCCGTGGTACAGGATAATCGATCGGTACTGGGTCCCCGAGTCATGCCCCTGACGGTTGCGGGTGGTGGGATCGTGGGTATGCCAGAAGACCGCGAGGATCTCCTCGAAGGATATGACCTCGGGATCGAAGGTTATCCGGACCACTTCCGCGTGGCCGGTCGTGCCCGTGCAGACCATCTCGTACAGGGGATAGGCGACGCTGCCGCCCGCATAGCCCGATACCACGCTTTCGACGCCCTTCAGGCTCTGGAATACCGCCTCCACGCACCAGAAGCATCCGCCGCCGAGCGTCGCGATTTCATTGTTGCCGGACATGGGGTCCTCCTTGACATTGCCGGGAAAAGCAACGGGAACGCCGAATGGTTACTTCCCACCACCCCGGCCGCCGACGGCCGGAGCTCCGCTCGGGAGCGGGCATCCGGTCAAATCCTCCGTTCCAGGTCGTCGATCCGGTCGAGCAGTTCCATCACCAGGGCAACCGCGTCGAGATTGAGACCCAGGTCACGCTTCAGACGCAGGGCCTTGCGGGCACGGATCACGGCGCTCCGGTCGAACAGGGGGTCTGCACCGGGAGACAGGGGCTCGATGAGGCCGATGGAAAAGAGTCGCCTGGCAATCGACAGGTGGCACTCGCACAGCCTGCTCAACTCGCTGAGAGTAATGCCCGGTACGGCCACAAGTTCATGTTTTCTGCTGATGATTATTTCATAGTGTTGCGGGGTCATGGCCTGCTCCTGTTCATTTACGCGGATTGAAGCGTGATTCACGGGAAAGCTCCTCGAAGAGCTGCCGTTCCCGGGGAGAGAGCTGCCGCGGCACCACGATGCGGACACGTACCAGCAGGTCTCCGGACCCTTCTTTGGCTATGGGCATCCCCTTGCCGCGCACCCGCAATGCCTGCCCGCTCTGGGTGCCGGCCGGAACGGTCAGGTTGATCCGGCCGTCAAGGGTGGGAACGTGCACCTTCGCGCCCAGTGCCGCTTCCCACGGGGTGATATCCAGGTCGGTGGTCAGATCGTGGCCATCGAGCTTGAACCGGTCATCGGGCAGGATGCTGATCCGCAGGAACAGGTCGCCGTCCGGGCCGCCGCCGCTCCCGCTTCCTCCCTGGCCGGCCAGGCGGATCAGCGAGCCGTCGGTGACCCCCCGGGGGATGGTTACCTCATAGGTTTTGCGGATCCTGACCGGTCTGCCGTCGTCGTCCGGTTCAACACGCTCCAGTTCGATGCTCTTCTTCGCGCCGTGATAGGCGTCCGCCAGGGTGATGCTGATTGAGCTCTCCTGGTCCCGTCCCCTGCGCCGCCTTACCCCGCCGCCACGCGGCCCGCTTTCGGCGCCGCCCCACCCGCCTCCGAACAGGTTCTGGAAGAAGTCGCTGAACTGGCCCGGATCGGCAGAGGAGAAATGGAACCGGACATTGTCGCCTCCCTGATCCCCCTGATTGGCGAAATAATCATCCCAACCGCTGCCGACCTGGTCGTACCTGGCCCGTTTTTCCGGGTCGCCCAGCACCTCGTATGCTTCGTTGATCCGCTTGAATCTTTCCTCGGCGTCGGCAACCTTGTTGATGTCGGGATGAAACTTGCGGGCCAGCTTTCGGTAGGCCCGCTGAATCTCCGCCTGAGTAGCCTTTTTGTCGACGCCGAGCGTCTTGTAGTAGTCCTGGTAGTCGTTCATGACGTTCACCTGCTGCTGTCACTCCGCCTGAAGTTGATAACAACGCCTGGTCAGCCGGTACATATGAGGCGAGATCGGGCGACCGGTACGCGACCGTGCCCATCCAGCCCGGAAAGTCGGGTCAAAAACCCCTGTTCATAAAAAAATAAGTGGAGATTGGCAAAAATCAAGGTGTCGAAAACAGAAACAACTCCCTCGACAGCGACCTGCGACTCGTTATATTATACGTCGTCTGCAAGGGGTCTTTACAGAAACGGATTATAAAGCACTTAAAGCTGTCGGCGTAAGATAAATGCAATCAATTTTCCGAACACTTATTTTTGGAACGGCTGTTTCTCATCCGGCAGTGTGCCAATTGTTGAATTTCATGAGACATATTTTCTGCGTACCCTGCAAGCCACTTTCCGCGGCGACCCAATTCTGGAAATTTATTTACCTTCTTTAGGCAAACCATGCTCAATTTTTTAAGAGACCTCAGGCTCCACGTGAAGGTGTCCCTGCTGGGAGCAGTCAGCGTGCTGATTACGGCGGTTGCCCTCGTGCTGCTTGCCGTGTGGCAAAGCGGTCAGTACCACGCGCTAGCGCAAAGGGAAGTGGACAAGCTGATCAACGCCGACCTGGATCACATCACGCAGGGGGTTTACAACCTCGTTCGGTCGGAGAATGACGCTATCCAGCAGCAGATCGACTACAATCTCAAAGGCGCGCGTCACATCCTCTCCGAAGCGGGCGGCATAAGCCTGTCGAGGGAAACCGAACCATGGACGGCCTTCAACCAGTTCACCGGCAAACCGTCGAGAATACAACTGCCCAGGATGCTGGTTGGCGGCAGGTGGCTGGGCCGCATTACCGACCCTGCCGCCAAGACCATCGTGGTTGACAAAATGACACGGCTGGTCGGAGAGACGGCCACCATCTTCCAGCGCATGAACGACAAAGGCGACATGCTCCGCGTCGCCACCACCGTCAGGACCGTCGAAGGCAAACGCGCCATCGGCACCTTCATTCCCGCCGTCAATCCGGACGGCGCCCCCAACCCGGTGATCTCGGCAATCCTGCAAGGAAAGACCTACCACGGACGCGCTTATGTCGTCAACGCGTGGTACCTGACAGCTTACGAGCCGATCTGGGAGAAGACCGGCAAGCTGGTAGGGATGCTGTACGTCGGGGTCAAGCAGGAAAGCGTCGAGTCATTGCTGCGCCAGGCAATCCTGCAAACCAATGTCGGCAAGACCGGCTATGTCTTCGTACTGGGCGGTAAGGGCGCGCAACGGGGCCGCTACATAATCTCCCAGCAAAGCAAACGCGACGGTGAAGACATCTGGGAGGCCAGGGACGACGACGGCCGGCCGGTCATCCAGGAGCTCATCGCCAAGGCGACCAGGCTGAAGCAGGGCGAGCTGGCCACCGAGCGCTATCGCTGGCAGAACCCCGGCGAACCCGGACCCCGCTGGAAAATCGCCCACCTCGCCTATTTCGCGCCGTGGGACTGGGTAATCGGAACCAGCGTTTACGAGGACGAGCTTCAGACATATCAAAAGGTCTTGAGCGGTGGCCGCCTCAGGATGACCAGCTACATGAGCATGGCCGGCCTGGCCATCATCCTCCTGATAGGATTCCTCGGCGTGCTCGTGGCCCGCACGATTGCGCGTCCCGTCAACCAGATGAAGGGCGCCGTGGAGACCATCATCGAGGGCAACCTGAACCAGACGGTCGATGTGCATTCCCGTGACGAGATCGGCACGCTCGCCCAGGCATTCAACGTGATGACCGGCAGGCTCAACAAGACCATGGAGGAACTTCGCGAAAGCGAGGAAAAATACCGGGGGATATTTGAGCAAGCCGTCGAAGGTCTCTTCCAGACCTCGTTCCAGGGAAGCTTTCTGAGCGCCAATCCGGCCATGGCCCGGATCGCGGGTTATGATTCGCCTGATGAGCTTATTTCATGCATGAGCGATTTGCGGCGGCAGCTCTACGTGAACCCTGAGGACCGCGATGCAATCGTATTTTCAATCCTGGAGCGGGGAGAGGTTCTCGGGCAAGAGGTCCAGTTCTACCGCAAAGACAAACGGAAGATCTGGGTTTCCATCAGCGCGCACACGGTGCGGGACGAAGCCGGCAGGCCGCATTTTATCGAAGGGTATCTCGTCGACATCACCGAGCAGCGGCTTGCCGAGGAGGCGCTGCAGAAGAGCGAGGCCCTCCTTGCCGAGGCCGAGCGTGTGGCGGGGTGGGGCAGTTGGGAATGGGATATCGCCAACGACACGATTTATGTCTCCGACGGGCTGAAACGGCTTGCCGGGCTGCCGCTGGACTACCCCCCCGTCCCTCTGGACGATTTCATCAACGATACCGTGCACCCCGACGACAGGGAAGCTCGCCGGCGAACTCTCGACGAGGTCGTACTAGGTCTGGTGCCGCATTACGACCACGAGTTCCGCATCATCCGGCAAGACACCGGGCAGGTGCACATCTGGCACGGAGTCCGCGAGGTACAGGTGGACGCTTCCGGCAGTCCCGTGCGCATCATAGGCACTGATCGTGATATCACCGAGCAGAGACTGGCGGAGGAGGCGCTCCGTGAGAGCGAAACCCGCTACCGTGCCCTGGTGGAAAACCAGGTGGAGGCGGTCTGCCGCTGGCTTCCCGACACGACCCTGACCTATGTGAATGAAGCGTACTGCCAGTTGCTCGGCAAATCGAGGGACGAGCTTCTCGGCAGGTCTTTCCTGGACTTCATATCCGTGGAAAACATACGCGAACTCATGAGACATGTCCGGTCACTTATCACTCACCCACGGCTGGCATACTATGAACACGAGGTATCCAGCGGAAAGAGAGGGCCGGTCTGGATGCGATGGAGCGATTGCCCGATTTTCGACGGCAGGGGCAACCTGCTGGAGTTCCAGCTTGTCGGCATGGATATTACCGACCGCAAGGTAGCCGAGCTTGCCTTGATTTCCCAGCGGGAGCAATTGAGAAAACTGGCCACGGAACTGGCAATGACGGAGGAACGGGAACGGCAGAACATAGCCACGGAGCTTCACGATACGGTCGGCCAACAACTGGCCGCGGCCAAGATGAAACTGGACGCCCTTGCGGGAAACCCTGATTGCTGCAATAAATGCGGAGATCTGGTGAAGGCATACAATCTTATCTTGCAGGCGATTTCCTGCATCCGATCTCTTACCTTCGAAATCAGTCCCCCGATTCTGTATATGGTCGGTTTTGATGCGGCGGTGCAATCCCTGTGCGAAAAATTCGAGGAAGAGACCGGGATTATTGTTGACTTTGTGGAGAAAGGGGATGCAAAGTCCATCGGGGAAAACCTGCGGGGCACACTGTACCGGATGGTGAGAGAGCTGCTGCACAACATAGCGAAACACGCGCGTGCGGAACATGCATCGGTCTCTTTGCATTGTAACGAAAACACCATTGAAATATGTGTCGAAGACACCGGGACGGGCTTCGACGCCGCGGGGGTCCTGTTTCCGGGAAACAAAAATAACTGCCTCGGACTCTTCAGCATCAAGCAGAGGATCGAGTATCTGGGAGGGAGCATGACCATAACCTCCCGACCCGGCGAGGGAAGCCGCATAACCCTCCGCGTACCTTTGCATTCCGAACTTCCTGAAGTTCAAGGAGGCGCATAATGAAGACATTAGTCATGATTGTCGATGATCACCAGATCGTGCGGGACGGTTTGAAGGCCATCCTCCATAACGAGGAGGGGATAGGAGTCATAGCCGAAGCCGAGAACGGCAGGAACGCCTTGCGGCTCATCAACGAACTCAGGCCCGACATCGTCATTATGGATATCGCCATGCCCGATATGAACGGTCTCGACGCAACCCGGCGCATATCATCCGAATATCCCGATATAAAGGTCCTGATACTGTCCATGCACCATGACAAACGCATGGTCATCGAAGTGCTCAATGCGGGTGCACAGGGGTATCTGTTAAAAGAGTGTGCTTCCGACGAATTATTGAGGGCAATCAGAACGCTTCTGCAGGGCGAAACGTACCTGAGCCCGAAAATATCCTCTATTGTCGTCAAGGACCTGGTAAAACAGCAGCAGGGCGAGATCCCTTCCGAGATATTTTCGCTTTCGTCGCGTGAAAGGGAAGTCCTGCAGCTTCTCGCGGAGGGGAAGAGCATGAAAGAAATCGCTTTCACCCTGGACGTGAGCATAAAAACCGTGGAAGCATTCCGCAAGCGACTCATGGACAAGCTCAAGGTCAACTCCATCGCGGAACTTACGAAAATCGCCATACGCGAAGGACTGACCTCGCTCGATTAAACCTCCCCCACCAAACCCGTTCCCCCCTCTCTTTCCCTTGAGGCATTTGTAACCCCAATATTCCGAATTACCTTACAAAGCCCTCCCCGGCGATGTGGCATACTTGGGGCCAGGTATGCCTGCGTTCGGCATCTGGTCCGCGCAGGAAAAGGAGCAGGCCCCTGCCGGTAACAGCTTGCCAGGAGACACGGCGCACCGTGGGGCAGCTTAACTTCAAGCAGGTTTTCGTACGTAACGTCAGAGAGCCAGGAGCAATCACCTCACAACAGGACTAGCCATGAAAAGACACTATCTCAAAATGGACAAATTGCCCACTGTCAGGCGCCTGCCCGACTACCTCTCCATCATCCGTGAGCTCTCCGCAATGGGTGAGATGTTCGTATCTTCTTCCTACCTTGCGGACAAGATGGGCGTCAGCGCGATTCTGGTCCGCAAGGACATCGAGCTGGTCGGGGTCACCGGAACCCCCCGCATCGGTTACCCCATTGCGCTTCTTATCAAGCGCATCGAGAATTTCCTCGGATGGGGAGCGAGTCTGGATGCCTTCCTGTTTGGTGTAGGTCAGCTCGGCACCTCGATTCTCGCCAACAGGGAGCTGGGAGCCTTGGGTCTCAGAATCGTAGCGGCCTTTGACAAGGATCCGCGCAAGATAAAGACATCGGTTCATGGTGTGCCGGTTTTCGATATCGCACGGTTGGAAGAGCTCTTGACGAGAATTCACGTCGGCGTGGCGATTCTATGTGTCCCGCCCGTATATTCCCAGAAATTAACGGACACACTCGTTGCTGCGGGTATCAGGGGCATCTGGAACTTTACCCCGGCACATATTGCCGTGCCCAAGGACGTGATTGCCCAAAAGGAAGACCTGACATCAGGATATGCCGTGCTGTCCGCAAGGCTGACTCGAATTCAACCGGCGGCATGAAGATAGAAAATTTGGGGGCAATAAGGCACGGTCAGCCGGGGACCCGCCCTCAGATAAATCCCGTTCGCGCCATATCGAATAATTGCCCGGAATGGAGGGTTTCGCAGGTAAAGTAGCGCGCATTGAGCGTTTGTGCGAGCTTCAGCGCCAGATCAGACCTGACGAGGTTCCCCTTGTCCTCCGTATCCACCACAATGAAGTCGCAGTAAGTCTCCTCTTCCAAAAGCCGGGCCAGACGGAATCCTTCTTCCAGGGGAGGCAGCCCGGTCATCGAGTGGTTGCCCCTGCCGTCGGTCAGCAGTATCAGCAGTATCCGGGTCCAGGGGCGGTTTCTCAGGGTCCGCCTCACCAGCCGGTGCGCCTCCAGCAGCCCTGCCGTCAAAGGGGTCTTTCCCCCGACAGGCAGGACTGCCAGACGTTTCGCAGCCAGCTCGATGCTCCTGGTGGGGGGGAGGACCACTTCGGCCCGGTCTTTTCTGAAAACTATCATCGCGACCCTGTCCCGCTTGCGGTAGCAGTCCAGCAGGAGCGACCGGACCGCCCCTTTCACCGCAGTCATCCGCTGCTTCGCCCCCATCGAGCCGGAACCGTCCACAACGAACAGGACCAGGTGTCCGGTCTTGCGCTCCCGCTGCTTGAACCTCAGGTCATCCTGCTCGATGATGAGCTGCTCCTTTCTTCCACGGGACTGCTGGAACGGGGCGCAGGCCCGCAGGGTCGCGTCCACCGCCACGTCATGATCCGGGGAGTGGAGCAGGCTCTTTACGTACCGCCCTCCGCGGCAGTCGGTGCGGGTCGTGGTGCGGCGCCCCGACGCCTTCCGTTTCGTCCGGTCCTTACGGAAAGCGAGCCGTCTGACCATGAAGGGGTCACCGACAGGCTGGACCTCCTCACGACCCGACGATTCCCGTTGTGCTTCTGATTCGCCCCTTTCCCGTGACTCCCCGGAGGGGTTGTCCGTGTCCGATTCCCGCCGATCACGCCGTTCTTCCCGTTCCTCCGCATTTTCACCCTGCTCATTGTCCCGCTGCTGTTCGCCTTGGGCAGGAGGCGGCTCCTCTTCGCCGGGGAGCAGCCGCCGGTGTGCGTATGCCAGCCCGACGGTCCGTTCAACGTGGACTACTTTAACCTGTTTGCTCCCTTCCAGGGCGGCGCAGGCGCGGGCCGCATAGTAGTGGAACAGCTCGGCCCGATGCCCATGGACGGCGGACTGCTCGGCGATCTCGGCGATGCGGTCCATCGCCTCCGGCGAGAACCTGACCGAGGCCAGGAGCCGTCGGGCAACGGCGACCCGTTCCACGGCCGGGTCTTTCGGTTCGTCGCGGGACCCGGCGCCTTTCAAAGCGGTACGCAGCACCTCCAGACGGTCGGCCGGTCCGGTCAGGTCGTCCATGATCGCGCACAGACCGAAGCGGTCGGCCAGATGCGGCGACAGATCGCCCTCCTCCGGATTCAGGGTGGCGATAACGTTGATACGGCACTCTCTCCGCTCCGAGATGCCCTCCCGTTCGATCAGCTCGGCCCCCCGGCCCTGAGACTCGATCAGCAGGGCCGTCAGCTCCGGGGAGAGGAGGTTGATGTCGTCCACGAACACGGCACCGCCGTGGGCCCTGGACAGGATACCGGGCCGGAGCGCACGCCGGCCGCGGGCAATGGTGGCTTCCAGGTCGATCCCCCCCAGCAGGGAGTCTTCTGTGGCGTTCAGGGGGAGCTCGACGAACGGGGCCCCGGCAGGGATGATGCTCCGGAAGAGCCGCGCCAGGGTCGATTTGCCGCATCCCCTGCCCCCAACCAGCAGCAGGCCGCCGCAGCGCGGGTCGACCGCGTTCAGCAGCAGTCCGAGCCTGGCCTCTTCCTGGCCGACGAAATCGCTCAGGCGCATGGCAGGTTTTCCTCCAGCACGGCCCTGAGCCTCCCCTGTTCGTTCCCCACCTCCTCGAAGGGGAGGCGCTTCTGGCGGTGGAGCAGGGCCGGCAGGGCCGCGTCCCGGATCTCGGGGTTGCCGATGGCCGCCAGCTCCCGGAAGGCGGCCAGTGCCCGGGCCGTCTTCATGATCACGATGTCGGCCCGGTGGCCGTCCAGCCACAGGGCCGTGGTGACCGAGACGATCCGCTCCAGGACCCCGTCATCCAAGGGGATGGCGGGAAGACGTTCCCGTGCCCGATCGATTCTCCCGGCAAGCTCCTCCTGTTGCGGCCGCCACCGGTCCCCGAACCGGACCGGGTCGTCGTCGAAGTCGGCCTTGCGCCGCAGGATGTCCATCCGCCGGTCCCGGTCGTGCAGTCCGGTCACTTGTACGCACAGGCCGAAACGGTCCAGGAGCTGGGGCCGCAGGTCTCCCTCCTCCGGGTTCATGGTGCCGACCAGCATGAACCGGGCCGGGTGGCTGAAGGAGATACCCTCGCGCTCCACCGTGTTGACCCCCATGGCGGCCGAGTCCAGCAGCAGGTCGATGATGTGGTCCTCCAGCAGGTTCACCTCGTCCACATAGAGGAAGTTGCGGTTCGCATCACCCAGCAGCCCGGCCTCGAAACGCTTTTCCCCGTGCCTGAGGGCGTGCTCGATGTCCAGGGTCCCCACCAGCCGGTCTTCGGTGACGCCGAGGGGGAGCTCCACCACCCGCATCTTTTTGCGGTCGCGGGGGAGCGCGGCGGTTTCGTTCCGCTCCAGGCAGACGGTGCAGAGGTTTCCGTCCGGGTCGCACTGGAAACGGCACTCCCGTACCGTCTCCAACTCCGGCAGGAGCTCGGCCAGTGCCCGCACCGCGGTGCTCTTGGCGGTCCCCTTCTCTCCCATCACCAGCAGGCCGCCTATGCCGGGATCGATCACGTTCAGTATCAGGGCGGTCTTCAGCTCCTCCTGCCCCACGATTGCGGTGAAGGGAAAGATCATCCGAGCACCTCCGCGATTCTTTTCTTCCATTCGGCAACATCCTCCGTGGTCATGATATCGATGCTTCCCCCCTGGAACCCGCCCTGCACGTCCCCCATCCGTTCCTCGATCCAGCCCTCGATCTCGAGGTAGCGGTTCGTCAGCTCGTCCCTCACGTCCTCGGCCGGCTGCCACAGGCCACGCTGCGCCGCCTCCAGCAGCCTCCTCCCCATCTCCTCCAACGCCCAGGGATTGTTCTCCTCGAAGAATTCCCGGTTCTCATCGTTCATGAGGAAGGTCCTGGCGATATCGTCGAACACGGCGCCGTCCACGGCCCCGGCCGTGGCCTGCCATCCGTACAGGCGCCCCACCCGCTTGCTGATCTCGCCGGCCCCCTTGTAGCCATGCTCCTTCATCCCCTCGATCCAGACGGGGTTGAGGATCTTGCCCCGGGCCACGCGCCGGACCTCCTCCTCCAGGGTGCGCACGTTGGCCTCGCCCTGCTCGCGGGTGTCGCCGTAGTAGTTCCTGATCTCGCTGCCGGACACGACCCTGGCGGCGTTGATCATGCCGCCGTGGGTGCCGAAGTAGCAGCAGCAGCCGGTCAGGTCGTACTCGTCGGTCACGGTCCTGTTGAAGGTGAGCCTGACGCTTTTCAGGCTCTCCTTCAGGCTCCCGTGGGACTGGTCGCCGAACACCCCCTTGCCGTAGGCGTAGCCGTTCCAGTACAGGAAGACGTCGGCCAGGTCCTGCTCCGTCTTCCAGGCCGAGGCGTAGACCGCCAGTTGGGTGCCCGCCTGGTAGGTCCCTGGCATGGAGGCGAAGATGCGGTAGGTGGCCGCGCGCCGGGCCTGCTCATCGAGCGGGTCCGCTTCGGCGAGCCGCTCCAGGGTGTGCTTCCGGACAAAGTTCATCTCCGGCGGCTCGGGCAGGGCCGACGCGGCCCGCACCGCCTCGTCCAGCAGGTCGATGGAGGCCGGGAAGTTGTCGCGGGTGATCCCCGAGACCCGGACCGTGATGTCGATGCGCGGCCTCCCCAGCTCTTCCAGACTGATCACGGAAAAATCCCGCACCCGGCCGTTGGATTGCCACAAAGGGCGCATGCCCAGCAGAAACAGCATCTGCGCCAGGCCTTCGCCTTCGGTCCACATGATGTCGGTGCACTGCCAGTAGAAGGCGATGTTTTCCGGCCAGGTCCCTTCCTCGGCCCGGTATTTCTCCAGGGTCTTCTCGGCCAGCATCCTGCCGGTTTCCCAAGCCGCGGGCGAGGGGAGCTTGTGCGGGTCCAGCGAGTAGAAATTGCGGCCGGTGGGAAGGATGTCGGGCCTGCCCCGGGTGATCAGCCCGGACGGTCCCGGTTCCACATAGCCGGAGTTGAAACCGTTGAACAGCGCTCCGATCTCGTCCGTGGCGAGCACCCGGTCCCGGACGTCACGGATAAAACGCTCTATCCGGTGGACGGCGTCCCGGTCCGGCCTCACGGAGCATGCGGCCAGAAAACCGTCACTCAGGGGAATACCCCGCTCCAGAAAATCCTTGCACAGCAACCGCGCGGTTTCATCCACCCGATCCCGGAATGCAGTGTCGCTCTCGCCCTCTCCCGGCTCCAGTGCCCCGGCAACCATGCCCCGCAACGATTCCGGGCCGTTCTCGTAGCGGACCACGGCATAGACGAACTCGGCCAGGGCCTCCCCTTCCGGCAGGCTGCCGAAGACGTGCATCCCCTTGGGAATGCGGGTGCCCTTCAGCAGGGCCAGGGTATTGTGGATCTCGATCACTTTCTCATCGATGTTGTCATGGGTGACCTCCCCTTCGACCAGGGCCAGCCCCTTGACCGCGTCGGCGATCAGGTGGGAGATGGTGTGGGCACGGCCCGGCTCCACGCCCCGGAAACGCCGGTACTCTTCCAGCAGCCGCTCCAGGGCGTCCAGGTCGCCGTACAGTTGCCCCGGCGCCATGACGGTCTGCATGTGGTCCACCAGGACGGCGTTGGAGCGCCGCTTGGCAATGGTCCCTTCAGGCGGGTTGTCGGCGTTGTAGAGGTAGAGGTGGGGCATGGTGTCGATGCCGATGTCCGGGAAACAGCCGGAGGAGAGGCCCGTGGCCTTGCCCGGCAGGAACTCCAGGTTGCCGTGGGTGCCGACGTGGATCAGGACATCGGCCCTGAATTCCCGCGAGAGCCATTTGTAGGTGGCCACGTACTGGTGGGGCGGCGGCACGTCCGGGTCGTGGAGTATCCTGCACACCTCGCCGTCGCAACGGGCCCCGGCGCACCCCCGCTTCGGCTGGGCACAGACCACGGCGTTGCCGTAGCGCACCCCGGTCACCAGGATCCTGCCGTCCAGGACCATGGCCGCCGGCACCCCGTCTTTTTCCTCGCCGGGCGGAGAGCCCCATGCCTCGATCATGCGGTTTCGCGCGGCTTCCGACAGCTCGCCGAACCAGGGGAGGTAGCGTTCGGGTTCCAGCCGGTCCAGTGCGCCCCCCTTGGCAACGATTTCCTCGACCGTGGTCCAGCGGAACTCCGAGACCGCCTTGCGGTTCAGGATCTCGTCGATCAGCGCCTTGCCGTCCGCGGGCGGGTCAATCGCGTAGCCCGCCTCGCGCATGGCGTGCATGATGCGGCTGACGCTCTCCAGGGTGTCCAGGTGGGCCCCGCCACCCACGCTTGCCTCCACCGACACGCAGGGGTTGTTGTGGAGGATGAAGGCCACCTTCCGCTCGGCCGGCGGCTTCCTCCCAAGCCTGAGCCAGGCGGCTACCCGTGCGGCGAAACAGTCGATGCGGTCGGGCAACGGCTCGTAGCGCTCCTCCTCCGGGTTGGCGGTGCCTTGCGAGGCGCCGATTACCATCGGTTCGATGACCCCTTCGAACTCGGGCATGGCGATGCTCCACCCCACTTGGCGGCCCAGCCCCTCCGGGTCGGCCAGCCACTGGTCCGCGTCCTTGTAATACGAGATCAGCGGGCAGAACAGGGGGATGTTGAGGCGCTTCATCAGCTCGACCCCGGCCGGGGCGTCCTGTTCCCCGGTTGCCCTCCCCCCGCTGGCGAGAAAGAAGGAAGACAGCCTGACGATGCCCTGCACCAGCGGCTCTCCCCCGCTGACGAAGTATTGTTCGATTACTTCCGCGCCGCTCCTGTTTCCCAGGTTGACGTCCTTTATGGAGTAGAAAAACGCCGGGATCACGCCCAGGCCCTGTTCTTCCAGCGATGCGATCAGGGAGCGCTCCACCTCCATGTTGCGGTTCACCCAGTTGGAGCGGGAGTAGAGGAGGCCCACCCAGCCCGAGGCCGGTTCGCCCAGCGCGGCGCAATAGGCGTCCAGGTATTCGCCGGTATCGGTAAACACGCCGTCCAGCAGGGGGTGGTGGATCCCCTCCCAGGCCAGCGGCGTCGGTTCCCGGAAGTATGTTTTCTCGTCGAACAGAACGGCGCGCAGGTAGCGGACCAGGTTAGTCAGGTTTTCGTCTCCGTTGTAGAGGAGATAGGTGTGCACGGTCGCGGACACGGTGGGTTCGACCGTCGAGAGTCCCCAGAGGCTCGGATCGCTCCCGGTAACGATCACGGGGCACCCTTTTCCAGCCTCGCGGATATCCGGCTCCAGCTCCTCCCAGAACGGGTCGCTCGTCCGGTAGATGAGGACGACATCGGCCTCGTCTATGGCTTCCCGCACCGCGTCCAGAAGCTCGGGACAAAGGTTGATCTGCTTGTTGGAATATGCGGTCAGCTCCAGCCCGCCGGCCGAGCACGCGGCCCTCAGAGGGGGTACGTAGTTGGACCACATGATGGTGAAGAGTTTCATGGTGATGCTCCTTTGCTCAGAGCTTGTTCGTAAATAGTTTCCATCGGTAAAGTGTCGACAGGGGACGGGTCGGAACTTCCCCGAAGCCTCTCGTAATCGGTCACCATCCTTCGCCCGGATTAAGAGCAGATACTCTGCCGGATTCAGGCGCTTTCCCGTGAGTCGTATGATTGCACTGAAGCCGTACGAGAGGCTCCGTGAAAGCCCCCACCCGTCCCTCATAACATTTTTCCAGGGTTTCCCGGATGGAAACAAATTAACTTATTTACGAACAAGCTCTTACTCGCTGTACTTCCGTATCAACCGCGTCCCCACCGCCAGGAACAGCAGGGTGTAGCCCGCCATGACCAGCAGCGACAGCAGCGCCTCCCGGTCCAGCGCCGTCAGCTCTCTGTCCAGGTTGCTCTCCTGCGGCACAACGCCGATGAGGGACTTTATGGCGCCCGGCTCTCCGGTGACGTCGCGGCCGTGGATGAGGGAAGTACCGGAGTCGGGCCGGGTGAGGCAGGTCATCATCCGGATCAGGGTGCTCTTGCCCGCGCCGTTGGGGCCCAGGAGGCCGAATACCTCTCCCGCTCCAACGGAGAAGGAAACACCGTCCACGGCCGTGACCGTGCCGTAGCTTTTGCGTAATGCCAGGGCCTCGATCATGCGGACCTCGGATAGAACAGCCGCCGCCCGGCGTCGGCCACGGTGCCGATGCCCACGCCGTAGAGCTGCTCCAGGCTGCCTTCGTTCAGGACCTGCTCCGGGATCCCGTCGGCAATGACGCAGCCCTCCTTCAGCAGCACCACCTGGTGGGCGAAGTGGGCTGCCAGGTTCGGGTCGTGCAGGGTCATGAGCACGGTCAGCCCCTTGTCCCCGGCCACCCGGCGCACCCAGGAGAGTACTGCGTGCTGGTTGCGGAAATCCAGGTGGGAGGTAGGTTCGTCCAGCAGGAGGATGGGCGACTCCTGAGCCAGGGCGCGGGCGATCAGTATCAGTTGCCTCTCTCCGCCGCTGACCCGGGTATAGGGGCGGTCGGCCAGGTGGCCGACACCCACGGTCTCCAGGGCGGCGCGGGCCTTGTCCACGTCCCGGGCGGAAGGGGAGGCGTACAGCCCCACGTGTGGCGCCCGGCCCATGAGCACCGTCTCAAGGGCCGTATAGGGGAAGGGCGGGGTATGGTCCTGGGGCACCAGGGCCAGCAGCAGTGCCCGCTCCCTGAAGGAGAGACCATCGGTTTCCCTTCCGTCAAGCCGGACCGTTCCGCCGCACGACTTCCACAGCCCGGCGATGCACTTGAACAGCGTAGTCTTGCCCGACCCGTTGGGACCAAGCAGCACCGCGATCCTGCCGTTGTCCACGGTAAAGGAGACATCTTCCACCACCGCTCTCGGCGCGTGGTGATGACGGAAACTCAAGCCTTCGACCCGTATCATCGTCCCCAGCACTCCTTTCCGTTGCGCTTCATCAGGTAGACGAAAAACGGGGCGCCCGCGACCGCCGTGATGATCCCCACCGGGATGTCGAAGTCGGTCAGGTTGCGGGCCACCGTGTCGGCCAGGATCATGAAGGTGGCGCCGCCCGCCATGGTGAGCGGGATGAGCCTGCGGTGGTCGGGACCGGCCAGCATCCGCACCAGGTGCGGCACCATGAGGCCGACCCAGCCGATGATGCCGCTCACCGCCACGGCGCTGGTGGCCGCCAGGGTGGCGGCGGCGATGAAGACGACGCGCTTGCGGGACACGTTGATCCCCATGGCCCGGGCCTCCTCGTCACCCATGCTGATGACGTTCAGCCGCCAGCGCAGCAGCAGGACCGGAACACAGCCGAGCAGGATGCCGATACCCGCTGAGCGGGCCTGGGACCACTCGGCCAGGGAAAAGCTCCCCATAAGCCAGAACACGATGCTCTGCAGCTTCATGGGCTCCACGAAAAACTTGATCAGCGAGACCATGGCGCTGAAGAAGGCGGAGACGATCACACCCGAGAGCACCAGGGAAAGGCGCGACATGCCGCCGTCGCCGGTGCGGGCGATAAGGCATGCCACCAACACCGCGAGCCCGCCGCCCAGGAAGGCCGCGGCCTGCAGCGGGATAAACGGCGCAAAGCCGATGGTGAGGGCGCAGCCGAAGGCGGCCCCTGAGGAGATGCCGAGGATGAACGGATCCACCAGCGGGTTGCGCAGCACCGCCTGGAGGGTCGCGCCCGAGGTGGCCAGTGCCAGACCAGCCAGGCCGGCCAGCACGATGCGGGGAAGGCGGATGTCCAGGATGATGGCCGTTTCCGGCGAATCGACCCCGGCGAGCCCGTCCCGCAACGCGGACAGCACCTGGAGGGGGGAGATGCCGTAGGCGCCGAGGAACAGGGAGAGCAGTGCGGCCAGGAACGGGGCCGCGATGATGAGGACGGTCTTAGTTCGCAATGCGTGTCACCTTTCCGTAAGGGATGCCGTAAACCTTACGGTAGAAGTCATCGATGGCACTGTCAACATTTACGTCCCGAAACCGCTCGGGATAGGCCTTTGACGCTATCCAAAGGGCAATGGGGGCGATGCGGGGCGACCAGGTGGACCACTTGGGGGCCTTGTACACGGCACGGTTCTTTACCGCATTGACGTGCCGCCATTGGGGATTAGCGAGGATGTCGGCCGGGCCGTAGCGTGCGTTGCCCCAGATGAACACCAGGTCCGGGTTCCAGGCGGCTATCCGCTCCAGGGGGACATCGGCGGTGCGCCCGTTGACGGAGCCGGCGCAGTTCTCCAGCTTGATGATGCCGAACAGGTCGTTGTTCACGCCGACCCTCCCGGCAACGGTGGTCTGCTTGCTGGACAGCCACAGCACCTTTTTCCGCGCCGAGGGCGGCAGCGAGGCAGTCCGGGAATGGATCATACAGAATATCCGCTCCATTTCACCGATCACGGACTCCACCCGCTGTTCCCGGCCGAACAGCCTCCCCTGGAGCCGCATCACGTCGTAGAGCTCCCGGACGCTCTCCGGATAGACCGCGATGACGGTCAGTCCCCTGGCGCGAAGGAAGCGGACCGCCTGCGGATTGCTGGTCCAGGTGATAATCACGTCCGGCCTGAGCCGAAACAGGGCCTCGGCGTTCACGTCCATGGCGCTCCCGGTGGAGTGAATGGCGCGGGCGAAGTCGGGCTTCACGGCCCGGAGCAGGTCGTTTTCCAGCGCGAAGCGGCTGATGCCGGCCACCCGGTCCCACGCGCCGGTCACCGGCAGCAGCTCGTAGGTCTCGTAGAGGACCGCCCGTTTGACCGGAACCCGCACCGTGACATCGGTGCCGGTCTTGTCGCGCCAGGTGAGAGCCGCTGCCCGTAAATCACCCACCGACAGCAACGGCATACAGAGTATGACAATCAGTAACAATAGCGGCTTCATAATCAGAATTTCAAGTCCAGGTTGGCGAAGAAGGATCGGCCGGGCGACACATAGTAGGTGTAGTATTCCCGGTCCAGCAGGTTGTTGACGCTGAAGGAAGCTGTGGCCCAGTCCGTGACCTTGTACGAGACCTTCATGTCAACCACGAAATAGGGGTCGTAGGATCCGTATACCTTGTTGACCGTGTCGCTGTTGTCGTCTGAGTTGTGGCGTTTGCCCACATACCTGCCCGAGGCGAACAGGGACGCGGGACCCCAGGAGGCGTCAGCGCCCACGAAGAACATGTTGCGCGGTACCTGAGTGAGCTGTTTTCCAACCAGGGTCGGGTCCGGGTCGTACTCGGTAATCTCGGAATCGGTGTAGGTATAGCCGGCGAACAGCCGGAGGTTGTCGCCCATTTTCTGCTCCAGTTCCAGCTCGACCCCCCTGGTCTCGGCACCGCCCACATTGGTGTACTTCTTGTTTTTGTATTCTTTTCCGTCAATGGTGGTGGTGCCGGCGATGGTGACGTTGTAGATCATGTGGCTCAGGTAGTTCTCGAAGAAGGTCGCCTTGATCTTCGCGCCTTTCCAGAGGGCCTGTTCCCCCCCGATATCCCAGCCGAGCACCGTTTCAGGGTCCAGGTCGGGGTTGGAGTTGTAGATGGTCTGCGTGCCGGACGATATCCACGTCCTGTAGAGCTGGTTGAGCGGGGGCGCCCGGAAAGCCTTGCCGCCGGATACCCGGAGCGTGGTGCCGTCCAGGGGCTTCCAGACCACCGCGCCCTTGGGGTTGACCGAGTTTTTCGTCTTTTCCGGATAGGTTTCCGAGGTGGCGCCGGTTCCGGTGAAGCCCGCGTAACCGTTGTTGGATACCCAGAAGTCGTTTCGCAGACCGGCGTAGAGGGTCAGGGAGTCAAGCAGCGCGATCTCGCCCTGGAGGTAGGCGGAATAGGTCTGCGTCGTCCCCCCGCCCCACTGGGTGCTGGCGCCGGACACCGAGTCGGGATCCCGGTAATCGTTCAGGGGGAAATTGTTGCTGTCCGCGGTGTCGTAACGGAAGGTGAAACCGCCGGTCAGGATATGCTTCTCCATGACGGGCAGGGAGAGCTGGAGGTCGGTGTAATAGGTCCTGCCGGGCGAGTCGCTCTTGTTTCCCCTGCCCCCGGCCAGGGTAGCCGAGCTGGGGGTGGTGTACCAGTTTTCGATCTCGTCGTTGATGCCGAACAGGAATTTTCCTTTCACAGTGCCGAACAGGGCTTCGGCGTGGATGACGTAGGTATCAATGATGTTGCTTCCCTCGCCGTTAATGAAGGTGCTTTCCGTGACTACCGCTCTGCCCGACGAGTTGGTGAAGGTGTACACCGGTTGCCCGGCTGCGTTTCTCAGGTAGGTGTGGGGGTCTTCATAGGAATATTTGTTGGCGGTGCGCAGCCAGGAAAACCGGACATTGTCGGTCTCCGAGATGTCGTACTGCACCCTGACCGCCGCGGAGTAATCCCACCAGCCGTTGTCACCGGTATCGCCGACCAGATATCTGGTGGCTCCCGTGGTGGAAAAGGTACGGGTCGCTCCGGTGATGCCGGAGGCCGCCGTGGGCGCGCTGGAGGCCGTTACCAGTGCGGTGGGGTAGCCCCTGGTGGTCCGGTAGCCGAACGCGGTATAGAGGCGGAGCTTTCCGATCTTGTCCCCGTAGGAGGCGTAGGTGCTCCAGAGATTGGCCAGACCGGTGTCGCTTCCCAACCGGTCGCCGTAGCCGCCCGACAGGGTGAATTCCCTCTTTTCCGGCATATGGCTCATGAAATTGATGACACCTCCCATGGCGTTGCCGCCGTAGAGGCTCGACGAGGGACCCCGGACCACTTCAATCTGAGAGAAATTCCGGGCATAGAGACCGCCCCACGGCTGGCTGGCCGAATAGGCGCTGTTCAGCGGCATGCCGTCCAGGAGGAGCAGGCTGCGCCCCGCGCCCGAAAGGCCGCGAAAGGTGACGGTGGATGTCGTCCCCATCAGCCCTTTGATGCGGTTGTCCAGCACCCCAGGCAGCAGGTTCAGCGCCTCGTCCAGCGACTGGATGTTGCGCTTTTTCATCTCCGCCGCGGTAACGACGCTCACCGAGCCGGGTGCGTCTCCCACGGATTTCTCCGTTCTGGTGGCGGTGACCACGATCTCGTCGAGATCGGCCGCTTTTTCCTCACCGTATGCTGGGAATGCGAGCAGAACCCCGAGCAGAACAAGATACTTCCTCACGCGGTACCTCCTTGTAGCCATGTTATTTCATGCAACCCATTGCAATTGCAGGGGTCTTCAACCTCGACCCCTGAAAGGACCCCGTATTCTTCATCCCGTCGTCAGGGCAAAGGTTATGGGGATTCTGAAGGAAAGCGCTTCCCCCTGCACGGCATGGGATGGTGGAGGCGGGAAGGTGCCAACGTTGCGGACCGCGCGCATACCCGCGTTGTCGAGCATGGTGTTCCCGGACGATTTCGCCACAGAAACGCCGCACAGTTCGCCATGGCGATTCAGGGAAAAACAGACAACCACTGTTCCGTGAATTCCCAGCTTTCTTGCGGCAAGGGGGTATTCCTTGTGCCTCTCGATCAGAGCTCGGACGGCACGGCTGTAGTCGGCCAATGCCTGGCCCGGCTCCTTGCCGCCGCCGGACGATCGACGCCCTTCTTTTCCCCGCCCGCCGGACTGCGTTCCCGCCGCCCCGCTGCCCGATGCCGACGGAGCCGTTCCCGACAGGGAACCGCCGGCGCCCGCCTCCGCCGTTTTCGTTTCGGTTTTCCTGCCAGGTCCGGGTTCGGGAGGAAGCGCGACGGGCTCCTCCCTGGAAGCCCGGCCGGAAAAAGGACGAGCGGTACGGATGGCGGAGGTACGGGGACCGGGGCGTGGAGGCGCGGCGGCCTTCGACTTGGAGACCGGCGCGGGGAGAGATGAAGACTTGCCGAGGTTGGCAGCTTCGATGCGGCTCAGGTCGATCTCTATCACGACGGTCTTGCGAGGCACGTGTCCGGTATATGTCCTGAACAGAGTGAATACCGAGAGCACCGTTACATGGAGAACGAGCGAGAGCGCCAGGCATCCGCCAAAGGTGAACCTTCTGTCTCCGCGGCTGGAGGCGCTTACGGTGGATGGGCAGGAATGTCGAAGGAGATCGGCGAACATTGAACCACAACCTCTCCGGTGGGCGGCACGCGGTATTCGTGCGGACTAAAGTAGCATCATAAAATTATTAGTCAAGATAAAAAACATACGAATTTAAAAAACGTGCTACGCATACCGATTATCCTTCGGGAAATACATACCGTCGCAGTACCGCCAAGAGTAAGTACTCAGCAACGAAAATGAACCATGGCGCGCAGTTCGTTTAGGAAACAGATAGTTTCCATCCGGAAACTCTGGAAAAATGCTATGAAGGACGGGTCGGGGCTTTCATGGAGCCTCTCGTACGGATTCAGTGCAATCAGGTGGCTCACAGGAAAGCGCCTGAATCCGGCAGAGTATCTGGAGCTTGTTCGTAAATAACGTTCCGAGTGATCGCGCCCGGATTTATGTCGGATTTGGCCGGGACGATTGAGTAAAACCGCAGGCGTAGCAGGGCTACGTCGAGGATTTTGCGATTGAGGACAGGTCAAAGACGGCGTGGAGACGGGATGCGAGCCCGGAATGCTTATTTACGAACAAGCTCTTAATCCGGGCGAAGGATGGTGACCGATTACGAGAGGCTCCGGGGAAGTTCCGGCCCGTCCCCTGCCGGTACTTTCCGGATGGAAACCAGGTATTTTGTAAAGAGTAGTCCACAGTTACCGGTGTCTCTCTTCTTGCGGGCACTCAGACTAGTGTCCTGTGCGGCTAATTCCTTCCTTACAATTCCGGGCCTTTTGGCCCCTGGCCGCGTTCCGGCTCCTCGGCTTAGACCCCGCTAGGCCTGTGTCGCCCGCCTTGCCAGGAACCAAAATTCCTCGGAATTCTTGCGGTGAACTAACCGCACAGGACACTAGTTGGTAGAGCAGGCACGTGGAACATCGGCAAGCTGGAGCAGCAGATCCCCATGGCTTCGGGGGACGAAACTATCATCGCGCAGCATGCCGCAGGAGACGAGGGCGCGGTAGAGTTCGGCCACCCGCGGCATACCGAGGCCCAGGGGCTCCAGTTCCTCCAGCGCGGCGGGAAGCTCCTCTGCTCCCCAGGTTCCGGCGCATCCCCCGTCATGCATCACGGTAATCGAATCCGCCCACTGGTAGGCAAAATCCACATCGTGGGTGGCGAGCACAATTGTCATGCCGTTTGCATGCAGGCGTTCCAGAATCCGGCGCAGCTCCCGCTGCATCGGCGCATCAAGGCCGGCCATGGGCTCATCCAGGATCATGACCTCAGGGTCCATGGCCAGCACCCCGGCGATGCAGACCCGCTTCTTCTGGCCGTAGCTCAGGTTATGCACCGGCCTGTCAGCCATTTCCAGCAGACCGACAGCCATAAGCGCCTCTTCAACCCTTTCACGGACGATCTTCCGCTCCAGCCCCAGGTTCATGGGCCCGAAAGAGACATCCTCCCTGACGCTCGCGGAAAAGAGCTGCGAATCGGGGTTCTGGAACACCAGGCCGACGCGGGAACGGAGCCGGCGCAGTCCGTGGCGTCCGTAGTCAAGCGGCATGCCGTCATGAAGCACGGTTCCGGCCTGCGGCCGGAGGATGCCGTTCAGATGGAGAAAAAGGGTCGTCTTGCCGGAGCCGTTGACGCCCAGCATTGCCGTACGGCTGCCGCGCCTGACGGCATGGGTGCAGTTTTCCAGCCCTCTGCTCCCGTCGGGATAGCGGAAACTTACATCACGAAGCTCGAAAACGTGCTCGCTCATTGGAACTCCCCTCCCAGCATCATAGACACGACCAGGAGCGCGCCGCCACCAACCGATGCCAAGAGGATGGAGCTGCCGCCGGTGTATTCGTTCTCCAGAAAACAGAGCGGTCCGTCGTTGTTTCTGGCCTGGGCCGCCAGATGGAGAGCCCGTGAACGCTGCCAGACCTGGAGGGACAGATTGGCCACCAGCAGGCCCAGAGAGCGCAGGGACAGCGGTACGGTGGCGTACCCCAGGCGGGCGGACTGGGCTGTTACCGTGTCGCGAACCGCTTCTGCAAGGACAAACAGCGTCCGGTAGCAGAGCACCATGATGTCCAGCAGCGCCTCCGGCGTCCGGAGTCGCCGCAGCAGCGTAATCGTGTCAGTCAGGGGCGTCGTCAGTGAAAGGAAAAGGAGCGCCGCCAGTCCATTGAGGGAACGGCCGCAGACTAAAGCGATATGGGGCAACTGAGACCGCTCCAGGTGCAGGTGAAGCCGCACCGGCTCACCTGCCCAGTGGAGCGAGAACGCAAGGGTGACGCTGCCGACGGCCAGAAAAAACAGCGGCGGCAGCAGGGCCCGCAGGTAGTCCCGCAAGCGTATCCCCGCCCCCGCGACGGTGATGCAGGCGATGGCAAGGGCCATGGCGCACGGCACCAGAGGTCTTTCCGCCATGAAGGCCGCAATAAGGCCGCAGCAGGCGAACAACCCCTTGGCGCCGGGATCGACCCGCCGCCAACGGTTGCCGTGTGCGCACCGCTCGATCAGCATCCCGCCTTGTCCCCTTCGTTCCGCAGCCTGGCGCGGGTCACCGCACCCCCCAGCCAGTAGCCGATGAAACCGGCGCCCAAGGCAGCCTGGAGCGTGAAGAGCAGGGATTCAATCTCGCCGCTGGGCGGCTCCAGCAGCGGTTTGAACCACGGCGTATAGGACGGGGCGATTTCCCCTATTATATCCATGGCCTGCCCGTCGGAGCCGGAGAATATCTCCACCTCCTCGCCGTCGGGTCCCGGCGCGGGTCTCTGTACCGTCCAGAGGGGAATCACCATCAAGGCAACAACGCCGATCAGCAGGAGAAGATTCCGGTATCGTTTCATGACTGCACCTCTTTTCCGGTTACGAGATTCATCTCTTTCAGCTCTTGTGTATTGAAGCGGGCCAGCGCGTTGAACACCACCACCGTCAGCAGCCCTTCGCTGATCGCCAGCGGAACCTGGGTAATCGCGAACACCCCTGCGAATTTGACGAAGGAAGCGGCAATACCGCCGGCCGGGTCAGGAAAGGCGAGGGCCAACTGAATCGAGGTCGTTACATAGGTCATCAGGTCGGCAAGGGAGGCGGCCAGAAAAATCGCCACGCCGAAGGAGACCCCTGCCGTGCGCGCCGCCTTGTAGACCGCCATCGCCGTAAACGGACCGACCACGGCCATGGAGAAGATGTTGGCCCCAAGGGTGGTAAGGCCGCCGTGGGCCAGGAGGAGAGCCTGAAACAGGAGCACGACAGCGCCGATGGGGGCCATGGCCACGGGTCCGAACAGGATGGCGCCCAGGCCGGTGCCGGTGGGATGGGAGCAGCTCCCTGTCACCGACGGCATCTTCAGGGCCGAAAGGACGAAGGTGAAGGCGGCGGCGACACCCAGAAGCATCCGTTGTTCGGGGTTCTCCCTGATCCGTTTGCTGATGGCGCGGACTCCGTAGACGACGAAGGGGGCCGATGCGATGCTCCAACCGACGGCATGCTTGACCGGCAGAAAGCCTTCCATGATATGCATACTCTTTTCTCCTTTCTCTACGTTGACCGTTGCAAATGAAAAAGTCCGCCGTGCCGAAGCATCAAGCGGACTTTCCGTATTCAAAGCCTGATAATGGATTCACTCTCCCTTTACCGTCGGGACTGACGAGTGCCGGGATCAGGCAGGTCTTCTGGCTTGCGAATCATCCTCCAGGCGCCTTCCCGGTCTTTCGACCAGTGGCATAGTGCCCTTCGTCCTCGCTTACAGCGGCGGGTCCGCGGGGGATCTGCACCCCTCTTCCCTATCAAGCCCTTGCGGGCGCCGTGATCCGATATTTAATTGTTATCACGCATCCAATCGTGGATTCTTGTATTTATAACAAATTCATACCATAAATCAATGTTTCATGCGCTTCGCGCCAACATCTCACCAGTTTTCATCCAGAAAGTGACAACAGGAGACGGATGAAAGCTCACTATACGCTTCAGTTACCCCCCCAGGACGCGCATCCTGCGGGTCCGCTCCCTTGGTTTTCTAAAGTTGCGGCCTCTCCTTTCGACTTTTCCTTTTCTCGGGCAATTTCACCGAAACCTGCTGATTGCGGGTCAACACCCTGCAATCGTTCGAGCCGACGCAAAACTCCAGCGGAAACGATACCATCCGGACACCCGATGCGGCGCTCCGCCGCACCAGGGCGTCACGCGAGAGCCGTTCCGGCCGCCACACGGTGATCTGCACGAAAGACTTTCCCGGCAGTTCCGATTTTCCCGCAACACCCAGCATGTCCCCGGCGGAAACGGATTTTCCCTCGTAGATTCTCTTTTCAACTGTCTCGAGATGGCGGTAGGTCGCGATGGTCGAGTCGCTGTGGAGGATATCGATATCGTTGTTCTGCTTCATGCGTACCACGACGCCGCTTCGCGCCGCCACCACCTTCGATCCGACAGGGAGATAGAACTGCACGGAATAGCGCAGGGACGGATCTGATTCCCGTTGGTCAGGCACGTAGGCAAAGGCCCGGACACCGTCGGCAAACGGAAACCGGTAACGCTCCGGGGAGTCATGATGCGCGGTGAAGTCGCCGATCTGCCAGGCGTAGCTGCAGCCGTACCTCATCCCCTTGCTTGCATCTCTCGGGGTCAGCCGGGCGAGTACCTTTTCGGTTTGAGGAGGAACGACCTCGGTATGGGGCAGAGGGACATCGGACCTGGCGTTCCAGGTCTGGTCGGAGGGCAAATCGAACGTCACCGTCACGGGCGAATAACCGCGATTCACGGCTACGATCCTGGCCGCGGCCGGGCTTTGGGGCATGTAGAGCGGCCCTTCGGCGCGCTCATCTCTCAGCGCAAAATCATACTCGCCTGTTCTCGTTTTGGCAGCCGATTCAATCGCTGCCGCAGGAACAGCCGAGGCAGCGGATACCGGCTTACCGTGCTTCGAGCCCCTGCAATCCCTGGAATCGGTGCAGAACTCCAGCGGAAATGAGGCCGGCTGATACCTGGATGTCTCCCTGGGCTCCAGCAGAGTCGTCGCCAGTTGCTCGGGCCGCCACACCGCCAGTTGCAGGTACGCCCGGTCCCCGGATTCCCCGGCAACACCCACCGGTTCCCCTGCCTTCACGGCCTTGCCCACCCTGATTCCCGGCGCAACCGCGCCCAGGTGACCGTAGGTGGCAATGGTCGCGTCGTCATGCAGGATAAGCACGTCGTTGTTCCTGTCGATGCGGACTACCGTGCCTTTTCGTGCCGCCAGAACCTGAGCGTCAGCAGGCAGTGAGAAGATGACCGCATGACGGATGCAGGGGGTAGAAGCCGCATTTTGCGGTGCGACGGCGCGTCCGGGCACCTCATCCGAAAACGGAAGCCGGTATCCCTCCGGGCAGACATGCTGTGCGGTATGATCGCCGATGCTCCAGGTATGGTACCAGACCAGTTTCCACGGTGCATGGCTGTTCCTCGGGTCGAAGCGGGCCACCACCGCCTCCGTCCGTGGCGGAACTACCTGGGTATGTGCCTTCTCGGCACTCAATGAAATGTTGTCCGACAAATCACGGTCATACACGACGGTTACGGATACGGGCGCATAGCCGCGATTTCTCGCGATTAATCTGACAGACGGTGCTTGCGTTCCATTGCCAAGGAAGGACGATTCCCTGAAATCAACCTGCTCGATCGAAAAGTCATAATCGCCGTTTCCCGAACCTGTCGAAGGCTTCTCCACGGCCGGCAATGCCTTCACGGCTGGAGCCTTGTCAAACTGCAGGACGTTGAAATTAACGACCGCGCCGCCTTCTCTGGATTTCACGCTCTTCAGACTGGGATTGCTGGCACAGCCGAGCAAGACGGCTGCGAACACAACGGTGAATAATCTGGTAGTCATTCAGACCTCGAAATGGATTTAATAAATGCGGTCAAACCCGAAGGTTTGACCTGTTGCGTATCATGGGCCGGGACATTGACCGGGGACGACTATTCGTGAAATGCGGGCAATAGCCGGATATTATTAGACTAAATTTAACAAATCAAGATAAAATGAGTATTGATGTCCCGGAAACTGCGATACAGTGTGACGATGGAACGGTTTTTCCGACAAGGTTGTGCCGTATTGTTGATTGCGACGGTTAGCGGAGGTAAAACAATGAAAGACGAAAAAACATCCCAATACCATGTGCATAGAGCGGAGAAATCCATCGGCGAGTTTGTCGCCGAAGATTACCGGACAGCGGCGGTCTTCGAAAAGTACGGGATCGATTTCTGCTGCGGCAAAGTAACATGTGCTTCAGCACAAGTGCCCCCGTCAATTGGTTAATTGACGGGGGCACTTGTGATTTTCTTGCGATCACTCCTGCGGTTCTGTTCGGCGCACACAGATGTGATCTTCTTGTTTGATTTACTTCATACCGAGATTCACAGCAGCGACTTCACCGCTCCAAGCACTGCGTCGTAATCCGGCTCGTCAGTAACCTCCTTGACCAACTGGATATAACGGATCGTGTCGGCCTCATCTATAACGAAAACCGCTCTGGCCAGGAGTTTGATCTCCTCAATCAGCATGCCATAAGCTGCCGCCACAGAACGCTCCTGGTAGTCGGAAAGGGTTTTTACCCTGTCTATCCCCGCGGCACCACACCAGCGACCCTGGGCAAATGGCAGATCCATACTGATGACGAGCACGACCACCTTGTCAGACAGGGAAGCAGCCTCTTTGTTGAATCTGCGTGTTTCGGCGTCGCACACGGGTGTGTCGAGTGAGGGAACCGTGCACAGCACTTTTATCTTTCCCTTGAAATCAGCCAGAGTGACCGGCGTCAGTTGAGTATCGACCACCCTGAAGTCAGGGGCCTGGTTTCCAACCATCAGCTCTCGCCCAACCAATGTCAGCGGGTTCCCCTGAAAAGTAATGAGCCCTTTTCTTTCTTCCATGTTGTCCTCCCGATGTCTAATTGAAGTAACGACGTGTCACTTAATTATACCGAAGTTCATCAGAGAATCACCTCCAGCAGAGCTGGAGGTGATTCTCTCATTCAGCCCGGCGTTGAAACGACCCGGGAACCCTGGGAATGGACTCGGGCGAGAAATGCCTGACCGCCCAGGGCGTCTCAGAGGGACATTCTATAATCACCCTGTCAAGAATAAAAACGCTCTTTTAAAATCACATAGTTAGCTTTTTGTATTGAAATCCGGACGTACGTCTCCCTTGATTTCAGCATTGGCGAGTCTCTCGCTAACGGCGAACCTTGAGTCTAATCGTTACTGGTAACCGACATCCCCCGCCCGCATCGGGAACGGGGGCGTCAATCATTCCTTATCCAAGCTCCAAGATTCAGAAGTCCACAATAGGGGTCAGGTCTCAACAATCAACAATTGCTTTGCCGCTTCCAGTGCTTCCTTCGTCTTCCTTTCCCTTGTGGCCTGCGATAGCAGTCTTTTGCTGGTTACGGAGACCGCCGCATCACTTACGCCGAACTTCTCGCCGATCTCCTTCAGTTTCATTCCACTGTAACGGTGGCAAAGATGGATGCTGATTTTCCTCCACAGCCCTCCTTCCTCACCAACTGTTTTTTTCACTATGTCCACGACCTCTTCTACCGATATTTGCCTGGATAGCTGTTTGACCGCCGGCACGCTCCGGTCTGCATTGATATGTCTGACATGTTCTTCCGATATTGTCGCGATGAATGCCGGACTTCCCAAAAGCGTGGACGCTACCACCGCCTTCAGCGGTGTTTCATAGGTTTCTCCGATGAGCGTTTCGACGAAGTTCCGATATTTTTCCTGTTGGTCAGGGGCACCGAGATGGTCCAGTATCAGATCCTGCGATAACCAGGCCGGTGCAGTGGTTAATCCTGTATACGACCGGTAACTTGACCATTCATAATCTTGCGGCTTTGAAACCATTCCGGCACGTACAGGGTTCAGATGCATGTAGCGCGAAAGCTCCAGTGCGTATTCATCCGCTTCTACGATGATGGCTTTATACCTTCCCTGGAACAGGTGACCGAGACGCTTCCGCTTCACGTTGTGATAGGTGGTGTAGGCTCCGTTGATGTGTCTCATTATTTGCGACAGGTTGCCTTTGGGGGTTTCCATCAGCAGGTGATAGTGGTTCGTCATCAGGCAGTACGCAAGGATCTTTGCGCCGTAACGTTCGGTCGAGGACTGGAGATACGAGAGGAACTTGTCTCGATCCCTGCGGCTTTTGAATATGTCCTTCTTCTCGTTGCCCCTGGATGTGATATGATAAAAACAGCCAGGGTATTCTATTCGAAGGGGCCTTGCCATACCTAGCTCTCCGGTGTCCTTCTATTTCCCTCTGATATGGTACCTCAGTCCATTTCATTGTCAATTGTTGAGACCTGACCCCTGTGTGTGTTCGCTATCTATCCATTAAATTTTTATCCTTGTTCAACGATTAAAGCTGATCTGCCAGGCTTCGATTGGACAAGTCTAGCGCTTGGTTGAAAAATCTGTTACGGATTCATTGCCTATTTATCCTATTGCCTTTACGATATTTATTGTGAATATATTTGATAGAGAAAAGAACAAGCACCGCAATCAAAGAAGCGATTAAGCCAACCACTGATGAAATGATGATGCGGCCTTCTGTCGAGAAATCTTCAGAATATCGATAGACAGGTCCAGTTGTTGTGAAGGAGTCAGAATCTCTTGAGGTAACTTCAGAATATACGTCATATTTTAGTTCGTGTCCTTCCAAAAACCAAAACACGAGGCCAACACCAATCCAAATACCTAAAAATATAAACAGATATTTTCTTCTCATAGTGCACCGCAGTAGTACATGTTTTCTTTGACAGAATAAAATTTGCATTGAACTTGCAACCGCACAACGATTTAATCGAAAAAGTCAAAGTTTCTAACAAATTTTAAATCATTTCCTTGCAATAATGGTTTAATGGTATCAAGGAAAGATGGTAATTCACCGTATATTGGCGAATCACCACCATATTCATGTTCTACAGGTGGAAATATTAGCGGCTTGTAGCTTTTATTTTTGTGTGAACCAACTGGACCGTATTTATCCCAAATAGCAAGAGCCTCCTGCTTGGTTACAGGTTCACATAACTCGATATATTTTCGTCCTGGTTCTACCGCCCGATAAAAAGATATCAAATCTGAAACGAGATCTTCTGCGCTGAACCCACTATCTGTAAATATACTGTATGGAAAACTTGACTGCATAGTTTCAAAACCATATGATGTGTTAAGAAAAATAGTTAGTGCGGCTGACTTTATTTTATGTAATGGTAATCCTTTTTTGACTAAATAAGACTGCCCCCAATTTTTACACAGTTTAATTCTGTATTCCTGCAAGCACATTAACTGAGAGTATTCTATTAAAAAATGAGTTTTTTTCATGTTTGAACGATAAAATTGAGTTCTCAGTGGAGAATAAGATTTTCCAATGGTCGACATCTCAGGTTGTCTTGATGACTCCCGAAGCATTTTGTGCCAAAATTGCTGTGCACCATGTGCACCTAGTGGCCAAGCGTGTCCCAAGTCTACCCATCCACATTTCCTAGTATAAACCAATCCATATGTCTCAGTTTCAGCGACACTGCCGTCCCTAATGTCATTTCTACTGCTCATATGGTGAATCTCCTTTCAACGGCTCGGTCGGTGACCCGCCGCAGGTTTATCGCGACCGGGTCTACTAGTCTCGTTGGGAACCCATCTTTATATTTCCATTTTCAAGACCCCGCCATTTTTCTTTGGAACGAAATGTTAGGCTTGGTGTTCTTGCTCATACAATAAGTGTGTCGTAATAGTAATTGTTATCCAGGCGAATAAGTGTTGATTCTGGTTGTAGCTCTCGTGTTGTATCTTTTGGTGCGAGCACAGTTCCTATGGTTGCGGTAAGTTCGCGCGCATAAAAATGAAAAGTGACAATTAATAAAGCACCAAGCACATTTAGCGCGTTATTGAGTGTTGCTTCATGAAAATATGCATCACGCTCATGTTTCACATTGTTGTAGCTTCGCCACCATTCAGGGTTGGCTTGACCCGCCCAGTTAGACCAAGGGGAGAATGACAGTCCATACCGCGGAACGAATACTTGGGTCGTTGGCAAATCCGGAAATGTTGGAGTAATACGGCTTTGTACTCATTGATATTCCCGCGCGGCGCAGTCGGCGACACTTTTTCGCAGAGTAATTTAGCTACAACATCGACTTCCGAGGCTGCTGCAAACAGAAGATGCGCAAGCTCGATTGAAAAGACCTGAAAGTTCGGGGTACTGAACTCGAAATAACAAAATATTATGAAACGAAATTTGAGCGATAACCGCCCAACATCCAGATTTAGATTTTTTTATCTTTGGCTAGCAAATATACTATCGCTAATTGTTGAAGTCAAAGGAGATTTCGACGATATATGCTCCAGACTCTGTCTTTGCGAAGAACGCTGCTCACTTTAGAAACAGAAAAGCTGACAGAAAAGAAGCAAAACGGAGCCCGACGAGAAAGGGCGGCCCATGCCATGTAAATCAGGAGGAAATGGAGTGGACCGAACGAAAGTTAACAGGGAAGAAACTACGCCTCCCGTTGAAACGGCCCCGGCTCCCGGGGAATGAACTCGGGCGAAAAATGCCCGACCGCCCAGGAGAGGATCTCGTCGCAGGTTGCGCCCATGAGGGACAGCGGGGGGTCCTGGCCGAGGAAACGGAGCGCGTCGAACAGGAGCAGGTGGCCTTCCGCTGCCAGGTCGCGGCCGGAGGCCAGGGAGACGGCGTTGTCCCGCTTGCTGAGTTTGGCGCCGGCCGGGCCGGTAACCAGGGGGAGATGGAAGTACGAAGGCGTAGGATAGCCAAGGAGGCGCTGAAGCAGAATCTGGCGCGGGGTGGAGCAAAGCAGGTCGGCGCCCCGGACGATCTGGTTGACACCCGATTCGGCGTCGTCCACCACCACCGCCAGTTGATAGGCGAACGGGCCGTCGGCCCGCTTGACCACGAAGTCCCCGCCGATGGCGGAGAGGTTGGTACCGCAGGTCCCCATCACCCCGTCGTGGAATACGACCGGCTCGTCCGTCACCCGCACCCTGACGGAGCGGGCGGTCTTCCCTGCGGCGAGCCCGTTGCGGCAGAGACCAGGGTAGGCCGGTCCCTCCTCGCCCGGGTGGGGGGCCGAGGCGGCCCGGGCGATCTCGGCACGCGAGCAGCCGCACGGATAGGCGGCCCCGTCCCGCAGCAGCCGCTCCAGGGCCTCTTGGTACACTCCGGTGCGGCGGCTCTGGTAGACGACCTCGCCGTCCCATTGGAAGCCGAGGGTTTCCAGGGTGCGGAGGATGTCGTCGGTCATGCCGGGGACCACCCGGGGGGTGTCCAGGTCCTCGACCCGGAGGAGCCAGAGCCCCCCTTCCCGCCTGGCCATCAGGTAGCTCCCCAGAGCCGCCACCAGCGAGCCCAGGTGGAGCGGCCCGGTGGGTGACGGGGCGAAGCGGCCGATTGTTGTTGGGGATGCTGGGCATTCCATTGGTAAACAAAGATAATATGCCAAGGAAAACTATTGGTTTCTGGTTTGGAAAGAGGGGATTTTTTGTCCTGGCAAGAAACTTTTCCCCGAAAAGTTGACAGCGAAGGCTGACAAAATCAAGGGGTTGCGCGGAGGCGTACACGTAGTACGCCGCACAAGCAAGCTCGCGGATTGACACAGCCAGGGCGAAAAAGCACCCTTTCCGGACAGAAACTACACGATGAAGGAACAGCAGTAGTCCGTCACCGTCTTCACCTTCATGGTGAAGGCCGACTTGGCCGGCACGCCGAACGATTCGCCCCCCTTGACCGGCTTCCAGTCGGATGAACCGGGCAGCAGGACCTCCAGTTCGCCCGCCTGGATCTCCATCAGCTCGGCCGCGTCGGTGTTAAAGGTATACTCACCCGGAAGCATGATCCCGAGGGTCTTGCGGGAGCCGTCTCCAAAGATCACGCTCCTGCTGGTCACCTTGCCGTCGAAGTAGATATTGGCCTTCCTTACAACCGTCACATCCTTGAATTCGGACATGGTACGCTCCTTTTCAAGTATTTCCCCTCCGCTTGCTTCATCACTCCCCCACTCCCCTCTTATGACTACCCTCTCCCCAGCGCCTCCCTGGCCAGCCGCACGGTGATCTTCCTCCCCTCGGCCAGGGCATGACGGTTGATCCGCTCCAGGGCGTCGCGCAGCGACGGCACATCCCGCCGCACGTGCTTCAGGAGATGGTCGGTCACGTCGGCCGGCAGGAGCACCTGCCGGTCCTCGGCCAGCTTGGCCAGGATCATTGCCCGCGAGTCGTCGTCGGTGATGTCCACCCGGGCCACCAGACCCCAGAGCAGGCGGGAGATCAGGTGGTCGTCCAAGTGGGGGAGCTCCTTGGGCGGCACCAGGCCGGTGACCATGATCTTCCTGCCGGCGTTGTAGAAGTCGTTGAACAATTGCCAGACCTCGACCCGGAGGTTTGCGTTGTCCGGGATCAGGTGGATGTCGTCCATCAGCAGGGCCGGTGCGCCGCCGAAGCGCTCGCCCAGCAGCGAGGCCCGTTCAGCGGTATAGTCGCCGCGGTAGATCTCGTCGATGTGGCGGAACGAGATGCAGGGCGCCGAGGCCCCGCTCCCGGCGGTAAGCAGGTGTCCGACGGCGGCCAGCAGGTGGGTCTTGCCGCTGCCGGGCGGTCCGTAGACATAAAGGAGGTTCTCGGCGCCGTCCCCTTCCGCCAGCTTGCGCGCGAACACGGAGGCAGCCCGGTTGCCGCCGCAGACCACGAAGTTGTCGAAGGTATAGCGCGGAATCGCGGGAAAATCGAACACCAGCTGCATGGCTAGAAGAGCTTTCCCTGGGGCGGTTCGGGCAGGGTCCTGCCGAAGTGGAGGTAGGCCGACCTGGTGGCGGTGCGGCCCCGGGGGGTGCGGTTCAGGAAGCCGTTCTGGATCAAATACGGCTCGTACACGTCCTCGATGGTATCGCTCTCTTCGCAGATGGCGGCCGCCAGGGTGTCGAGTCCCACCGGCCCGCCGGAGAACTTGTCGATGATGGTGAGCATGATCAGCCGGTCCATGGGGTCGAACCCCATCTCGTCGATCTCCAGCAGCATCAGGGCGTCGTGGGCCACCTGGCGGGTGATGACCCCGTCGGCCCGCACCTGGGCGAAGTCCCGCACCCGGCGAAGCAGCCGGTTGGCCACGCGTGGGGTCCCCCGGCTCCTGCGGGCCATCTCCATGGCGCCCTCGGGATCGATGCTGATGCCGAAGATGCGGGCGGAGCGGGTGACGATCACGGCCAGTTCCTCGTCGGTGTAGAACTCCAGCCGAGAGACCACCCCGAACCGGTCCCGAAGCGGGGAGGACAGCAGCCCGGCCCTGGTGGTGGCCCCCACCAGGGTGAACTTCGGCAGGTCCAGCTTGATGGTCCGGGCGCTGGGGCCCTGGCCGATGATGATGTCCAGCTGGAAGTCCTCCATGGCCGGGTAGAGGATCTCCTCCACCACGTGGGAGAGGCGGTGGATCTCGTCGATGAACAGCACGTCCCGCGGCTCCAGGTTGGTGAGGATGGCGGCCAGGTCGCCGGGCCGCTCGATGACCGGGCCCGAGGTTGACTTGATGTTGACCCCCATCTCGGCCGCGACGATGTTGGCCAGGGTGGTCTTGCCGAGCCCCGGCGGCCCGCACAGGAGCACGTGGTCCAGGGCTTCACCCCGGCCCCGGGCCGCGTCGATGAACAACTGCAGGTTCCCCTTGGCCTTCTCCTGCCCCACGTACTCGGCCAGGGCGCGGGGCCTGAGGGTGGTCTCGAACAGGAAATCGTCTTCGGTTGTCCTGGGCTCAATGATTCGGGTCATGGCTTCTTATTTCATCAACGCCTTCAGCGCCAGCTTCAGGGCCTCCTCCATGGAGGCGTCGACCGGGATGCGCAGCTCGGCCAGGGTCTTTTTCACCACGGCCTCCTTGTAGCCCAGGTTGATCAGGGCCGAGGCCACGTCGTCCTCCACGCCCGCCGGAACGGCGGGAAGCTCACCTTCAGGAGCGGCGGCGGCGAGCCCGAGCTTCAGCACCTTGTCCTTCAACTCCAGCACCATCCGCTCCGCGGTCTTTTTGCCGATGCCGGGGACCGCCGACAGGCGAGCCAGGTCGCCGCGGGTCAGTGCGCCGGCAAGCTCGTCCACCCGGACGTTGGAAAGGATGTCCTTGCCCAGCTTGGGGCCGATACCGGAGACCGAGATGAGGAGCTGGAAGAAGTCTTTCTCGGCCGCGGTCCGGAAGCCGTACAGGCTGATGGCGTCTTCTTTCACGTGGGTGTAGATGTTGAGGGAGACCCGGGCGCCGGCGTCGGGGAGCTCGTAGTAGGTGGAAAAAGGGATCTGCACCCGGTAGCCGACCCCGTTCACATCCAGGATGAGGAACTCCGGCGACTTGTGGGCAATGGTTCCGGTCAGCAGGGCAATCATCCCGCATGCCTCCTCAGGGCGTTCAGGGAAAAGGAATGGGCGTGACAGACCGCCACGGCCAGGGCGTCGGAGGCGTCCTCCTGGGCCACCTCCGGCAGGTTGAGCAGCACCTTGAGCATCTGCTGCACCTGAATCTTCGCCGACTTGCCGTGCCCCACCACCGCCTGCTTCACCTGCAGGGCCGAGTATTCGTGGACCGGCAGGCCGGCGTTCACCGCGGCCACGATGGCAGCGCCCCGGGCCTGGCCCAGCTTGAGGGCGCTCTGGACGTTCTTGGCGAAGAAGATGTTTTCCAGAGCAGCCACGTCGGGACGGTAGCGCTCGATGACCTCGGACAGACCCCGGTAGATCCGCTGCAGGCGGAGGGGGAAGTCCTTGGCCGCGTCGGTGAAGATGGCGCCGTTGTCCACGTGGACCAGCCGGTTCCCCTCCTTGACGATGACGCCGTAACCGGTGATGCGCGAACCCGGATCGATTCCGAGAATTCTCATGACGTCCCCAAACGGCCTGCCGGGACTGAATTGAACCAGTTTGTTTCCATCCGAAGACTCCTGGAAAACGCCTGTCAGGTCCGGATTGGGGCTTTCACGGAGCCTCTCGTGCGGACCCTATGCATGCTCAAAGGAAAAGGCCCGGTTCCGGTACGTCCGTCCTTGATCCGGTGAAGCCCGGCGACCGATTACGAGGGGCTTCGGGGAAGTTCCAATCCGGCCCGGATCGACATATTCCGCATGGAAACCGGTTTTATGCCCTCGCCGGCCCAAAACCAGAAGGGCGGGTTTCTCGCCCGCCCCCTCGCGCTACATCAGCTTTTCCATCTCCTCGGCGGAGATGTCGAAGTTCGCGTAGACGTTCTGGACGTCGTCGTTGTCTTCCAGCCGGTCCATCAGCTTCAGCATGCTTTCGGCCTGCTTCCCCTCCAGCTTGACCATGGTCTGGGGGATCATGGTTATCTCCGCCGCTTCGGATTTGAAGCCGGCCTTTTCCAGGGCATCGCGCACCTCCATGAAGCTGGAGGGGTCGGTGGTCACCTCGATCTGCTCGTCCTCGTCGGAGACGTCATCGGCGCCCGCCTCCAGGGCCGCCTCGAACAGCTTGTCGAAATCGACGTCCTTGGAGAACACCAGCAGCCCCTTTTTGTCGAACATCCAGGAGACGCAGCCGGCCTCACCCATGTTGCCGTTGTTCTTGGTAAAAATGCTGCGCACGTCGGAAACGGTGCGGTTACGGTTGTCGGTCATGACCTCCACCAGCACCGCCACGCCACCGGGTCCGTACCCCTCGTAGGTGGTCTCCTCGTAGTTCACGCCCTCCATGTCGCCGGTACCCTTCTTGATGGCCCGCTCGATGTTGTCCTTGGGCATGTTCTCGGCCTTGGCCTTGTCGATGGCGGTCCGCAGGCGCGGGTTGCCGTCGGGGTCAGCCCCGCCGATCTTTGCCGCCACGGTGATCTCCTTGATCAGCTTGGTAAAGATCTTGCCGCGCTTGGCATCGGCCGCCCCTTTTTTGTGCTTGATGGTGCTCCATTTATTGTGACCTGACATTTCCCTGCTGTTCCTTTCAATCCAGACTATTGAGACTATCGGCGCATCCAAATCGGCAAATAGTAGCATGGGGAAAAGCGGCTTGTAAAGGCTGAAAATCGGTGGAGAACATCCACCTTTTCCAGTGAACCGGCACCCCTCGGGGACAACGGATCCATCCTTGCCTTTGCCGCTCCTGTCGTGGTAAATGAATACACAGTTCATACCGTCGAGAAATCCGTCCGCCGACAGCGGCGGATGAAGGGAGTCAGCCATGCCCGTTGCCAGGAAGATAGCCGCTTTCATCGAAAACGCATCATGGATCCGCAAGATGTTCGAGGAGGGAGAACAGATGCGCCGCCTCCACGGTGCCGAAAACGTCTTCGATTTCACCCTGGGCAACCCGGACGTGGAGCCGCCGCCCGAGTTCGGCGCCGAGTTCAGGAAGTTGGCGAAGCACCCGGTGCCGGGCATGCACCGCTACATGAGCAACGCGGGCTACGACGAGACCCGAAGGGCCGTGGCCGAGGTCCTGGCCGAGAAATCCGGGCTGAAGGTGGAGGGGAGCCACGTGGTCATGACCTGCGGGGCCGGCGGCGCCCTGAACGTGGCGCTGAAGACCATCCTGAATCCGGGCGAGGAGGTGATCGTCCTCACCCCGTTCTTCGTGGAGTACAAGTTCTACATCGACAACCACGGCGGCGTGCCGGTGGAGGTCTGGACCGACCGGGAGACCTTTCAGCTCAACCTGACCGCCATCGAGAACGCCGTCACTTCCAAGACCAGGGCCATCATCATCTGCTCCCCCAACAACCCGACCGGGGTCATTTATCCGGCCGAAGGCCTGGCCAGGCTGGGACAACTGCTGGAGCGCAAGGAGAAGGAGCTCGGACGCCAGATCCTTCTCATCTCGGACGAGCCCTACGCCCGCATCTGCTATAACGGCAAGGAGGTGCCCAACGTATTCCCCCACGTGCGGAACTCGGTCATCGTCACCTCCCACAGCAAGGACCTGGCCCTCCCGGGCGAGCGGATCGGCTACCTGGCCGCCAACCCGCGCATGGAGGGGGTCGGGCTGTTCATGCAGGGCGCCGTCTTCGCCAACCGGGTGCTGGGATTCGTCAACGCCCCGGCCCTGATGCAGCGGCTGGTGGCCAAGCTGCAGCGGGCCTCGGTGGACATCGGCGAGTACCGGGAAAAGCGCGACCTGCTGTACGACAACCTGACTGCCATGGGGTTCAGGATGATCAGGCCGGACGGGGCCTTCTACCTGTTCCCCAAGTCGCCGCTGCCGGACGACGTCAAGTTCGTGAAGCTGGCCCTCGAGCACCGGATCCTGCTGGTGCCGGGCGCGGGCTTCGGCGCCCCGGGCCATTTCCGCATCGCCTACTGCGTGGACAAGGGGATGATCGAGCGGAGTCTTCCGGCCTGGCGGAAGCTGGCCAGGGATGCGGGGCTGTAAAGGCGGGAGCAGGAATAAAGGTTCAAGGAACGAGGTTCGGGGAGCGGGCAGGCAAGGGGCGATCCTTGTGATCGCCCAGGCCAAGGGTACGCATTGTGCGCTCCGCCATGGAGCTGGCCTTCCTGGCGGACTCCATGGGAAGTGACACGGTCGTGGTCCCCCGCCCGGGCGGCGGGGAGGACTGGAATGGAACGATGTAAGTCCTAGCCTGGAGCGGTACCTGGACGATCGGTTTCTGGTGGTAACGATCAAATCTGGCTAAGGGTGAAGGCAGGCCCCGGTCATCAATTGTATGTTCAGCGGTTTCCCGTGCGCCCCGCGCCCGCCTTTACTGCAGGCAGTTGAACAGCCCCATGCACCAGAAGCAGTCGCCGCAGGGGACCGCGTTGGTGAAGCAGTCCTGCTCGAACTCCTCGGCATAGATGTATTCGCACGGTACCAGGTTGCAGTTGGAACAGAAGGGGTACTCGTGGCGGAGCACCTCTTCCCTGAAGGAACGGAAGGCGGTCTCGTTCCAGATCTCCTGTATCCCCTTCTCCCTCAGGCTCCCGAACACCCTGGCATTGACGTGCTTCTTCCGCCCGGAGAAGTGGCAGCTGAAGGAGTGCCAGAGGAAGTAGCAGTTGTGCACCCCGCCGTCCCAGGAGACAAAGGCCCCGCCCCGGTCCACGAAGTCGCAGCGCCGGTCCCCCTTGGGGGTGACCTCCGGCAGGGTCAGCCTGATCCCGGCCTGGGTTGCCGCGTCCCGCGACCCGGCGAAGATCCGCTCCATCTCCGCAATCCAGGCCTCGTCCCGGTTCAGCAGGCTCTTCATGTTGATGAACAGCTCCCGGACGCTGGCCTCGGCCTGCATCTCGGCCACGAAGTCCACGATCCGCTGCTCCTCGGGGGTGCGCAGATAGTTCCACATGGTCTTGAAGTAGTGGCGCAGATCGATCCCTTCCCGATCGGCCCGTTCCTTCCAGGGGCGGAAGAAGGCCACGGCCTCGTCAGTATTGGAGTCGTAGGCGACCTTGCCCGCGTGGAAAGCGTTATAGGGGAGCAGATGGGTCACGATGAAGAAGTCCACCCCCCTGGCCGCGGCCCAGCGGACGGCGTCCGGCAGCTCGCGGGCGTTTTCCCGCATCAGCACGAACTCCAGCCCCACCTTGAGGGACGATCCGGTGCCTTCCCCGGCCTTTCGCAGGGCCGAGAGCGCCCTTTCCAGGTCCCAGACCTCGCACCCCTCGCGGATCTTCCTCAGGGTGTCGGGGCAGACCGAGTCCATGGAGAGACAGATCCGGTCCAGTCCCGCCTCGGCCAGGGAGAGGGCGCGGGCCTCGTCCAGCAGCAGGCCGTTGGTCTGGAAGCCGACCCAGCCCTCCGGGGGCATGAGGTTTCTGGCGGTGCGGATGAAACCCTCCAGGTGGGGGTTGAGCAGCGGCTCGCCGATGCCGTTCAGGATCAGCGCCTCGGCGTGGGGCAGGGCCGGCTCCAGTGCCTGGAAGGTCTCCGGCGCAAGGTCGCCGTCGACGACGCCGCTGTCCTTGGTCTGCTTGACGCACATGGCGCAGCGCAGGTTGCAGCGGGTGGTGGTCTCCACGAACAGCCGCGAGGGGAATTCCCGTAGAGCGGGGTGAACGGTCCCGTCCGGCGCGGTCGGGACGGAGTGTCGTCGCGGCTCCTTCGGCTCGCAGATGAAGAAATCCTGTATCGGCCTCTCAGCAAGGTTTCTCGCGGATCTCATGGGATGCACCTCCTTTTTTCATGGTGGCTACAGGATAGCCCCATGGAGCGGAGATGGTTATGACGTAAATCAAGTATCATTCAGTTTATAGCGCGATCGCGCCGCGCTTGCCACTTCTCCGGGCTCAGAAGCCCCGTTTATGGCAATTTGGACGGAATGGTTTAGAATTTTCGAAGACCCCATACAAAAAGGAGCCAGCCATGATGCACAGAGTATCCGTCACACTCCTCATCGTTTCAGCGGCCCTCGCCGGGTGCGTCGCCACCCCACCTCCGACCCCGGGACGGGAAACCGACCGTGGCGTGACCGACCAGGCACGCCGGGCCTGCAGAACCGAAGCACAACGTCAGGGGATAAAGGTCCGGGCGGTGGAACAGGCCTTGTTCCTCGGCGGGACACGTTACCAGCTCGTGATGCGGGCCAGCGGGGCACACGGCCCGGAGCACGTCAGATGCGTGTATAACGCCCAGTACGGCGTAGCGCGCATCGAGGCGCCGCCGGAGCCGGATCAGAACGTCCTCGCGCGGGCCCGCCATGCCTGCGTCAACGAGGCGCAACGCAAGGGCTTCAGTGTCGCCGGCGTCGACCGTACCATCGACCTGGGCGACATGCGCTATCAAGTGACGCTGCGCACCTCGGGTCAGCGCGGGCGGGTTCCGCTCACCTGTATCTACAACGCGAAGTTCCAGACCGTTCGCATCCAGTGAGCGCCGGTCCCGGCAGCCGACCGGCCGCGGCGTACACCGCATTTTGCCTGACCCGTCGGCAACGAAATGGTGGAAGGGAGAGCCGGTTTGAGAGTAGTATAGAGTCAAAGGATCGGAGAAGTTCGATAATGGGTGGTTCACTGCACTGGGGGTGATTCATGTGAACCGGAGCTGTCCCATAAGGAGCTTGTTGAGATTATTAATGTTTGTGGTCGTGGCTGCGGTTTTTGCCTCCACCGGCCCCGCTTCGGCGGTCGAAAGGCCCCGGAGCGGCGAAGAAATCCTGCTCGACACCTATCGCGGAAACCTGGCCGGACTGCGAAAAAGCAGCTTCGGCCTTCCTCTTTTAATGGAATCCTTCGAGCGTGGCGACAGAGCCCACGTGGATGTCTATGGGATCTTCGGCTATCCCTTCGACAGCGTGGCGGCCGCGCTCAGGGTTCCGGCAAACTGGTGCGATATCGTATCCATAAGCCCCAATGTCAAGGCGTGCACCCATCGGGAGCAGGGAGGGGACCGGCTGCTGACCATCTATGTGGGCCGCAAGGAGTATAAAACGCCGGAAGACTCCCGCCAAGTCGTGAGCCGGTTCCGGATAGCCGAACAGCGGGAGGGGTACCTGGATATCATGCTCGCTGCCGATTCCGGCCCGTTCGGCACCAGGAACTACCGGATGAGGTTCAGGGCCGTACCGATTGCCGGGGAGAGGACCTTTGCCCACGTCAGTTTTGAATACAGCGGGAGCGCTGCGCTGCGCCTGGCTGAAAGGGCCTATTTCGCCACACTCGGCCGGGACAAGGCCGGGTTCACGGTGACCGGGACGGACGAAAACGGCAGACCGGTCCATGTCGGCGGGCGGCGCGGCGCCATCGAGCGCAACACTGTACGATATTACTTCGCGATCCAGTCCTTTCTGAAAATGCTGCGCTACCCCGCCGAACAGCGCTTCAGCAGGAGCATCGGCGAGTGGTACGACCTTTCCACCCGGTACAGGAACCTGGACGTGGACCTGGACAAGAAAGACTACCTGGAACACAAAACCAGGGAGCGCAAGAACCAGCTGGCCCTCCAGCAACGGATCAGGGCCGGACTTGAATGAAAGGATACGCCATGACCGACTTTCACCTGGACCCCCGCCTCGCCTCCGACTGCATCATTCTCGGCGAGACGGATTTCAGCCTGCTCCTGCTGATGAACAACTCCCTGGCACCCTGGTTTATCCTGGTGCCGAAAAGGAACGAGACCGAGATCTTCGAGCTGCCAAAGGAAGACCAGCTTGCCCTGCTGGAGGAGATCAACCTGCTGTCCGGTTTCCTGAGGACCGTCATGAAGGTGGAGAAGCTGAACGTGGCGGCCATCGGAAATATCGTCAGACAGCTCCACGTCCATGTGGTGGGGAGGAGTTCGACCGACTTCCGCTGGCCCGACGTTGTCTGGGGCGCACAGGAAAAAACACCCTACTCGATCGCCGAGGTCCGGTCCATCCTCGCGGCACTGGAGGGGTATCTGCCCGAAGGGATCCTCCTGAAAAGATGGCCAGAAGGCCGCTGAATGCCTTAACCATTCCCGTGGTCCGTGAAAACATCCAATATGATTGACGGGAAGTTCCGAGATGGTATAGTGCAACCTGAAAGCGGAACCCCTTTGCTCACCAACGCCATCCGCTTCGCATCCCGCCATGGAGACCGTCATCGTCCGCATAACGCTCGGCATACTCCTCACTGTCCTGCTCACGGTCATCGGGGCATTACCCGCCGTAGCGGATCCGGTGGAGGTGATGATTATCGGGATCGAGGGCGAGCCCCTGGAAAACGTCCAGGCAGCCCTCTCCCTCCCACCCGGACTGGTCCGCGACGGCGAGGTGAATATCCCCTGGCTCGAGCTGTTCCGCAAGGACGTGCCGGAGAAGGTCAGGGAGGCTCTGGAGCCTTTCGGTTACTATGACGCCAAGGTCGGGACCGAGCTTCAGAATCCGGCAAAGAACGAGTACCGGCTGCTGGTTGGGGTCTTTCCGGGCAGACCGGTGCGGGTCAGCGAAATCTCCGTCAGGGTCAGGGGACCGGCCGCCGAGGAAGAGGCCGTCAAGGAGCTGGTCGCTTCCTTCCCCCTCCGGAAAGGGGACGTGCTGAACCACGCTTCCTACGAAAAGGGGAAGGAGATGCTCAGGGCCAAGGCGGTCGATCTGGGCTACCTGGACGCCGACTTCCCGACCCACCGGATCCTGGTCTCCAGGGGGGAGGCGAATGCCCGGATAACCCTCGAGATGGATACCGGAACGCGCTACAGTTTCGGCGCGACCACCTTCTCCGGCGCCCCCCAGTACCCCACCCCCTTCCTGGAACGCTACCTGGACTACAGGCCCGGCGAGACCTTTTCCCAGCTGAAGCTGGGGCAGACCCAGCTGAACCTGGCCCTGTCCGACCGTTTCAAGGGGGTGGTGGTCACCAGGGATCGGAAGAACGCCCACGACTCGGTCATGCCGGTGGCGGTCCAGCTCTCCCCCCTCCCCCGCAGGCGGCTCCGCCCCGGCATAGGGTACGGAACCGACACCGGCATCCGCGGGTCGGTCAAGTACAAGGACGTGAACCTGTTCCTGCTGGGGCACGAGCTGAACGCCGAGATCAAGGTCTCGGAGCGTCTCCAGGGGATCGCCGCCGGCTACGTGGCCCCGAGCTATCGGGACTTCAAGAGCAACATGGGGCTCCAGTTCAACCTGCAACGCGAGGAGACCGACAGCTACACCACCAGCCTGGCCTCGCTGGAGGGGAGCCTGAACCGGAGCTTCCTCCCAGGACAGTTGGGGACCCTGTATCTCAGGCTCCAGCAGGAGGATTCCGACATCGGCCTGCAGAAAACCAGCACCTTCCTGGTGCTGCCGGGCATCCGCTTTTCCCACCGCAGCTTCAACGACCCCATCAGGCCCACCAGGGGCTACCGCTACGACCTGGAGGCGCGCGGCACCCACCAGTACCTCGGCTCGGGGACCGGCTTCATTCAGTTCATCGCCGAGGGTCGCGTGATCTACCCGCTGCCGTGGCGCCTGTCCTTCATCTCCAGGGCCAAGGGGGGGGTCACCTTCCAGGACGACCCGCTGCAGGACCTCCCCGCCTCGCTCCGCTTCTTCGCCGGCGGCGACCGGAGCGTAAGGGGGTATGCCTACCAGTCGCTGGGACCCAAAAACATCGCCGGAAAGGTGACCGGCGGAAAGAACCTCCTCACCGCCAGCGTGGAATTGGAGCGGGCGCTGTTCGACAACTGGGGCGTGGCCGCATTCTTCGACGTCGGCAACGCGTTCAATTCGCTGAACAGCTTCAGGCTCTACAAGGGGGCGGGTATCGGCGCCCGCTACTACACCCCCATCGGCGCCATCCAGCTTGACGTCGCCAAGCAGATCGGGGTGGACAAAAACGTCTTCCGGGTCCACTTCACCGTGGGGTTGGAACTATGAGGAAAGCGCTCCTGTACAGCGTTCCCATCCTGGCCGTATTCCTTCTTGCCGCGATCACCGCACTGACCGGCTGGCTGCTGGGCACACCCGAGGGCGCCCGCTGGCTGGTGGGCCGGGCGGCGCGGACGGCCGGTGTACGGCTCGAGATCGGCGGCATGGAAGGCACCCTCTGGCGCGGCCTCCGCCTCAGCGGGGTGAAGCTGGAAAGTCCGCCAATGACCATCCGGATCCGCGAGCTGGGTTTCGGTTGGCGGCCCCTCGCTCTCCTGACCGGCAACATTGCGATAGACCGGCTGGACACCTCGGGGGTCGATATCCTGGACCGGAGTCCCGAGTCCAGGGAGCCCGTGGATCTCTCCTGGCCGATCATCTCCGGGCCCGCGGCCCGGCTGAACGGCTGGATCTCCGCCCTCACCCTGCGCGACCTGGTGTACCGTCGCAACGGTGGTGAACCTCTCACTCTCACCAGCCTGACCGGCCGGCTCGACTGGCGGGGAGGGAGGAGCGCCCTCACCAACCTGGACCTCTCGTCGCCCCAGGGCAGGATAACCGGCAACGCGGGCATCAGCTTCCGCAAGCCGGAGCTCGACCTGTTCGCAACCGTTTCCCCGACCCAACCCATGGCCGGCGTATCCAGGCTCCTCCTCCTGTGCCGGATCACCCCCGAAGGGGGCAAGGAGCAGGCGACCGGCACCATACGGGCCGTTGCGGTAGGGGTATCGAAGCAGCGCTTCGACCTGTCGGCCAGGGTCGGCCTCTCCCGCCGGGAGATCGACCTGCGAGAGATGATACTGACCGAGGCGGGCCGCAAAGGGAGGCTCACCGGCGCGGGCACGCTCTCCTTTGCCCGGCCCGATCCCGCCATGGCCGTGCGTCTCAAGGCGGAAGGGGTGGACCTCTCGCGCGAGATCCCGACCATGCCCCCCCTCAGCGGTCAACTGGATATCGCCGGCGACCCGAACGGCTACCGGGGCGGCTTCAGCCTGGCGACAACCGGCAGGGGATGGCGCGCCGCCTCCCTGGCCGGAAGCCTGGCGGGGAACCGGGACGGACTGGCACTGACCATCACGCGGGGGAGCTGTCTTGGCGGTTCCCTGGGCGGCTCCCTCAAGGCATCGTGGACAAAAGGACTCTCCCTGACCGGAGAACTGCGCGGCCGGGGGATGGACCCGGCCCGTATTGCGCCCGACTGGAAGGGGGTCGTCAACCTGGACATGAACGGCGAACTCCGCGTCCCCGAAGAGGGGCCCCTGTATGCGAGGGTCGACGCCAGGCTCCTCTCCAGCCGTCTGCGGGAAAGGACCCTGAGCGGCGAGCTGGCGGCCCGCGCGACGGACGGCTCCTTCATGCTCGACCGCCTGCTGCTGCGGGGCAGGGGATTCGACGTCCGCGCCGCCGGCGACCTGCGAAGCAGAATCAGCTTTACCGTGCGGGCCGACGACCTGGGGGGGCTCGTCCCCGGGGCAACCGGCAGCCTGCGGGCCGACGGCCAGGTCCTCCAGCGGGAGGGGCGCATCGGCGGCAGCGTCACGGGCCGGGCCGGCAAGCTGAGGGTCGAGTCACTGCGCGCCGGCACGGCCTCCTTTGTCGTGTCGGTGGGCACAGCCAGGGAGCGGCCGGTGCGGCTTCGCCTGGACACCAGGGAGCTGGAGTACGCCGGTTTCCGGACCTCGACGCTCAACCTGGACGCCGACGGGACCCCCAGCCGGCACCGGCTCAATCTGGATCTCAACCTCCCCGGCGCCGGGCTCCGGACCACACTGGAAGGAGGTTACCAGGCATCGGCCTGGAAGGGAACCATCACCTCCCTTTCCGGAAGGGACCGGGTCGGACCGTGGCGGATGGAACGGCCGGCCCCCCTCTCCGTCTCATCCCGGTGGTTCATTCTCCCCGCCATGGTCCTGACCGGCGTACAGGGAGAGCGCCTCCAACTGGGTGGGGATCTCGCCTTCCAGCCGCCGAGCGGCCGGCTGAACGCCCGCTGGGAGCACCTGAACCTGGCGAGGGTCGCGCCATGGACCGGCGAAGGGAGCGTCAGCGGTTCCAGCAGCGGAACGGTATCAATCTCGCTCCCGCGGGGGGGCGCGGCAAACGTCACCGCCAACGTAGGGTTTTCCGGCACAGTGGCGGCAGGTGAGCACCGGGTGCAGTTCAGGAGCGGCACGCTCCGGCTGGAGACCACGGGCGGGGAGATCCGGGCAACCGCCTCCCTCGACACCGCCCAGGACGGCAGGCTCGTCGTCAGCGCAGTGGCCCGTACCCCGTCCGGCCTCGCGTTTCCGGAACAGGGGACCTTCGAAGCCCGGCTTGAAGAGGGACACTTCCGCTCCATCCGCCCCTGGCTTCCCGCCGGGCTTTCCCTGGACGGCGGGCTCACCGTCAGTTCCTCCGGAGCGTGGTTGCCGGGCAGCATCTTCCGGCTCAAGGGGACGGCAACGGTCGGCAGGGGATCGCTCGTCCGCCAGCAGGAAGGAGGGGTCCTCAGAGTCAGCTTCCAGGGCGCCGCACTTGCCTGGGACTGGCGGGACGAGGCCCTCGGCGGCTCCGTATCCCTCGACCTTGCCGAAACCGGCCGGGTCCGCTCCGAGTTCCGAATCCCCCTGCCGGCCCGCCTCCCGATCTCGGTCAACCCGGACGGCGGCGTGGCCCTGAACCTGGATGGAAGGCTGCACGAAAACGGCCTACTGACCGCCCTCTTCCCCGGCATGCTCCAGGAGAGCAAAGGGGAACTGGAGGTGGAGGCCCGGGCAGGCGGAACGTGGCGAAAGCCCGACCTGACCGGCAGGGTCCTGCTCAGCGGGGCGGGCGCCTCTCTCCCCCGGGCCGGGGTCACCCTGAGCGACGTCCGGGTCACCGCCCGGCTGGAGCGGGACACGGTCCTGGTCGACTCTTACTCCGCCCGCTCCGGGGCGGGCACCATCACCGGCAGCGCGTCGCTTCGACTCCGGGAGTGGCGACCGGCAGAGTACCGCGGAACCATAAGAGGAGAGAACTTCAGACTTATCTACCTGCCGGAACTCCAGGTGGTCGGCAGCCCCCGGCTCGACTTCACCGGTACCAGGGACAAGGTGACCGTGCGGGGCGATCTCGTCATCCCGGAGCTGCTGGTGACCGGGAGCAAGACCCCCGCGCCGGTCCGACCAAGCGATGACGTGGTGGTGATCGATGCCCCCCAGCCTAAGCCCGCCCCCTTCCCCTTGGCCACCGATATCCAGATCCGGGTCCTGTTCGGCGACCAGGTCTTCGTAAGGGCCGAAGGCATCGACGCCCGCATGGCAGGAGACGTGAACCTGACCATGCGGAGCCTCGACGATATCAGGGCAAGGGGCGAGGTGCGGGTTGTCAAGGGGAGCTATAAGGCCTACGGCGTGAACCTGGAAATCACCAAGGGACGGCTGGTCTACACCGGCGGATCGGTCTCGCGGCCCAACCTGGACATCCTGGCCCTGCGCACCGTCGGGGACGTGAAGGCCGGTATCATACTGGGCGGAAACCTCCGGAGCCCCGTGATCCGGCTCTACTCCGAGCCGGCCATGTCCGAGAGCGACATCATGGGGTACATCGTGCTGGGGCACCCCCTGAGCGGCGACCAGGGCCATGTGGGCACGGTGATGGAAGCGGCCGGGCTGCTCCTCTCGGCCGGTCAGTCGGCGGTACTCAAGGAAGAGATCACCGGACGCTTCGGCATCGACACCTTTGGGGTCGAGCCCGACAAAGGCGACGTGACCAAGTCTCTCCTCACCGTCGGGAAGTACCTGACGCCCAAGCTCTTCATCAGCTACGGCAGGTCGCTCTTCTCGCCCACCAGCTACCTCAAGGCCCGCTATAATTTTTCCGAACGATGGGAGGTGGAGACCTGGACCGGGACCGAGAGCGGGGTCGATCTCTTCTACAAGATTGATTTCGATTGATTCCTGCGGAACGGATTTCGTAGTTTCCTACCCATAGTGAGGTGTGCCATGAGACGTCTCTTGTTTTTCCCCGCAGTAGCAGCGCTCCTGATCCTGATTGCCGGTCTTGCCGCGGCCTCCCCGAAACCGTCGCAACCTCCGGAAACCAAACCCCTCCCCGCCAAGGATACGAGCGCCCCGGTCGTCCTGGACGGACGGGAGCTGTTCCGGATCCGGGAGCGGGTCCTGTCCCTGCCCCCGGACGAACGGGCCAAGATAATAACCGCTCGCCTTCAGCGGGTCATGGAAAACCCGCTCTTCGGCAGGAACCCCGTGTCGGTCCTGGACGGCGAAACCAGCAGCGACCTCTATGCCGGCGATCTGCTGATCATGGTGGTCACCGAGCAGGACGCCGTGTCAGAGAGGAAGCTCAGAAGTGAACTGGCGCGGGAATACGCCGACCGCATCAACGCAACCCTGGAGCTCCATCGGGAGGAGCGGAGTCTGCACAGACTCCTCCTTGGGGGAGCCCATGCCATGCTGGCGACCGGCGTGCTGATCGCCGTCCTGCTCCTTTCCAGGCGTATCTTTCCCAGGCTCTATGCGAGAATCTCCTCGTGGCGCGGCACCAGGATACGCCCCATCAGGATCCAGTCCTACGAGATCGTCAGTGCTGAGCGGATCACCGCCAGTCTCGTTCTTCTCGCCCGCAGCGTACGGGTCCTGCTGGTCGTGCTGCTGCTCTACTTCTACTTCTCTCTGGTGTTCAGCTTCTTCCCCTGGACGCACAACTATGCGACAAAACTCCTCGACTACGCCGTTGCCCCGTTCGCGGCAATCGGATCGGCCGCCGGCAACTACCTGCCCAAGCTCATCTTTCTGGCGGTAATCGTGCTGGTGATGCGTTACGTCGTCAAATGTACCGGGCTCCTGTTCGTCGAGCTGGAGAAGGGGAACATCAGAATCGCCGGCTTCTACCCGGAATGGGCACAACCGACCTTCAAGCTCGTCCGTTTCCTGCTGATCGTCTTCACGGCCATCCTGGTCTTTCCCTATTTTCCCGGTTCCGAGTCCCCCGCCTTCAAGGGAGTGTCCATTTTCCTCGGCGTGCTCATCTCTCTCGGCTCCACCTCAGCCGTCGCCAACGTGGTCGCCGGGGTCATTCTCACCTATACCCGCGCCTTCCGCATCGGCGACCGGGTCAGGATAGGCAACAACATCGGCGACATCACCGAAACAAACCTGCTGGCAACCCACCTGCTCACCATCAAGAACGTGGACATCACCATCCCCAACTCCCTGGTACTGGGCAGCCACATCCTCAACTTCAGCTTTTCTCACCGGGAGGCCCATCTCATCCTCAACACCAGCGTCACCATCGGCTACGACACCCCATGGCGGCGGGTCCACGAACTCCTGATCGCCGCCGCCCTGAAAACCGGACACGTGCTGACCGAGCCTCGCCCCTTCGTCCTTCAGACGGCCCTAAACGACTACTACGTCACCTACGAGTTGAACGCCTATACCGACGACCCCCACGCCATGGTCGATACCTACTCGGACCTGCACAGCAACATACAGGACTCCTTCAACGAAGGGGGGGTGGAGATCATGTCGCCCAACTACACCCAGCTCAGGGACGGTAACCGTACCACCATACCGGAGGAATACCTTCCCGAAGGGTACCGACCGGGAGCGATACGGATCGAGCGGACGGACTAGAAATCCCCCTGATCTTCTCCGTAAAGGGGGCCGGGGGGGATTTCGGGCCGATACCGGAACCGGAAACCCCTTGTTGGAGTGACCATGCTCCGCACCCTGCACACGCCGCTTAGTTAATTGACAAAGAATAATTTCCCAAAATAAATCCTGCGAACTATTTTGTCACAACCTTGTGCTATGTTCCTTCTACGCGTATTTGCGGAAGGAGCTGACTTTGGGATGAAATAAAACCGATTGTACGCGTGGCTAAGGATGACAGGGGGGCATCTGCCTGAGGAGCACCTGCGCGAGACTGCGGAGTGGGCCGCGGTGTTTGCGGCGGAGTTCGGGTGCGAAGAGTGAGGAAGGTTGGCGGGAATGACAAGGAACATGGGGGAAACAATGGCTGGAGATTTTTATGCGCATTCAACCGAATCAACTGATAAATCCACCTGGCAGCCACTCAGCGCGCATCTGGAAGGAGTTGCCCGGCTGGCTGAAGAATTCGCTGCTATCTTTAAGGCTGGAGAATGGGGGCGATTCGCGGGGTTGCAACACGACGCGGGGAAAGCGACTTATGCTTTTGAGCGGCGTCTGGAAGGAAGTACACAACAGGTCGATCATTCGACCTTCGGAGCGAGACTTGCGAAAGATAATGCCGGTCGGTTTGGGTTGCTACTGTCGTACATGATTGCCGGACACCACGGCGGATTGCCGAACGGTGGCACACAGGAGGGGGAACTGCATCACCGGCTGAGGCACGGCAAGGTTCCACCGGATGTTGTATTGCTGCCTGACGCCGACATCAAAAAGGATATCCTACCCCCATTCCGCTTAAACTCTGCAGAGCATGCCGGCTTCAGCTTGGCATTCTTTACGAGGATGATCTTCTCCTGCCTAGTCGATGCGGATTTCCTCGATACGGAAGGGTTCTGTTCTCCAGAGAAAAAGACTGAAAGGCCGGTAAGTGATCCCGATCTAATCCCAAAACTGAAAGCGATGCTCGATGTGTATCTAGTTGAACTTGCAAAAAATGCCGAACCGACGCCTGTCAACCTTATACGGAAAGAAATTCTGGCTCAGTGCCGCGCCAAAGCCGAGTTGCCGCCGCAGATCTTTTCCCTGACCGTTCCCACCGGGGGCGGCAAAACCCTTTCTTCCCTGGCGTTCGCGCTGGATCACGCGGTGGCGAACAAGCTACGTCGAGTGATCTACGCCATTCCCTTTACCTCGATCATCGAGCAGAACGCAAAGGTGTTTCAGGATATCCTCGGCCGGGAGCAGGTATTGGAGCATCATTGCAACTACAAAGAAAAGGATGACCCTGAAGAAACCACCTACAACCGGCGACGCGGGTTGGCGGCGGAGAACTGGGATGCGCCACTTGTGGTTACGACCAACGTACAGTTTTTTGAATCGCTCTTCAGCAATAAACCTTCCCGTTGCCGCAAGTTGCATAATATCGCCGGTAGCGTGATTATTCTGGATGAAGCGCAGGCGATTCCGACCGAATACCTTGAACCCTGTCTGGCGGCCTTACGGGAACTAGTCGAGCATTACGGTTGCACGGTCGTGCTTTGCACCGCCACACAACCGGCGCTAGACGATAAGAGCAATCTGCGCATGGCCTTGCCGGAGATCCGCGAAATCATCACCAGTCCGCAGCAGTTCTACGACAAACTGCGCCGCACCCAGGTGCATTTCATCGGGGCTTTAACGGATGCGGATTTGGCTGAAAAACTCGACGCGGAAAAGCAGGTGCTGTGTATTGTTCCGACCAAACCGCAAGCCCGCGCATTGTTCGAACGACTTCAAAAAGAAGAAGGGGTATTCCACCTCTCGACCAACATGTATCCCGCTCATCGCCGACGGGTGCTGGATGAGATCTATGCGCGGCTGAAATCCGGAAAACTATGCAGGGTGGTATCCACTTCCCTCGTCGAAGCCGGCGTCAATCTCGATTTCCCTGTGGTTTACCGGGCCATGGCCGGCCTGGATTCAATCGCTCAGGCTGCGGGCCGGTGCAACCGCGAAGGAAAGATGAATGAGTACGGTGAACTCGGCCAGGTCTACGTGTACGTGCCAGAAAAGCAGCCACGCATGCCCTGGCTTAAACGGTGTATGTCCCGCGCGGCTGAAACCCTGCGCTGTCTGCCGGATGCCGATCCTTTAGGACTGGAGGTCATGCGACGCTACTTTGAGCTTCTTTACGATATTCAGGAGCTGGATAAAAAGGAAATCCTACGGCGACTGAACGTACTGACCAGGGACCTTTACTTTCCTTTTCGTGATATCGCCGGCGAGTTCCGGTTCATTGAGGACGACACCATTGGGGTGATCGTCCCCGTTGAGCCGGAGGCGGAAGTGCTGGTACGGGAGCTGCGATATACGGAGTTTCCCAGGGCGACACTCAGGAAATTGCAGCAGTACAGCGTATCAGTGAGAATCAGGGAGTTGGCGGCGCTTGAGGGTGCAGGTGCGCTTGAAATGGTTAACGGAGTATTTCCGGTGTTGCGTAATTTAGCTGCCTATCGGGAAGACGTTGGTTTGTCTATTGAGGGTAGCGATGTTTGGAATCCTGAAGATCTCGTATTTTAAGGATATGTATTTTACTTATTTTCTTCTTTGAATATTTTTTGCTGGACTTTGACTTCGGTTCGTTATATACTTTGCCGCAAAAAGGAGGCGGCTATGCGGATCAAAGCACGAGTGGCATTTTTCGGCAGAGAATTTTTAGACATCGAAATTGTGTTAGAACCCCCATAGTCACTCCTTTCGTCACCTCGGCAGAGGTGTGGGTTGAAATAAAGAAGAAAACAAGTAGGGAAAAAGGCTTAACCAGGCCGTGGGCCGACAGAACGGCGGCCCACGGATCTCAGAATCGAGGAGGCACCTATGGCGTATCGCATCAAGCTGCGGGTGTGGGGTGATTATGCCTGTTTCACCCGTCCTGAAATGAAGGTAGAGCGAGTGTCATACGACGTGATGACGCCCTCGGCGGCGCGTGGGATCCTGGAGGCGATCCACTGGAAACCTGCAATCCGCTGGATGATCGACCATATTCACGTGCTGCGCCCCATCAAGTTCGACAACGTTCGTCGCAACGAGGTCAGTTCTAAAATCCCCAAACCGAACCCCGACACCGCCATGCGGAACAAGAAGCCTCTCTATTTCCTGGTCGATGACGGTGGCAATCGCCAACAGCGGGCCGCGACTCTGTTGCGCGATGTCGAGTATGTCATTGAGGCACATTTCGAGTTGACCGACAAAGCCGGCCCCGAGGACAACAAAGTCAAACATTACGAAATGTTCCAACGGCGGGCGAAAAAAGGACAATTCTTTCACCAGCCCTCATTGGGGTGCCGGGAGTTTCCGGCCTCCTTCGAACTGGTTGAGGACAAGGTACCCATTTCCTGCTATGCCGGCCAGAGCAAGGATCTGGGTTACATGCTCCTCGATATCGACTTCTCCAACGACATGACCCCGCTCTTTTTCCGGGCGCAGATGGAGAACGGCATCATTTCACCCCCTTCGCCTCTCTCTCTGGAGGTGCATACATGATCCTGCATGCCCTCAACGGTTATTACGAACGGATGCTCAATACTCCTGATTCGGGGATGCCCGCCTTCGGAACCAGCATCGAGAACATATCATTCGCCCTTGTGCTCGGTGGAGATGGGACACTGCGAAGCATAGAAGATTTACGCGAGCCGGACGGCAACAGACAACGGCCTCGCAAGATGCCGGTCCCGGCCGCTGTAACCAGAACTTCGGGAATAAAGGCCAATTTCCTCTGGGACAAGTCTGCCTACGTCTTCGGTGCGGATGGCGATGGTCCAACAGAGTCTAATCGTCAACGCTTTCAGGCTTTCAACGAGCTTTTGAACGATGTCGGACAGGATATTGAGGACCCTGGATTTTTAGCGGTTCGCCGGTTTCTGCAGGGATGGGACTGTGAACGGACCGAAGAAACGATTAGCCGTTATCATGAGTGGGAGGACGTCTGTAGCGCCCATGTGGTTTTTCGCCTGGACGGCGCACCTGGGTTTATCCATGATCGCCAGTCGGTGCAGCGTGAATGGCTCAAATACGGTCAGCGCAACACGGATACACCACTAATCCAGTGTCTGATTACCGGTGAACAGAATGCCCCCTTGGCGCGGATTCACACGCCGATCAAAGGGGTTCGCGGTGGGCAGACCTCAGGCGGCTATATTGTGTCGTTCAATGCCTCGGCATTTGTTTCCTACGACCAAGACAAAGCGTCAGTTGCGGAATCTTCTGCCTTTTCCTACACCACCGCCTTGAATTCTCTGCTTACAGGCAATAGTCGTCAGAAAATCGTCATCGGTGATACTACCTATGCCTTCTGGGCTGCGTGTCCCAACCCGATAGAGAGTTATTTTGCTGACCTGTTCGATCCTCCTTCAGACGCGACTGAAGCGGCAGCGGCACAAGACGACCAGCAGACAACATCCCAGATCCACGGGTTGCTTAAGGCAATCCGGGACGGCCGCAAGGCAACCGATTTCCTGCCCGATCTGGCAGAGGATGTCCAGTTCTACATCCTCGGTCTAGCGCCCAATGCCGCGCGCCTGTCGATCCGTTTCTGGGAGGCGAACAGCCTGGGAACTTTACTGGAGCGGGTCGGAAAATACTACGAGCAACTCAATATTATCCGGCAATTCGACAACGAACCCGAGTTCCCGCCCTTGTGGCGTCTGCTGTGCCAGACCGCCACTCTCGGCAAGTCGGAGAACGTCTCGCCGGTACTGGCCGGCGGCATGGCCCGCGCCATTCTAACCGGAGCACCCTACCCGCAGAATCTGTTGCCCATTGTTCTGGAACGTATCCGCGCCGAGCACAATGTCACATATTTCCGCGCTGCTTTGCTTAAGGCCTTCCTGCTGCGCAACAAACGAAAGGAGATTCCCGTGTCTCTCGATCAAAATCGTACGGATCGGCCTTACCTGCTGGGGCGGCTGTTTGCCGTCCTCGAAAAGGCTCAGGAAGAGGCTATCCCCAACGCCAATGCCACCATCAAGGACCGTTTTCTGGCAGCTGCCGCTGCCACACCGGGCCAAGTGTTTCACATGTTGCTGAAGAACTCAGCGAATCACATCGCCAAGCTGAAAAAAGACCCTGATGAGAAGAAAAAGAGAAGAGCCTCCTATTTCAACATCTTGACGCAGGATATTATCTCGGAATTTTCCGATTACCCCAAGACCATGAAAGCCGAGGAACAGGGTCTGTTCATGATCGGCTACTACCATCAACGCAAAGACTTTTACACAAGCAAGACTCAGGAGGGATGATTATGACCGCACTCGCCAATCGCTATGAATTCGCTTTGCTGTTCGACGTCCAAAACGGGAACCCCAACGGCGACCCCGATGCCGGAAACATGCCCCGCTTCGATCCGGAGACAGGTCACGGCTTGGTGACGGATGTCTGTTTGAAACGGAAGATCCGCAATCATGTGGCGCTCGCGAGGGAGGGGGCTGAAGGGTTCAACATTTACGTGCAGGAGAAAGCCGTACTCAACCAAACCAACGAGATGGCCTACAAAGCCTTTGAGCTCAAGCCTGAAGCAAAGAAGCTGCCGAAGAGAGTAGAGGACGCCCAGAGGGTTACCGGCTGGATGTGTACGAATTTCTATGACATCCGCTGCTTCGGGGCAGTCATGACCACCGAGGTCAATTGCGGCCAGGTTCGCGGCCCGGTACAACTGGCATTCGCCAAGAGCGTTGAGCCGATCTTGTCGCAGGAGGTCAGCATTACCCGTATGGCGGTGACGAACGAAAAGGATCTGGAAAAAGAGAGAACCATGGGGCGTAAACATATCGTCCCTTACGGCCTATATGTGGCTCAGGGTTTTGTTTCCGCACCGTTGGCGGAGAAAACCGGCTTCAGCGAAGAAGACTTGGAGCTGCTCTGGAACGCGCTGATCAGCATGTTTGAGCATGACCGTTCAGCGGCCAGGGGGATTATGAGCAGTCAGAAACTATTTGTTTTCAAACACCGGGACAAGCTCGGCAACGCCCCCGCTCACAAGCTATTCGATCTGATTGACGTCAAGCGCAAGGATGGATCGGAAGGGCCGGCACGGTCGTTCAAGGACTACACCGTTACGGTGGGAACTGCTCCGGAGGGTGTTGAAATCATCGAAAAATTGTAATGCCAATCGTACGGGGCGCTCATGCGGCCCGTTTTCAGTTGTAAGGCAACGACAAGGCGGATTTGGAGCGGACCATACCGAATAGCGAACAAAATTCAGCCGATGACAGTTTTATTCTCTACCAGACCGAGGACGGGCGCACCCGGATCCAGTGCCGCTTCGCAGACGAAACCCTCTGGCTGACACAGGCGCAGATTGCCAAACTGTTCCGGACGACTCCCCAGAATGTAACGCTCCATCTGAAGGCCATCTTTGCCGAGGGAGAGCTAGATGAGGGGGTAATCTGTAAGGAATACTTACAAGTTCGGCAGGAAGGCAGCCCCGGTATCGCGTCTTGATCGATGTTCAACCGCGCCCGGTGGCCCGGGATTTCCAAGAAGCAGTGAAGCGAATCGAAAGGCGGGTAACAAACGTGATTCCTGAGACTCCCGACCCCATCATGCTCTCCGCACTGGAGCACTACAGCTATTGCCCGCGCCAGTGCGCCCTGATCCACGTGGAGCAGGCATGGGACGAAAACATCTACACCATGCGTGGGCGGGATGTGCATGAAAACGTGGATGTCGCGTCTTCCCACGAACTCTCCGGCATCCGCTTTGAGCGAGCCTTGCCCATATGGTCGGAACGGCTCAACCTGGTGGGCAAGGCGGACATGGTCGAATTTCACGGCCAAGTACCGTATCCGGTTGAATACAAGTCGGGCCGTCATCGGAAAGGGCGGCACGAAACCCTTCAACTCTGCGCCCAAGCCCTTTGCCTGGAGGAGATGTTCGGTGTGCCTGTCCCCAAGGGCGCTCTCTACTGGCACGGCTCGCGGGAACGACGGGAGATTGCTTTCACTGAAGCCATGCGAACCCAGGTTGTGGAGGTCGCTGCTGCCGTCCGTGAAATGGTTGCAAAGCGGCATACTCCTCCACCGGTGAACGACAAGCGCTGCAAGGACTGTTCGTTGAGGGAATCGTGCCTACCGACCGTTGTCGCTGAGAAGGCAAGGAGCGTACGGGCTGCAAGGTGCTTATTTGTAGTGGAAGGAGGGCGGTAATGGAAACGAGGCTTGTGGTCTTCCAGAACAAGGAAATACGCAGAACACTCCACAATGGAGAATGGTGGTTTTCAGTGGTGGACGTATGCGGCGTCCTGACTGAAAGCGCGGATGCCGGGGCGTACTGGAGGAAGTTGAAACAAAGGCTCAACCAGGAAGGAAGCGAAGTCGTGACATTTTGTCACGGGTTGAAGTTGACCGCTCCTGACGGAAAGTTAAGGGCAACCGATTGCGCCAACACCGAGGGCATCTTCCGCGTCATCCAGTCCATCCCTTCCCCCAAGGCCGAGCCCTTCAAGCGCTGGCTGGCCAAGGTCGGCTACGAACGGGTCCAGGAGATTGAGGACCCCGAACTGGCCACGCAACGGACCCGCGAGCTTTACAAAGCGAAAGGTTATTCCGACACCTGGATCGAGAAGCGGATGCGCGGCATCGCCATCAGAGCGGAGTTGACGGAGGAGTGGAATAACCGGGGCGTCAAGGGAGAGCCGGAGTACGCGATCCTGACCGCCGAAATTTCAAAAGCCGCCTTCGGAATGACACCGGGTGAATACAAGAAGTTCAAAGGGCTTGAACGGGAGAACCTGCGGGACCACATGACCGACCTGGAGCTGATTTTTTCCATGCTGGGAGAAGCCGCCACGACGGAGATCGCTCGAAAACAGGATGTTCAGGGATTCAAGGAAAACAAGGTTGCGGCAAACAAAGGCGGGCGGATTGCCGGCGAAGCGCGTGTAAAATTGGAGCTGGAGACAGGAGAGCGGGTTCTGACACCGGAGAATTACCTGACCGAACCGGAAAGCAAGAAACGGCTGAAAAATTCCCCCAGGATCCCCTTTGTCAAAGGCAGGAGAAAGCCATGAAACAACTCCTCAACACCCTGTACGTCATGACCCAGGGGGCGTACCTCTCGCTCGACCATGAGACAGTGAAGGTGGAGGTCGAAGGAAAGGTGCAGATGCAGGTGCCGCTTCACCACATCGGGACGGTTGTTACCATGGGCAACGTCATGATCAGCCCCTTTTTTTTCGGCAAGTGCGCGGACGAAGGGCGGGCGGTGGTCATTCTCGACCGAAACGGGCGCTTCAAATGCCGCATGGTGGGTAAGACCAGTGGAAACGTCCTGCTTCGGCAGGCCCAGTACGAAGCGGTCAGGGATAAGGAAAAATCCGCCTCCATTGCCAGAAACATGGTAGCTGGGAAGGTGAAGAACGCCCGTCAGGTGCTGCTTCGCAGTGCGAGGGAGAGCGACGCGAGCGACGACGTCGAAGCGTTGCGGAGGGCAGCCGGTATCCTTGCTGACGCCCTTTTTCACCTGAAAGACAGCACGAACATCGACCATGTGCGTGGGCTGGAAGGTGAATCCGCCAGTGCGTATTTCCATGTGTTCGACCGGATGGTGAAAGAGGCTGACAGGCCCACTTTCACCATGAAGGGACGAAACCGAAGGCCACCGCTCGACCCGATTAACGGGCTTCTCTCCTTTCTTTACACCCTGCTGCTTAGCGACTGTATTTCCGCAGTCGAAGGGGTCGGGCTCGATTCGCAGATGGGCTTCCTGCATGCGCTGCGTCCCGGACGGCCTTCACTTGGTCTGGACCTCATGGAGGAGTTTCGATCTGTCCTGGCGGATCGCCTGGCGTTGACACTCATCAACCGCAGGCAGATTACCGGCAAGGATTTCGAGGTGCGGCCGGGTGGAGCCACCTACCTGAACGATGATGGACGCAAAACGGTCGTGGTTGCCTACCAGAAGCGGAAACAGGACGAATTCCATCATCCGGTCCTTGATGAACAGGTGCCCTTCGGCCTTCTCCCCCATGTGCAGGCACGGCTGCTGGCACGGCATCTGCGTGGGGATTTGGAGGCGTATACGCCGGTTCTGTATTCGTAAAATCCCGCCCGGAGGAGTTATGTGGATCATTGTAGCCTATGACGTCTGCACCGAAACCAAACCGGGCAGGAGGAGGCTCCGCCGCGTTGCCCAAGTCTGCAAGGACTATGGCCAGCGGGTTCAGAAATCGGTCTTCGAATGCCAGGTAAACGAGATGATGTACGAGAAGCTGCGGCGCAGCCTCCTGAGGGAAATCGATCATGATCAGGATAACCTCCGCTTTTACCGGTTGATCGAACCACGGGACAAACACGTGGAAACATACGGGCTGAGTCGGACCATCTTTTTCGACGATCCGTTGATTGTTTAACGCGAACCTGGTGCGACCATGAAAAACCGGGGGTGTTCGCGCATGCCTATCATGTTGCTTACATTTGATTTTCTGCGAAGAAAATCGAGTTGCCTGCTCTCCTCAGGCACTTTATCACCCGTTTCGCGAAAACGGGGATGTAACTTGCTGGAAACTGTCGTGAAAAAATGAAGACGGTAGCGCCCGTCCTTCGAGACGGGCGAGGATTGAAACAACTAGCCGTTTCAACTCTTCGTTGGTAGGGTCAGGTAGCGCCCGTCCTTCGAGACGGGCGAGGATTGAAACTGTGCGGAGATCCTCCAGCGGCGGCCGCCCCCCGTAGCGCCCGTCCTTCGAGACGGGCGAGGATTGAAACTTGTGACCGTCGGTCTAAGGTTTCCGGCGATGAGGTAGCGCCCGTCCTTCGAGACGGGCGAGGATTGAAACGAACCGGGAGAACCTTGCATAACCTCAATCATGGTAGCGCCCGTCCTTCGAGACGGGCGAGGATTGAAACAACCACCTTATCAGGACGGATGTTGACACGGAGAAGGTAGCGCCCGTCCTTCGAGACGGGCGAGGATTGAAACTTGATTGATTCCAGGGAATCGACCCGGAAAAAACGTAGCGCCCGTCCTTCGAGACGGGCGAGGATTGAAACTCGTTCAGTCGGTAACGTGGTTGTGTGCCGGGATGTAGCGCCCGTCCTTCGAGACGGGCGAGGATTGAAACCTCTGAAGGATTGTCTTTTCAGCGTAGCAAAATTGTAGCGCCCGTCCTTCGAGACGGGCGAGGATTGAAACATACCCGAGGTACTAACGACAAAAAAGTTGACTGTAGCGCCCGTCCTTCGAGACGGGCGAGGATTGAAACTAGACAATTGATACCATTGGCAGAATTTGTTATAGTAGCGCCCGTCCTTCGAGACGGGCGAGGATTGAAACATGCTGTAGCGGGCGTTGGTTGTTATATGTGGCTTCAGTAGCGCCCGTCCTTCGAGACGGGCGAGGATTGAAACGGTCCAGGGCCTGAACAGGTCGGCGACGGTGAGTGTAGCGCCCGTCCTTCGAGACGGGCGAGGATTGAAACTTGTACGCCTCGTACATGTCGTCCGTCGACGTCCTGTAGCGCCCGTCCTTCGAGACGGGCGAGGATTGAAACAAGACAGCGGCCGGCAATCGGTTCAGTGTGGATAGGTAGCGCCCGTCCTTCGAGACGGGCGAGGATTGAAACTCCTCAAGGCATTGCCGGTAGGCAAGCGAAGCATCGTAGCGCCCGTCCTTCGAGACGGGCGAGGATTGAAACATCTTCAGGAGCTTCTCCAACCGCTTCAGCTCGCGGGTGTAGCGCCCGTCCTTCGAGACGGGCGAGGATTGAAACTGAATCCGAGGCGGCCATGATCGAAGCGGCGATGGTAGCGCCCGTCCTTCGAGACGGGCGAGGATTGAAACAGTTCCTCGATTGGGCCTGGCGCAACCGCACCGACGTAGCGCCCGTCCTTCGAGACGGGCGAGGATTGAAACGAGATCGCCGAGACCGAGCTGAACCGGCGGGCGCGTAGCGCCCGTCCTTCGAGACGGGCGAGGATTGAAACAGTATCGTGGTCAGCTACGCCGACGACGGACTGCCGTAGCGCCCGTCCTTCGAGACGGGCGAGGATTGAAACCGTCAAGAACGTTGGTGCCTTTGGCCGTTG
>JARKPN010000103.1 GCA_029975275.1 Geobacteraceae bacterium | reverse complement strand
AGGAGGGCATATCAGATGGCGAAGGCGAAATTTGAGAGGAAGAAGCCGCACGTAAACATAGGGACGATAGGTCACGTAGACCACGGCAAGACCACGCTGACGGCAGCGATCACGAAGGTACTTGCATCCAAGGGGCAGGCGGAGTTCAAATCGTTCGACCAGATAGACAACGCACCCGAAGAGCGTGAGCGCGGCATCACCATAGCGACGGCGCACGTAGAATACGAGACCGAAAACCGGCACTATGCCCATGTGGACTGCCCTGGTCACGCCGACTACGTAAAGAACATGATCACCGGAGCGGCCCAGATGGACGGCGCCATACTGGTAGTGTCCGCGGCCGACGGCCCCATGCCTCAGACCCGGGAGCACATTCTTCTTGCCCGTCAGGTAGGCGTTCCCTACATCGTGGTATTCCTCAACAAGGCCGACATGGTAGACGACGAAGAACTGCTTGAGCTGGTGGAGCTTGAAATCCGCGAACTTCTGTCCGCCTACGACTTTCCCGGGGACGACATACCCATCATCAAGGGTTCCGCGCTCAAGGGTCTGGAAGGCGACACCGGCGAACTGGGCGAGCAGGCGATCTTCAAGCTCATGGAAGCGGTAGACAGCTACATACCCGAGCCTGAGCGCGCCGTAGACAAACCGTTCCTCATGCCGGTAGAAGACGTATTCTCCATTTCCGGGCGTGGCACCGTAGCCACCGGCCGTGTCGAGCGCGGGATCGTCAAGGTAGGTGAAGAAGTAGAGATCGTGGGGATCAAGCCTACCCAGAAGACCACGGTCACCGGGGTTGAAATGTTCCGCAAGCTACTGGACGAAGGCCGTGCAGGCGACAACATCGGCGCTCTGCTTCGCGGTGTAAAGCGTGAAGAGATCGAGCGTGGTCAGGTACTGGCCAAGCCGGGCTCCATCACCCCGCACACCAAATTCAAGGCGGAAGCCTACATCCTGACCAAAGAAGAAGGAGGTCGTCACACCCCGTTCTTCAACGGCTATCGTCCCCAGTTCTACTTCAGGACCACCGACGTAACCGGGGTTGTGGAACTGGCCGCCGGGACCGAAATGGTCATGCCCGGAGACAACGTAGCGGTAACGGTAAACCTGATCACGCCGATAGCGATGGACGAGGGTCTGCGCTTCGCCATTCGCGAGGGAGGCCGCACTGTCGGCGCCGGCGTTGTCAGCTCGATAATCGA
>JARKPN010000109.1 GCA_029975275.1 Geobacteraceae bacterium | reverse complement strand
TGGATGGTGCGCACCTCGATGGAATGGGGGTCGATCAGGCGGCCGATCTTGTAGGCGGCTTCCTCTCCGAAGGCGATGAACTCATCGTCCTTGCGGCCAATGGGCTTGAACAGCCATTTGTCGCCGTTTTCGTCGGTCCAGAACTCCTTTTCGTGTGCGCCGCCGACAGCGGCCTTGCCGGTTTTCTTGAATTTTGACGGCAGACCTTTCTGCTGCCACGCGGCATCGACGGTGGCGAACTCCGCGCCTTTCTTGCCGATCTTGGCCTCGGGCGGCTTGACCGGGCTCGGCTGTGGAGCCTGTTTCGGCGGCTCCTTCTTCGGTGTGGCGGGTTTGGCCGGAGCGGTTTTCTTCTTGCCGCCATGCTTTTCGGCCCATGCTGCGTGCTTGGTGTCGATGCTGGCCTGAACCGCCTTGATTTTCGCGGGGTCGGTCTCGGTGAAAAGCGTGGTCAGCTCGTCTTTGTTGGCCCACTGCCAATACTGAACCTTGGTCTCCTTGGCGAGCGTCTTGAGCTCCGTCGATTTCAGCTTGCCGACCTGGTCCTGGAAGAGCTGTTTCTTGAGGGCGATTTCCTTGCTGTGGGCCGCCAGCAGATCCTGGGGTAGATCGGTGCCAACGGAAACCGCCTGTTCAGCCTTGGCAATCGCGTCGAGGAAATCCTTGTAGCCGGTCGGCGTGTCGGGAACGACCACGGCCTTGGCGGCGTCTTCGAGAGCCGTTTTCTGTTTCAGGATCAGCTTTTGTTTGGCCTCGTCGACCGCCTTTTTCTTGACCGACTCGGCCATGTCGGCACCGGCCTTCTTCTGCAGCGCCTCAACGAGCTGCTGCTTGTTCTTGAGGATGCCGATGCCGTGCTTCTGTTTGGCCGCCGCGAGTTCCTTGCCCATCAGGCCGCTGTGGTCCACGCCGGGTTCCAGCTTGTCGAGCAGCTCGATGGTTTCCTGTTTGGTCATATTGAGGGAGATGCCGTTCTCCTTCGCCATCTCCTTGAGCTGCTGGGCGGTCATGCCCTCCAGCCCCTCGGCGGGAGGGATCTTTGCCATCTGGGCGGCGAGCAGCTTGGCCTGTTTGAGTTCCGCCTGCTTCAGTCCGAGCAGCTCGACCAGTTCTTCCTTGGTCCGCAGCAGACCGATCTTGTGTTCCTTGAGCTTGGCGCTGAGCGCCGCTCCGGCCAGGTCGCCGTGATCGATCCCCGGTTCGGCCAGATCGAGCAGCTTGATGAAATCGGCCTTGGTCCGGGCGATGGCCACGCCGTTCTGTTTCGCCAGGGTCTGGAGCTGTTTGACCGTCAGCGAACCGAGGTCGGCGATGTCGCCGTTTTCAAAGGCGCTCTTGAGCTTGGCATTCTCCTTGGCCTGGGCGTCGACCATGCCTTCCAGCACGTGGGGCGGGAGAATGCAGGCGTCCCCCTGCGATGCCTGGGTGGCTGCCTTGGTGGCCATCTCGCTGCCGCAGACGGTCATCGGCCAGGCCACGATATTTGTGCAGCGGCAGTGCGGATGCGCGGGTTGCTGGGGGAACTTGTCGATGGGAAAGGTCTTGCCGTCCAGGCCGCCGCAGACCGGGCACATGCGCTCGTCCTCCATGGCCAGCCATTCAAGTTTCTGGATGCCGACCCGCTCGTGGAACTTGAGCCTGCCCATGTTGTGGGCGCGGAGGACCTCGGTGCGGGCGATCATCTCCATGCGGTACTGGGCCTTGCTGAACACCCGGCTTCCGGCCTGGCGAAAGGAATCCTTGTCGACGATCACCTTGCCCATGTCCCGGACGATGTCGTCGGCTCCCTTGCCCGTGGCGATGCCGTTCAGGATGGTACGCTTGATGCCGCCTGCGAGTTCGCGGTGGACGTCACCGGCGAGTGTGAGGTTGTACTGCGCCATGAAGTCGAGGGCATTGGTGTCGACGATGGTGAACACCTTGGTGGCCAGCTTGTCGATGCCTTCTGGCTTGAGGTCGGCGTAAAACGGAAGCGCCGCGTCGGCGAGCTCTCCGATTCCCTGCTGGATGCCGAGCTTGAAGGAGTCCTTGGTCGTCTTGCGAAAGACCAGGGTCTGCTCCCGTCTGAGCCGCTTCATGGTGTCGTCGAGTTCGAGCTGGAGCTTTTCCAGCCCCTTGAACGCGGCGAGCTTGTTGTCCGGCAGGGAGCCGAGGGAGCGGTACTGGAGAATGGCGCGGGCGACCTCGTCTTCGGCTTGTTTCAGCGCCTGAGTGAGCTGGGCCGTGACCTGGTCGTTGTAGCGATTGCGGGCCGTCAGACTCTTCAGTGTGGCCGCCTGGATGCGCTGCTTGAGGTCCGACGGCATCAGCGGGGTTCCCGGCGGTCGATGAAACGACAGGCCGGGGCATCGAAGGTGCGCTCGCTGTTGTGGACCCGGCAGTGGTTGGTGTCAGCAATGAAGTGGCTGCACTCGTCGCACACGGCCGCATCGCCGGTGGACTCCAGATCGCCCGACCAGACCAAAGCCGCCTCCGCCGTGGGTTCATCGTCCTCGGTCGGAATCCCGAGCATTTTGCGGGCGCGAGGCACGCTGAGAATGCCGGAGACGACCATATCCACCACCGGCTTCACCTGCTTCTCGTCCATCAGGTCGATCTGCTTGCGTTCGGTCTCGCGGTTGGCGGCCTCGATGTCCGGGTCCAGGTCCATCTTGAGCTGAAGGCTGGAGCGGCTGATGAGCTTGCGGTCGTAGAGTTCGATGAGGAGCTTCTTGAAATCGACCGCGTCGCTGGGGTCGAGGTCGTTGAAGATGAACTGGATGCTCTTGTCGCCGTGGCCGTTCAGCTCCATCCAGTCGTCGAACACCCAGTCGAGGAGCTTGCGTGCGGCCTGTTTGATCTCGCGGATCATGACCATCATCTTCTGCATGCTCACCGAGGCGGTGGCGAAATTCGGGCCATCGCCGGTCACCAGCGAGCGTGACAGCCCCAGGGCCACCACGATGTCTTCCTTCACCTCCTTGACCTTGTCCTCGACGTTGAGGACCTGACCGTCGGTGCCGTGGGTTTCGACGTTGACGTAGAACGGGACCACCAGGCCGCTTTTCATGTCCATCTTGTTGACCATGTCGCGAACCTGTTCGAGCATCCGCTGGTCCGGCATCACCATCTTCTGGCCGAACGCGCCGCCCACCTTGAGCAGACGGAACGGCGTGGCCCAGCGCTTGGCGATGGCCTGTTCGGCCCGACGGTAGTCGCGCAGCAGTTCGATGGCTTGAAAGGCGGGAAGCACGAGGGAGTTACCCCGGGGCGAGAAGGCCGGAGCATCCCATTTGAGGTGGACCACCTGTTCAATCGGTAGGTAGATTTCCTCTCCTCCCCCAGGAGTTTCTTCAGGGAATTGCCGGGCCTCGATCAGTTCTCCCTGGGCGTATTTCACCTTGACCGAGACCGGGTTGACGCAGACCAGCTCCTCGATGTCCTGGCCGGACTTGGTGAAGCGCTTGAAGCCGATGGCATCGCCTTTCACCAGGAGTTGAAGAACCATGTCCTTGATGAATTGCGTGATGTTCAACCGCCAGGCGGCCTCCAGCGCCTGCTCCTTGAGGTTCTCGTCGTCACTGGTGATCTTGATCTCGTCGCCCACGGCGAAGGTGCGCCAGGAGTTGACGCAGTTCTTCACCAGCGGCTCCTCGACGTAGTATTCCCATGCCTTGCGGGCGCGTTCTTCCCAGGTGGCCGGAATCGCTTCGGCGGCGTTGACCTTGCTGAAAGCGGCCGAGTCGAGCGCTGCCGCTGCGGCCAGCGGCGCGATGACAAAGCCGGTGGTGTCCAGGCTTTCGGGTTGTTCGTCCTGATGGGCGGTACTTTCCACGTGATCCTCTCGGTAGTTTCGGCCATGACAGCCGCACATCCGGCCCGTGTGGGCCGAACCCGGCTCGATGCCGGTT
>JARKPN010000108.1 GCA_029975275.1 Geobacteraceae bacterium | reverse complement strand
ACCGCAAGAATTCCGAGGAATTTTGGTTCCTGGCAAGGCGCGGCGACACAGGCCTAGCGGGGTCTAAGCCGAGGAGCCGGAACGCGGCCAGGGGCCAAAAGGCCCGGAATTGTAAGGAAGGAATTAGCCGCACTGGACACTGGGGGCCGGGAAAGGCTCAGGCGTACTTGATCAGATCGACCATGTCGCGCACCGCCCGGTCAAGTCCGACCAGTACGGCCCTGGAGATGATGGAATGGCCGATATTGAACTCCTCGATGCCCCCCAGCGCCGCCACCTTCTTGATGTTGGTGTAATTGAGCCCGTGTCCGGCATTGACTCCGAGCCCGAGCTTCGTGGCCAGTTTTACGGAATTTTCGATCTTTATCAGCTCCTGCTCTTCGCTCTTCCAGTCGGATGCCTCGGCGAAGCTGCCGGTATGTATCTCGATATAGTCGGCCCCGATCCTGTTGGCGGTCTTGATCTGGTCGGTATCGGGATCGATGAACAGGCTGACGTGGATCCCCCCGTCCTGCAGGCGGGCAATGGCCTTCTCGATGGACTGGGCGTGGACCCGCACGTCGAGGCCCCCCTCGGTGGTGAGCTCCTGACGCTTCTCCGGGACCAGGGTGCACATGTCAGGTTTGACGGCCACGGCAATGGCCAGCATCTCGTCGGTAGCGGCCATCTCCAGGTTGAGTTTCGTCTTGACCGTCTGCCTGAGGAGCTTCAGGTCCCGGTCCTGGATGTGCCGCCGGTCCTCCCTGAGGTGGATGGTTATGCCGTCGGCACCGGCCAGTTCGGCAATGGCCGCCGCCGCAACCGGGTCGGGTTCGGCCCCGCCCCGTGCCTGACGAATGGTTGCCACGTGATCGATATTCACTCCCAGCTTGGCCACGTTTATTCCTCCCCTATCTTCCTGCGGACCAGTTCCGCAATCTCCCCGGCCCATCCGCTTATCTCCCCCTTGTCCCGCCCTTCGAGCATGATCCTGAGCAGGGGTTCGGTCCCGGAATAGCGGACGAGAATCCTTCCTTCGTCCTTCATCTTCGCCTCTATTCCGTCGAGAAGCGACGCGATCTCCGGGATTCCCCGCACGTCCCGCTTCTTTCTGACCCTGACATTGACCAGGACCTGGGGAAGGGAGGTCATGACGCCGGCCAGCTCGGAAAGGGTCTTGCCGCGGCGCTGCATGATGGCCAGCACCTGCAGGGCAGACTGGATACCGTCACCGGTGGTGTTGTAGTCCAGGAAGATCAGGTGTCCAGACTGTTCACCGCCGAAATTGTACCCCCCCCGCATCATCTCCTCCACCACGTAGCGGTCGCCCACGGCTGTCTTGACGATCTTGCCGCCGGCGTTCCTGATGGCGATGTCCAGCCCCATGTTGCTCATCACCGTGGATACCAGGGTGTTCTTGCGCAGCTTGCGCTTTTTCAGCAGATCAACGGCGCAGATGGCCATGATGTGGTCGCCGTCCACCTCCTTGCCGAACTCGTCCACGAAGATGACCCTGTCGGCGTCCCCGTCCAGGGCGATGCCCAGGTCGGCCCCGTGCTTCCGGACCGCTTCGCTCACGACCTCCGGGTGGAGCGAACCGCAGCCCGCGTTGATGTTCGAGCCGTTCGGCTCGACCGCGATGGGGATCACCTCGGCGCCCAGCTCCTCGAACACCGCCGGAGCCACCTTGTAGGCCGCGCCGTTGGCGCAGTCGAGGGCTATCTTCATACCTTCCAGGTCGAGTTCGGAAGGGAAGGTGCTCTTGAGGAAGACCACGTAGCGTCCGGCCGCGTCGTCGATGCGGTAGGCCTTTCCCACCTCGGTTGCGATTGGACGGAGCGAATCGACCTTCTTGGAGAAGATGAGCTCCTCTATGGCGATCTCCGCGGCGTCCGGAAGCTTCACCCCCTCCCGGGAAAAGAATTTGATGCCGTTGTCCTGGAAAGGGTTGTGGGACGCCGAGATGACCACGCCCGCGTCGGCCCGCATGGAAGAGGTTATATTGGCGATTCCCGGGGTGGGGAGCGGACCCACCAGAAGCACGTCCACCCCCATGGAGCAGATGCCGGCGGCCAGGGCATTTTCGATCATGTAGCCGGAGAGGCGCGTGTCCTTGCCGATGACGATGCGGTGCCTCCTGGCGTCACCATCCTTCTTGAAGATATGGGCAGCGGCCCGACCTATCTGCATGGCCATCTCCGTGGTCATGGGATAGACATTGGCCACGCCGCGGACTCCGTCGGTTCCGAAAAGTTTCTTCATGATATCCAGCTACCTCGTTTAAAATATATTGCGTCTGATGCTCAACGTCTTATGCCGGGCCGGGTGACCCTGTCCAGCCGGATCTCGACTACGGCAGGGTATACCCGCAGCACCTCGACACCGGCAGGGACACGGAGGCGCTTCTCGATCCCGCCAAAGGTCGCAGTCCCTTCACCCAGGTTTCTGAGGTTCAGCTCCAGGGATACCTCACGGGGACGAAGCCCGACCAGGCGCAGCCTGGGACCCGCAACGGCCACGTGAATCCGGCCCGGATCGTGACCGCCGACGGCGAGACCGGAAGGCACGTTACGCAACACCACCGGCACGGACAGGTCGACGACTTCCACCTTCGAGCCGGTGGCCAGCAGCCAGAGGGCCGCCGCCAGCGCCAGAGAGAGGAGCTTCAGGGGAAGATTGCCGGTGACTGCCTGTCGGAGCGTCATGTGAACCACCCATGCTGCGTCAGTGGGATGAGCCTCTTCAGCGCCTTACGCAGGCCGCCCTGATCGAGTCCGGAGGTTATCTTGCCGCCGTGGGCAAGGGATATCCCCCCGGTCTCTTCGGAAACCACCAGCACCACTGCGTCCGTGACCTCGGTCAGGCCGATGGCGGCCCGGTGACGGGTGCCGAGCGTCTTGCTCAGGTCGGGATTGCGGGACAGGGGAAGAAAGCAGCCCGCCTTGGTCAGCTTCCCTTTCTGGATAATGACCGCCCCGTCGTGGATGGGCGAATAGGGAAGAAATATGGACGTAATAATTTCGCTGGTCACCTTTGCATCTATCTCGGTCCCGACCTCCAGATAGTTCTCCACGTCCACTTCCCTCTCCAGCACTATCAGGGCGCCGATTCTCCTTTTCGCCATCATGTCCGCGGACGTGATCAGCTCTTCCACCAGTTCCGACACGCCGTCGCCGCGGTCCCTGCCGAAGCCGCCACGCCCCATGGACGAGAGCGCCCTGCGTATATCGTGCTGGAAGACAATCACCAGGACCAGCAGTATGGCGCCGAAAAAATCGTCCAGGATCCAATAGAGCGTCTGGAACCCCAGAAGCTGGGAGGCGACGAACAGCAGAAACAGCACGGTCAGCACGGTCAGGAGGCGGATCGCGATTGTGCCTTTAATGAGAAGGATAATCCGGTAGAGAATGGAGGCGACCAGGATGATGTCGAGGAGATCGAGCCAAGATACGTGTCCCAGGGGAGTTGTCATCGCTTCCGCCACGAGGTGTTCGGGATACAAGAAACCTGTTCGTCACAACTGAAAAAGTCGAACTGCTATCCGGCAGGTGAGCCTGTCACGGCATGAGCCATGAGCGCCACGTCCCGCATCTGGCCGACGTCGTGCACCCTGACGATGGATGCCCCTCCGGCAACGGCGAGGGCTACCGTGGCGGCGGTCCCGAACAGCCTTTCATCCACCCGGCGACCGAGCACCGTGCCGATGAACGACTTCCTGGACGTGCCTATCAGGATGGGGCGGCCCAGCACGGAAAACTCCCGGAGTCGCCGCAAGATCTCCAGGTTTCCCTCGACGCTCTTGCCGAAACCGATGCCCGGGTCCACCACGACCCGTTCCCTGGGGATCCCGTGCGATTCCGCGTGCCCGATCCGTTCTTCCAGAACGTCGATGATCTCGGGAACGAGTGCCCGGTAGGTTGTTTCGAGCTGCATCTCCTGCGGTCTTCCGCGGGTGTGCATGAGGACCAGACCGGCTCCCGCGGATGCCACGACCTCGAACATCTCCGGGTCAAAGGTGCAGCCGCTGACGTCGTTGACAATCTCGGCCCCGGCACGGAGTGCCTCCCGCGCCACGGAAGACTTCCAGGTGTCCACGGACATGGGGATTCCCAGCCGTCCGGCAAGCCGTTCGATAACCGGGATCACCCGTTTCAATTCATCCTGCTCGCTGACGGGCGCGGCGAACGGACGGGTGCTCTCACCTCCGATATCGATGCTGTCGGCCCCCTCCGCCTCCATCTCCATCGCCCGGTCTACCGCCCGTTCCGGGTCAAGGAAAACGGCCCCGTCAGAGAAGGAGTCGGGCGTCACGTTGAGGATGCCCATGATGTGGGGGCGAAGGGAAAGGTCCAGACTCCTGGCGCCGCACGTCCAGAGGCCGGGTGATCCGGGAGCGCGGCCGGAGTTTCCGGAGGAGGCGTCGGTCCGCGATTCGACTTCCATCATTGCCGGAACGGTTCAGTTCCCCGCCCCGTCGGCTGAATCGGGCGGAGCCTCTGCGTCGGCCGCTGAACGGCCTATAAGCTCGTCGACCTCGGCGCCGCTCAGGCTTTCCTTCTCGATGAGCAGATCGGACAGCTTGTGGAGGGTCTCAATGTTGTCCAGGAGCAGTTTGCGGGCGCGGCCGTAATTATCTTCAACGATCCGGCGGATCTCTCCGTCTATCTCCACCGCGGTGGCCTCGCTGTAGTTCTTGGTGACCGCCATCTCCCGGCCCAGGAAGATCTGTTCGTCCTTCTTGCCGAAACTCACCGGACCGAGGCTGTCGCTCATGCCCCATTCGCAGATCATCTTCCGGGCGATCTCGGTGGCATGCTCGATGTCGTTTCCGGCGCCGGTGGTCATGGTGTTGAAGACTATCTCTTCCGCGGCGCGCCCTCCCATCAGCACGGCTATCCTGTTGCACAGCGCCTCCTTGTTGTAGGAGTGCTTGTCCTCGATGGGGAGCTGCATGGTTATACCCAGCGCCCTCCCCCGCGGGATGATGGATACCTTGTGCACCGGGTCAGTGCCCGGGATCAGCTTCGCCACCAGGGTATGGCCGGCCTCGTGATAGGCGGTGTTGCGCTTTTCGTCTTCGGAGATTACCATGCTGCGCCGCTCCACGCCCATCAGGACCTTGTCCTTGGCGTCGTCCAGGTCGTTCATCTCCACGAAGTTCTTGTCCTTGCGGGCGGCCAGAAGCGCAGCCTCGTTGACCACGTTGGCCAGGTCGGCTCCGGAGAACCCGGGCGTGCCCCGGGCGATCACGGACAGGTCGACGCTCGGCGCCAGCGGGGTCTGACGGGAGTGGACCTTCAGGATCGCCTCCCTCCCCTTCACGTCGGGCCTGGGGACCACCACCTGCCGGTCGAAACGTCCCGGCCTGAGCAGCGCCGGATCGAGCACGTCGGGACGGTTGGTTGCGGCGATGAGAATGACCCCCTCGTTGGACTCGAAGCCGTCCATTTCCACCAGAAGCTGGTTCAGGGTCTGCTCCCGCTCGTCGTGACCGCCCCCCAGGCCGGCCCCGCGATGACGGCCCACCGCGTCAATCTCGTCGATGAATATGATACAGGGGGCATTCTTTTTCCCCTGCACGAACAGGTCGCGCACCCTGCTGGCGCCCACACCTACGAACATCTCCACGAAATCCGAGCCGGAAATGGAGAAGAAGGGAACGCCCGCCTCTCCGGCAATGGCCCGGGCCAGCAGGGTCTTGCCGGTGCCCGGAGGGCCGACCAGCAGCACCCCTTTGGGCAGACGTCCGCCCAGCTTGGTGAATTTCTTCGGGTCCTTCAGGAATGAGATGATCTCGGCCAGTTCTTCCTTTGCCTCGTCAACCCCGGCCACATCCTCGAAGGTGATCCTTCCCTGGGCCTCGGTCAGGAGCTTGGCCCGGCTCTTGCCGAAGGCCATGGCCTTGCCGCCTCCCACCTGCATCTGGCGCATGAAGAAGATCCAGACCCCTATCAGGAGGATCAGGGGGAACCAGGAGAGGAACATGGAAAACCAGGAGACCTTCTCTTCCTCGGGTTTTGCCGAGACAGTCACCTTTTTTTCCAGCAGCTTCTGGGTAAGAGTGGGGTCATCGGGTTTATAGGTCCGGAATTCCTTCCCGTCGATATACTTGCCGGTAATCTCGTTCCCCTGCAGGGTGACCGAGGAGATCCTTCCGGCTTCGAGTGCTGTTACGAATTCTGTATAGTTTGCCTTTTCCTGATTGCCCTTGGGCTTGTTTATGAGGTTGAAAACCATGATCGCCATCAGGCTGATGACAAGCCAGAGAGCAAGATTTTTATAAAACTGATTCAATGCTACCCCCGGAAATCGTGCGAGCGCCGCGAGATGCGCGCCAGGTTAGAGTAAAAAACTGCGACATTATTGGAGAAATACCATACGGGCGGTTGTTTTACAAGTTAATTTAAGTCGTGATTTCAGGAATATCAACCTCCGCCACCACTCCGGCGCCGGGATGGATGCGGGCCGCTTCGGAGATCCTGAAGCCGCCGATCCAGAGAAGTTCACCCTTGCCGAACAGCAGCGGGATGCGCCGGCGCAGGGTCGCGGGGACCTTGTTGTCGATGAAAAACTCCTTAACTTTTCGGGTCCCGCTCATGCCGAAAGGGCGGAAGCGATCCCCGGGACGGAAGGTCCTCAATGTCCAGGGGAAGGGCGTTGAGAACGGATCGAAATAGGCCCTGGATGCGGGAACGGTCGCCCATGTCGCCGGGGGGGCGGTCAGGCGCACCGTGAGGTCACCGCCGCACGGAAGCCGATAGCGGCCGGGTCCGGCTATGATAATCTCCCAGGGCCCGGCTTCAGGCTCCTCACCCGGCATGACAAAACGCAGCGTCTGGTAACTCCGTCGCACCGTCACCCCCCCCGGAAGGGAAAGTACGCCGTTCACCCTGGCCGAACAGACCAGGTTATCGATCTGCTTCAGGTGGGAACCGGTGATACGCGCCAGATCTCCCTTCAGGGTCAGGATGGCGCGGCGGTAGAGGCGATAGCGGATGCCGGGGAGTTCGGCTGCGGCAAGGGGAAGGTCCAGCGCTACGCCGGAAGAGGCGGTCAGGGACAGTCGTTCGAACACCCGGTCGGTTACCCCTTCCAGCACCGCCTCGTCCGCGGCCAGTATCTCGGCGGCGGCGTTCAGCCGGTCCGCTATGGCAGGATTATAGGTGGCCAGATAGGGAATGCATTCGTTCCGGATGCGGTTGCGCAGGAAACCGGTGTCGGCATTGCTGCTGTCGTCTCGCCAGGACAGGCCCCTTTTATGAAGATAGTCCAGGATTTGTGCGCGGGAGACGCCGAGCAGGGGACGGGCGTACCTGTCGGCCGACAGGGGTCGCATGCCGCCGAGCCCGGTAGTCCCGGCTCCCCGCAGGAGCCTCAGCAGGAAGGTCTCGGCCTGGTCGTCCGCATGGTGCCCCAGGGCTATTCTCCGGGCCCGGTGCTTTTCCGCCACTGCGTCGAACCACTGGTAGCGCGACTTCCGTCCCGCGTCCTCCAGGGAGAGCCCCCCAAGCCGGGCGATTTCACGCACATCCGCCGTCCCCGACTCCAGGGGGAGACCGTAATGCAGGGCCAGCCCTGCCGTAAAGTCGGCGTCGCCGTCCGATTCGGCGCCGCGCAGGCCGTGGTTCAGGTGGACCACCACCAGTTTGAGGCGCAGACGTTCCAGGGAGGCGAGCATGTCCAGCAGGGCCACGGAATCCGCTCCGCCGGACACCGCCACGATGACCGTGTCGCCGGGGCTGAACAGGCCGTGCCTTTCAATGGCCCTGGCAACCTTTTTGAGTATGGAATTC
>JARKPN010000105.1 GCA_029975275.1 Geobacteraceae bacterium | reverse complement strand
CATCCCGTTCGACGCCGTCCACCATAGTCCGATGCAACGGCATAATGAGTTGGGCGATCTCATTGCAGATCTGCTCGATTTCCGGATAGTGATCCTCCATTCGGGAGGCGGCCAATTCAAATCGGGTAATAAAGGTCGCGACCGGGTCGATATCAAAACCAATCACCCGGGCGTTGCAGCGCATGGACTCCACCAAACTTGTCCCGCCGCCGATGAAGGGATCGAGAACGACAGCGCCATGCACGGAGGTCTTTCCGAGATAGGTATCCCAAAAGGCGTCGGCCTTGTCAGGGGGAAGGGTCAGCGCGGTGATGATCGAACGGAACTGAGAGCCCACCCGGCGTGCAAACCAGCGGTGGACCCGGTACAAAGGATTCGAGCTCTGACCTTCACGCAGGGCAAGCTCGGCGATTTGGGCAATGGGAATGTCGCCCGCCTCCAGTAGGGTACGGGCAGGCCAACCGTCAAAGGTGTCGCCTCTGCGGTTTTCAATGATCTGCTTTGCCTGACCTGTTTTAGCCATAGAGCCCCATTACCATCCCATCTCAGTAGTACTGCCGGATATACCCGAACGCCTTGTCGAACAGATCCTGGTCCTTGACCTGGTACTTCACGTAAATCACTTTGCGCAGGGCCTTCTGGACCTCGCGTTCTCCGGCTTTGGTGTTTTGCCAGCCGGGGAACCGGACCAGCCGCACGATCTCGTCGATGTCGGTCACGATCCGCTCGATCACCATTGGCGTCTTGCCGTTTTTCACCTCGGCGAACAGTTCGGTCAGGGCCGCTTTGGCCTTGGCCTGTTCATCGACCGGGTCCACCTGCTTCTCGGCCTGGACGACCTCTTTGGCCAGAGTCAGCAGTTCCTTGAGGAAGTCGAGGCTGTGGAGCAGGCCCTGTTCGTGCCGCTCCTTGAGCTTTTCGAGGCGCTCGCCCAGGGCGACAAACTTCGGATTGTCCTTGTGCTTGCGCAGGCGGGCGATGAGCTTGATCTCGATTTCCCTGGATTTCTTGTCCGGGTCCTTGGCATCGAGCAGCCCTTCGAGGACCTCGGCGTCCATTACCAGGGTGTCCAGATCGTCACGCACCGTTTCCAAATGCACGTTCTCATGCACCAGCTCGATGGTCTTGGCCCCCAGGGCGTGCCAGAGCAGCTTGCCGTTGCCGCTCGGCGGCTTTACCGATTCATACACCTGGGTCAGCCACTTGTAGTCCTTTTCATATAGGCCGAGACAGGGGTCGGGAGACAGCGCCTCCCACAGACGGGAGAGCACCGAGTATTCCGCCGCGAATTTGTCCCGGGTCTCGTTATCCGGCAGGCAATCCTGCGCCGCGATCAGCCCCTCGTAGCCGCCAACGGTGCGGTCCACGCCAGGGAAGAACGCCAGGCATCTCGCCACCACGCCGGGCAGCTCCTTCTTGAGCTCGTCCAGATTGGTGATGACCTTCTGCACCGCCTTTTCATCGAAATCGAGGGCCGTGGCCACGTCATCGAAAATGCCCAGATAATCCACGATCAGGCCGTGGGTCTTGCCGGGGTAGACACGGTTGGTGCGGCAGATGGCCTGCAGCAGGTTGTGATCCTTCATCGGCTTGTCGAGGTACATCACCTGCAGAATGGGCGCATCAAAACCGGTCAGGAGCTTGGAGGTGACGATCAGGAACTTGAGCGGGTCAATCGGATCGCGGAAACGGTCGAGGAGTTTTTCCTCCTCGTCCTTGGCCAACTTCCATTCCGCGTACTGATCGGATTTGCCGCCCTGGGTGTGCATGACAATGGCGCTGGCTTCCGGCCCGACCAGTTCGTCCATGGCCTTCTTGTAGAGCACGCAGCATTCCCGGTCGAAGGTCACCACCTGGGCCTTGAAACCGTTCGGCTCCACCTTCTCCTGAAAGTGCTTGACGATGTGCTGGCAGATGGCGTTCACCCGTGCCGGGGCCTTGATCAGCACCGCCATTTTGGCGGCCCGCTTGGCCAGGTCGTCACGATCCAGCTCGCTCAGCTCATCGGTCATCTGCGAGTAGGCTTCGTCGATGGCGTCCTTGTTGATGTGCAGCTTCACGTCCACCGCCTCGAAGTGCAGCGGCAGCGTCGCCTTGTCCCGGATTGAGTCCTGGAACGAGTAACGGCTCATATAGCCCTGCTCATCCTCGTCCGCGCCGAAGGCCCAGAAGGTGTTGCGGTCCCGCTTGTTGATCGGCGTACCGGTCAGGCCAAAGAGAAAGGCGTTGGGCAGCGCGTCGCGCATCTTGCGGCCCAGATCGCCTTCCTGGGTGCGGTGCGCCTCGTCCACCATCACGATGATGTTCGAACGCTCGTTCAGGCGGCCGTCCGCCTCGCCGAACTTGTGAATGGTGGTGATGATGATCTTGCGGGTATCGGCCGCCAGCAGGCTCTGCAGCTCCTGCCGGGTGGCGGCTCCGATCATGTTCGGGATATCGGCGGCGTTGAAGGTGGCGGTGATCTGGGTGTCCAGGTCGATGCGGTCCACCACGATCATCACCGTGGGGTTGCCGAGCTTGCGGTGCATCCGCAGCTTCTGCGCCGCGAACACCATCAGCAGCGACTTGCCCGAGCCCTGGAAATGCCAGATCAGGCCCTTCTTGGGATAGCCCTTGACCACGCGGGCCACCATCAGGTTAGCGCCTTCGTACTGCTGATAGCGGCAGATGATCTTGATGCGCCGGTGCTTCTTGTCGGTGGCGAACAGGGTGAAATTCTGCAGGATGTCCAGCACCACATGGGGGCGCAGCATGGAGCGGATGGAGCGCTGCACGTCCGCCAGCGTCCCCTCGGCCTTGTTGTCTCCCTCGTGCCACGGCCCCCAGATATCGATGGGCATGCGCACCGAGCCGTAGCGATAGCACTTACCCTCGGTGGCAAAGGAAAGGACGTTGGGCACGAACATCTGCGGCACGCTTTGTTCATAGCCGTTATGGATGTCGCTGGCCCCATCCACCCAGGTCACCGCCGGGCGCACCGGCGTCTTGGCCTCGCCGACCACCAGCGGGATGCCGTTGACCAGCATAATGATGTCGAAACGGCGGCCGCCTTCCTTGACCGGGTAAACCCACTGGTTGGTGACCACGTAATCGTTGTTGCTGAGATTCTCGAAATCGATCAGGCGCACCGGCGTGTGTTCGCCGCGCTCCCCGAAGGGCATGGACTTCTCGCCCCGTAGCCATTCGGCGAACAGCTCGTTGGCCCGCACCAGGCCTTCGCTCTGCACCGACAGCGGAATGGTCCGCAGGCGGTAGAGCACCTCGTCGGCGCGGTCTGGCTGGGCCTTGATTTCGGGGTTCAGGCGGATGAGGGCGTCGCGCACCATCGACTCCACCAGCACGTCGGAGTGCTGGCGCGGTAGCTCCTCGGCGGCCACGAAGCGCCAGCCTTTGATCTCGCCGCCATAACTGGCAAGCTCTTCGGCAACCATGTTCGAAGTCACGCCGCCGCAGAGCGTGTCGAGAACCATCTGTTCGACCGTGTTTTCTTCGTTAAACATGAGCGGCTCCTATTTCCTGATTTGCAATTGAAAGCCTAAGAGCGCGTAGCAACGAAATATGGCTGTCAATTTCAGAGATTTTCCTCTCGAACGACTCGAAGTGCTTCACAAATTCCTGTTGTTTTGGCAGCGGTGGCAAAGGCAGCACCTGTCTCTTAATGCCTTTTGTGTTTAGGTTGTAATTTCCAGCGCTTGATCGGATCTCATGTCGCAAAGTTCGTCTTATCAATGAGGATGAAAGCGCTGCGTGTAAATATTTTGGGAGCAGGAGTTCCGAATTAGGCACGAGCCGAATTAAATATGACGCATAAATACAATCTTCTGGGAGTTCCTCGACAACCGCTGTCCTCCCAACATATTCAGGATTGCCATTGGTTCTTACTATGAGTACGTCACCCCGGGATAAACGATACCTGTCAACTTCTGGCGCTGGTAAATCAACGAATGCGAGATCATCGAGAACGATTCTTCCACCAATCACATTTGGTATCCGAAGAATCGGAGCCGTACCGGAGCCAGCCGAAGCGATTCTCTTAGAACTCCCGTACTGAACATCAATCAGGAGCTTCCCAAGGTTCTTCGTATCCCAGCCTCGGCTTAGGAAATCAGTGGCAAAAGTATCCGCGACATTTAGAAGACTTTCCCTTGCTTGCTCGAAACTCACAAGTGATTCATCCGCCGCCCACAGGATCTCTGCAATGCGCTTCTGTTCATCAAGCGGTGGCAGCGGGAATTCAAAATCTTGTAACGCGGTCCAACTGGTCCGGGGTGACAGTGATCCGGCCGAGGTGCCAAGCGCATGATCAAAGAAGGCATTGCTCTGGCAGATAAATGGCAGAAGTTCCGGCAGCAGAACCTTTCTGTTTTTCGGCTCAAACGTCAGGATGTCCCCGGAGCAAATGCCTTCAAACTCAGCGTAGGCGACCTTGCGTTGATAGGCCCGGCGTTTACCGAAGAGCGTCTGTCCCGGTACGAATTTGCGGGTAAACGAGGTGCCATCCGCAACAGAGTTCCAGCGACGGACATGTAGATTCTCGGGGTCGATGTGTTCAAGCCCGACGATTCTTTCAACGCCATTGGTCTCGGGATCTCGCTCCACAAGATTGGCGTTCTTCACCACCTCGCCGAACTTGACCATCTTCCAGCCCGGCTTCAGGGATTGCTCACTCATTTGCCACCTCCCATCACCCGTGCATCCTCAAGTACCTCGAAGAGGCCGTCCATCGACTCCCGCAATGCCATCGAGCTTTCCTGCCAGTTTGCTATGGCCTGCTTGAGGCTGACCGCTTCGGCCGCGCCGTTGCCATTGCCATTTCCGTTGTCCGCCCGCACGTAGAGCGGGATGCTGAGATTGCTGGCTTTCTCCCGGATCTCGTCATTGCCGACCACCCGGGCAAAGCCATCCTCGTCACCGAAAGCCTGGTAGGCGGCGACAATGCGCTGGATGTGATCGTCGGTGAGGAAGCTCTGTGCCCGCTCGCGGGTCACCTCGTTCACCGCGTTGATGAAGAGCACCTTGTTCCTGCGCTCCTTTGGCTTGTTCATGCGGCAGATGACGACGCAGGCTTCCATGGGCGAGTTGTAAAAGAGATTGGGACCGAGGCCCAGCACACATTCCACCACGTCGTGTGAAACCAGCTTCTCGCGCATGGCCGACTCTTCGTTGCGGAAGAGGACACCATGCGGAAACAGGATGGCGCAGCGGCCGCTCTTGGCCTTCATGCTCTTGATGATGTGCTGCCAGAAGGCATAGTCGGCGCGGCCCTGGGGCGGGGTGCCGTAGATGTTCCGGCCCCACGGATCGGCGGACCAGGCATCGCGATCCCACTGTTTGATGGAGTACGGCGGATTGGCCAGGACCACATCGAACTGCATGAGCCGGTCGCCTTCGACAAAGGCGGGGTTGGCCAGGGTATCGCCCCGGACGATCCGGAAATCCTCGATGCCGTGCAGGAACAGGTTCATCCGGCCGATGGCCGAGGTGAGCAGGTTGCGCTCCTGGCCGAACAGCCGCAGGTTCCGCCACTCCTTGTTCTGCCGTTTCAGATGGGCGACGGCGGAGAGCAGCATGCCCGCTGACCCGCAGGTGGGGTCATAGATCGACTCACCCGGTTTGGGTTCGAGCATCTCGGTCATCAGATGGACCACGGTGCGGTTGGTATAGAACTCCGCAGCGGTGTGGCCGGAATCGTCGGCGAACTTTTTGATCAGAAACTCGTAGCCCACGCCCAGCTCATCCTCCGGGCAGTTGGAGAGCGAAAGCGTCTGCGAGCTGAAATGCTCGATCAGCTCGCGCAGCATGTGGTCCGGCAGGCGGTCCTTGTTGGTCCACTGGGCATCGCCGAAAACCCCATACAGGGTGTCTGGGTTCGCCGTCTCAATGGCCCGCAGGGCATCCTGAATGGCCTTGCCCACGTTCTTGACCTTGGTTCGGGTGGCCTTCCAGTGAGCGTCTTCCGGGATCTGAAAGCGGTGCTGTTCGGGAAGCGCGGCGTATTCCTGATCGCCGCCGGACTCCTCCAGCGCATCGGTCAGTTCCTCGTCATAGACGTCGCACAGACGTTTGTAGAACAGCAGCGGGAAGATGAACTGCTTGTAGTCCCCGGCGTCGATGTAGCCGCGCAGCAAGGTGGCCGCTCCCCAGAGGTAGGATTCGAGTTGGGATTGGGAAATCATTGCACCTGCCTCCGGAAAATCTTGAGCCCGCAGTGGGTGCATTCCCACGCTGGATCGTCATCGCTGACACAGCAGCCGCCAAGCGTGATCCGGCCTTCATTCATTTTTCGTTCTAACTCCTCATCGAAAGCGGGCATGCCATAGAGGATGCTGGCCAGAGGGGCCTGCCCACATTCGGGACATTTCCGTGGTTTCTGCGCACGTTCGACTCTGGTTGATGTGTTTCTCATGCCATCAACCCCTCTTTTTCAAGCAAGGCCTTCAACCGATCCTCGGCTGCATATGCCGCCTGCAGCGATTCCTTGAGGTTGGTGATGGCCTGATCGATGGTCATGGATTCTTCCTCGATCACCGGCTCCACGTAGCGGGGGATGTTCAGGTTGAAATCGTTCTCGCGAATCTCGTCGAGTGTAACCACCCGGCAGATCCCTTCCACATCCTGATAGCCCTCGTACCAGCGATGGATGTTGTCCACGTGTTCCGGCAGCAGCTCGTTCTGGGCGCGGCCGGTCTTGAACTCCTTCGAGGCGTCGATGAAAAGCACCTTCTGGCGGTGGGCCTTGGGCTTGCTGTCACGGAAAACCAGGACGCAGGGCGCGAGACCGGTGCCGTAGAAAATGTTCTGGCCGAGACCGATCACCGCTTCGAGCATGTCCATCTCCAGCAGCTTGCGCCGGATCTCTCCCTCCTTGGACATGCGGAACAACACACCATGGGGAAGCACCACGGCCATGCGACCGGTCTTGCGGGCCATGGACTTGATCATGTGCTGGACCCAGGCGAAGTCGCCGGACTTGGCTGGCGGCAGCCCGGCAAAGTTGCGGCCGTAGGGGTCGTTGATCCAGACGTCGTCCCCCCACTTTTCCAGGGAGAAGGGAGGATTGGCGATGACGCAGTCAAAGGTAGCGAGGCTGTCGCCTGAATAAAAAGCGGGCAAGCGCAGGGTGTCGCCGCGTTCGATATGGAAATCTTCCGCGCCGTGGAGAAAGAGGTTCATCCGGGCGATGGAGGATGTGGTCAGGTTCTTTTCCTGGCCATAGAGCTTGCCCAGCATGAGGTTCTCGTCGCCGCCATGCTCTTTTACATGATGCAGCGCCTCAAGGAGCATGCCGCCGGTCCCGCAGGCCGGGTCATAGATGGTTTCCCCGGCCTTGGGCGCAAGGATGCGAACCATCAGCGCGACCACGGAACGCGGGGTATAGAATTCACCGGCCTTCTTGTTGGTCAGGTCGGCAAATTTCTTGATCAGGTATTCGTATGCCTGGCCGAGAATGTCCGCCTTGCAGTGCTCGTTGCCCAGGTTAAGCGACGAGAAGTGTTCGATCAGGTCCTTGAGCAGCGCGTCCGAAAGGCGGTCTTTATTGGTCCACTGGGCGTCGCCGAAGATGCCGTGCAGGGTGTCCGGGTTGGCCTGCTCGATGCAGCGCATCGCCTTCTGGAGCGCATGGCCGATATTGGCGCTCTTGGCCCGGACATCTTTCCAGTGGCAGCCCTCCGGAACCTGGAACCGGTGGTTCTCGGGGAACTGGGCAAATTCTACGTCGCCGTCGGACTCTTCCAGTGCCACGGCATACTCCTCGTCATAAACGTCGGAGAGCCGCTTGAAGAACAGCAGCGGAAAGATGTAGGTCTTGAAATCGGCCGCGTCGACAGGGCCACGCAGGATATTGGCCGCCTCCCAGAGATGCCCGGAGAGGGTCCCGATATCCAGATCGACTGAATTGTTATTTCCGTTCTTCCTGCTCATTCAGCTTGATCCTGTCTGCTCTTGTCCGCCGCGCCGCCAGCCTTCACCCACTCGTCAACCTCGTCTTTCTTGAACTTCCAAAGACGGCCCATGCGATGGGCGGGCATCGCATGCTTGTCGATCCAGCGGTAAACGGTGTCACTGCTGACACCGAGGTACTTGCCTATCTCGTCTACTGATAACCAGCGGTCTTCCATCTCGGCCATTTCTCAAGCTCCTCGTGGGCGATTGGTTTTCTTGCCACGCCAGAGGCGGTAACGGGGATGCTGGGCGCAGCTTCCCCAACTCAAAACATTCTCTAATATATTTAGGCAGGGGCCGATTGTCAAACGCTTTCGTCCGGATAAGGCCGCAAACGTCGGCTCACGGACGTAACCACTGGCCGCTGGCGACTCTTTCCGCGTATGGAGGGTATGACATCCAGTAGGTCCAGGCTGGAATCGGGGTGCGCCCGCACAGCACCGCCACCATCACCCGCTGGTACATGCTATGTCCGCCGGGCCGGAAGCCTTCCAGCCGGTCGATGGGCGGCAGGTCGCGTTGTGGGTCGGTGAAGGTCACCAGTTCCCCATGGATCAGATCCCAGTCACCGGTCGGGCGACCGAAGCGCGGTGTGCCAATTTCCTGCTGCCTGCGGGCGTCGGTCAGTGGATCGGAGGTGCCTCGGGCCAGGATCAGACCCTCCGGCACTTCGAGGGCCGGGAAACCGGCGTGGAGATGGTAGAGCCTGCCCCAAACCACGGCCGGTTCGATGCTGCGGGCCTGGGCGCAGAAGCGTTGATGGTTCCAGTAGCCCCGTTTCAGGGTGCCGTAGACGAAGAGCCGGAGGATGGTCTCGGGACTGTCTTCCAGGTTTGTGTTCAGCTTCGCGGTGTCTCCAATGCTCATGCATTCACTCCTTCGGGCAGTGTCCCTTTGCGCTCCTGGGGTATGAAGCGGAATTCGCTGTTTTCGATGGCCCGCACATCCTCGTGGCGGATGGTGAGCATGGTCATGGGCGATACCTCCAGCTCGCGCCAGCCCTTCTCGTTGTCCACGGCAAAGTCGATAAAGGCGTCATCCGAGGCGTAGAGAATCACCCGGTGCTGGCGGTGGATGCGCAGGCAGAGCGGCTTGTTGCCCTTGAGCACGGTGATGGTACCCGGGTCGAGCCGAGAGGCCAGCACGGCGCTCATCTGGCCGCGACAGAGGGCGAGCGCCTTTTTCAGGCCATCCTGGTCGATGGGGCCTTCGGGCGCGAAGCGGTCGGCAAGGCGGAAGATCAGTTCGCTGTCCACTTCGGCGTAGCGCGGCAGCCCGAGACGGCGGAACAGATAATCGGCGTTGTAGATGGTGCCGTTGTGGGTGCCGATGACGATCCCGGCCCGGATGGGATGGTTGTTGCGGTTGTTGAACTCGTTGCCCCGGGTGCGCCAGCGG
>JARKPN010000096.1 GCA_029975275.1 Geobacteraceae bacterium | reverse complement strand
CTGGTGGTGGTGGGGGACGAGAAGAGGTTTGACCAGCCGCTCTCCACCTTCGGGGAGGTGCGGGAGGTGGAGGGGAAGTAAGGCACGACCACGCTACCCTTGCCGGCTGCCGACATGCCATGACAAAGGAAAAGGCCGTCTCCCATGGGGAAGACGGCCTTTTCCTTTGTTCGGTCTGTTCAACGTCGAAGGTTAATCATCTACTCAATACCGGCCATGGTCGTGCCCGCCACGGTCACCGTGACCGCCACGACCATCCTTCCTTTCATGCTTCCACTGCTCCTTCTCCCACTTGCGCTCGACCCTGCGCGCCTCTTTCCACCCATGTTGCGGCCGGAAATGGTGGATCTTCCAGTAGGGGTCATGCCCGCCCCGGTAGTGGCGGTAACCGGCGTCCCGGTAGTAGCGGACCTTCTCGAAGGGATAACGCCGCAGCTTCCAGGGAAGGGTCTTGTAGCGGGTCACCACCCACGGGCCGTTATAATGGGGAGCCGAATACCACACGTTTCCCTTGCAGAGATAGTAGTTTGCACCGACATAGAAGACATCGTAAGGGATGCCCACGGCCACGTGGAAGCCGAGCTCGGGGGGCTCGATGAACAGGGGGGGCTCCTCGATGACTACGGGAGGCGCATACGCGACCGGCGGCGGGGGCGGTACCGGAACCGGTACGACGGCCGGCGGCCTGTTGCCGATATTGATGCCGATGTTGAAATCGACATTGGAGGCAAAGGCGTGGGAGGCGGGGAGGGAGGCGACAAGCGCCAGGCAGAACAGGATTCTTTTCATAATGCGCTCCTTCCATGGTGTTGTTTCGGCACCCGGAAGAAACGGAAAAGCCGGGTGCTGAATATCGCAAGATATTTCGGCAACCCGGCTGTCTGCAGGAGACCCTGTGGGCTTTCCGCCCCGCCCTCACGGACGGTTTAGTAGTATCGGCTATCTTCTATTCGGTTGTCGCGGTTATCCTTCCAGGGAAGGCCGTCGCATGTATTGCACTCTTAAACGGCCCGGCCCCGACTTTGGTTGACAAAAAACTTTCTGATCCCTTCGGCAAGCGGTTTTCAGGGGCACTACGCATACTTTCCGGCCATAGACTATCTCAGAGTTTGTTATGTACGTCAAGGATAGCCTGTCAAAAGACCGCTAAAGTTGTATCAAGGTTGTGACGATAAGCATGGTAAAGAAACAAATCACGAACAACATTCCCACAACCTCAAAACGGTCTGACTGAAGCCGGGCGGACCGTCTCTCCTCCTTTGCGCGGTCTCCATCCCTCCGGAGCCGCGCTTTTTTCCGTCCCATCTCTCCACCGTTGCGGCACACGCGTTTCCCGGTATGATGAAAACAGTTGCCGTCCGTGACGTCTACACCCCGTCGCCTGTTTAGGAGAGGGACACGAGGTGCTCATCTACTGCAACAACGACGCCCATGCCCATGCGCCGGCAAACGCCCGCGAGATCATGGAGGAAACGGAACCGACCATATGAGTCCGCGCCCCCCTTTCCGTACCATCGAACCGACCTTTTTTTCCGGCCTGCTGGACGACCCGGTGCTCTACGTGCACACCAGGCCCCTGGGCCGCGGCATCCTCATCGATTGCGGCAGGATACACCACCTGGCCAAAAGGGTCCTCAAATCCGTGTCGGCCCTGTTCATCTCCCACGCCCACATGGACCATTTCATGGGTCTCGATACCTTTATCCGCTCCATCCATGTTTCGCCGCGGACGGTGGACATCTTCGGCCCCCCGGGCCTGGCGGACAAGACGGCCCGCATGCTGAACGGATACGACTGGAACCTGACCGAGCCCCACTGGTGCTCGCTCCGGGTTCACGAGGTCTTTGAAGATCGTATAGCCGGCTGGCTCTTCTCAGGTCCGGAGGGGTTCCGGTGGCATTCACTGGGGGAGTCACCCCGCGCGGACCGGGTCATCTACGGTGCCCGCCACCTCCAGGTGGAGGCGGAAAGCTGCGACCACAAGATCCCGGTCCTGATGTTCAGGGTCACCGAACAGCCGTGGTTTCAGGTGGATGAGGAAAAGCTGGCGAAGGCCGGATTGGTGAGGGGGCACTGGCTCAGAACCCTCAAGAGACTGTACGTCCGGGGTAAACTGGAGGGGGAGAGGCTGGCGGTGCCCAGGCGGCTGGGAAACGGCAGGGTGGAAGAGACCGTCGAAGACGCCGTGCGGCTCTACCGGAGCATCCGTGGGGAGCGGCCCGCGGCAGGTATCGGCTACCTGACCGATATCGCCTTTACCGAAGAGAACATCGGCAAGGTAATGGGCCTCATGCGGGGGGTGACCCTGCTGGTCTGCGAGTGTTCGTTCCTGAAGGCGGACCAGGACAAGGCCAGGGTCTCGGCCCACCTCTGCACCGGCGACGTCAACCTCCTGCTGGACCGGCTCCGTCCGCCCTTCTTCCTTCCCATGCACCTCTCAAAGAGTTACATCCACCACTGCGAGAGACTTTACGACGAGCTGGAACTCCCCCCCGGCGTCACCCTGGTGCGGCTTCCCAGATACCTCACTCCCCGCCCGATCCTTCCCTGCGAGGCGGTAAAGCCCGGGGTATCCCGCTAAAGGCTTGTCCGTAAACGGTTTCCACCCGGAGCTTATTTACGGGCAGGCTCTACACCTTGAGCACGCCCGAGGTCGCCTCGATATAGGTGACCGGCTCTCTGAACAGGGTCCGGTGCGCCAGCACCCTTCCCCTGAAGAAAACCGACGTACCCCCTTCCACGGAAAAGGGCTCGTCACCCTTCCTCACCCGGACGATCACCCGGCGTCCCAGACGGTCCGAACCCTCCAGACGGTAGAATCGCAACCTCTCTTGCACCCGGGCGACCGAGATCGCAAAATCGTAGTGGTTCCCTATCCTGCCGAAAAAGCCCGATTTCTGCCGGGAATGCCCCTTCCGGGAGCGATGGGATTCCTTTTCGGCCCTGGCGATGGCCCGCTCGGCGGCCTGGATTGCGGCATCCCCCTCTTCGGTGCCGGCACAGTGCGCGCGGACCAGGGGAAGCATCGTCCGGCAGGCCTCCAGCAGGACGGACAGTGAAGGAGTCGCCCGTGCAGGTACGCTTTCCCGCTCTTCCCCGTCGGGTATGGATCTTGTTGCCTCACCCATTTCATGCATCCTTGAAAGTCATACATCATTAAATATCATCTTTGTCGAGGCCTGTCATGATCAATCTTGCATCGGCAACGCTTGCCACGGAATAAGCCGCGGCATCACGAAAAAAACCCCTGCAGATAGTCTGGACAAAAATCTACAGGGGAAACCAAAAGGAGAAGCTTACAACTTATAAAAAGTATAGCACCGGGCAAAATACATTCAACGTGTTTTAATGTTTTTTTCGTTAGCCTTCCGTGCCGTGCAAGGAAAAATGGCAGATACCATATGTATTGGTTTGGCCTAACAATACAGCCGCTCTTTTGTGATTCAGTGCGTACTATCATATATTTGATGACTTATAAAGCTCTTCCCGAGACACCAGACAACAAAAAACCCGCTATTTCTAGCGGGTTTCGTACGGCGTCGGACTACCGTGGACTTTCGACTGGAGCATCTGCCGACTTCCAACTATTCCGGCAACCATCTGGTAGTAGTGGCAAATTTGATCAGGCAAAATCCCTGTTGCCCCAAAAATTGCCCCCAAACTTCGCGGCAATTGACCTCTGTCGATGCGGGTACTCCGCGAGACCCTCTCTGTGCGAAGGATTATTCCTCACCTGCGTTGAGCACCCGGCAAGCCTCCTCCGCAGTTTCCCTGCCGTTGAAAAGGATGATCTCCCGACCGGAGTTGATTTCTACGATTACCCACCCTCCACTCTTGTATGGCCGCACCTCGTATTGTTCCATGCCGACGTTATAGCATGAGATCTGTTTCTCGGAAAGCTGCTTTCAAGGCGGACTTAGGCCGTTGCCCTGGTCTTGCGCCCCTCCTGGTCACCGGCGGGGCACCTCGACCTGGCAGAACACCAGGGGCATCCGCGGGCCACGTCGACGGCATCAAGTCTTCTCAATGAACCTGAAGGGTAGAGTAGCAGCCTGACTCGACCTCACGGGCCTGACCCAGGGCGGCCAAGGTAACCAGGAGTTCTCCGACCTTGTCGGTGCGGGCGCGCAGGAATGTTCGGGCAACCGCTTCGGCAGTGCGCGGCTCAACAGCGGCAAGCAAGACAGAGCGGACCGCCTGAACTTGATGAGGTAGGGTCTTGGGCCAAGGGAGCTTCGCTTTGTGCGTGAAGACGTGCGCCTGGTCTTCTTCGCCGGTCTCCAGGCCGGTTCGCACGGCGACCTCTACCCCTTGGGGCATCTGATACTCGGGCCGGAGCCAGTGTACGACGCCGTGCTCCTCGTCCCGCGCCCGTAAACGGTTGAGCTCCACCAGGCGTTCCAACACCTCTTCTTCTGAGAGTGTCACCGGTAACCCGTAGGCGGCAAATACGGCGGCATCCAGCTCATCATGAAGCTGCCTGAGGACCGACACCAATCCCTCCTCGTGGATCTTCTTCTCCCTGCCGGTCAACGTCTCGCCGCGCCGTAGTTTCTCCAGCACGTTGTACATGTCGGTCAAGCTCAAGTCGGGATGCTGGGACTGCTGCCGCTTTCGATGGACTTCGAGCGACTCGGCAAGCTCCCTGATCCGGGCCTTGCCAGCATCGCCACACTTCGGGAAGGGAAAAGTCTCGAAGCAGCGGGTTTTGACGTAAACCGAATCGTTGCCGACACCCAACCAGCTTCCCGCAGCCTGCGACCAGGCAACGTGAACCCGGCTGGAAAGCACCCCGAGGACAAATGCGTCATCACTGGCGATGACCACCAGTTTGTTGTCGGGAAGGATGCTCCGTTCGAGAAAGACGAATGTACGATGCTTGGCGGTCTCCACGGTGGCGATATAGCGGGGGAGGCCGGACAAGGCCGGACGGAGATCCTTGCGGGGCTCGCCGAAGACCCACCATTTGTCACGATACGATGCCCGGTTGTTCTGATCCCGCTCCGGCTTTACCCGTTCGCTGACCCACTGGTAGACCTCGGGGTAATTACTCAGTACCTCATCGGCGTTGAGGCCGAACAGATCAATCACCAGGACGTCCCGTGGGGTTGCAGTGAGGTCCCGGCCGTTTCGATAAGGACGGATGTGCTGCTCCAGGCCCGGAACCCAGCCAAGGCCCAATGCGTCAGCTTCGGCGGGCGTTACGATGAAGCCGGAACCAATTATCTGCATCCCCCTGTGGGCAAGACCACCATTACTCATCAGGGGCAATGCTCCCGCCACGTTAGCGCCGGCCGAAAGATCCGCGTGAAGCACCCCGCGCCGGGTTGTCAGCTCAACGGTCATCCCCTCGCCGCTCCCCGTCCGCTCGGCGGTGACGGTGGACAGAATCCCCTCAGCATCCTCGCTTGCCAGCTGCCCGACGGTCATGGCGATACGTACGGCGGCCCCATCGGCGGAATCGACCCACGGATGATCCGGTATGGCAAAGGCCAGGGAAAGAGGTGGTACCCCTCTCAGGTGCTGCTGCAGCACCCGCCGATTGAAGGTCTGCCGCAGGCTGTTGGTGGTGATGAAGCCGAAGCGGCGAAGCTTCCCTCTCCGGGTCAGATCCGCAGCCTGCTGCCACCAGTACATGACGAAATCCGCCGAGTCGGGAACCTCCGCCCACACGCGCCGCAACGCATCCACGTACCCGTCCCCCAGGGAGCGGCGCATGGTGGACGCCCCCAGGAACGGCGGGTTGCCCACCACAAAATCGGCCTCCGGCCATTCGGCCTTGCGGGGATTCAGGTACCGGAGCACAGGCACCTGCGCCGACTCGTCCGGCACCTGCTCGCCGGTGACCGGGTGCATTTTGGTGGTCCGGCCATCCCACCGGGTGACCGCTTTCCCATTCGGGTGCAGGAGAGGTTCGGTACCGTCGTAGGCCAGCACCGCGTCGCGGCACTCGATGTTGTGGAACTTCTTGATCACCGGCTCGGGGGGAAGGACGTGGCCGCGGGTGCGGAAGTGCCACTGGAGATACCCAATCCAGAGCACCATGTCGGTTATGGCCGCGGCCCTCGGGTTGACCTCGATACCCAGGAGCTGGTGAGGGTCCACGGTTGTTCCGGCCAGGTCCAGCAGCGCCTGACTCTCGCCGAATCCTTCGAGGGCGTTCAGCACCTCACCCTCCAGGCGTTTCAGGTGCTCGAAGGTGACATAGAGAAAATTGCCGCTGCCGCATGCAGGATCGAGCACGCGGACTGTGCACAACTTGTGGTGGAACTCCTTGACCAGCGACGCAGCGCCCGCCTGGTTTCCCTGGTGGGAAAGAGTGACGGCGGCTGCCAGGACCGCCTCCCACTCTGATCGGAGCGGCTCGATGACGGTAGGGAGCACCAACCTTTCGACGTACTCCCGGGGCGTGTAGTGGGCGCCGAGGTTGTGGCGCTCATCCGGGTCCAGGGCGCGCTCCAGAAGCGTCCCGAAGATAGCCGGTTCAACGTCCTTCCAGTCGGCCTTTGCCGCCTCGACCAGGAGCGCCAGGTGCGCCTCGCCGATGGGGAGGGCTTCCGCCTCCTCGAAGAGGCCGCCGTTAAACCGGAGCAGCCTCTCCCGGAGCACCGGGGAAAAGCCGCCACCCTTCATTGTAGCCCAGAGAGATTCGGCCATGGGTGCAAACTTGTCCGCGTCGCCCCTGAGGCTCTCCATCAGCAACGAAAAGCTCTTCATGGGAATCAACCCCACGTCTTCGGCGAACATGGTGAACAGGCAGCGCTTCAGGAAATTGCCGACCTTCTCTGGCCGGTGTCCCGCCTGCTCAAGGGATTTGGCCAGCAGTGCAAGCCGGTCGGCCACCTCGCGGGTCACCTTGGCGCTATGCTTCGGTGGGTCGAGTTGCTGGGGATCGGTCCAGACCAGCCTGAGGCGTTCCCGGATGGCAACCTGCTCCAACTCGGCAAGCATGATACGGTAGGAGGCGGGATCCGGAAAGGGAAGATAGGCCTTGCCGGAACACGAAAACTCGCTGTACAGCTCGATGGCGTGGCCGACGTCCACCACGACCAGGAATGGAGGCCACCCCTCCTCCACCGGCAGGGCTCGTGCGTACTGCTCGGCCTGTCCCTTGGCCTTGAGCATGGCAATGTCCCATCCCCGTGTACCTCGGACCGCTGTCCCCCGCCGGGAGGTCAGCCACCCGGGATCTTCTTCCCTGACGATGAACGGATTGTTTTCGGCCGGGCGGTCACTGCCCTGTTTCGCTTCGAGAACGAAGCATCCCTGCTTGTACAGGTCGATTCTGCCGGTGCTGGTCTGGCCGAACCCGTGCTTGAAGATGACGGAGCGTTCGAACACATAGGAGTTGTCCCGATCGTCGGGGCGGGTGGGATTGGGGCGGGGGACGGCGAGCAGGTCGCACAGTTCGGAGAGAAAGAGCTGGTAGTTTGCCCGTTCGGCAGCTCCGGAGGTCTCCCAGCGAGAGAGGAAGCCTTCAACTCCGACGGACGTGATGGATGCTTCCGGCATGGTTCCCCCAACGGTCAGGGTGTGGAAGAGCCCGTTTCAAGAGGAAAGGTTACTGCAGATTTGGAGGTTGTCGAGGGAGGAAAGTGACGCCAGGATTACGAATTGACCGCCCCGCTGCCATGGGTATCAAATTCTGAATTTGACGAAAAACTTAATATTTTTAGCTATATACCCAATGTAACATTTTGGTAAAATGTTACATAAGTAAACCATTGTTTGGCATACCACACACTGGTTGATTATAGTAAATTAAAATCATTGACAATGATTAAATTATCATTACGATCGTAATTGCCACGCACGCGTCCAGTGCATCATTTTTTCGTGATTTCCTTCTATAGGTGACGGGAATGAAGAACGAAAAAACGATGGGAGGACATCATGCGAGGCTGCAGACCGTTGGCGGACATGGAAGTCAGAAACGTCGTCGAGCGTCTCACCGGCGCCAGCAAGAGGGACACCGCCCTTTTCCTTCTCGGTATCAAATCGGGGTTCCGGATCTCCGAACTCCTGAGCCTCAAGGTCGGCGACCTGCTCCAGGCCGGCCGGATGGTGGAACGGGTCACCGTGGCCCGCCGGAACATGAAGAAACGGGTCGAGGGGCGTACCGTCCTGCTCCACCCCGAGGCAAAGGAAGCCCTGGCGGAGTGGTTCCAGGAACTGGCGGCCGAGGAGAAGCTCACCGCGGAAACCTTTGTGTTCCTCTCCAGGAAGGGTGATAACCGGCCGGTTACCCGGGTGCATGCGTGGCGGGTGCTTCACCAGGCATTCACTGACACCGACCTTGGCGGGAAGCTGGGGACCCATTCCATGCGGAAGACCTTCGCGAACAAGGTCTATGACGCCCTGGGTCACGACCTGATCAAAACCCAGCGCGCCCTGGGCCACCGGAACATCAACTCGACCGCGTGTTACCTGAGTTTCCGGGAGGAAGACATCGACCGGGCCATCCTGGCTATCTGAGAAAGGAAAAAACGTGGAACCCGAAAACAGCGATTTCTATTCACCGGAGGAGCTCGCCGAGAAGCTGAAGGTCAACAAGATGACCATCTACCGGCTGCTGGCAAGAGGGGAGCTCCCCTATCACCAAATCGGCAAGCTCAAGCGGATCCGGAGGGAGGACTTCGAGGAATTTCTTCGGAAGACCCGGGTGGAAACACAGCGGGAATAACCGGAGGCCTGAACCTGGGTGCATCATTTTTTGCTGGTTTCCTTTTATAGCTGTCACGACAAAGCCCAGCAACTGGGCAATAATCCAAAAGGAGGGAAATTCATGTTTGTTCCTGAGCAACTTGGGAAGATTGCAGGCGGAGCCAAGGAGGTGGCGGCATGATCACGAAGACCGCACACGATGTCCACGCAGTCCTCGTCGCCATCCGAGGCCTCGTAGCCGCTGAAAACATGTTGGATGAGACCGGTACGGCCATAATGAAGTTGGCCGAAATGGGAATGGAAAGGCTGGAAGAACTCTGGGATGCCCTGCCGGATGGAAGGGCAACGGCAGTTCTACCGGCGCATCGAGTAGCTCAATGTTCTGAAACTCAGTGCAAGCCAGAAACTGTGCTCGAACGCGCCGTAGCGGTGTGACACTGAGCGGGTCGGCAGCCCGAGGGTGCCTCTATCCGGACGGGGAGGCACCCTCCCTTTAATTCTCACGATTAACGGGGCGGTACTCAACAAGTTCTTGCGTTCGAAGCACCTTCACTTTTTTATTTTTATTATACTTTTTGCTCAGTCCAATATTGTAGGCTTCTTCCAGTATCAACCCAACATTGGGTGCATAATAACTGACAACAACAGTCTCTTTCTCTTCAAACTTCATCTTCCCATTGTTTTGTTTCACAAACCATTTCGACTCAACCTTTAGCACCTGACTAAACTTGCCAGCCTTAACTTCCATCAAGGGAATTATTTTTACAATTTTAGATTGGAAATTCATTTCATCAGTTGTCGCGGTAATCCATGTAGAACCAAGACTTAGTGGGTATTTTAGCAATACTTTCGGAGGTAAAAATGTTTCAACATTATTACCTTTAAAAGCATTCTGTTCAAGCTTTATTAAGACAGAATCACCTTGATATGTGTATGCTGTGTGTACGGTATTCAATTCCATTATTGTTTCCTTAAATATACAGAATTTTATACCATAATCATCGTAACCACAATCATTCACTATTACAATGGTATCAGGAGTGTTTGTTAGACTGTTGTATATCCATACGCTCCCCTTTTCCATTGGAAAGTAGCTTCTAAGCTGATCATACTTTCCATCAGCAGAATAAGCAGCACATGGATTAAAAAGTATGACAACGAACGCAATAATTGTAAACCTATAAGTCATCATTTTGCCCTCCTTTTCTGTATGGCTTCAATCACAGCTTTCCGTAGTGAAATAAATTTAGAATTTACCGGTATCGCTGCAATGCGCGCTGCTCAAGCTTCCCCGACACGTCATCTTCTCGAATTTGTTCGCACAGCGCTTTTCCCTTAACAAAGCGTCCCGTATTCACGATGACACCATGCTCTACATATCTCGGCATCAAGATATCTACTACAACGGGTTTCCCTTTTCGGGTCATACGGTCGATCACCTGAAAGTCCGCCCCCTGTGCATGCAAATGTTCTATGGATGCAGCTGGGGGCTTGCACGGCACGCACTTGGAAGCGGAAGGCCAGCGATAACCGTTTTTCGCAATGAACTGATAAAGGTACCAGCTGCTATCAGCTGCCATTGCCGTGCTGCCTAGCACCAGTGGCAGCCCGAACAGCAAAGAACCCATACAAATCAATCTCATGAAGTCCCCCCTTTATGAGGCAGTGCATAAAATTACTATAATCTATAACTTAACCTTTGAAAAGAATCTTATCTCAATGCACACCGAACGCAGACGCCATCATTTTGATACAAGGAGGAAAGACATGCGAGAAGTCACCATGCAGCTATACGAAATAACCGAACTCACTCCCAAGGCCCGCGCCGTCGCGTTCCGGAACGAGTTGGAATGCCTGCAACCCCGTATCCGGGACATGATCGAGGCTCTGTTTGTTCGGGAGCTGGCGAAGGTCGGCGCCACCCTTGACGGGCTCGACATCGACTGGGAGGCCCGGAGTATTACCGCCAGCGTCTCAACCCCGTATGATGACGCCAAGACCATCTGCATTACGGAAAGCCTGATCGAGGAACTGACCGAGACGGCACAGAAGGAGCTCGGATCCTTCATGGGTGACGCCTACGTCCAGGCGAACATCGAAGGCGACGCCCTGGAGTTTCTGGTGGATGGGCGGGTGTGGGTTTACGGAGGTGAGGAGCAATGACGCCGGAGATTGCTGTTGATCGGAACGACGACGGTCAGGCTGTCATAGGGATCCCGCCGACCGACCCCATGACTGCCCTGGAGGCGGAAGAGTTCATGTGCAGGCTCATCGACGCTATCTGTCTGGCCCGGGAACTGGACGGGGACCGGCTGCCGACTTGAAGGCCATACACTGGTGCCAGATTGCCAGGCGCTTCTCAACAGGAAAAGCCGACAGATGACCGGCCGATGAATCGACTTCGAGAAAAGACAGCGCCTACAGCCCGGCCAAGCGCCTGAGTGCGCATGGGTGCCCTGATAGGGTTATCCGGATAATTAACCGGCTATTTATCCGGTTTAGGGGGCACCGGTCAGCTCACGTATCGGCTGATCGGCAGACGATGGCTGTCCCTGTTTGCCACTGGTGTCCGAACCGTCTGGATGGATGGCTGGCTGGAGCAGATTATCCGGCTATTCAACCGGTTCCTAAGCCGGTTAATCTGTCAAAGCTCGAACCAACCGTCTGAACGACCGGCTGAATGACCGTCTGAACGACCGGCTGACCGTCTGATATGCCGTCCATTCAATCGTTCATTCAATCGTCCATTCAATCATTCATTCGTTCATTCATCCATTCATTCGGCTCGACCGTATGACCGACTGACTAACCGTCTGACCGTCTGACCAACCGTCCGGGTGGGTGGCCGAATGAATAACCGCAGGGCAGTGCACACGCCCTATATCAGGACCGGTCACAAGACGGATCCTATGATGGGTCACAGGACGGATCCTGTGATGGGTCACGTGACCCGTCACGGCAATCATTTGTCACGTAGAAGTTCAAGTCCGAAACTTCAAAGGAGGCAGATCATGTTCGCTCGTTTCATCCTTGTACTGGCGCTGCTCGGTTCTTGCGGGTGCACCCTCACGAAACCATGGATAATGTCTGGGTTCAGCAAACCAGTAGAGAACAAAAGGCAATCGGTAAGGAGGGATCTCACATCAGCTGAAAAATGGAGCAACATCGGATGCTCGCCTGCAGACTCCTTACGGTGGCAAATGACGGGGAGCGCTTCAAGTGGAGCGATCTATTGGCATCATGTACCTTTCGATACTGCCACCAGCTGGCATGCTGCGGGATTCAATACGGACTCGGCTCTCGATTGGATCATCGGAACATCTACAACGGAGAATAATTCAAGAAGATTGCTGGACCCCATCAGCCCGAGTGAAGCCGCAACCTGGAAAAATGCAGGATTCACTCCTGCGGAGACCAAGTCGTGGCGCAGCGTTCACATGACTTCATCGGAAGCCCATGAGTGGAAGAGCAAAGACTTCGCTCCGACAGAAGCCGGCAACTGGAAAAGCAACGGTTTCACGGTGCCACAGAGCCTTGCGTGGCATGCTGCCGGTCTTGAAGCCGACGAAGCCAAAGAATGGCGAGACAGGAAATTTTCCCCTGAGAATGCTCGAAGATGGAAACAGGCCGGAGTTTCAGCGCAACACGTGACGGACTGGGTGGAGAAAGGCTTCTCTCTTGCGGAAATCCTCGATTGGTCATCTTTTGATGCAGGTAGCGCTCAAGAATGGCGATCATACGGCTTCAAACCACAGGAAGCGAAGAAGTGGTCATCGGCTGGTATCGGTGCCATAGCCGCGCGCGGGTGGCGTGGTGCCGGCTATTCTCTGGATTCTGCACGCCGGTGGGGTGATGCAGGGATCTATTTCGCCGGGGAAGCTGAGGCATGGAAGAAAGCAGGGTTCACAAGCCGAGATACCAAGCAATGGAACGAAAAGAGATTCACTCCTGAGAAGGCCAAGGAGTTGCGGCGGAGCTGTCCTCGCGGCATGTACGACCTTTTTGATCTTTTCAGGACAAATCCCTACGAGACCGTTGGATCCTGCTACATGGTTGGAGGAGCTCAAATCCAGCTCCTCAGCAGAACGGTAGCACTTTTCGAGATGTTCAGCGTGCCATTTCTCATCGATTTCGGCAAACGCTCCGCACCTGGCCAATTCTACAAAGGGATAGTGAAGGGACTCGGAGCTTACAGATATGTCGATGCAATGGGGCGACTTCGTACGGTACCCAGATTGACCCCGATCTCGCCTCAAACCGATACGGTACTCTGAACATCTCGGCCTCAGGAATTGAGCAGTGATTTCTTCTGAGTTGCCCGACTGAGGGGGGAGGTTCGAACTCCCCACCTGCCTCCTACTGCTGGTTGTTCGGTCCGAAGGTAATCGCGCCGGTTTCGAGATGCTGGTGGCCGTTGTAGATGGTCCGGTCGCCGGACATATTGCGGATCTTGTCGCCCACCTCGCCGTTGGTTGACTTGATGTTGCCGCCGGCGGTTATCGTGCCGGTCGCCGTAATGTTGCCGGTACACTCCACGAGGGGCGACTGGAGCCGTATTTTTGAAGAGGCTACTACCGTGGCCTGCGGAGTCGTGATGGTTGTGTTGCCGTCAACCGTGATGTTCGCGGTACTGTAGATATGCACTGTTGCGGCCCCATGGATGATGATGGTTCCGGTCCCGGTGACCTCCAGGGTATCGTTGACCCCGATGTTGACCTGCCGGGAGCCATGGATGGTCTCTGTCTGGTCGCCGGCCACGTCCAGGGTGTCCGTGCCGTCGATGTCCGCCTGGCGGTTGCCGGTGACGGTCAGGGTGTCGTTCACGTCGATGGTGGCCGTCCGGCTGCCGTGCACGGTGAGTGTGTCGTTGTCGTCAACGGTCGCTGTCCGGTTCTGGTGGACGGTCAAGGTGTCGTCGAGATCCACCGTCTGAGTCCGGTTGCCGTGCATGGTCTCGGTCTGGTCGCCGGTGACTTCCAGGGTGTCGGTCAGGTCCACGGTGATGGACCGGGCGCCGTGGATCGTCTCGGTCTGATTCTCCACTACGTTCAGTAGGTCGTCTTTCGCGACGTGGACCCGACGGATACCGTCTTTCTCCAGCTTGATGTCAGTGCCCTGCCAGTGGGTATGGTGCAGGGGGGCGTCGGAGGAAACAGGCTGCAACGTGTTGCCAGGCGGGGGGAGGAAGCCAATCACAACCGGCTGGCAGAGATTTCCATTCAGGAACGCCACCACCACCTGGTCGCCCGGTTCCGGGTCGATGGACTCTCCATTCTGCCGGTTCGCTTTGGGGGTAAGGACCGGGACCCTGTAAAGGTCGGGGTGTCCATGAAGAAGTGTCAGGTTGACCAGTGTGCATCCGGCAGGATTCTGTCCACTGTCCGAATGAAAGATTCCGCTCTGCTGGATTACGCCAAGAAAGAGCCCATAGAACCCTTGAGCCCTTACGACTGCAGGATGAACTTGAAGAGAGCCCTGCACTCTTGAACCGTCATCGGCGAACATCTTGCCCCCTCGTAACATGAAGTTGAGTAATGAACTGCGGTGCTGGATAGACGGAGTAAATATGGGTCACCTGTTCGATGAAGAATTCCTTCTTCCCGTCCGTATATAACAATCCGTCCCCCTGTTGAATTCCCGGGTTGCCATGGATCGAGAAGTACCCGGACTCGAAGGTTTCGTTCTTCAAATACCACTCCCAGAAGAGCTTGGAACGCTCAATGGACGCCGTCACATCCTGAAGGGTGTCCTTGTTGGTCATCCAGAAGCTCCTCGGGACAAAATGGGTACGGATCACATGCGGCCGAACGCCGTGAACTTGCACCGATGCTTTGTTTAAGCGGGTTAGATCGGCATACGCCAGGGCGATATCCAAAACCGCGTTGGTCAAAGCTTCCGTCGAAGGTGGATAAAGACAGAGCAGATTGATCCGTTCCGCATCACTGATACCAATATCTGAAGCGACAACTTCCGAAATACCGATTTCATGCAACGACTCCCGTGACAACCTGCCGTCCTTATCGATAGGGGTCTTTTCGAGGATGATCCAGAACTTTCCGGTCGTCGGATTGGTGGCTGTCGTCAGGGTATTATACGGCTGGTTTTCCACTCGCTTCATTGCGCTCCACGTATCCGTTCCCTGGATGCCGATCATTTCCGGCGAGTAGAGCTGCCAATCGTCATCGGTGTCGACCTTCAGGTTGAAATGACGGACGTAATCGGCGCCCGGAATTTGTGTCTCAAAAAGCTGGTAGATATAGGTGACAAGCTCTTCAGGGGTTCCCCGGCTGTTCATGAAACGTTTGAACATGGCCGCCGTTATCATGTTGGTACCATCGGGATATTGCAGACGATTGATGCCGGAGATGTCCCAACCGAGCTCTATCGTGGTGAGGAGCTTTCCCATGTCTCGGCCGCTGATGGTAATCCGGCGCTCCGGCGCACCATTGTGAGCGACCCGGAAGGTTCGGGCGATACGGTCAATCAGGCCGGTCAGGACGTATTTGAAACCGCTGCCATCACCGGCATCCAGTTCGATGGTGATCATGTCGTCAGGAGTCAGCATCTGGTCGTAGCGGTTTCCGTCAACCTCCCGGTACGTGACAACCAGTTGGAATGTGCCGGCGGCCATCCGGTAAGCCTTGTTTACGGTCAGACTGATGATGTCCGGGGAAAGGTCGCAGATGACATCGTTGGTAACCAGGTCGCGAGCGATCACCCTATGTCGCGGGGAATACGTTTTCACTCTGAAAATCTCCTTCCGTTCAAGCTCAAATTCAATTGCTTCAGTGAGGGCAAGGTGGATTATTTCGTTACGGGACGAACCGGTGGGGCGGCCCCGCCCATCATCCCCGCATAATCGGAGAATGGAACGACAGAGGTCCGGTTCGTGGGGTTTGTATTACTGGCGATTTCACGCAAAAGCTTCACTATCTCGCCCTCGGACGGGATGCCTGCGGGGGCGTCCCCGGTCCGCCAGCCTTCGGACCGCCGCTGCACCTCCGCAAGGTATTTGATGGTCTCTGCCGGGCGGATGCCCTTGTCATAGTTGCCTTCGCCCTCGTTGTAGGCCAGGGTCATGGCCCGATAATCGCCGTCGTATTTCTTCAGAAGCCGCTGGATGTGCAGGAGCGCGACATCCATGTTGGCTTCGGGGTCTTTCAGGGAATCAGCCGAATACCCGTAATCGGCAGCAGTGGAGGGTAGCACCTGCATCAAACCGACCGCCCCTTTGCGACTGACTGCATTCGGATTGCCTCCCGATTCTGCTCCCATCATCGAAAGTATCCAAGGGACATCCAGCCCTTTTGCACGCGCCTTCTGCGTCAGGACTTTCTCGAATCTCGCCCGCTGAACGCCCTCGCCGAAAATTTCGAGTCCGCGTGAAATGTAACCCTTCGCGCCGCCGGCCACACTCTCGGCTCCTGTACCGACCCCCAGCTTTCCGAACTCGGTCCGTGCATCCCGTTGGCCGATCTCGTACCCTTTGGTCGCCTGGTAGGACTTGACGAGCTTGTCGATTTCGTCACTCGGCATCTTTCCGGACAAGTGGCCATGGATGATCGCCGCCTGCTGGCGTGGATCGTTGACGCCCGTCAGCTTGCCAGCAGGGCCGAACAGCTCGTTAATGGCATAATCGACTTCGTATTCCCGGGGATTGCCAAGCGTGCCGCGGACGGCCTGCCAATAGAGCACCTGGCCCGCACGGTCTTTCGCAAAGCGTCCAGCTCCCGCTGATGCCCGCCTCAGGTTCTCCGGATCGTTCAGGCCGTTCGCTCGGCGCCGCATGATTTCGCCATACTTCGCCGGTGTCATCGGGCCATCAAAACCGCCGGCGATTTCCCATTGCATGACCTCAGAAACCGGGTTTCCGTTTGGCATCATGGCGTTCTGCATGGCATTGAATAAGCCGGGGCTCTTGCCCATGGTGCCCGGCTGGTTGTACAGTGCAATCGTCTGTGCCGCGACTTGAGAAATCTGCCCGTCAGTCAACGCCCGGCCGCCCTGCGCCTGTTGCGCGGTCATCAAGTTGGTATTGATCATCTGCAACAAAGTCTCGCTCTTCCCGTCTTTGGCCTGCCGCCCCATCAGCAACAACGCGTCAAGTGCCGCCCTCTGCTTCATGGGGTCCGAGCCCGTCACCGAATAGTACCCGCCCGCGATGCCCAGCGAGGTCATGATGTCCATGTTGCCAAGCCGGGAGAATCGCTCCAGACGGCTCAGGGTTTCCATGTCGCCCGCTCCAGTGGTCCGCCGCAGGCCCATGATGCCTTCGGCCTCCTCCTGCGGGGTGTAGCCCCAGGGCGATACGCGTCGATGGTAGGTGACCCCCCGCATCAGCAGGCCCGCCTCTTTCATCTCTTGCGCCTGATCCTTATCCCAGCTGGACTTGATCAGCCCCATCATGGAGCCAATCCCGAGAAACGCCATGCCGTAGCCGAGGGCCTTCTTGCCCAGCCCGTATAAAGCAGCCCCTCCCCCTTCGCTATCGCCACCGGCCTGCCCAAACCCGCTGATAACATCTGCATGTTCCATCGCCCTGCGGCTCATGTGTTGGGCACGGGCATCGTACTTAGCCCGCCTGGCAAGCTCCTTCTGCAGATCCTCGCGGCGGCCGGTCAGGACTTCCACGTCCTCCAGCATCAGGTCGCGGGCCTTCGCGGAAAGGTTGGGCGAGGTCATGTCGCGCTGCACCTGCCTGAGGTCGCTGGAGACCTGCTTCAGCTCGTTGCGGAGTTTCGCAGTCTGCCCGAGCCACCCCCCCAGACCGGCACCGATGTCTTTGGTCAGCTTGTTGACCACCTCAAGCTGTCGCGGATTTAGAAAACCGCCCCGGTTGTCCCCTGTGCGGGCCAAGTTGCCGAGCCTGGTCAGCTCCAGGCCGATTCTCCGTAATTGTTCAGCATCCCGGGCGAGCTGATCGCCGCCAAAGGATACGTCGATGTTTTCGGTTTCCTTCAACTTTTTATTGAGAAACTCCAAGTCGCGTTTCGCCTCACGGACCTGCTGTGCATCAACCTTTAAAGCGATTCCAAGAGTCACGTGTTTGCTCCTTTTCTATTCAGCCGGCAAGCCTTCCATGTCTTCTTTCTCGTCCCTCTCCATCTGAAGGAGTTTTTCCAGCAACACTTCGAGCTTTCCCTTCTCCTCCCTGACAGTGGAAATCGCTTCGAGCATGCTTTCTCGCTCTTCAGGGGCGGCAAACTCAAGGGACTTGGGGGCCATGGCCAGAATCCGATCCTGTGTTCTGATCGCTTCCCTGATGACGTCGACAATTACCTCGATTGGCGGACCGCCATCTTTCCCATCAAGGAAGGCATTGAGCACTTCGACAACATCGTATTTTTGTCCCACGGAAACCTCCTTTTCTCAGTTCACAGTCGCTTGCGCGGCAATCCCATCCAGTTCGAAGAGCATCTGGTCAAACTCTTTGCGGCTGATTGTCCGATCAGCCATGTGGTCTTTGACCTCGCTTGCCAGTGCCTTCCACACAGGCCGGCCCAGCAAATCATCACGATGAAAGCGGAGCGCCTCAAGGCTGGGTGACCGATAGATCTTGTCCAGAGCCTCGGTAAGCATGGTACCCACGCTGTTCCGGGTCCATTTGTTCTTGCCGTCCTGGTACCCGGCGGCATTCAGACGGTCGGCGACCTCCTCATTGTTGAGCGAGCCCCCGGACTGTGAGCCGATGCCATATTTTAGCTTGATGGCCACCCGCTCCACCGGCTGCATGGATGCCAAGACTTTCATCAGGTCGTCACGAAGCGTTTCTTTGTTGACGGCAAGGGTGTACTTGAGCTGCATCGGCTGGCTGGAATTCTTGTCCAGGAGCCGCCGGGCGGCCGGATCCTCCACCATGTCGTTGATGTCCTGATCATGGATCGCGGCTCGTTGCTTCCGGCGTTGATTCAGTAATTCAATAACCGCCGATTTTCCCTCCTTCTCAATAGCGGCATGGACAAAGGAGCTGTTCCGCTCATTCTCAAAGACATCAAGAAACTCCTTGATGTTGTTCTTCACCTGCTTGTCGAGGGGCTTGGAGAGTTCCCGGCGCCACGCCTTGAGTGCTCCCATGGAGTAATGGAACAGCATGTCCTGGTAATCGGCATCCGCCGCCTGGTGCCAGAGGGCCGCCGACGGCTTGCCGGTCATTGCCGTGCTGATGCCGTTTTCCTTGGCCAGTCGGCTCACGATCTTGATGGCGGGGCCGACGAATGAGGGGTGCTGCAGGATCAGCTCTTCCTTGAAGCCAAGCCGCTTCTCCACAATGATGCCGCGCTTGCGGAGTTCCGCCGCGGTCAGATTGTGACGGGCCTGGGTCCTGTCGCCCTCCGGGGTGTATCGAGGATCCGCCGGCCGGTCGGACTGCGTCCGATAAGCCGCGAGAGGAAGGACGTTCTCCATCGGGATCTGGTGGACCTTCGCCCTGAAGGAGCCCGCCTCCCGCTTCCCCTGGACATGGATGTGTCCCTGGCTGGTACCGACGACCGTCCCGGTCCGCCAGTTCTTGTCGAGGTCGGGCCGCTTGTACTTGACCTCTTCCCCCGGGCGGACGTGAAAGGTCTGTGTGAAAACCTTTCCGTCACGGTGAACCAACTTCTTGGATGGTATCAGCGTTGCGTTTCCAGCAGATTTCAAAAGGTACATGTTCGGCTCCGTTTTACCGTCAGTTAACGTGTTAACCTGCTGCGTAACTTTTTGTTTTTTCGAAAGAATCCCGCGATCAGGTTAACAACTGGTAAAAAAAAAGTGATAGATCGGGATGATTACTTACCTGACTGACAACGATATTTCTCCATAAATTCAAAACGTTATCTACGAAAAGCGAAATTCCGGTTTGTGGCAAGAAAGGTTGCAGTTTTTACCTTTTGGTTTTACCGAACACATGCTCCAACAGCCCCAAAGTCTGAAGCGCGCTTTCCCGCGCCTCCTTGCTTGCCCGGCGGAGCCTTTTACCTACGGCCTGCCGTGAAACCCCCAGTTCACGGGCAAGGGCGCTCTGGTTCCGGCCCAGTTCCTCATACCTTCGCAAGAAAGACGAATCAGAGAAGTAGTCGTACTTCCGCCGCCCATCTTCCTCCCGCGGTTTGCGACGAGTTCTCTTCCCCCGGAGTTCTCGCAGTGCCTCGGAAATCTGGCGGATTTTGCGGTTGATGTGTTCCCCAGTGCGTTTGGGTCCTTTCATACAGCCTTGCTCCTCTAAAAATCGTAGTCCTATGTAAGGTCACTTATACAGGTTCATTTAAGCCCGCTTAAACAGGAAAAGCACCCGAAAGACCTTTTTCGTTTAAGCCCGCTTACACGAAAGAACATCATTCCCTGTTTAAGCCGGCTTAAACGTTTCTATATCTCTAGCCATATCCCTCCGTTTTCCACGGGAGGCCCGGGCCTTCAGAATGTTTGTATTATCTCGGGGTGGGGGTACCCACTGCTTCCACCGGTCGGACAAACGATACAGCGCGGACACACCCTTGCCGTCCAGGGTTCCCCCATGTCGGACAACCTCAATGAAACCGATCTCGATCAGACTCCGGATGGCGCTGCTGAAGGTCGGCCTAGGAATCAGGAATGTCTTCTCCGCCTCGGTCGCCGTGAACTCGAAAATTGGCCGGCCGTTCTCATCCTTACGCCTGCATGCTCCGGCATGGTCGTTCTTCGCTCGGCAGATGTTCGCAACGTCACTCGCCGTCTTTGACAGATATCGCCACGCAGGGTATGTCATATCCTTCGGGAAGATGCGACAATGCCAGTTCTCGAATTTTGGCGCGCCTTTCTGGTTGCGCCCAGTGGGAAGGGTGTCCTTTGCTTTGCGGTGCCGCATCTCGCCCCCCCTTTATCGAGGGAGCGTACGTGCTAAACGATAGAGCTGTCCGCGGCAGGCGGCGTAGCGTTTCACCGGCAGAGATAAGTCGCCGCCCGCGTATTCGATGACGATTTGCCGGGTGATCTCATCATCTGGAAATTCGAAAGAAACAAGCATACGGTCCGGCCGCCGGAATACCGCCGGTTGTCTGCCAGTTGCGGCCGAGATCGCTGCAGCAAGATCTAGATCTTCAGTCTGAAATTCTCGCATCTCATGTCTCCTCTGTGTTCTGATTTTCAGTGTTGCGGACAGTCCCCACCACTCTCGAGCAGTGCACGAATGTCAGCTGCCGCCCATACCGCTGTTCTGGGCGCCAATCTCCGCGGTGCAGGGTATCTGCCAGCGCGGATCCCTGCATACCACTGCGTGCGAGATACCGGAATGAGCGGTTGGATCGCAGGCCGCGGTGTACGTGGGCCTTTCCCGCGTCGCCGGTTCGCGGCCGCTTCATCGGGCGTAACTTCCCGTTGGCCGATAATCTGCGGCAAGCGCAGGTATCCGATATCAGGTAACTGTGTCGGATGGATTGTGTGTCCCGCCGATCCCCAGCGCAGACCGGAAACTGAGGGAGTTGCCTCGCGCGTCATATTGCGTAACCTCCACTTTAAATTTGAGTGCCATGATAGCCCATAACGTCCGCACGGCCTTCCCACGACCAAAGTGTAAGAAAAAAATAATTTTGTCGATTGACGCAACAGGTTTCTGGATGAAATTCAGATGGTTACAAAAAGCTAGATTATGAAGGTGCGATATGATGGAACAACAACTTCTATTAAAACAGCAGGTCAAACATTTTTTGGGAAAAGGATGATAGTTACGGTGTGATTATGTGGAAGGAAGTACGTTGGGAAACCTGGAGAACTGTCCAGATGCAGCTAAAATAATTAACTGATCAGCGTTTCGCTTTAATCGTCGGATATCATTGGAAAAACTGTCTAGACATTCAAATATGCCATCTTTCTCCCCCTGAAGGTTCTCTCTCTGAGAATTTAGTTCTGGTTTATATAATTCACGTTTTTTCGTAAATAGTATCGATAAATCTTCATCTGCAAATGTCCCAATGCCTTCTAGAATAAAGTTATAGGAGCTTTTCTTTAAATATTCAAATGGACGCAGGCAATCCCAGACGTCACCATCAATCTTCTTACGCCTATTCCCTGCATCCAATAAAGTACCCTGACCGTTGTCTTTCGCTTTAAGCAGCGTTGATGCTATACTCCACGGAGTTTTTCCAGACTGAAACAAATCATAAATTACAAGGCTCTTATACAGTGAATAAATGTGTCTTTTGCCAGACAATAGGACAGATTTGTCAAGCTTAACAGTGCTTGGAAACTCAAACAGCATGAAGCGACATCGGATGCTCTCCTTCTTTGTGAAACGGATAACTGCTTTGCATGATTGATACGGCTGGGCACCGGGCTCTGGTGTGCGTAGCTTCGCCTGGCGTTCACGCTTTTTTGGGGATGGGACACCGGTACGCTTTCTCCTGCTTACTTCCGGTTGCCGAGATTGCTTGTAACTCTCAACAGTTTCCCATCGGTCATGCACCTCTACTGGGTTATATACAAGTTGCCGCAGGAACTCTGCAATTGGACCCGCATCACGTCCTGAGGCAAGGCGACCCTTAACATGGGCACATCTCATGTAAAATTGATACTGGAAAAAGTAGAACCAGGCTCTGTACTCACAGAATTCCATAGTTCGCGCCTCCTGCAGCGCCCTGGAAGATCCACGCGGGAAACTGTCCCAGGAAAGACAGCTTTTCGGGTGGCCGCCCTATCCCGCGAAATTGAAAAGTCTACTCCGTCATCTGTCGCTTCAACGGCAGCACCTTCGCGCCTGCCTTCAACTCATCCAGGTAATCAGCCCATTGCTGCATCATCTTCCGCCGCTCGGCAAGATGCGATGTCCGGTTGTAGGCGCGCCCATTCGGATCCTTCACCGCATGGGCAAGCTGATGCTCGATGAAGTCAACCCGAACCTGAAGCACCTCGTCAAGGATGGTCCGCGCCATGGCCCTGAAGCCGTGGCCTGTCATCTCGTGAGTACTGAAACCCATTCGCCGAAGTGCCGCGTTCACGGCATTGTCCGACATGGGCCTCGCGAATGACCGCCCGGAAGGGAACAGGTACCGGCTGTTGCCGGTGAGGGCCTGTAGCTCCCTGAGGATCCCCACGGCCTGATCCGACAGGGGGACCAGGTGAGCCTGCTTCATCTTCATCCGTTCGGCGGGGATGTTCCACTCGGCCGCGTCAAAGTCGATTTCCGCCCATTCCGCTTGCCTGAGCTCGCCAGGACGGACGAACACCAGCGGGGCAAGCTGCAAGGCAGTCTTGACCACGAAAGAGCCCTGGTAACCGTCTATGGCTCGCAGGAGTGCGGCAGCTTCTTTCGGGTCGGTAATGGCGGCGTGATGCCGGGTCTTCAAGGGTGTGAGCGCCCCCTTCAGGTCCGCTGCGGGATCACGTTCGGCCCGGCCAGTAGCCACGGCATACCGGAAGATCTGGCCGCACACGAACCTTGCCCGGTGAGCCGTCTCGTGGGCGCCCCTCGATTCGATCCGGCGCAATACCATCAGCAGATCCGGAGCCGTGATTTCCCCAATGGGCCGGGTGCCGATGCAGGGGAAGACGTCACGCTCAAGCCGTTGTATCGTTCTGTCGGCATGGCCCGGCGTCCACACGCCTTTCTGCCGGGTGTGCCACTCTCGCGCAACCGCTTCAAAGGAATTCGCGGCCTTTTCGCTTCCTGTCCGCTTCTCAGCTTTGCGGGCCTCTCCGGGATCAATGCCGGTAGCGACCTGCTTTCTTGCCGCCTCCCGCTTCTCCCTGGCATCCGCAAGGGATACCTCTGGATAGGTTCCGAACGACAGCTTCTTCTCCTTGCCCCCAAAGCGATACTTGAATTGCCACAGCTTGCCGCCGCCGCGGGTCACAAGGAGAAACAGCCCGCCACCGTCGAAAAGTTTGCTGTCTTTCTCACATGGTTTCGCATTCCTGACCTTGACATCAGTGAGTGGTGCAATCCGCTTCGGCATGGGTTTTTACCTCCTTTGGGGGCTTGCTCCGCTCAACGTTGGGGGCTTGCTCCTAAATGAGCCCCCAAAAATGCCGGATATTGACGGACATTCTAGCACTACCCCGGACTACGAACAACAAAAAACCCGCCATTTCTGGCGGGTTCTGTACTTCATCGCATCATGCAGGATTTTAAAATGGAGCCATCTGCCGGAATCGAACCGGCGACCTATTGATTACGAATCAATTGCTCTACCGACTGAGCTAAGATGGCGTTATTATTGAGTTATATTGGTATACTGAACATTGAAAGTACTGTCTCTTATGGCATAAAAGGCGGATGCGTGTCAAGTCTTTCGACGCTGCCGGCCGGTCCGGCAGCGTTTCGCGAGGAGGGGCGGGCGATCCCTGTGGTCAAGATGCCCATGGGTGAGCAGTGGTGAGTCGACGGCGGCGGGATCGCAGCCGCCAGGCTCTGCGTCCGCGTCAACCCCGCGCTCCCCCTGGAAAAACCCGTCGTCGACAGGTACCTCCCGGATGCTAACCCGTCAACGGGGTTTAACCCGTTCGATCCTTTCAGGATATTTTCCCCTTGAGGAACTCCACCCCCTTTTCCAGCAGTCCCCCTTCAGGAACAGTTCCGTCCGGGGTCAGCCTGTCGATAATGCCTGGAAGAAATTCCGCGAGCTTTCCACTCATTTCCTCCGGAACGATACCTGCCCTGGCGGCTATACCCCGAACCATGTCGCTGCCGAGCACCCGCTGGATCTGATCAGCGGAAATGGGCTGGTTCTCACCAGTTCCGATCCACGACGAGACGATTCCGCCGAGGCCGTGTTCCTGGAACAGCCGAACCAGACCACCCAGACCACCCACGCCGCCCGACTCCTTGCTGCCGAGTAATTGCATTACTCCTTCCAGAAGACCGGACTGCTCTCCTTCACCACGACTCATCAAACCGGAAATCTTGCCGACAATCTCATCCAGAAGTCCCATGTGAACCTCCTTGCGCACATGGGCAGACATGCCGCCGGTCGAAGCAGCAATGTACTGCCCGGCTCCCGACCCGGCTGCCCGGGTCACCTGGCTTGATAGCCGCGGTCCGGTCATGTAACTTCCCTGCCTGTCTGGTCATACCATATCTGCAAGGCGGCGCATTTCTGTGTTGGTCAGGCGGGGGTTGGCGGGGTCCTTTACTTTTTCTTCGCGGCTTCGGCTTTGGCCTCGATGGTTGCGGCCTTCATGGTGTACATGATGGTAACCTTGCTCCCTACCTTCAGATCACCGGTTACCTTGGTGTCCTTGTCCTTGGCGATCTCCCACTTCTCTTTTCCCTTCTGGACCACTATGACGTCACCCTTCACTTCCAGTACCGGTCCGGTAACCTGATAGGTCTTGGCGCCCGCGGCCATGGCGGTAGACGCGGCCAGCAGCGCAATACCCGTAAACAGCGCGGAAAACTTCATCATAGCCTCCTTATTCAAGCATTGGATTTATGTGTTACGGATAACACCATCTTGCCGGATGTCAAGGCGACGGGCTCTGATTTCCCGGGGTTATCCCTGAACCTCGTCAGTCCACAGTTTCCTGCATCACTACCCGTCGAGGCCATCAATTGTCCTGTTGAAACCGGTACCCCCGTCAGGAAAGGCTCGAACCGGACCATGAAAAACGATGGACGGCCCATGCACCATGAGCCGTCCACTGAAACCACCACAAGAATACCCGGCGTGTTACCGGCAAGGGAGGCAATCAGGCCACCCTGAACCACCTTGCCGTCTCTTTGAGCTCCGCGGACAGCCTTGCCAGATCCTGCGCCTTCCCCTGTATCTGGTCAGTCGCGGCCTCCGTCGCGCGGGTGCCTCCGGCAATCTGCTCCACATAGGTTGCTACCTGCTCCGAAACGGACGACTGCTCTTCCGTTGCGGCGGCGATGGTGTTGATCATGTCCATGCTCCGGTCCGAGACCTCGACGATGTGCCCCAGCGCCCCGCTCGCCTCTTCGGCCTTGACCAGCCCTTCGCCCGCCTGCTTCTTGCTGTTCAACATGGAGGCTACGGCCTGGGCCGTGTCGGCCTGTATCGACTTGATCATGGACGTTATCTCCTGGGTCGCCTTGCCGGTCCGCTCCGCCAGGGACCTGACCTCGTCGGCCACCACGGCGAATCCTCTGCCTGCGTCACCGGCCCGGGCCGCTTCAATGGCCGCGTTCAGGGCCAGCAGGTTGGTCATGTCAGCGACCTCTTCGATGGTCGCCACGATCTCCCCTATCTGCCTGCTGGACTGGCCGAGCTTGCCGATGGTGGCCGATGACTCTTCCACCGAGCTGACTATCTTCCGCATCTCCTCCATCAGCTCGGTGACCGTGGTAAAGCCAGACTTGGCCGCTTCGCTGGTGTCCCGCGAGGCCTGCGACGCCTGGTCGGCATTACCCGCCACGTCTCCGAAGCTCTGCGACATCTCCATCACGGCGCTGGCCGCCTGTTCCGTCTGGCCGGTCTGTTCATGGGCGCTGTAGTGCATCCGCTCGGTGGTCTCAAGAAGCTCCCTGGAATTGTCGGTCAGGGCGTGGGTCAGTTCGTTGATGTGGTTTGATACCTCCCGCATCTTTTCGATCATCTGCTTCAGGCCGGAGAATATCTGCCCGATCTCCTCGGTGCTCTTGACCTTGATATTCTGGGTGAGGTCCCCTTCGGCCACCCTCTCCAGCGACCGGATCGCATACCACAGGGAACGGTGGACGACCCGGAAGACAATGAAATAGTTCAGCCAGCCGCATAATGCGACACCGGCGACCATGAGGCCGATTATCACGGCCCTGGATTCGGGCGCATTGGCGACGTCGCCGAGCCTGGTAATGGCAAATACGCCGATAAGAATATTCACTAACTGGCCAACGACAAACATTACGCTGAGCTTCTTCGTCAGGTTGAGATTATAGAACCACTGCATGAGCTACCTCTCCGGAAAAAAGAATTTATTGCACTTATAATCAACTTTTCGGTAGTAGTTTCAATAACTTGAATAGTTTTTGTTTTCATTGGACTACATTTTTAAATAATTAACTATTAAAAAATCCGGGTGCTCTCGGTGAGCACCCGGATTCCTTTCGACCGCTCGGGTCCGCCTTATCCTGTTCCGATGCCTTCAAGAAGAAATTTTTTCTTCCTCCCCCATAGCGCTGTCCATAACCTTGTAGGCGCAGAACTCGCCGCACATGGTGCATGCCCCGTGGTCGGCCACACCCGACTCGACCCGGAGACGCCGCGCCTTTTCCGGGTCCAGGGCCAGACTGAACTGCCCCTCCCAGTCGAGTTTTTTTCTGCATCTCGCCATCATGTTGTCCTTTTCCACGGCACCCGGAACCCCCTTGGCGATGTCTGCCGCATGGGCGGCGATACGAGAAGCGATGACCCCCTCGCGCACGTCGTTCACGTCAGGCAGCCGCAGGTGCTCGCTGGGCGTCACGTAGCAGAGGAAGTCGGCCCCGGCCGCGGCCGCCACGGCTCCGCCGATGGCGCAGGCGATGTGGTCGTAGCCCGGGGCGATGTCGGTGACCAAGGGCCCCAGCACGTAGAAGGGAGCGCCGTGGCAGAGCCGCTTCTGCAGCAGGATGTTGGCCTGGATCTGGTTGAGCGGCATGTGGCCCGGCCCCTCGATCATTACCTGGACCCCGGCGGCCCGGGCACGCTGGGTCAGTTCCCCCAGAATGATAAGCTCGTGCACCTGTGCCCGGTCGGTGGCGTCGGCCAGGCAGCCGGGACGGAAGCCGTCTCCCAGGGAGAGGACCAGGTCGTAGTGGCGGGCTATCTCCAGCAGCCGGTCGAATTCTTCATAGAGGGGGTTTTCCCGGCCGTTGCGCACCATCCACTCGATGGTGAAGGCTCCCCCCCGGGAAACCACGTCCATGACCCGTCCCTCGTTCTTCATCCGCTCCACCGTGGAGCGGGTCACGCCGCAGTGGACGGTGATGAAGTCCACCCCGTCCTCACCGTGCTTGACGATGCCGGCAAAGATGTCGTCCACGGTCATGTCCACGATGGCCTTCTTTTTCAGCCGCACCGTGTCCAGGGCGGCCTGGTAGAGGGGGACACTGCCGATGCAGGCGTCGGTCTCGGCAATAACCGCCCTGCGGATCTCGTCCACCGGCCCGCCGGTGGAGAGGTCCATGAGGGCGTCGGCGCCGTGAGCCACGGCTACCCGGGCCTTTTCCAGTTCCTTGGCGATGTCGGTGTCGTCGGCCGACGAGCCGATGTTGGCATTCACCTTGGTGCGGAGTCCCTTTCCCACCCCCAGGGAGCGGCCGCTGCCGTGCAGCCGGTTGTGGCAGACCACGATGGTGCCGTCGGCGACGCCGTCCCTGATAGATTCGGGCGAACACCCTTCCCCGCGGGCCGCTGCGGCCATTTCATCGGTGATGATACCCCTGCGGGCAGATTCAAGCTGTGTCATCATGTATATTCCTCGATCCCGCTACTCGGGTTTATGAATCAGGCGCATTCCTTGTAGGTCGTGTTAGGCGGTTTCACGCCGTAACGCGGCAATATCGTTGCGTTACGCGATAAGATCGCTAACGCAACCTGAGGGGGAAAACCGCAAAAACTCGACCTTCGTCCTTCAGTTTTCACCCTTCTACCTTCAGTCTATCCCCTTGCCGCCGCGCGGCAAGGAAATGATTCACCGGCCCGTGCCCCTTGCCGAGGGGTACGGCGAGCGTAATGGCGGTAGTAATGAATTCCTTGGCCCGGGAGACGGCCGTCGGCAGCGGCTCACCTCCGGCCAGGAAGGCGGCGATGGCCGAGGCGGTGCTGCAGCCGGTGCCGTGGGTGTTGGGTGTATCGATGCGGCCGGTGGTGAAGCGGCGGAAGGTCGTTCCGTCGAACAGCAGATCGGTGGCCTCAGGCCCGGACAGATGCCCCCCCTTGAGGAGCACGTTGCGAGCGCCCATGGCGTGGAGCCGGCGGCACGCCTCTTCCATGGCCGGCTCGTCAGCGATGGACAGGCCGGTCAGCCGCTCCGCTTCGGGGATGTTCGGCGTAACCAGGTAGGCCCTTGGAAGGAGTCGCTCCACCAGGGCCGCAACGGCCGGGTCATCGACCAGGCTGCTCCCCCCCTTGGCGATCATGACCGGGTCGAGCACCAGGATCCTTTTACCGTAGAAGGCGAGTTTTTCCGCCAGGGTCTCGATTATCGGAGCCGAAAAAAGCATGCCGGTCTTGACCACCTGGACCGGTATGTCGCTCAGGACCGCGTCCAGCTGCTCCGCCACGAACGACGCCGGAACCCCGTGAATACCGCTCACCCCCAGGGTGTTCTGAGCCGTGAGGGCGGTGACGACCGAGGCGGCGTAGCCCCCCAGCAGGGTAACGGTCTTGATGTCGGCCTGGATTCCGGCGCCGCCGCCGGAATCGCTCCCGGCCACGGTCAGCACCGAGCCCCGGGGATGCGGCAGGCGCCGGTTGAACAGGAGCGAGAGCTCGGTGGCGGCCAGGGACGGCTCCGGGCTCGACAAGACAGCCGAGATCACCGCCAGGGCGTCGGCTCCGGCATCGATGACCGGCACCGCGTTGTCCCGGGTGATGCCGCCGATGGCTACCATGGGGATCCGGACCTGCCTGCGCGCCTCGGCAAGGGCGGCCGGGCCGGGCAGATAGACGACCTCCTTGCTTCCGGTCGGGTACATGGCGCCGAAGCCGATGTAGTCGGCCCCCTCCGCCTCGGCCCTCCCGGCCTCTTCTGTCGAGTGGGTCGAAACGCCGATGAGCGCTCCCGGCCCGAGCGCCAACCGGGCCTCGGCCGGGTTGCCGTCTTCCTGTCCCAGGTGGACCCCGTCGGCACCCAGTTCGGCGGCCAGACGCACGTCGTCGTTGACGATAAAAGGGATTCCGCGCTCCCGGCAGAGCCGCCGCAACTCCCTCCCCTCGGCAAGCCGCGCCCCGTGGTCCTTGACCTTTTCACGATACTGGAGGCAGGAGACCCCGCCGTCCAGGGCCTGCTCCACACGCTCGATCAGCCGGTCGTGGTGATCGGTTATGAGGTAAATTCCTTTGATCATCATTGAATCGTCCACTTTTTCTCCCTCACCCGGCCTGCGGCCGCCTTCTCCATTGGGGAAAAGGCGGCCCCGGAGGGGGATAATGAAAAAAGCCGCGACACTGGGTCACGGCTTCCCGAAAGCATGCTGTTCTGGGTCGTTGCCGCCGCTTCCCTCCGCCGGTGCAAACCGGATCAGGTTCCAAGGGTCTTCGCCAGTGCGAATCTCAGTTCTCCCGAACTCCCCCAGCTGGCTGCTGTATAACCCAACGTAAAGGAATTCGGCAGGAAAGTCAACGGTTTTTCAGGCTTTCGCCTTTACAGCACCGGTGATACATGCTAGTAATTTACTTTTCATCCGTAAACCTTCACTCAGCCCGGAGCGGACATGGACAGCAGGCCGACCCTGGCGGAGATCGATCTCTCCGCGTTGCGTCACAACTATTCCCAGATAAGACGGACCATTCCCGAGTCGTGCGGCATCCTGGCCGTGGTCAAGGCAGACGCCTACGGTCACGGTTTCATGGACGTCTCCCAGGAGTTGGAGGAGCTGGACGTCACCGCCTTCGGCGTGGCCTTCCTGGCCGAGGGGATCCAGCTCCGCAAGGCGGGCATCGACCGGCCGGTGCTCCTGCTGGGGGGCATCTATCCCGGCCAGGAACGAAAATGCATCGGCTACGGCCTGTCCACCGTGGTTTTCAACCTGGAACAGGCCCGGGCGCTGGACTGGGCCGCCGGCAGACTGTTCCGCAAGGCCCGCATCCACCTCAAGGTGGACACCGGCATGGGCCGGCTCGGGATCAGTCATAGCGACGCCCCCGGTTTCCTGGCCGAGCTGAAGCGGCTGCGCAACCTGGAACTGGAGGGAATCATCTCCCACTTCGCCTCGGCCGACGAATTGGGCGAGGACGGCAGGCGATTCACCGAGACCCAGAGCGAGCTGTTCGCCGACGTGGTCGGCACGGCCCTCCGGGAAGGGTTCTCACCCCTCTACATCCATCTCTCCAACAGCGCCGCCGCCTTCAGCCTGGATCTCCCCTTCTGTAACATGGTGCGGCCGGGCATCGCCCTGTACGGCGCGCTCCCTTCATCCGGTTTCGAGGGGAAGATGACCCTCAGGCCGGTGATGCGGCTCACCAGCCGCATCGCCATGCTGAAATGGATCGAGCCGGGAAAGAGCGTCAGCTACGCCCGCACCTTCGTCTCCGGCCGGAGGACCCTGGTGGCCAGCGTTCCGGTGGGGTACGCGGACGGCTACTGCCGCGCTCTGAGCAACCGGGGCGAGGCGCTGGTGCGGGGGATGCGGGCCAGGGTGGCGGGGACGGTCTGCATGGACTGGATCATGCTGGATGTTACCGACATCCCCGCGGTGGGGGTGGGTGACCAGGTCACCCTGCTCGGCTCCGACGACGCCGGGAACTGCATCCGGGCCGAGGAACTGGCCAAGCGCTCCGGCACCATACCCTACGAGATCTTCTGCGGCATCAGCAAGCGGGTCCCGCGGGTGTACATAAACGGGTAAAGGGCTCAAGACACAAGGCGCGGGATAAAGGGAATGGTGGAAGAAACCGGGAATTGTAGACAAGGAATGAATAGACATAAAACAGGGGCAGATGGATTACGGGGAAAATTTAAAGGAATACCAGGACCAACCAAATGACGAACAACAAGATTAAACTGACCCACATGGTGAAAGCGGCCGGTTGAGCCGCCAAGCTGGGCCCGGAGGGCCTGGAAGCAGCCCTGGCCGGACTGCCGCGGGAGCAGGACCCCAACCTGCTGGTGGGTCCGGAGACCTCTGATGATGCGGGGATATACCGCCTTGGGGACGAGTGCGCCCTGGTGGAGACCACCGACATCATCACCCCGCTGGTGGACGACCCCCGGATGTTCGGGGCCATTGCCGCGGCCAACGCCCTTTCGGACGTGTTCGCCATGGGTGGCAGGCCGGTGACCGCCATGAACCTGGTCTTCTACCCGGCCTGCACGATCCCCTCCGAGGTGCTGCGGGAGATCCTGGCAGGCGGGCAGGCCAAGATACTGGAGGCGGGCGCCTGCCTGGTGGGGGGGCATACCGTGGAGGACGACGAGCTGAAGTACGGCCTGGCGGTTACCGGCACCATCCATCCGGACCGGGTCGTGCGGAATTCCACGGCCCGGCCGGGCGACCTCCTGATCCTGACCAAGCCGCTCGGGACCGGCATCGTCTCCACCGGGATCAAGGCCGGGATGGCCCCGGACCACCTGGTGGAGGAGGCCTGCCGCTGGATGACCACCCTGAACGACCGGGCCGCGCGGCTGATGCTGGAGTGGGGGGCGAGCGCCTGCACCGACGTGACCGGCTTCGGGCTCATCGGCCACGCCTCTGAGATGGCCCGGGGGGCCGGGGTCACGCTGGTCCTAGAGCTGGACAGGGTCCCGGTCATGACCGGGGTCGCCGGCCTGATCCGGGACGGTCTGATCCCGGGCGGCTGCTACCGGAACCGTGACTATTACTCGCGGCTCCTGCTGGACGCCCGGCCTTCCGCTGCCGCGGCGCCGAATCAGACCCCGGCGGACGACCTGCTGCCACTGTTCGACCCCCAGACCTCGGGGGGGCTGCTGATCTCCCTGGCCCTGAAAGACGCCGAACGCTTCCTCTGCAGGGCCGCCGACCAGGGCTGCTTCGCAGCCCCCATCGGCGAGGTGACGGCGGACCGGGGACAGAGTGTTGAAATCCGCTGAACGACTTGCCGTTGCCGTGGACGTGGGGACCACCACCCTGGCCGCCTCCCTGCTGAAGCGGGAGAGCGGCGAACGCCTGGCCTTTGCCGGGCGGGTCAATCCCCAGGGAGAATTCGGCACCGACGTGGTGACGCGGCTCCAGACGGCCTGCGGCTCGGAGGAACGGCGCCGGGAGATGTCCCGCCGGATAAACCGGGCGTGCGAGGAACTGACCGGGGAACTGCTGGAGACCGCGGGCGTTGCCCACGTGGAGCCGGCGCTGGTGGCCCTGGCCGGCAACCCCGCCATGGAGCACCTGCTGCTGGGGCTTCCGGTGGACTCACTGGCGCATCTCCCCTTCCGGCCCCTGTTCTCCGAGGGCCGACGGACGCGGACCTCTACGCTTGGCTGGTGCCGCGGCGACCTGGACGCCTTCGTCTTCCCCCTCCCCGGCGGCTTCGTCGGCGGCGACCTGGTGGCCTTCCTGCACGGATGCGAAGATTTGAACTTTCTTCACTCTTCACTCTTCACTCTTCACTCGCTTTTTCTTGACCTGGGAACCAACGGCGAGATCGCCCTGTCGACCGGGGACCGGTTTCTGGCCACCTCGGCGGCCGCGGGACCGGCCTTCGAGGGGGGGAACCTGGCCTGCGGCATGCCGGCCCTCCCCGGCGCCATCGAGCGGGTGCGGCTGTCGGGAGGGCGGATCTCCCTCTCCACCATCGGCGGCGCGCCGCCGGTCGGGGTCTGCGGCTCCGGGGTGCTGGAAGCGGTCTCGGAGATGCTCCGGAACGGGGTCCTGGACCGGAGCGGCCGGATCCGGCCAGCCGGGGAGATCGACTCCAACCTGGCGAACCGGGTGACGGAGATCAACGGTTCCAGGTCATTCATCCTCCACCGGGACGCCACCCGGACGGTCCACCTCTCCCAGGAGGACATCCGCCAGGTGCAACTGGCCAAGGCGGCGGTCCGGGCCGGGATGGAGGTGCTGTTCAGTCATGCCGGGATCTCGACGCACGATCTGGAGCACGTGATCGTCACCGGTTCCTTCGGCGCGGTCCTGTCGCCCGAATGGTTAAAAAACGTTGGAATTTTCTCCGGAAACATGGTAGATATTTGCGTTTTTACCCGTGAGGGCGCCCTCGCCGGAGTCGAACGGGCACTCCGCAGACCGGACGGCCCGGCCACGGTGGACGGACTGGCCCGGCAGATCAGGGTGATCCCCCTCTCCGGCACCCCGGCATTCGAGCGGCATTTTCTCGAACAGATGGATTTTCCGGGGGAATGACCCAGGAGTAACCAGACAAAGACAACCAGGCCTCTTCACCGCAGAGGACGCAGAGTTTTTTGAAAACTAGAGAATCTCTTGCATCGGCATCTAAAAATGAGCCCTCCTCGACAAGTGGCAGGAGAATGATTGAGGTTCCGAATCATTCGAGGTTTACTCACTTTTTTGATTCTCTCTGCGTCCTCTGCGCTCTCCGCGGTAATGCGGGTTTTTTAAAAGAAGGAGAAAAAACATGGCAAAGATAACCCGTGCGCTCATCAGCGTGTCCGACAAGCGGGGCGTTCTGGAATTCGCCCGCGGGCTTGCCCGCTACGACGTGGAAATACTTTCGACCGGCGGCACCGCCGGGATGCTCCGCGAGGCGGGTCTGACCGTCAAGGACGTGTCGGAGTTCACCGGCTTCCCGGAGATGCTGGACGGCAGGGTCAAGACCCTCCACCCCAAGGTCCACGGCGGCCTGCTGGGGATGCGGAGCAACCCGGAGCACGTTGCCAGGATGAAGGAGCACGGCATCGAGAACATCGACATGGTGGTGGTGAACCTCTACCCGTTCGAGGCCACCGTGGCCAAGGAAGGGTGCACCCTGGAGGAGGCCATCGAGAACATCGACATCGGCGGCCCCACTATGCTCCGCTCGGCGGCCAAGAACTGGCCTGACGTGACCGTGCTCACCGACCCGGCCGACTACGACCGGGTCCTGGCCGAGATGCGGGACTCCGGCGGGGAGGTCTCCCGTGAGACCAACTTCGGCCTTGCGGTCAAGGTCTACCAGCGCACCGCCGCCTACGACGCCGCCATCTCCAACTGGCTCGGTTGCCGCACCGGAGCCGAACCGGCCACCTTCCCCGATACCTTCACCGTGCAGTTCAGGAAAGCGCAGGAGATGCGCTACGGCGAGAACCCCCACCAGCAGGCCTCCTTCTACGTGGAGAGCGGCGCGCATGAAGCGTCCACCGCCACGGCGGTCCAGCTCCAGGGAAAGGAACTCTCCTACAACAACATCGCCGACACCGACGCGGCCCTGGAGTGCGTGAAGCAGTTCGGCAACGGGCCTGCCTGCGTCATCGTGAAGCACGCCAACCCCTGCGGGGTGGCGGTGGGCGACTCGCTGCTGGCCGCCTACGACCGGGCCTACAGGACCGACCCCGAGTCGGCCTTCGGCGGCATCATCGCCTGCAACCGGGAGCTGGACCCCGCCACGGCCGCCGCCATCGTGGAGCGGCAGTTCGTGGAGGTGATCATCGCCCCATCGGTATCCGTCGAGGCCTCCGCCATCGTGGCAGCCAAGAAGAACGTCAGACTCCTCTCCTGCGGGCCGTTCCCGGCCTCGCCGTTACCCCGGCTCGATATGAAGCGGGTCACCGGCGGGCTGCTGGTGCAGGACGCGGACCTGGAACTCTACAAAGAGCTGAAGGTGGTGTCGAAACGTACCCCCACCGACCAGGAGATGGAGGACCTGCTGTTCGCCTGGCGGGTGGCCAAGTTCGTCAAGTCCAACGCCATCGTCTACGCCAGGGACCTGGTGACCATCGGCGTGGGCGCCGGCCAGATGAGCCGGGTCAACTCGGCCCGCATCGCCGCCATAAAGGCCGAGCACGCCGGCCTGGAGGTCAAGGGCGCGGTCATGGCCTCCGACGCCTTCTTCCCGTTCCGGGACGGCATCGACAACGCCGCGGCCGCCGGCATCACCGCCGTGGTCCAGCCGGGCGGGAGCATGCGGGACCCCGAGGTCATCGCCGCGGCGGACGAGCACGGCATGGCCATGGTGTTCACCGGCATGCGGCATTTCAGACATTGAGCACAATGGGCAACATCAATACTGGTGGGTACTTGTCGCCCGTAGACACCGGATAACCCCTCCTGTTCTCAACGTAAGGGGAAGGACGCAATGATGGAAATACAGATAAGAGGGGGCGGGGGGTATGAACAGGCTCACTGACGCAGGAGAACTCATATGAAAGTACTTGTCATCGGCAGCGGCGGCCGCGAGCACGCGCTGGTATGGAAGATAGCCCAGTCACCGCTGGTGGAGAAGGTCTACTGCGCCCCGGGCAACCCGGGCATCGGCCGGATTGCGGAGAGCGTGCCGCTCAAGGTGGACGACCTCCCCGGCCTGCTGGGGTTCGCCCTGCGGGAGGGGATCGGCCTGACCGTGGTGGGGCCTGAGCTCCCCCTCTCCCTCGGCATCGTGGACCTGTTCGAGGAGCACGGCCTGAAGGTCTTTGGCGCCCGGAAAAACGCGGCCTTCATCGAGGCGAGCAAGGCGTTCGCCAAGGACCTGATGAAGAAGTACGGGGTCCCGACGGCCGCTTACCAGGTCTTCAGCGAGATCGGGCCGGCAATTTCCTTTCTCGACACCCTGGGCCTTCCGGTGGTGATCAAGGCCGACGGCCTTGCGGCGGGCAAGGGGGTAATCATCGCCCAGACCCGTGACGAGGCCGTCGCGACGGTCACCGACATGCTCTCGGGCAACGCCTTCGGCGCGGCCGGCTCGCGGGTGGTCATCGAGGAGTTCCTGAGGGGCGAGGAGGCGTCGTTCCTGGCCTTCACCGACGGCAGGAACATCGTCCCCCTGGCCAGCGCCCAGGACCACAAGGCGGTGTTCGACAACGACACCGGCCCCAACACCGGCGGCATGGGCGCCTATTCCCCGGCCCCGGTGGTGACCCCGGTCATCCACGACAAGGTCATGGAAGAGGTCATGCGGCGCACGGTGGACGGCATGGCCGCCGAGGGACGCCCCTACCGGGGGGTCCTCTATGCCGGGCTGATGATCGACGGTGACAAAATCAGGACACTGGAGTTCAACGCCCGTTTCGGCGACCCCGAGTGCCAGCCGCTCCTGATGCGACTGAAGTCGGACATCGTGCCGGTGCTGCTGGCCACCGCCGAGGGGGACATCTCCTCCGTCCAGCTGGAGTGGCACGACAAGGCCGCGGTCTGTGTGGTCATGGCCGCCTGCGGCTATCCCGGCGACTACTCGAAGGGTGACGAGATCACCGGTCTCGACACGACCGCCGGGATGGAGGAACTGTTCGTGTTCCATGCCGGGACCGCGGAAAAGGAGGGCAGATTCGTCACCAACGGCGGACGGGTCCTGGGGGTCACCGCCTTGGGGGACACGGTGAAAGAGGCCATCGACCGGGCCTACGCCGGGGTGGCCGCCATCAGCTGGAAAGGGGTCCATTACCGGACCGACATCGGCAAGAAGGCGCTGGGCAGATAAATTTTGAATGTTGAATTTTGAGTTGCAAATCTCGGAAAAATCCACCAGATGGCAACAGACGGAGACCTATATGGATGCACCAAAAGTATTGATTGTCATGGGGAGCGACTCGGACATCCCGGTAATGGACGAGGCGGCGGCCATGCTGAAGAAATTCGGGGTCCCCTTCGAGATGCGGGTCTCGTCGGCCCACCGCTGCCCGGAACGAACGGCGATGCTTGCAGCGGAAACCGAGGGACGCGGAGTGAAGGTGATAATAGCCGGCGCGGGCATGGCCGCCCACCTGGCCGGGGTCATGGCCGCCGGCACCATCCTCCCGGTCATCGGGGTCCCCATCGGCGGCGGCGCACTGAACGGCATCGATGCGCTCTACTCCACGGTGCAGATGCCGGGAGGCATCCCGGTGGCAACCGTGGCGGTTGGCAGGGCGGGAGCGAAAAACGCCGGTATCCTTGCGGTCCAGATGCTGGCCCTGTCCGACCCGACCCTGGCGGAAAAGCTGAAGGAGTTCAAACAGGCCATGGCCAGGGAGGTTGAGGAGAAGGACCGGGTACTGCAGGAGAGCACCGGAAAGGGGTAAGGGTGAATTTCATCCGGCAGACGAAAATTGCTGCTCAAGAAAAATTTTTTCGTTGACATGCGCTATTAATTAATTTATACAACGTTCCATCGTCAAAACACCCCATGCCCAGACTTCGGCCGACCCAGCTGGAAAAAGCTTCACCTCCTTTTCTATTCTGCCGTGAAACGCCCCATTCCCATTCCTGCCCGGCGTTTCCATGTGCGGGCGTCCTGGACGCCCGCTTTTTTTGATCCCGGCCGGATACCATCCCCCTTGACCGCTCCGGGCGACGATCCCGCAACTCCCGTATCGACAGGCGCCCGTTTCTCTCCTATACTACCTCCATGATCCCGATAAAAGACTACAATCCCACCAGGCATGCCCCCATCGTCACCGTGCTCCTCATCGCCATCAACGTGCTGGCTTTCATTCAGGACAGGCTGACCGGGCACTACGAGCCGATGCTGGTTGAGACTGCCCGCGGCATGGTGAGGGTCAACCATTTCGTCGGAGGGCTGAGCGCCGACTTCGCCCTGGTACCGGCCAGGCTCGCCGCGGAACCGGGCAGTTCCTGGTTCCAGGTCCTCACCTCCATGTTCCTGCACGGCAACTGGCTCCATATCGGATCCAACATGCTGTTCCTCTGGATCTTCGGCAACAATATCGAGGACGCCATGGGCAGGGTGCGCTTCGTCGTCTTCTATCTCTGCTGCGGCATAGCCGCGGCCGCGGCCCAGTTCATCAGCGCCCCCCACTCGACGGTTCCCATGATAGGCGCCAGCGGCGCCGTGGCCGGGATTATGGGGGCCTATCTGGTGCTCTACCCCCACGCCAGGATACTCACCCTCCTCCCGATCTTTTTCTTTTTTACCTTCATAGAGGTTCCGGCATACCTGATCATCGGCTACTGGGCACTGCTCCAGTTCATCAGCGCCAACTGGCTGGACGCCGGCTCGGCGCGGGGCGGGATCGCCTATTTCGCACACATAGGAGGGTTCGCGGCAGGCATCATCCTGCTGTTCCTGTTCGGCGGCAGGGGGCTGAGGGACCGGCGGTAAACAGCCTGAAGGCGGCTTCATCTCGTGACAAAAATTAATGCCATCGCCATGGAACTGTGATAATAACTACCAGCATAACCTCAGGTCCATGCCCTATGGATACACACGTTTACGGGAGAACGGGAAATGAACCTCGAACTGAAACGATTCATCACGGGGATCCCGAAGGCCGAGCTCCATATCCACCTGGAAGGCTCCCTGGAGCCGGAGCTGATGTTCGAGCTGGCCGCCCGCAACCGGCTGGAACTCCCGTACCGTTCGGCTGCCCAGGTAAGGGAGGCATATCGCTTCCGCGACCTCCAGTCCTTTCTCGACATCTACTACCAGGGGATGAGCGTGCTGGTCGGGGAGGAGGACTTCCGGGACCTGACCCTGACCTACCTGGAGCGGGCCCACGCGGACAACGTCCGCCATGCGGAGATGTTCTTCGACCCCCAGGCCCACACCGGCCGGGGCGTCCCCATGGAGACCGTGATCAGAGGAATCCAGGCGGCCCGGGAGGAGGCGGAGCGGCGTACGGGGATCTCAACCCGGCTGATCCTTTGTTTCCTGCGGCACCTGAGTCCCGAACAGGCCCTGGCGACCCTGGAGGAGGCGCTTCCCTTCCGGGACGCGATCACCGGGGTGGGGCTCGATTCCTCCGAGCTCGGCAACCCTCCGGAACGGTTCGCCGGGGTGTTCGGCCGGGCGCGCGCACTGGGGTTCCGTCTGGTGGCTCACGCCGGGGAGGAGGGGCCGCCAGGATACATCCGGCAGGCCCTGGACCTGGCGGGAGCGGAGCGTATCGACCACGGGGTCCGCTGCATCGAGGACCCCGGCCTGGTGGAGAGGCTCAGGAGGGAACGGGTCCCTCTGACGGTCTGTCCCCTGTCCAACGTACGGCTCAGGGTGTTCGACAGCATGGCCGACCACGACCTGAAGCGCCTCATGGAGCTTGGGCTGCTGGTGACGGTGAACTCGGACGACCCGGCCTATTTCGGCGGCTACATCAACGACAACCTGCTGGCAGCGACCGAGGCCCTCGGGCTGGGGCGGGAGGATATCGCAACCCTGGCGCGCAACTCGTTCCAGGCGGCGTTCCTCGGTCCAAAGGAGCGGGAACGCCGCCTGGAGGAGCTGGATCGGTTCGTGTCCGACTTCTCAAGGGAAGTGTGACCGGCACGGGCCCTGCAAGGCCGGGAAGGAGACTGGAGGAAAGCCATCATGACAACAAGAGACGGCATAGATCTGTACCGGGAGTTCATCGAGGTCTTTCGCAGGGAAGAGATGCTGGCGCTGTTCGACTTCAAGGCCGCGGACGGGGACGACGGGGCTCTCTCCGGCCTCTGCAAGGTCTCCAGGCCGAAGGCGGGGAAGTCTGATTCACGCTACATCTCGCTCCTGTTCATCATCGAGGCGCCGGACGAAAAGGCCCTGAGGGAGGCCCGCGCCCGCTTCGACGCCATCGACTGGGAACTCCTCGGCGACCGCCTCCCGGAGTTCGAGAGCGTGCTGTCCATCCCGTTCACCCTGCGCGAATTTACGGGAAGCCACTTCCGGGAGATCGACATCTACCTGAAGGACCGCTGCGCCATCTCCCGACGGTTCATCGTGGACGCGCTCTGCCCGGCCGTATGCTCGGTGGCCGGCATCAGGGGCGGCGAGCCGGTGTTCAGGGAAGATCTGCCCGACGGAAACCTCGCTGAGGCGGGGGGAGCTTCTCTGGTTTCCCGCCTGCGGAACCTCTTCAAACCCTGAATGAAACCCTGAACACTCAAAGGAGGGCGCCATGGAGATACTGGCAACCAGGAACGACAAGGGAACGATCGTGGCCATCTCGGGAAAGATGGACGCAGTGACCGCACCGGTGTACGAACAGAAGCTTCGGGAGCTCATCGACGGCGGGGAGACCGTCTTTGTCAACGATTTCAGCCGCCTCGCCTACATCAGCAGCGCGGGGCTCAGGAGCATCCTGGCGACCGCCAAGATCCTCAAGCCGAAACAGGGAACCCTCATGTTCTGCGGCCTCACCGGACCGGTCAGGGACGTGTTCGAGATATCGGGCTTCGGCTCCCTGTTCCCGCTGCACCCTTCACCGGAGGCGGCCCTCAAGAGCATCGGCTGAAGGCCATGTCCCAGCGCAGCCTGCGCCTGGAGGCGCGGATCGAAAACCTGGAGGCCATGCTCGCCTTTGTGGCCGAAAGCGCCGGAAAGCTCGGATGGCTCGGAGAACGGCTCCCCAACATCGAGCTGGCGGTCGAGGAAGCGGCGGTCAATGTCTGCAACCATGCCTACCCGGAGGGGGAAGGCTTCATCGAGCTCTCAGCCGGGGGGAGCCGGGATTCCTTCATGGTGGTCATCAACGACGCCGGGATTCCGTTCGACATCCTGGCCGCACCGGAGCCGGACCTGACCGCCGACATAACCGAACGCGAGATCGGCGGCCTCGGCTGCTTTCTCATCCGCTCCCTGACGGACCGGGTCAGCTACCGCAGGGAGGGGGAAAGGAACATCCTGCAGCTGGAATTCCTGCGGGAGAAGGGTCAGGAATGCTGAAGGACCGCGGCATTGCCTTCAAGCTCATCCTCCTCTGTTGCGCCGGCTGTGCCCTGATCTTTCTGGTCGTGTTCGGCTACAGCTACCGGTTCTCACGCGCGATTATCGAGAAGGACACCCGTCAACGGGCCGAAGGCCTTGCGCTGAACGCGGTCTACCGCATCGAAACCATCCTCAACTCGGTGGAAAACGTTCCGGAGGGAATCGCCTCGGTCCTGGAAAACTGCTCCCTCAACCGGGCGGAGATGCTCCGGCTGCTGAGGGCCTCGGTTGCCGACAACCCGGAGATCTACGGCGCCATCCTGGCCTTCGAGCCATACGGGCTGGACCGCAGGACCCGCACCTTCGCCCCCTACTTTTTCCGCCACGACGGCGGCATCAAGGCCACCGATCCCTCTTCCCCCGCACACGTGGAGTGGGACTGGTACCAGGTCCCCAAGCGGAGCAACCAGCCCGGGTGGAGCGAACCCTACTTCGACACCGGCTTCGGCGGCACCGTCATGTCCACCTATTCCGTCCCCCTCTACCGGACCGCAAAGGGCCGGCGGAGCTTCCGGGGGGTGGTAACGGCGGACATCTCGCTGGAGCGGCTGAGCGATATAGTGGCCTCCATCAGGGTCCTCAGGACCGGCTACGGGATACTGCTCTCGAAAAAGGGGACCGTGGTCACCCACCCGGACAAGGGGCTGATCATGAAGGGGACCGTCTTCGACCTGGCCAGGGAGCGGAACGATCCCCGCCTGGCGGAGCTGGGGAGGCGGATGGTCGCCGGAGGGTCCGGGTTTGCCCCCTTCCCGGTCCTGGCGGCCGGCAAGACCTCGTGGGTCTACTACGCCCCCGTACCGTCGAGCGGCTGGTCCCTGGCGGTGATCTTCCCGGAGGAGGAACTGGCCGAGGACGTCGTCAGCCTGCACCGGGCCGTCATCTTCCTGGGATGCGCGGGCATCCTGCTCCTCTGCCTCACCGTGGCGCTCATCGCCCGCTCCATCACCGGGCCGCTGCGGGACATGGCCGCCGCGGCCGGGGCCATCGCGGCCGGGAACCTGGACGTGGAGCTCCCCCCGGCCCGGTCGCGGGACGAGGTTGGGAGACTCACCACGGCGTTCCACGGCATGAAGACGGAATTGCGCGGCTACATCGCCAAGGTGGCGGCCGCCGCGGCCGAACGCCAGCGGATGGAGAGCGAGCTGGGCATCGCCCGCGACATCCAGATGCAGATCCTCCCCAGGGTTCTGCCCCCGCTGCCGCCCCGGGAGCGCTACGACCTGCAAGCCGTCATCGAGCCGGCACGGGAGGTGGGGGGCGATTTTTACGACTACTTCCCCCTGGACCATGACCGGCTCTGTTTCGTCATCGCCGACGTCTCGGGCAAGGGGGTGCCGGCCGCCCTGTTCATGGCCGTATCCATGACCCTGCTGAAGGCCGCGGCCAGGGAAGGACTTGCCCCCGACAGGGTCCTGGCCAAGGTCAACGAGGAGCTGAGCCGCGACAACGAGGTGAACATGTTCGTCACCGTGATCTGCGGCATCCTGGATACCGCCGACGGCACGGTGGTCTTCGCAAACGCCGGTCACAACCCTCCGCTGGTGGTGAGGAGTTCGGGCGGAACCGCCCTGGTGAAGACGGACAACGGGCTGGCCCTCGGCGTGCTGGAGGACGCTCCCTACCGGTGCGAGTCCCTGCGGCTGGAAGCCGGCGACTCGATCTTTCTCTATACCGACGGGGTTACCGAGGCCATGAATCCCGCCGAGGAGCTGTTCGGCGACCAGAGACTGCAGGAGGCGCTGGAATCCCTGGCGGGAAAGTCGCCCGGCGAGATCGCCTCCGCCGTCCTGCAGGAGGTCAGGGATTTCGCTGCCGGCGCACCGCAGTCCGACGACATCACGATTCTGGCGGTGCGGTTCAGGGGGGCCGTGCCACCTGCCAATTAAGTCAATTAAGTCTATCCGGAAACCTCGGGAAAATGTACGTCAGGGTCGGACCGGGGCTTTCACTGAGCCACTCGTGCGGAACCTCCGCATGTTCGTGGGACGGCTGTCTGATCTGGCATGGCGGCCGTTGTGCCGGGTAGTCCGGCGTCCGATTGCGAGGGGCTTCGGGGAAGTTCCGGGCCGGCCCCCGCCTACCTGCTCCGGTTAGAATTTATCAAGGAGGACAGCAACAGCCATGAAGCGGTATTTCGCCTTCGACCGGCACGGCACGACCCTGCGCAGGGAGACCCTGGCCGGCCTCACCACCTTCGTCACCATGGCCTACATCATCGTCGTCAACCCGGCGATCCTGGAAGCGGCCGGCATCCCGCGGGGACCGTCCACCACCGCCACCATCTTGGCAGCGGCCTTCGGTACGGCCATCATGGGGCTCTACGCCAGGCGGCCGTTCGCCATCGCACCCTACATGGGGGAAAACGCCTTTGTTTCCTTCACCGTGGTCAAGGCCCTCGGCTTCACCTGGCAGGAGGCCCTGGCAGCGGTATTCATCGCCGGCATTGCCTTTACCATCATGACCGTGCTCAGAATCCGCTCCTGGCTGGCCGACTCCATTCCCTCCTCCCTGAAATACAGCTTCGCCGTCGGCATCGGCTTCTTCATCACCTTCATCGGCCTGAACGAGACCGGCATAGTAGTCCTCGGGGTCTCCGGAGCGCCGGTCAGGCTGGGCAACCTGGCGGAGCCCACGGTGATCCTGGCCCTGTGCGGCCTGCTGGTCACCGTGCTGCTGATGCTGCGGCGGGTGCGGGGCGCGGTCATCATCGGCATCCTGGCGACCACCCTGCTGTCGTTCGCGGCCGGAGTGAGCCCTCTCCCCTCCGGGCTGGTGAGCCTGCCGCCAGACCCTGCGCCCATCTTCATGCAGCTGGACCTCTCCTCCGCCCTGACGCCGAAGTTCTTCCCCGTGGTCCTGACCATCTTCGTCATGGCCTTCGTGGATACCATAGGCACTCTCATCGGCCTGTCGGCCAGGGCCGAGCTGCTGGACGAGCACGGCAACCTGCCGGAGATCGAGAAGCCGATGCTGGCCGACGCCCTGGCCACCACCTTCGCACCGCTGGTGGGAACCACCACTACCGGCGCCTATGTGGAATCTGCCGCCGGCATAGAGGAGGGAGGGAGGACCGGCTTCACCGCCCTGGTCACCGCCGCCCTGTTCCTGCTGGCACTGTTCTTCTCCCCCCTGCTCACCGCCGTTCCCCCCCACGCCTACGGGGTGGCCCTGATCGTCATCGGCAGCTTCATGATCTCCCCCCTCACCAGGATAGCCTTTGACGATCCCACCGAGCTGATCCCCTCCTTTCTCACCATCGTGCTGGTGAGCTTCACCTACAACATCGGCGTGGGGATCACTGCCGGACTGCTGGCCTGGCCCCTCTGCAAGGTCCTCTCCGGCAAGGTCCGCCAAGTGCCGGCCGGCGCCTGGGTGCTGGCGCTGTTGTCCCTCTCGTTCTACGTCTTCTATCCGAAGATGTAACCGACAAAACAAAAAGCCCGCAAAAGCGGGCTTTTTCGTGTGCGGCACCAGGGTCCGCCGCGGATATCATCCCTGGCTCATCGTCAGTTGAAGAAGAACCTGAAGCCGACCGTGGCGGAGAAGCTGGTCGGGTCGTAGTCACCCATCTTCACCCCCCTGAACTTGACATCGGCCTCCGGGGCCGCCACCACCTTCAGGTCGGCGTTCACGGCCAGCTGCTTGGTGATAAAGTAATCCACCCCGCCGTTGGCATGGACACCCGGGACCGTGTCCACGTGGCCGTTCTCACCGTAGCGGTTGGTGGTGTCGCTCAGCAGCACGTCCACCCCGCCGCCTACGTACGGCACCAGCGGGCCGAGGGAAGGGCTGTTGAAGCGGTACTGCACGCCCAGGGAGATGTCGGTGGTGGCGAACTCCTGGACCTTGATGGAGACGAACTCGGCGTCAAACCAGTAGTGAGTCACATCGAACTCCAGCGCCAGGTTGTCGGTTATGCCGAAAATGAGACCGCCGCCCCCGCGGAAACCGATATCGGTCTCCAGATCCTGGTAGAGGAGTGACGAGCGGCTGTCGGACGGCACATGCATCCCGACCCGGCCGGTCACCCCAATCCTTCCCTTGATGCTCTCCGCTGCGGCGCTGCCCGCTGCAACGAGCAGGCAGAGCACCACGCATACGTGTACAAATGGCTTTCTCATGGGTTTCCTCCTTTACTGCCGGCTCCCGACGCATCATCCTGACGGTCACGTACCGGAATCCCCTGCACACCCTGCACCCTGTCCGGTTATAAAGTGAAAGAATACAACAAAAACGGGCACCCGCAAGCATGTCTCGAAGAAACGGGGGCATGGACACCGATCCGGTTTGCCTTTCCGGTCCCCCAGGAGGTATACTTCCCCCATGCTCCCGCCGAAAATAGACAAGTACCTCCGCACCCGCGCCGCAAGCGGCCCCTGGCGGCCTGTTGGCGCGACGGAAACCGGCTTTTCCGGCGCGGTGGTGATCCCGGCCCTGGCCGAACAGGCCAACCTGTTCGCCACGCTCCGCTCCCTGGCTGCGAACCCTCCCGAGTGCCTTGCCCGTTTCCTGGTGCTGGTGGTGGTGAACAACCGGACCGACGCCCCGGCCGGGGACAAGGCGGACAACCAGGCCACGCTGGCCCGGCTTGCGGGGGAATGCCGTTCCCTGGCGCCCCTCCGGCTCGGCTGGGTCGATGCCTCCTCCCCGGGGCTGGAACTGCCGGACGACAAGGGGGGCGTGGGGATGGCCAGGAAACTGGGGTTCGATCTGGCGCTCCCCCTCCTGGATTACCGCTCCGGCGGCCCTGTCCTGGCTGCCCTGGACGCGGACACCCTGGTGCGGCCCGACTACCTGCCGGCCCTTGAGAGCCACTTCGGCGTGGCAAGGGCCGGAGGAGCCGTCATCCCCTTCCGCCACCAGCCAGGGGGGACGCCCCGGGAAGAGGAGGCCATCCGCTGCTACGAACTGTACCTGAGGAGCTACGTGCTGGGCCTGTCGGTTGCGGGCTCGCCCTACGCCTTCCATACGGTGGGGAGCGCCATGGCCTGCTCGGCCGGCGCCTACGCGGCCATCGGCGGGATGAACACACGGGTCGCGGCCGAGGATTTCTACTTTCTCCAGCAGTTGCGCAAAACCGTGGGTGTGGCCCAGGTAACGGGGACCGAGGTCCAACCTTCGTCCCGTCCTTCGCACCGGGTCCCCTTCGGCACCGGCAGAAGCGTATCCCGCCTGCTGGCCGGCGAACGGGAGGCGGTGCTCTTCTACCGTCCGGAATGTTTCGTCATCCTCAGGGAGTGGCTCTCCCTGGTGGAAACCGGCCCGGACCAGCCGGGAGACCGGCTGCTGGAACGGGCCGGAGGAATCTCGCCGAGCCTGGCCGAATACCTGGACGGGATCCGCTTCCCCAGGACCTGGGAGAAGCTCCGGGGCAACAACAGGGACCGAAGCTCCCTCATCGCCTCCTTCCACGGCTGGTTCGACGGACTCAGGACCATGCGGCTCGTTCACCACCTCTCGGCCGGCCCCCTGCCGCGTGCCGGAGCGGCCGAGACGGTGCCGCACCTTCTGGCATGGGCAGGGCTCGGGCCGCTCACGGACCCGGAGGCCCAACTCTCTCTCCTGCGGCGCACGCAATCGAAACTTTTCGATTTATAAAGCTTATCTCTCTTGTTCTTGGATTTTTGGCCCACATGGGCTATTATTTTTCAGCCCTCCAGTCCCGCAACGTTCATGAATGGCCCGAGTCCCGGGTACGGTGAGGTATCCCACACAAGAAAAGGAGTTCATGCCATGCAGATACGATCCCGGATGTTGAGCACCGCGGTCCTGATCACCATTTCCCTGGCAACCCCGGCCCTGGCGGCCGTATCGCCTGCGCCACCGGCCCAGCCCATGGGCGGAGAAGGCGCCATGGCCATCGACACCATCCCGGTTCGGGAACCGGTCATCACCGAAGAGGCGGTCACGCCGGAGCGGACCCCAATTCTGGATCCCTCGGCAAAAGGGGTGGCAGAGGCGGTTTCAGCCGAGCCCAAGGCCCTTGCGCCAGCCACCTCCCCCTACAACCCCTCCGCCGTGGACGAGATATCAAAGATCAACGCCTCCGCCGAAGTACTCCAGGAGATAACCGGCATCCCCGAGGGGATATCGCCTACCCTGCTCGGCAATGCCTACGGCATCGTCATCATCCCCGGCACCATCAAACTCGGTTTCTTCTTCGGCGGCCAGTACGGCAGCGGTATCGCCATGGTGCGGAACGACGACGGCTCCTGGAGCAACCCCGCCTTCATCTATCTGGGCGGCGGGAGCTTCGGGCTTCAGTTCGGCGCGGTTTCCAGCGACATAATCCTGGTGTTCAAGACCAGGAAGAGCATCATGGGGCTCACCAACGGCAGCTTCACCCTGGGGGGGGACGCCGCGGTGGCGGCCGGACCGGTGGGGAGGCGCGCGGTGGCTCTGACCGACTGGCAGCTGAAGGCCGAGATCTATTCCTATGCCCGGAGCCGCGGCTTCTTCGCCGGCATCTCTCTGGACGGCTCGGTGCTGGCCATCGACACCGGGGCCAACGCCAATTTCTACTCCAGACCGGGTATCAGCGCCGACGAGGTCCTTGCCTCCGACCCCTCCTCGGCGCCGGCAGTCATCAGGCTGAAGGATTTCCTGACCAAGAACGCGGCTCCCCTCGGAGAATAGCGATGATGGAATGCGCAGGCAGCCCGGGTTCGTCCTCGGTCATTGCCCCCGGGGACGCCGAATGGATCCGCGCCTCCGCCGATGAGCTGTACCCGGAGCTGTTCAGCCTCTACACCCTGCTGCACGCCGAACCCGAACTCTCGGGCCGGGAAGCGGCCACCGCCCGGCGCATGGCCGGGAAGCTCCACACCGCCAGCTTTCTGGTAACCGAGGGGGTCGGGGGTCACGGTATCGTGGGGATCCTGGAAAACGGTCCCGGTCCCACGGTCATGGTCCGGGCCGACCTGGACGCGCTCCCCATTACCGAGAAGACCGGGCTCCCCTATGCCAGCAGCGCCACCTGCGCCCTCCCCGGCAAGGGAGAGACCGGCGTCATGCATGCCTGTGGTCACGACATCCACATGGCGGTCATGGTCGGGGCGGCACGGCTGCTGGCCTCCCGCCGGGAGCACTGGCGCGGCACCCTGGTGTTCGTCGGCCAGCCCGGAGAGGAGATCGGAGCCGGGGCCCAGGCCATGATCGACGACGGCCTGTTCAGCAGGTTTCCCCGCCCCGACCGCGGCCTGGCCCTCCACGTGGCCCCATCCCTGGCGGCCGGCACCGTGGGCTGGCGCGAGGGGCTGTTCTGGGCTGGCTGCGCCTCCCTGGACCTCCTGATCCGGGGTATCGGTGGGCACGGCTCGCGCCCCCACGAAACCAGGGACCCGGTGGTCATGGCCGCCGAGACCATCCTGCTGCTGCAGACCATCGTGAGCCGCGAGACCGACCCGGCCGAGACCGCGGTCCTGACCGTGGGGTCGATCCACGGTGGGAACAAGGGAAACATCATCCCCGAGGAGGTCCTGCTCCAGGTCAACTACCGCTACTTCTCGCCGGAGACCGATCGGATCCTGCGCGCCGCCATCGAGCGTACCGCCCGGGGGGTGGCCCTGGCAGCCGGGGTCCCCGAAGACCGGATGCCGGTGGTGACCGAGCTCTACACCGGTCCCCCCGTCTACAACGACCCACACCTCACCATGCAGCTGGCGGCCGCCTTCCGCGAGGCGCTCGGAACGGAGCGGGTCGTCCGGACCGGACGATTCACCTTCAGCGACGATTTCTCCAGGTTCGGTCTCCCCGAGCCGCAAATCCCCCTCTGCTACTTCCTCCTCGGCACCGCCGACCCGGCCGCCCCCTCTTCGCCCGGGATCCATAACCCCGGTTTCGCTCCGCTCCCCGAGCCGACCATCAAGACCGGCGTAAGGGCCATGACCGCAGCGGTCCTGGGAGCCCTGCGAGGGTAGGTCCCTGGATGACTTTTCCTGTAGCGGCGATTTCACGCTTGTGCTAGAGTCACGTTGCGTTATGCTCTCTACACCACCAGGAAAGGAGATTCACCATGGCTGACAAGAAGGTTACCGTTCTGGCTCGTTTCAAGGCAAAAGAAGGTCTGGAAGAGAAAGCGAAGCAGGAAATCATGGCACGGGTGGCACCGACCCGGGCCGAGGCCGGCTGTATCAACTACGACCTCCACCAGTCGTCCGACGACAAGCGGCTGTTCATGCTCTACGAAAACTGGACCAGCAAGCAGGCACTGGACGAGCACCTGCAGATGCCCTACCTGCAGTCGCTCGTCGCCGCGGCCGACGAACTCTTCTCCGAGCCCATCGACATCTCCCTCTGGACGATGACCAGCGAGCCTGAATGACGGAAACCCGACCCGGCGCGGAAGGGGGCCGGCCCTCCCGTTCCCCTTCCGCGCCGGGCGGAAACGGCCCTCCCGCCGTCCCTGACCGGCTCAGGCGTGCCTGATTGCCAGACAGTCGAATACGACGCGCCCCCCTTGATAGGTTACCTCGCCACGCTTCACCACCCGCCAGTCGCCGTTCTGATACACCCCGGCGTTCGCGACCCGCTCCACCAGGCCGGGAGCGGAATCGAGCAATTCCACCAGTTGCCGGTCCTGGCCCAGTACGACGGGCCTGATCCCGGATCCGGCGACTATGCTCACCGGCTCCACGATCAGGCTCGCCAGCTCAGGGGACGGAATGGCGGCAACGGTCTGCCTGGCCTGGAGCTGGATCATCCGGGTCCTGGTATCCGGACCGGCGGCTTCCTTGGTGGTGCCGATTAGTTCCAGCAGGTGCTCGCGAACCTGGTTCAGCTCCCGGGCCTCCCTCAGCTTCTCACCCCCCGGACAGGCGGTCAGGGCCTTGGCAAGCATGGACACCTCCCGCAGGAAGTGGTTCCGCTGGTTTTCCGGCACCAGGTACATGACCACGATGGAGACCGGAATGCCGTCCGGGGCACCGTAATCCAGACCGGTCGGGCTCCACCCCACCACGCAGAGGAGGTCCTCCTCGAACGGCACCCGCGCATGCGGACAGGCCCACCCCATGCCCAGGGCGGTGTTCGTGGCCCGCTCCCTGGCCGTCACCAGACCCACCACGTCGGTCCCTGAGGGGATCGAGGGGATTGCCTCGATGATGTGGGCCAGGACCTGGAGGGCATCCTCCTTGTTGTTGTCGGGCAGCTCGATCAGTCTCCCTTCCTGCAGCGCATCGAGCAGGCTGTCCATAATCAGTCACCTCCGTAACGGTTGAAAAACCAGGTCTTCATGATGTGCGTCACCATGGCGTACGAAACCAGGAAGGCCGAGATCCAGGCCCAGTAGACGGCCGGCAGAGGCACCATGCCGAGCGGTGCGGCAAAGGGCGAGTAGGGGAGCCACGCGCCCACGGCCATGACACAGAGGGTGGTCAAGGTCATGTGCAGCGAGGCCCGGCTCCCGAAGAACGGTATCCGTCTGGTCCTGATGATGTGAACGATCAGGGTCTGGGTCAGGAGCGATTCCACGAACCACCCGGTCCGGAACAGGCTTGCCAGCGCCTCCCGGTGGGCCGGGGACGTCAACGGATCGCTGAAGTCCCGGCAGTTGAAAAAGAACCACATGAGGCCGAAGGTCGCATAATCGAACAGGGAGCTCACCGGCCCGATAAAGAGCATGAACCGCTTGACGTTGCCGATGTTCCACGCCAGCGGCTTCTTGACCAGCTCCCCGTCCACGTTGTCGGTGGGGATGCCGGTCTGGGAAAGGTCGTAGAGCAGGTTGTTCAGCAGGATCTGGGCCGGGAGCATCGGCAGGAAGGGGAACAGGTAACTGGCTCCCACCACGCTGAACATGTTTCCGAAGCTGGAGCTGGAGCCCATGCGGATGTATTTGACGATGTTGGCGAACACCCTCCTCCCTTCCATGATCCCCTCTTCCAGGACCAGCAGGTTCTTCTCCAGCAGCACGATGTCAGCCGCCTCCTTGGCCACGTCGACCGCCGAGTCCACGGAGATCCCCACGTCGGCCGCCTTGAGCGCCGGCGCGTCGTTGATGCCGTCCCCCATGAATCCCACCACGCTGCCGCTTCGGCGCAGCTCCCGGACAATCCGCTCCTTCTGCATGGGGGTGACCTTGACGAAGACGTCGGCCTCCAGCGCGGCCCGGGAGAACTCCTCCCCGGACATGAGCGACAATTCCGAGCCGGTGACCATCCGGAGCGCCGCAAGCCCCACGTCCCGGCAGACCTTGGCGGTGACCAGGCCGTTGTCGCCGGTCACCACCTTTACCCGGACACCGGCGCGTCTCAGCAGCTCCAGGGCCTCGCCGGCCGATTCCTTCGGGGGATCGAAGAAGGCGATGTATCCCAGCAGGATCAGCCCGCTTTCATCGGCAACGGTATAGGCGGAACGTTCCCTGGGGAATTCCCGGTAGGCGATGCCGAGCACGCGGTAGCCGTCGCTGTTGAGCCGCTCGACCTCCTCGAACAGGTCGTCCCGGATCATGTCGATGAGCGGATACACCTCGTCGCCGATCTGGTAGCGGTTGCAGCAGGCATGGATCTCCTCCACCGCGCCCTTGCAGATCAGCACGTGATCACCTTCGTAATCCACCACCACCGACATGCGGCGGCGCTGGAAATCGAACGGCAGCTCGTCCACCAGGCCGCACTGCCCCTCCACGTCCAGGTCCGAATGTTCGACAACGGCCCGGTCGATCAGGTTGCGCAGGCCGGTCTGGTAGTAGCTGTTCAGGTAGGCGTAGTTCAGGACGTCCCGGCTCACGTGGCCGGTGATGTCCACGTGCTTCTCCAGCACCACCCTGTCCTGGGTGAGGGTCCCGGTCTTGTCCGTGCACAGGACGTCCATGGCGCCGAAGTTCTGGATGGAGGGGAGCCGCTTCACGATGACCTTTTTCCCGGCCATGGTCAGGGCGCCCTTGGCCAGGTTCACGGTAACGATCATCGGCAGCATCTCCGGGGTGAGCCCCACGGCCACCGACAGTCCGAACAGCAGGGCCTCCAGCCAGTTCCCCTTGGTTATGGCCACTATGAGGAACACGGCGCAGACCATGACCACCATGAACCGGATCATGAGCCAGGTGAAGGAGCGCACTCCCCTGTCGAAGCCGGTTTCCTCGCGGCGTCCGGCCAGGCGTTCCGACACGGCGCCGAACATGGTCCGGGTGCCGGTGTTGATCACCACACCGCGGGCCGTGCCGCTGGTGACGCTGCTCCCGAAAAAGCAGGCGTTCGGCAGGTCCAGCGGCGTGCCGGCGTCGGCCGCGCCTCCCTCGGCCGTTTTTTCCACTGCCATGGCTTCGCCGGACAGGGCCGACTGGCTCACGAAAAAGTCCTTGGCCGACAGGAGCCGCAGGTCTGCCGGGACTATCGAACCCGCGTGCAGCAGGACAATATCGCCCGGAACCACCTCGGAAATCCTGATCTCCGTCTCCCGGCCGCCCCTCAGAACCAGGGTGCGCGACTGGACCCGTTTGCCGAGCGCCTCGACGGCCACGCCGGAACGGCGGTCCAGCACATAGGAGAGCCCGACGCTGAGGAGGACCATGGCGGTGACGAGCACCGTTGCAACGACCTCACCGATGAACCCGGAGACCAGGGCTATGACCAGAAGCTGGACCACCAGCGGGCTCTTGCAGCGCTCGACGATGTCGGCCAGGAACCCCTGACGCTTGGCCCGCGACAGTTCGTTGGGCCCATGCTCGTCCAGGCGGCGCTCCGCCTCCTCCGGGCTCAGGCCCAGCGGGCAGGAGCCGATCTCTCCGAGCGCTTCCCCGGCCGGAAGCGCGCACAGCTCGACAAAGCGCCGCTCATGGCCGGTCGTTTCCTGCACGGTCTTCACGCCGGGGGCTTCCGCGCCTGAATCCCGGGATATCTTTTTCATCATGCGGTCTATCATGACGCTTCCTTACACCTGCATGCCGTTCAAAGAGCCTTTTCTTTCTTACATGACATTCCGGCCGAGGGACGGATGACGCGGTTCTAGGATTCGATACCGCCCGATACGGCCTTGACTTGGGGGAAAGACGGTCCGCGGACGAACGCCTCTCGTATCGGGTTCGAAACGGAGAGGGGCGGACAAGTGCCCGAACGCCGCACGCGCCGATGGACAGACCGATACCGGGATGAGAGGTGAAATCCGACCGGAGATCCCCTGCTTGATCGTCTACCCGTTCCACGGACAACGGAAACGGTCAAAGCAGAGGAGGAAGGGAAAGATGCCTTGAAGGGAATTACCGCTGGGGGAACGGGACGGGTATGAGATATTCGCTACTGTGACTGCCCAACTTGGAGAACCACCACCTTTCCGGTCCGAATTCGCGGCAATAAAAAAGGCCATGGGGAACCATGGCCTGTGGAATGCGGCTGTCGGTTCCCCACTCGTAGGTTTTCGGCAGTGCGCAACGTAGGTCGGGACGACCAGCTACCTTAGGTAAAGCCTTAAGCCGACAATACCTGGTCTACCCATTGGCGTCTTTCGACATTTCCGGGCAGTAGCCTCTGTTTGCGCAAACGCCTCATGCTAACGAGGAACGTGCTATTCTATACCGCGACGGCGCTGACCGGTCAACAAATTTTTTCATACGCTATTCAGGTCTCTACCCTTTTCATCCGCCGCTGTCCGTAGGCCGGGGGGCTGTCCGCCGGGCATCCCCGCGGCCCGGTGGAAGAACCCCTTGTTTATCCGTAATCCGCTGAGGTATAATTCACCGTTCAGAGCTTGTCCGTAAATAACGTTCCGAGTGATCGCGCCCGGACTTATGCTGGATTTGGCCGGGACGATTGAGTAAAACCGCAGGAGTGAGCCAAGGCTGCGTCAAGGATTTTGCGATTGGGGACAGGTCAAAGACGGCGTGAAGACGGGATGCGAGCACGGAATGCTTTTTTACGGACAAGCTCTTAGTGCCGGTCAATCTCCCTGCCGGCGCCGGGAGGTTATACCCACATGAGGCTCAACACGAGGCTGGTGATGATCATGCTTCTGCTGCTGATCATCGCCGTATGCACGCTGTTCGTCCTGAACCAGTACAGCCAGAGCGGCCTGGTGGACGAGATCAGGGAGAGCTCTTCCGAGATATCCAAGGCCATCCAGCTAAGCGTGGCCGACCTGACCTCACAGGAGGAGTTCTCCTCCCGGCTCAAGGAGTACATGAAAGAGGCCAGGAAGAAGGGGATCAACGAGGTCAGTATCATCAGCAACGAGGGGGAGATCATCGACTCCTCCAACCCCGCCGAGGTGGGAAAGCGCCGCGACATCACTAAACTGAAGAAGGGACTCAAGGTATCGCGCCGCCAGTCGGACCGGAAGAGGTCCGATATGGACCCTTCCCGCCTCTACGATCTGGTGGTTCCGGTCATCGTGGGGGACGAGCAGCTCGGCTACGTGCACATCAATCTCCTGCTGGACAACTTCCGCACCATTCAGCACGAGAACTTCATGCACCGGCTGGCGGCCACCTTTCTGGTCTTCATGCTGGGTATCGGGTTCGCCGTGTTCCTTGCCCGGCGCTACACCAGGCCAATCCGCAGGATCGTGGAAGGTGTCAAGAAGGTCTCGGCCGGCGACCTCTCGGAAACCTTTCCCGTGCAATCCCGGGACGAGATAGGAGAGCTGGCCGCCAACTTCAACGAGATGGTGAACAAGCTCAGGGAACGCGAGGCCCTGGAGAAACGGCTCTACGAGGCCGAGCACCTCTCCAAGGTCGGGCAGCTCGCCTCCGGCATAGCCCACGAGATACGGAACCCGCTCAACTACATCAGCCTGGCGGTCGATCACCTGAAGAGCGACCTGGTCAGTCCTGCCGAGCCGAACCGGGAGGAGATGGCCGCGCTCCTCGACAAGATCAAGGACGAGGTGCGCCGGGTCAACTACATGGTGCTGAACTTCATGAGCTATGGCAGGCCTCTCAGGCTCCGGACCGCTACCGTCCGATACGGTGACCTGGTGGACAAGGTGCTCCCCCTGATGGCCGAAAAGCTGGCCGAGCAGCGGATCCGGGTGATCCACGACATCGACCCGGAGCTTCCTCCCCTGGAGGCCGACCCGGAACTGCTGCGCAACTGCATGGTCAACCTGATAACCAATGCGGCCCAGGCCATGCCGGACGGGGGGCGGATACGGCTGGGGGCCTCCTTCGATCCCGAGGGAAGGAAATTCCGCCTGACGTTCGCCGATGAGGGCATGGGGATCAGTCCCGAGGACATCCCGAAGATCTCGCAGCCCTACTTCACCACCAGGGAGGCCGGCATCGGCCTCGGCCTGGCCATAACCGAAAGGATCGTCAAGGAGCACGGGGGGGAGCTTTCGGTCGAAAGCATCCCGGGACAGGGCACCGTCTTTACCATCATCATCCCCGACTACCGGGAGGAGCACGGGCAATGAAGGGCAGCATTCTGGTGGTGGACGACGAAAAAGGACAGCGGGAGATCCTCTCGGCCATCCTGGGCAAGGAAGGGTACCCGGTCACGGTGGTCCCAGGCGCGGCTGAGGCGCTGGAACGGCTGGAGGCGGAGGAGTACGACATCATCCTGACCGACCTGAAGATGCGCGGCATCTCCGGCATGGATCTCCTGGAACGGATCCTCGACCGGGACCGCGGCCAGTGCGTCATCATCATGACCGCCCACGGCACCATCGACTCGGCGGTGGAGGCCATGAAGAAGGGGGCCTTCGACTACCTGGAAAAGCCGCTGGAGCGGGATACCCTGCTGCTGACGCTGGAACGGGCCTTCGAACGGCTGGCCCTGCTGCGGGAAAACCGCCTGTTGCAGAAAAGGCTGGAGGAAACCCGCGGGATCACCGGCATCATCGGGACCCACCCGAAGATGAAGGAGGTCTACCGGATCGTCAACAAGATCGCCCCCACCAATTCAACGGTGCTCATCTACGGAGAGTCGGGCACCGGCAAGGAGCTGGTGGCGCACGCTATCCACGACGGCAGCCCGCGCCGCGCCGCGCCCTTCTTCGCCGTCAACTGCGCCGCCATCCCGGACACGCTCATCGAGAGCGAGCTGTTCGGCCACGAAAAGGGCTCCTTCACCGGCGCCGCTTCCCGCGAGATCGGGCTGTTCGAGGCCGCCGGCTCGGGCACCCTGTTTCTTGACGAGATAGGAGAGATGAACCCTGCCGTGCAGGCCAAGCTGCTGCGGGCCATCCAGGAGCGTGAGATCCGCCGGGTGGGCGGCAAGGCGACCATTCCGGTGGACGTGCGCATCATTTCCGCCACCAACAAGGACCTTGAACAGGAGACCCGCCGCGGGAACTTCCGCGAGGACCTGTTCTACCGGCTCAACGTCATCCGGATCAACCTTCCTCCCTTGAGGGAACGGGGGAGCGACATCATCACCCTGGCGGAATTCTTCACCGAGAAGTGCTGCCGGGAGGCGGGCCTGGAACTCAAGGCCGTTTCCCGGCCGGCCTTGAAGCTGATGATGAACTACTCGTGGCCCGGCAACGTACGCCAGTTGGAGTCGGTCATCGAACGGGGCGTGCTCATGACCGACAGCGACACCATCCAGCCGGAGGACCTGCCGGCCGAGATCCTCAGGGAGGGGACACCGGGAGGTTCGGTCTCCATCGAGCTCCCCCCGGAAGGGATCTCCTTCGAGGACCTGGAACGGGACCTGATCATCAAGGCCATGGAGCGGGCCGGCTGGGTAATCGGCAAGGCCGCGCCCCTGCTGGGGATGACCTACAAGACCCTCCAGTACCGGCTGGAGAAGTTCTCTATCGAAAAGCCTGAGAAAAAGGGGCTGGGACGGTAGGGGGCGGAAGACGCCAGTAAATTCAGGGAGTGATTCATGGACCTTTCCAAAAAGCTGCACCGGTTCACCGTTGTTCCGTCACTGCCGCAGGAGCTCTCGGGACTGCGGACCATCGCCTACAACCTCTGGTGGACCTGGGAGCCGCAGGCCATCGAGCTGTTCAGGAGAGTCGATTACGACCTGTGGCGGGAGACCCGTCACAACCCGGTCAAGATGCTCGGTCTGCTGCAGCAGACCAGGCTGGAGGAGCTGCTGGCCGACGACGGCTTCATGGCCCACCTGGCCAGGGTAGAGGAGGCCCTGGCGAACTACATGTCGGGCAAGACCTGGTACGACAAGGCGCGGGCCAACGGTGGCCCGAGCCGCATAGGCTATTTTTCCATGGAGTTCGGCCTGCACGAGTCCATCCCCATCTATTCGGGCGGCCTGGGGGTCCTGTCCGGGGATCACCTCAAGTCCGCCAGCGACCTGGGCATCCCGCTGGTGGGGGTGGGGCTCCTCTACCGCCAGGGTTATTTCCGCCAGTACCTGAACATCGAGGGATGGCAGCAGGAGTTCTACCCGGAGAACGATTTCTACAACATGCCGCTCCGGCTTGAGCGGGACGAGGAAGGGACGCCGGTCACCGTGGCCCTGGAGATTGGCGAGCGCGAGGTGAGCTTCCAGGTATGGCGCATGCAGGTAGGGAGAGTCCCTCTCTACCTCCTCGACACCAATATGGAGTTGAACTCCTGGGAGGACCGAAAGATAACCGCCCAGTTGTACGGCGGCGACCAGGAGATGCGTATCAGGCAGGAGATCCTGGTGGGGATCGGCGGAATCCGCGCCCTGAGAAGGCTGGGTATCGATCCCGAGATCTGCCACATCAATGAGGGACATGCCGCCTTCCTGTCCCTGGAACGCATCAGGCTGCTTATGGAGGAGCGGAAGCTGAAATTCCCCGAGGCCCGGGAACTGGTGACCGCAGGCAACGTGTTCACCACCCACACGCCGGTCCAGGCCGGTATCGACCACTTCCAGCCTGAGCTGGTGGAAAAGTACCTGGGGCACTACTGCCGGGCGCTGGGGCTCTCGGCCGAAGAGTTCCTCGGCCTGGGGAGGCAGGATCCGAAAAACCATCACGAGACCTTCTGCATGGCCGTCCTGGCCCTGCGGCTGGCGGGCCGGCGCAACGGGGTGAGCAGGCTGCACGGCGAGGTTTCCCGCGCCATGTGGCGGGACCTCTGGCCCGAGCTGCCCGAGGAGCACATCCCTATCACTTCCATAACCAACGGGGTCCACACCAGGACCTGGCTCTCCAACGAGATGGCCGGGCTGCTGATCCGCTACCTGGGGACCCGCTGGCTGGACGACCCGGCCGACTGCGGTATCTGGCGGAAGATCCGGCTCGTGCCGGACTCGGAACTCTGGCGTACCCATGAACGGTGCCGGGAGCAGCTGGTTACCTTTGCCCGCAAGCGGCTCAAAGAGCACCTGCTCCACGTGGGGGCAACCCCCAAGGAGGTCATGGCCGCCGACGAGGCCCTGGACCCGGAGGTCCTGACCGTGGGCTTCGCGCGCCGCTTCGCCACCTACAAGCGGGGCACCCTGCTGCTGCGCGACCTGGACCGGCTTGACCGGATCCTCAACCACCCCGACCGGCCGGTCCAGATCATCTTCGCCGGCAAGGCCCATCCGGCGGACTTCGAGGGGAAGGAGCTGATCCGCAGGATATTCCAGGCGTCCATGGATACCAGGTTCCGCCACCGCATCGTGTTCATCGAGGACTACGACCTGGCGGTAGCGCGCAGGATGGTCCAGGGGGTGGATGTCTGGCTCAACACGCCGCGCCGCCCCCTGGAGGCCAGCGGCACCAGCGGGATGAAGGTGGCGTTCAACGGCGGTCTCAACATGAGCGTGCCGGACGGCTGGTGGCCCGAGGGGTACCGGGGGGACAACGGCTGGGCAATCGGCAGCGGCGAAGTCTACGACGACATTGAATACCAGAACGATATCGAGGGAAGGGCCGTCTACGACCTGCTTGAGAAGGAGGTGGTGCCGCTGTTCTACGACCGCGGCGCGGACGGCATACCGCGCGGCTGGCTGGCGCGCATGAAGGCGTCGGTCGAGTCCCTCTGCCCGGTCTTCAGCACCGAACGGATGGTGCAGGAGTACACCGACCGGTTCTATCTCCCCTCGTTCGAGGAGTGGCATGCCCTGGAGCGCAACCACGAATCCCTTGCCAGGGACCTGGCCCGCTGGAAGGCAAAGATGCACCGACTGTGGCCCAGGGTGCGCGTCGAGGGAGTCGAGGCGGCCACCTCCGGCGAGTTGGCGGTCGGGACCCGAATCCGGCTGGAAGCGCGGATAGCCGTGGGCGAGATCCCCCTGGAAGAGCTGTCCGTGGAGGCCTTCGCCGGAGTGCTGGATCCCCGGGACGCCATCACCGGTGGGATGCTGACCCCGCTCCAGCCGCTGGAGCAGCTGGGACCGGACCTGCACCGCTTCGGCGGCGAGCTGGAGTGCCGCGCCTGCGGCAGGCAGGGTTTCGTCATCCGGCTGGTGCCGCGGCATCCCGGGATCGGACCGGTCTACGAGCCGGGGCTCATCCTCTGGGCATAGGATCGAATCGTCCGGGGTTGAAAATTTCGGCAAAAACAGGTACAGTCCGCTCCGGGAAAAAATTTTGCCGCTATGGGAATACCTAGCCTATGAGACTCTGTCTGTCGCTGACGCTTGCTCTTTTCTGCCTGACCGCCTGCACCTCCATGGTGCCGCGAAAATACCTGCCGGAGCCCATCACCAACGAAACCTTCACCGACCCGGTCAAAACGGTGACCATTCCACTGCCGGTCATCGCCACCAGCCCCAACGAAGGGATCACCGTGGGCGCCCTGACGGCCTTCCTGCTCCACAACGCCAAGGACGAGGTCAGCACCCTCGCGGCGCCCCAGGTGAACTACAACAAGTACTTCGGCGCCACCTTCACCCTCTACGGCGCCTTCTTCCCCTCCCCCAGCAGGAACTGGGAATTCAACCTCTCCAAGTCCACCACCATCAACCAGGATTTCGAGATGAAGTTCCGGGACAAGACCCTCATGGACGGGAAGGTGGAATGGTACGTCTTCCCCTATGTCTACAGTGACGGCTCGGCCCGGTTTTTCGGCTTCCAGTCGAATAGCCTGAAGGACAACGAGACCAACTACGCCGACGAGGAATACGGTATCACCACCACCATCGGATACGACATCACCCCCCACCTTCAGATCCAGTTCGGGGAACGGATCCGGAAGGTCAGCATCGGCAGGGGGGCGATTACCTCGCTCCCGTTCATCCGCGACCGGTACAACCAGCTCCTGGTGCCAGGCATCAACGGCTTCACCGCCCATGCCCAGAAACTGGCGATAATCTACAACACCCTCGATTCCCGCGACATGCCCACCAGCGGCATCTACATCAAGGCCTCCATCGAGAGCAGCTTCAAGGCACTGGGAAGCAGCGCCGACTACCGCCGCTACGAGGCCGAGGTCAAGGGGTATCTCCCGCTGGTGGAGGCGCGCTACATAACCGTGGGCCGGCTGGTCTACAACCAGACCCTGGGCAGCCGGGTCCCTTTCCTGGAACGGAGTATCCTGGGGGGCGAAAACACCCTGCGCGGTTACGGTCGCAACCGTTTCATCGACAGCAGCTATTTCCTCCTCAACCTGGAGGAGCGGATACGGCTGTTCCGCTGGCGGCTGTTCAACGTCAACACAGACTGGGAACTGGCCCCCTTCATAGACCTCGGAGCGGTCATGGAATCCCTGGACAAGGTTGAGACCCGCAACTTCGAGTTCAATCCCGGCATCGGCTTCCGGGCCGTAGTCCGGCCCAACATCGTGGGAAGGGTGGACATCGGCTTCGGCAACGAGGGGCCGGCCGTATTCGTGGGGCTGGGGTATCCGTTCTAGTGTCCTGTGCGGGGGAGGTTCCGTACAGGGTGGATGTGCAGGAATGTAGAAGCGGATATGAAACCAGTCTCTACATGATACATGACGCGCGCATATGAAAAAGGCCCGCCGGGTGTCGAAAACCCGGCGGGCCTTTTCAGGTTCGTGGTCCGGTACCGAGCGTTCTCAGGCAGAAGCCATGGCGCCGAGGAACGGGCCTTCGATCCGGTTCCTCCCCTGCCCCTTGGCCCGGTAGAGGGAACAGTCGGCCTCGCGTATGAAGTCGGCCACCGTCTCTATCCCGTCGGCCGGATGCACCGCCACACCGATGCTGAAGGTGAGCCTGATCTGCGTCATGTCCCCCGGAAACCTGCTCTCCTCGATGGCCTTCCGCACCCGTTCGGCCACGGACATCGCTTCGGAGGGCGCGGTGCCCGGCAGGACCGCAACGAACTCATCTCCACCGAACCGGACGGCAATATCGTAGCTGCGGAGCTGGTCACGAAAAACCGATGCCGCTTCCGCCAGCACCAGGTCCCCCCCCTGGTGGCCATAGCGGTCGTTGATATCCTTGAAACGGTCGATATCGATGATCAGCAGGGAGAGGAATCCGCCGTTGCGGCGGGCACGGGAGAACTCCCTTTCCAGCACGTCCATCAGGTAGCGGCGGTTGTACAGGCCGGTCAGGTGGTCGGTGTGTGAAACCTCGGTCAGGAGCTCGTTGGCCTTCCGCAGTTGATCCTGGAGCCGCTTTATCTTCAGGTGAACCTTGACCCGCGCCACCAGTTCGCCGTCGTCGAACGGCTTGGTGATATAGTCGTTGGCCCCCTGCTCGAGCCCCGATATCTTCGACCCGCGATCGTCCTTTCCGGTCAGGAGTATCACCGGAATGTCCCGCAGTTCATTACGCGCCCTGACCATGGACAGGAAACGGAAACCGTCCATCCTGGGCATCTCCACATCGCACAGGACCAGATCGATCTTGATCCCCAGCAGCAGTTTCAACCCTTCGAGACCGTCCCCGGCCTCGTGACAGAAGGTCGAGAGCGAATGCGCCTTCAGTATCTGAACGATTTCCCGCCGTATCGTCTCCGAGTCGTCAATGATGAGGATGTTCGTTTCCATATCTTCTCCGCCCTCGCCGACGCTCCGCCGGCCGGCCCCCTACAGAACCGGCTCCTTTGCCCGACGTTTCAGCTCGGCGATGACCGCCGCGTAGTCCGGCGCGCCGAATACGGCGCTCCCCGCCACGAACACGTCGGCCCCGGCGCGGGAGATACTCTCGATGTTGTCCGTCTTGACCCCGCCGTCCACCTCCAGCTCCGTCTCCAGCCCCCGCTTGTCCAGCATCCCACGCAGGGCGTGTATCTTCGGGAGGCACGCCTCGATGAACGACTGTCCGCCGAAGCCGGGGTTAACCGTCATCAGCAGTATCAGGTCCAGCTCCTGCAGCACGTAGTCCAGAACGTTAAGCGGGGTTGCCGGGTTGAGAGCCACCCCGGCCCTCTTGCCGTACGACCTGATGAGCTGAACCGTGCGGTGAAGGTGGACCGACGCCTCGGCGTGCACCACGATGATGTCGGCACCTGCCTCGGCAAAGGCCGGCACATAGCGGTCCGGCTCCACGATCATGAGGTGCACGTCCAGGGGGAGCCGGGTGACCTTGCGGGCCGCCTCCACCACCAGGGGTCCGATGGTGATGTTGGGGACGAAACGGCCGTCCATCACGTCCACGTGGATGTAATCGGCCCCTCCCGCCTCAACGGCCCGGATCTCCTCGCCCAGGCGCGAAAAGTCCGCCGAGAGTATCGACGGCGCTATCTTTTTCATCATTCCTCCGGAATAATTCAATTATGAATTATGAATGTTGAATTTTGAGTTGAAAACCTCAAAAAACTATTTCAGGTTTTATGCGTCAGGTTTCAGGCTGACGCCTGTCTTCTGACCCCTGTCTTCTTCGGGTGTTAACTCACCATTCAAAACTCAGAATTCAACATTGCTTCTTCAGCCTTGCCGCGAAAAACCCGTCCATACCGTGCAGGTGGGGCCAGCTCCTGAACATCCCCTGCTCCGTGAACAGGGGAGCATGCCCCGGAAACAGTGCCCGTAGGTCTTCTACCACAAAATCATCGCGTTCTGAAACAAAATCGTGGACCACCGTCTCGTTCTCCTCCACGGAGGTGGAGCAGGTGGAGTAGAGGAGCACCCCGCCGCAAGCCAGGCACCCGGCCGCGTTCCGCAGGATCCTTCCCTGGAGCTCCGACATTCTTGCGGGGTCGGAAGGGGTGAGCCGCCATTTGGACTCGGGGTTGCGGCGGATGACCCCCAGGCCGCTGCAGGGGGCATCCAGCAGGATACGGTCAAAGCGCCGATCTTCCAGTGAAGCCAGCGGAACTGAAGCATCCAGTGCCATGGTTCCGATGATGCCGATCCCGAGCCTGGCAGCGGTCTCCTCGATGCGGCCCAGCTTGCGGCCGTCCCGGTCGCAGGCCAGCAGCGCCCCCCGGTTCTCCATGAGCTGGGCCAGGTGGGTCGCTTTGCCGCCCGGGGCCGCGCACAGGTCCAGCAGATTTTCTCCAGGTTCAGGCGCCAGAAACAGCGAGGCGAGCTGGGAAGATTCGTCCTGTACGGTGAAGAGCCCCTCCCGGAACCCGGGAAGGGAGGCCGGCCTTGCGGATGAGAGTATATGGATCCCGACCGGAGACCATGTCGAAATTTCCGCCTCCACCCCGCCCGCGGCAAACGCCCTCAGCAGCCCGTCCCTGGTGGTCCTGAGGGTATTGACCCGCAGGGTCAGGGGAGGGCGTCCGGACATGGCCGCCGCCAGCGCCTCGGACTCCTCGGCACCGAAACGCCGCAGCCACTCCTCCGCCAGCCAGCGGGGATGGGAGTGGTACGCCGCCAGGAATCCGGCCGGGTCCGCGTGCCGGTCCGGCCAGACGATGGTCCCGCGCTCGCGGTCGAAGCGGCGCAACACCGCGTTGACGAAACCCGCGGCCCGGGGAGCGAACACCCTGGCCAGCTTCACCGTCTCGTTGACCGCTGCTGAAACCGGTATCCGCTCCAGGAAGAACATCTGGTAGAGGCCGAGCCTGAGGAGCGTCAGCACCCCCCGCTCCAGCTTGGCGCTCCTGCGGCTGGAGAACAGATCCACGAGGTAGTCGAGGGTTCCGCGACGGCGCAACACACCAAAAACCAGCTCCGTCAGCAGCGCCCGGTCCCTGGCGGGGAATGGGCGGGCGGACAGTTCCCCGTCTATCAGTATGTCGGCAAAGGCCTGGTCCCGCTCGATGCGGACCAGGATCTCGAAGGCCGCACGGCGGGGATTAACGTCGTTCAAGGGATGCTCCGGAACGTGCTTGGAGTCGGTAACGGACAGGCGAAGGGTGGAAAATCCGGCTCAACTCCGGGGGCCGTACAGCATCTCCTCCAGCCTCCTGACCCGCTCCTGCATGGGAGGATGGGTGGAGAACAGGGACATGAACCCGCCGCCGGTCAGGGGGTTGACGATGAACATGTGTGCCGAGGCCGGGGTCGCCTCCTCCATGGGGAGCTGACGGTTGGCGGCCTCCAGCTTGCGCAGGGCGTTGGCCAGGTAGAGGGGATTCCCCGAGATCTCGGCTCCCCCCCGGTCGGCCTCGTACTCGCGGGACCGGGAGATGGCCATCTGGATCAGCAGGGCCGCCAGGGGCGCCACGATGGCCATGACCAGCATTCCGAATACACCGCCCCCCTCGCCGTCCCGGTCCCGGCCGCCGAAGATGGCGGCCCACTGGGCCATGTGGGCCAGGTAGGTGACCGCTCCGGCCACGGTGGCGGCGATGGAGGAGATCAGGATGTCACGGTGCTTCACGTGGGAAAGCTCGTGGGCCATGACCCCGGCCAGCTCCTCGCGCGACAGCATGCGCAGGATGCCGCTGGTCGCGGCCACGGCAGCGTGCTGCGGGTTCCTCCCGGTGGCGAATGCGTTGGGCGTATCCGAAGGGATGATGCAGACCCGCGGCATGGGCAGGCCGGCCCGCTCCGCCAACTGCCGGACCAGACCGTAGAACTCGGGGTGGTCCGCTTCGGTTATCTCCTTGGCTCCGTACATGGCCAGTACGATGCGGTCGGAAAACCAGTACGAGACCAGGTTCATGACCCCTGCCATGACCAGGGCGATCAGCATCCCTCCCTGGCCGCCGATGGCGCCGCCCGCCATGACCAGCAGCACGGTCAGCAGCGCCAGCAGAAATGTGGTTTTCAGCGTATTCATTGAGGCTCCTCTTCTCTTCAATTCAGTTGTATGAAGCGATCCTGACAACACCCGCCCACGGGTAGGGAGGCGGTTTCATGGTTATTATAAGCATTGCCCGGAAAAACTACAAGGGCGCCGTCCGGAGTCACACCTCTATCCGGAACTCGGCCCCGCTCCCGTTGTTCCTGGCGGTCAGGCGCCCGTTCATGTTCTTCTCGATGATCGTCTTGGAGATGTAGAGCCCGAGTCCGGTCCCGTCGCCGCTCCGCTTGCAGGTGAAGTAAGGGTCGAATATCCTAGCCAGGATATTCTCCGGCACGCCGCCGGCATTGTCGGCTATCGAGACCACGGTCCTCCCCCCTGCTTCGTATGCCCTGATGGTGATGGCCGGTCTCCCGGTCCCCCGTTCCAGAAAGATGTCCTTGGCGTTCCCCAAAATGTTCAGCAGGACCTGGGAATATTCATTGGGGTAGCCGTTGGCCTTGAGGCCGTCGGTTATCAGAAGCTTCACCTCGATATCGTGATAATGGAAGTGAGGCTGTATGAACGAGATCGACCTCTCCACCACCTCACGTATGAAAAACTCGGTCTTCTCCTTGTCGGGCCTGAAGAAGTTGCGGAAGTCGTTCATGGTGCGGGACATGTAGCCGATAACCTCCATGGCGTGCCGCGCCGTATCCTCCAGGTGTTCCTCGGTAAGCTCCCCGTTTCTGCTGTACTCCGAAAGGCTCTGGATCAGCAGCCCCACCACGTTGAGCGGCTGTCTCCACTGGTGGGCGATATTCCCTATCATCTCACCCATGGCTGCCAGGCGACCCTGCTGGATCAGGATGTGGTCCTTTTCCCGGTTCCTCTCCAGCTCTTCCCTGACCCGCTCCTCCAGGCTCCGATTCAACGCCTCCAGCTCCTGCTGCTTCAGTTGCAGCTCCCTGCCGGCCTCCAGGGCCGCGGCCCTGTGCTCCCGCTCCGCCTCGTAGAGCTCGCGGTAGAATCCGAGCCGCGCCTGCCGCCAGACCAGCCAGACGCACATCCCGGTCGCCAGAAACAGGACCACCACGATACCGCCCAGCAACCTGGCACGGTCCCGGACCGGTGCATCGAGCTCGTCCCTGTCCATCTTGATCACCAGGGACCAGGGCGACCCGGGTATCCCCTTGACTGCGGCGATTACCGGTACACCCCGGTAATCGAGCCCCTCAATGAGCCCTTCCCGGCCGCTAACGGCCGCTGACGCCACCTGTTGCTCCCTGCCCCGGCTCCGGCCGGGCAGGCCGGCCGCGCGGGGATACCGTGGCTCGTTGAGGTAGACCACCTCGTGTCCCACTCCCCGGACCAGCAGGGCCTCGGCGGTCCTGCTCGCCGTGGGCAGTGCGCCGAGCAGGGGAAAGAGGGTACGACCGGGATCGGCGTCAATCAGCATGACCGCCACGATCCGGGACCCACCCCCGGTCGTGTCCCGCAGGGGAATGAATGTCTCGTAACGGAAGGGTTCTCCCTCTGCTGCACGGTAAATATCCGAAAATACCGGTTTACCCGTCTTCACGGCCTGTCTGAGCAGGGAGCGACGGGGCGGGATAAGGGAATCGCCGTCAAGGCCGGGGGGAATGGAGATCAGGGGGACCCCTCGGAGGTCCATCAGGGTCATGCACCGGTAATGATAGTGCCTCTGGCGGTTCGTTATCCACTGCCGGAGCTCCTGTTCGGCGGATGAGCGAACCGCGCCGTTCCGGAGCCTGCGTTCGACCAACGGGAGCAGCAGGGGATTACCGAAGATGACCTCGGCGTCATCAAGGAATGCGGAGCGCCACTCGGCAATGGTGCGGGACTTCAACTCGGCAAAGGCGAGCAGCTCTTTCTGCTTTTCCCGCCTGATGCCGTTTTTCTGGTCCAGATAGATGAAATAGCCTGCCGTGCCAATGCCGCCCGCCAGCAGGAGAAACAACAGCACCAGCGCCCAGGGGGTTCTGAAGGATATCCATTGATATGCCATCATACGGTCCCGCCTGTTTTTCAGAATCGGGGATCAAGGGTCGAAACCTACACCTGGCACCAGGCTTTTCCTCACTCCCCCGTTCCTGTCTTTTATTCCAACCCGCAGCGCTTTGCAACGAAAAAATCACGATTTTACGCCATGTTCGAATACCGGGCGCCATATTTCCCTTGCCAGGGAACAGAACCGCCCGTCGAGCGGGTCTGCGTCGCCGAAGCAGAGCCGGTAGGCGGGGTCCCGCTTTTCACCCGGAAAACCCTCCGAGCCGTGCCACTCCCGGGCCGCAGCCCGCAGGGCTGCGTTTTCCCCCTTGCCGCCCAGCGCCCTGTCGGCATAGGCAAAGGATGCCGCCGGAAAGAAGGGGAGCGGTTCCCGCATCCCCAGCCGGCGGGTCTCCAGCAGGAACGCCAGGATCTCGCGCCATCGGGGCACGGGGCCGAGACGGAACCCGCCGTCCTTTGCCACGGCCAGGCTCCCGGCCGGATACCCCCCAGCAGCGAGCCCGCTCAGTGCCAGATGCTCGATCCAGAGACGGATCCGGTCCCTGGGCTTCAGTTTTGCGCAACGGTAGCGCAGCAGGCCGTCCGCCCGTACCCCCGCCAGTCTTCCCACCAGCCGCAGTTCCCCGATGCGCAGGTCCAGGTCCAGGGGCGGGAGCGACGGCGCGTCCAGGCGGGGCCGCAGCGCGGCTGCAAACTCTTCGACCCCCTCCGACAGGACGGTGAACAGCTCGTCGCCGTACCTCCCGGCCGGCAGCTCTCCCCGTGCCCGGACCAGGGGAAGCGCCTCGGCCTGCGTCCCCCCGCGGAGGAAGCGGCCGGTCAGCTCCTGCTCCAGCCCGAACCGTTCCAGATGGTCCAGGCGGAACGGTTCACTCTCGTCGGCACTCCCTTCAGGGTCCCGCAGGGAGATGCCGAAGCGCCCCTTGAGCAGGGCACGGGCCGGGTTGGTGAAAAAGGCCGCCAGCTCGTCCAGCGAGACCGTCGTCTCCTCCAGGGGGGGGAGCGGGGTCGCCAGGAACGGGCCGGGCGGAGTCCCGCCGGCAGTCAGGCTCTCGGCCGCAGCACGGTTCTCGTCCGAATAGCTGAACAGTGATGAACCCGGGGTGAAATAGTCCGGGCTGAACGGGTGCAGACGGTGCCGCACCACCAGCAGGTCACGGGGAGAGCCTCCCGCGGCTCCGGTAACGAAACTCCGCTCCAGATAATCGAGCAGCTCGCTGACCAGGACCGACGGGGGTATCTCGGTGTTGTCCTTCATCCCCTGTCCCACATAGCTTATGTGGAGCGTCTCGCGGGCGGACAGGAGGGCTTCCAGGAACAGGTAGCGGTCCTCGTCCCTGAGCGAGCGGTCCCCCCGCCGGGGCTCCAGGGCGGTCAGGTCGAACTCCGGCGGTCTACCGCGCCGCGGAAAGGCCCCGTCGTTCATGCCGATGAGGGCGATCACCCTGAACGGGATGCTGCGCATGGGGAGCATGGCGCAGAAGGTGACCCGGCCGGTAAGGAAGCCGGCAACGCCACGGGCATGCCGTTCCAGCCGGGCCTGGAGCCAGCTCCGGATCACCTCCGCCTCCAGAGGACCGCCGAAGCCCGAGAGCTCCCGCAGCTCATGGAGCCCTGCAAGGACGTCGAGCAGCTCCAGCCGCTCCTGCTCCCCCTCCTCGTCCACGACGAAAAAGCCATCCAGCAGTGTCCGGCAGGTCGTCTCCCATCCGTCCAGCGGGCGGGGCATCTCCAGCCCGTCCACGGCATCGGAAAGCGCCGCCACGAAGCCGAGCAGGCTGCCCAGGACCCGGGCACCGTCCCCTTCCACACCGTCAGCCGGGAGTATCCCCTGAAACAGCTCCTCCCCGCCGTCGGGCATGGCGTAACCGAGCAGGAGCCGATCGAGTCCGGCCCGCCAGCTGTTCTCCCGGAAGGGGGGAGCGCCGTGACGCACCCGGTCCCCCTCGTCCCTTCCCCAGCGGATCCCGGTCTCCTCGACCCAGCGCCGCACCGTCTCCAGGTCGCCCGCCTGGAAGCCGAACCTCCTGCGCACCGGCGGAGATTCCAGCAGATCCATTACCCGGTTCACGCCGAAGCGCCCCCCGGGCAGGGAGAGGATCGCCAACAGCCCTTCGGCCAGGTGCCCGGCGCTCCGGAGTCCCCGGTCGGCCACGGCATGGGGTATGGCCGCGCCGCTTCCGCGCGGGGCGTCGAAAACCGCCTCGATGTAGGGGGCGTAGGCCTCGATGTCCGGGGTCATCACCAGCACGTCCCGGGGCGCCAGGGTCGGGTCGGCCCCGAACAGGTCCAGCAGGGTGTCGTGAAGCACCTCCAGCTCCCGCATGGGACCGTGGCAGGAATGGATCCGGAGCGAGTGGTCAGACGGTTCGAGGATCCTTTTTTCAACCGGTTCGGACAAGGCGAGGATGTCGTTCCTGACCGTCTCCAGCAGGCTCGCCCCGGCCTCGGGCCGGAAATCGTCCCGGATGTCGGCGTCCACACGCTCCAGCACCGCGTCCAGGAAGTCCCTTCCCATCCTCCCCAGCGAAGCGAGCAGGCTGTTGCCGGCCTCCAGGCAGGCGTCCGGGGCCGTGCGCCTGAGACGCGCCTGCTCCCGCTCCGAGACGATTGTTCCCCAGTATTCCCGGCACGGGTTGAGCAGGAACAGGTTTACCTCGGTCCGGCGGCCGGCCGCGGCCAGCATGTCCAGGTGGAACGGCGGGAGATAGGAGATGCCGAACAGCGAGATCCGCTCGGGGAGGGGCGCTCCGCCGGAGGACTCCCCTCTCAGGAACTCCTCCCTGATCCTGGCCCTGTGCATCCCGCCCCCCTCACGGGCCAGCTCCCGCCAGAGGACCGCCTGCCACCCCCCCTCGGCCCCGGCCTCCCACCGCAGGAGCATCTCGGGCCGGAACAGGGTGTACTGGTCGAAGGTGTCCGCGATCCTCTCCGCCAGTTGGAACAGCTTCAGCCCCCCCTCGTCGAGGGCCAAGTAGCCGCGGATCGGCTCGAAGCCGGGCCGGTGAACCAGCCCGGGCAGCAGCCCCATGACCCTCCAGGTCAGGGACTCCGGCGCGAACGGGCATTTCTCGGGAAGCCCGGGGAACGCGACCCGGAACAGCTCCCTGAGCATGGCGTTGGGGAAGGGATAGCGGCAGTTGGCCCAGATCCCGAACCTGGCCGCCAGCTCCATGGAGAGCCAGCGCTGCATGCCGGCGCTCTGCACCACGATGATCTCCGGGGTCAACGGCGAGGAGAGCGGGACGCGCACCCGCTCCGCCAGCGCGTCCGCCAGCAGTTCCATGCGGTTGGATGTATAAACGGTCAAGGCCATTGAGTCGGTCAGTCCCCTAATCTTCCGTATTCTACCCCTTGTCGTGCCCGAAAGGAAGGACGAAGATGGGCGCAAAAAAAGGGAACGGCCTGCTCGGCCGCCCCCTGGTCGTTCATGCCGGTAAACCGGACGGAACCGGCTCAGTCCCGTTTCCAGTCAACCCGCACGTAATTCTCGGTATGGTTCCACCGGTAGTTCAACTGGCCGCTGTGGGCCTTGTAGACGTCCCGCCCCAGCTTCTGGGCCAGTTTGTCCTCGGTGGTCAGGATGGTGAGCACCCCCCCGTCCTGGCGTATCTCCATGATTCGTCCCAGGGGGTTCTTTTTCCGTGACTTGGACTCGGTGTTCTTAATCAACTCGAGTATCTCCACTTCATGCAGCCGCAGATAGTCACCCATGAGGGTAAAGAAGCCTCCCGGAACCTCGTCGCGCATCCTCTGGCACGCCGGACAGACGATCTTGCCCGACGACGGATCGGCCTTGACCCGTTCCGTCTCCGCCGGATCCATGATCCACCGTTTCTGCCGGTATACCAGACCGCATCTTTTGCAATAGGAAACCTCCATCCCTTCCTTCGGCAGATATACATCCGAACTGCGGACGGCCCTCTGGCCCTTCTCCTCCACTCCGCTCCTGCGGGAAAGCCGTGCCATGGTATTCCTCCTTTCAGCTCCGAGTTTGCCGCTGCTTTTATTATTACACCGGCAAGTAAACAACACAACCCTGAGGTAGGTGGGGGCGCTGACCGCCACGCCCCCATCAGGCAGGGCAAGCACTGTCCCTGATAGTAAAGCCCTGATTCAAAATCGCCTCAAAACCGCCCTTGCCGGGGCGCCGTCCGCCGCCGGGATGCGCAGCGGGAGGCAGATCAGCTCGTACACGCCTTCCTCGACCCCCGAGAGGTCCAGACCCTCCAGGATCACCACCCCGGCCCCGAGCAGGTCCCGGTGCACCGACCCGTCCCCGCCGAAGCGCTCGATGGAGAGATAGTCAATCCCCACCAGCCGGATCCCCGCCCCGGCCAGGAACCGGGCGCCGTCGGGGGTCAGGGAGACGTAGTCCCGGCAAAAACCGGGCCTCGCCCAGAGGAGGGAGTTGTCGGTCTTCAGCAGGAGCCGCTCCTCCCCCCGCAGGAAGAGCCCCTCCAGCTCCCGCTCCCCCAGCTCCCGCAAGCCGCGCAGGTCCGCCACCAGCGCCCTCCCCATGAACAGGGAGAGGGGAACGGCGTCCATGGTCGCTCCTCCCTCCAGCATGTGGCTCGGTGCGTCCAGGTGGGTTCCGGAGTGGCCCGCCAGCGTGATGCGGCATACGTCGGCCCCGTCATCGGCCAGGGTCAGGACCGGCTCCACCAGCACCCTGGGATCCCCGGGGTATGCGTGAAGCTCATTGCTCAATGGTACCGAAATGTCGTATATCCTCATCCGTCACTCCTTTCCTGCGAGCCTCTTATCCTGTGCCTTGAGCCTTGCGCCCTGTGCCTACTATTATATATACTGTCGATTCATGCCGCAGCCGGGATCCCGTGGACCGGGCGGCCGCTCTTGGACGGGAGAAAATGAAGCAGCCGAAAGACGACCATTACTGGATGGGGCTCGCGCTCCGGGAGGCGCGCAAGGCCGGGGCAAAGGGAGAGGTCCCGATCGGCGCGGTCATCGTCCGGGACGACCAGGTGCTGGGTCGGGGCCACAACCTGCGGGAGGGGAGCCTGGACCCCACCTCCCACGCCGAGATGCTGGCCATCCGCAGGGCGTCCCGCAAGGCCGGGAACTGGCGCCTGACCGGCGCGACCCTCTATGTCACGCTGGAGCCGTGCGCCATGTGCATGGGCGCCGTCATACTGGCCAGGATGGAGCGGGTGGTGTTCGGCTGCCGCGACCCAAAAGGGGGAGCTGCCGGGTCGCTGTTCGACCTTTCCGACGACCCGAGGCTCAACCACCGGGTGGCGCTGGAGCCGGGTGTGCGCCCGGATGAGTGCGCGGCAATCCTCAGCAGCTTCTTCGCCGAGCTGCGGCGGAAAAAGAAAAACTAAGAACTCCCGAACCATCCACCAGACAAAGGTTACTTTCCCGTCATTCCCGCATAGGCTGGAATCCGGGGATTGCATTTAATGCTTTATCCGGCACCAGCCATAAACAAGGAGGGCACCACCCATGGACCGATCCGCCGACCAACTGTTGAGCGAAGGAATTGCCGCAATGCGGGAGGGGAACATCTCCTTCGCCCTGGAGCGTCTCAAGGCTGCCGCTGAGCTGGACGACCGACCCGAGATACTTTCCAACCTGGCGCTCTGTCTCGCCAGGGAGCGGGGAGACTTCCCGAAAGCGGTTGCCCTCTGCGGTGCGGCGCTGGCCGAAGAGCCATGGAATTCGCTCCATTACCTGAACCTGGGAAGGATCCACCTCCTGGAAGGCCGGAAAAGGGATGCCATCCGGGTCTTCCGCGACGGCCTGCTCCACCAGGCCAACCCCCTCATCAGGGAGGAACTGCAACGGCTCGGCACCCGCAGGTACCCGGTCATTGCCTCCCTCCCCCGCGAACACCGGCTCAACATATTCCTCGGCAGGCTGTTCACTAAACTGAAACTGCGGTAACGCAGTTTCAGTTTAGTGATGTTGAGTTATGAGTGTTGAATTTCGAATTGAAAGGAATTACCCCTAATAAAAACCAAAAACCCATAACCAGGAAATGGTTTCTTTCCTCTGACACCAGGCACTCGATACGTAACGAGTTTCCATTTCTCCATTTTCCCTGTTTTTTTAACTCAACATTCAAAACTCAAAATTTAACATCGCCATCAACGCCGAAGGCGTTGATGGCAAATTCGCGGCAAACCGCCGCGAATTCGCTGTCCGGCGGAGCGGTGACCGCAACCTCCTTCCCCTCCCGGTCCCGGTAAGCCATGGAGCCGCAATGGAGCATCAGCCGCGGCGCCGCCGGCCCGCCATAACCGGAGTCCCCCACTATCGGGAACCCGCAATGGGCCAGGTGGACACGGATCTGGTGGGTCCTTCCCGTCAGGGGCCGCGCCTCCACCAGCGCCGCGCCTTCCCCCCCGGCCCTCATCAGGAACTCGGTCCGCGCCTCCTTGCCCGGCCGGGCCACCCCGTAACGGGAGGTGCCGACCTTGGCGATGGGCTCGTCAACCAGCCACCGGTCCTCTGCCGGAGTCCCGCTCACCAGTGCCAGGTAGACCTTGTCGACCCTTCCCCCCTTCAGCTGGTCGGACAGCACCGCGGCCACGGCCCGGTTCTTCGGAAACAGCATCACCCCCGAGGTCCCCCGGTCCAGGCGATGGACGATCCGGACCGGCCCATCGATCCCCCGACCCTTCAGGTAAACCCCCACGGCGTATTCCACGGTCCCCTTCAGCTGGTAGGGGGTCCGCTGGGAGCTGAACCCGGCCGGCTTCCGGACCGCCAGCACGTCCTCGTCCTCGTACAGGATATCCTCACGGGCCCAGACCAGTTCCCGGAAGCGCCCCGGCTCCATGACGCCGAGGGCGAGGAGGTCCCCCTCCCGGAGTGCCCGCGAGGCCACCCGGCACATGACGCCGTTCACCGAGCACCCCCCCAGGTCGATAATCTTCCGGATGCGGCTCCTGGACAGATCGGAAAACAGCATGGCCGCACCCTCGTCCAGTCTCATCCCCGCCTCGCCGCTCCCGGCCGTTCCCTTTACAATCATGCTCTCTCCTCCGCGACCGTATCCACTTCATGCCCGGCATGGTAGCGCTTCACGGCAGGAGTGACAAGAACCAAAGTTATGGGTTTTCAGTTTTGTCACCGGTCACTGTTTTTCAACCGGAAACCGAAGACTCGCAACTGAAAACCGGTTTTCTCGCTGTTCATATTTCAAACATTGAACACTTTTGTATAAACCTTGAACATTAAAAGGGTTGCCTGAATGGATCAATTATTGTTAAAAATATATCCTCGACCTGTTAATTTTTTTACCAAAAGCGGGGGCGTGAATCATGAGCATTGTTCAGATAGGAGGCAACTACAGGGTATGCGCCACCTGCGCCTTCTGGGAAGGGGCGCGGGAGGTGCGACAGGATGAGGTCGTCTGCAACAACAGGGACAACGGGGTTTGTCGCGGTAGCTCCTTCTCCGGCTGGCGCATGAGCGCCATCTCCACCTGCACCTCCTGGAAGTGCTGGAGCAAGCTGGCACTACCGGCATGCGAAAATAACGCTCCCGATGTCAAAAAATCGACCCCATAACCACTCCTGAAACAACAAAGTCAACCGTTCCAGGGAGTTGCCCTCCGACTCCGGACGGCACGATGGTTGCTGACATGTCGTGGATTCGCAACACACCTGTTTCAACCTCCCGGCGACAGGGTCTGCCCCAGGTTGACGAGCACGCCCCTTTGTGTTACAAGCGTTCAGATAAACACCCTCATTTTCAAGGAAAAACATGAAACAATCAGCCCCTTCCCTTCTCGGCAAGGTGATGTGTCTGTCGTTCTGCCTGCTTACGGGGTGCGCCGGATACGTGGATCTCCCGCCCGATACGGTCAAGCCGATCTCGGGCTGGCTCGACTCCTCCATCGTGGAGCGCCAGTCGGTCTCGGTCCCGGGGGGCCCGGCAGAGCCCCCGCCGTCGGCCGACTATATCATCGGCCCCAACGACGTGCTGTTCATCAACATCGAGGGCCGGCCGGAATTCATGGTCGTTCCCACCAACAGCTCCAGTAAGGTCCAGGGGAGCCGGGTGGACGGCAGCGGCTACGTCCAGATCCCCATAGCCGGCCCGGTGAAAGTCGTCGGCTTGACAGTCTCCCAGGCCCAGGACAGAATCCGGGAGGTGCTCCGCAAGTACCTGAAGGATCCCTGGCTTGTGGTGGAGATCGCCGAGTACAAGAGCCGCCCGCTCTACCTGCTGGGGCAGTTCAGGAACCCCGGCACCTACTACATGGACCGCCCCCTGACCCTGGCCCAGGGGATAGCCCTCGGCAGCGGCTTCGACATCACGGCCGACCTGCGGGGCGCCCGGATCACCCGGGAGAACCGGATCCTGCCGGTGGACGTCTACGACCTGCTGGTGAACGGCAACAGCAAGGAGAACATCTGGCTCAGGCCCGGCGACACGGTCTTCATCCCGGACAACCGCAACTCCCAGGTGTTCATCTTCGGCGCGGTCAAGAAGCCCGGGCCGGTCACCATGCTCCAGGGAGGGCTGAACCTGGCCCAGGCCATCGGCAGCGCCGAGCTCAGGGACACAGGCTACGACTTCAAGCACGTGCGCATCATCCGATCCCTGTCGGCCACCCACGGCGAGCTGCTGGTGGTGGACTTCGACCGGATCCTCAGGGGAGAGGCCATGCCCTTCCCACTCATGGCCGGCGACATCATCTACGTGCCGAGGAGTCACTTCGGTTCCTGGAACGACGCCATCGCCGAGATCATGCCGTCACTGCAGGCGATCGGCGCCATCTTGCAGCCCTTCGTAAACATCAAGTACCTGACGAGGAATGATTAGAAGGGTGCGAGGTACGAGGAGCGAGGATAAAAAGCTCGCTCCTGCTCGAATGTGCCTGCAACTATAAAACTCAACGCTAAAACTCAAAACCGGTTAACCAATGAACGATATCCAGCCACAGCAGCCGCAGCAGATCCCCCACCTCCAGATGGAGGAGGTGCATCTCCAGGACTACCTCAACGTCATCTACCGCCGCAGGAAGACCTTCCTGCTGGCATTCCTGGCGGTCTTCCTGGGGGTTGCCTTCTACACCTTCACCATGAAGCCGGTCTACCAGGCCTCGGCCACCCTGCACGTGAAGGACGAGAAAGCCAAGTCCGAGCTGCTGGACGCCCTGGCCCTGGGGGGCGCCAATCCGGTGGACGCGGAGCTGGAGATCCTCAAGTCCCGCACCAACGCCGAAAAGGTGGTGGAGCAGCTCCACCTTGACTGGCGCCTCCTGGACCGGCCCGAGGACGTGACCTTCCGGATGCTGGAGTTCGTCTCCAGCGCCGAGGGACCCCTCTACACCGTCGAACTGACCGGCAACGGCGGCTACCGGGTCAGGGACGCCGACGGCGCCCTGCTGGGCGACGGCCGGAGCGGCCAGCTGTTCCGCGGCCGGGGGATCACCCTGCTGCTCACCGACCTGAAGGGGAAGCGGGGCGATTCCCTCAAGCTCAGGAAGCTTTCCTTCAACGGCACGGTCAACGGGCTCAGGAACAACATCAAGGCCGCCGAGGTGGGGAAGAAAACCAACATTATCTCGGTCTCCTACATGGACACCGACCCCAGGCTGGCGAGGGACGTGGTCAACACCCTGGTCCGCGTCTACCTGGACCAGAGCGTCGGCTTCAAGACCGAGGAGGCCAACCGCACGGTCTCCTTTGTGGAGGAGCAGCTGGACGGCCTGCGCGGCGCCCTGGATTCCTCCGAGAGGAACCTCCAGGCCTACAAGACCTCGGCAGGCGTGGTCCAGCTGGACTCCGCGGCCCAGGAGGTGATCAACCAGCTCTCCGAGACCGAGAAGGCGCGGACCGACGCGGGGCTGCGCAGAAAGAAGACCGAATTCGCCCTGGCCTCCCTCAACGACGCCCTGCGGCGCGGGGCCGTCTACATGCCGGCGGTCACCATGGCCGATCCGGTGATCTCGGGCATGGCCTCCAGGTTGGCCGAGCTGGAGGTGCAGCGCCAGGGGCTCCTGACCGAGGCCACCGAGAACCACCCGGCGGTGAAGACGGTCAAGGGACAGATAGACGAACTGCAGCGCAAGATCAAGGCCACCTACGAGAACGAGCTCCGCACCCTGGCCAAGCAGGAGGCCGATATCGGGGTCCAGTTGGACCGTTACGAGGGGATGCTCAAGGCCCTTCCCGAGGCCGAGCGGGACCTGGCCAAGCTGACCAGGGTCACCAAGGTCAATGCCGACATCTACACCTTCCTGCTGCAGAAGCATGAGGAGGCCCGCATCGCCCGGGCCTCCACCATCAGCAACATCGCCGTGGTGGACCCTGCCATCATCCCGGACGAGCCGGTCAAGCCCCAGAAGAAAAAGAACCTGCTGCTGGGCCTGCTGGTCGGGTGCATGCTCGGGGTGGGGCTTGCTTTCTTCCAGGAATACCTGGACGACACCATCAAGGACGTGGAGGGGGCCAAGAAGGAGCTCCGCTGGCCCCTGCTGGCGGTCATCCCCTGCATCGAGGGGGGCCAGGAGCAGGAGCGGGAACGGAGAGTATCCCTTATCACCCACGTCGAGCCCAAGTCCCAGGTGTCCGAGGCCTTCCGGGCGCTGCGCACCGGGCTCCACTTCTCCTCCATCAGCAAGAAGAAGCAGGTGCTGCTGATCACCAGCACCTTCCCGGGCGAGGGAAAGAGCACGGTGAGCGCCAACCTGGCCTGCATCCTGGCCCAGACTGGGGCACGGGTGGTGGTGGTCGACTGCGACCTGCGGCGCTCCACCCTGCACGAGAAGTTCGGGCTGGACAAGGAGCCGGGCCTCACCAACCACCTGGCCGGGGACAACACCCTGGAGGAGGCGGTGCGCCAGACGCCGATCCCCAACCTGTACTTCATCGCCTCAGGCGCCACACCCCCCAACCCGGCCGAGCTGCTCGGCTCCCGGGAGATGGCCGACCTGGTGGCCCGGCTGCGCGAGCGGTACGACACCATCCTCATCGACGCCCCGCCGGTGCTGGCGGTCACCGACGCCCCGCTTCTCACCGCACTGGCGGACGTGGCCATGGTGCTGGTGGAGGCCAGCAGGGTCCCGGTAAAAGCGGCCCGCCAGATGCGCGAGACCCTGGAGAGCGTGGGCGCCCCCATTGCCGGCATCATCCTCAACGACAAGACCGGCAAGGGACGCGAGAGGTACGGGTACGGCTACTACGGATCCCGCTACGGCTATTACGGATACGGCTACTATGGCTACGGTTACCACACCGACCCGCCCAAAGACGCGCCGACCTCCTTTGTCGGCCGACTGCTGGGGCGGTTCAAAAAATCGTAAAGAACGATTTTTTGAAATGTTGAATTTTGAATGGCGAATGTTAAATTGAACGACGAAAAGACAAAAAACGCCATTCAGAAGAAGAGTTATGCATTTGCGCTACGCATTATTGCCGCTGGGCAAAGCCGTGCGGATTTTCTCTCAAAGATGGCCATCGCTTCGAAGGAGGCTCGGGAGACCCACTATTGGCTGCGCCTCATCCGCGACGGCAAGATCATGCCGGAAGCCGGTGTCACATCCCTCTTGGTGGAATCCGAAGAACTGGTGAAAATTCTTGCTTCAATCGTAAAGACTACTTCTGCATCGAAATAACCCGCCGACTCCGATTATCCCCTTTCAAGCGGAAGGTATACGTAATGCATGATTCCATAATTCAAAATTCAACATTCGACACTCAACATTATATTGACTGGCACTCCCACATCCTCCCCGGTTTGGATGACGGTGCCGTCGATCTGGACGAGGCGCTGGCCATTGCCCGCATCCTGGCCGAGGCCGGCTTCGGCCGGGTTCACTGCACCCCCCACTCCATTCCCGGCTCCTACGAGGCGACTCCGGCCACGGTCCGCCGGGCCGTGGAGGAACTCTCGGAAGCCTTGGAGCGGGAGGGGATCTCCCTGCAAGTGGCCGCCGGAAACGAGTATTACTGCGACGAGTTCCTGCCGTCCCGGCTGGACGACCCGCTCCCGCTGGGGAACACCGACCTGGTCCTCATGGAGGCCCCTCTCCAGGCAACCCCGCAACTCCTGTCCCATACCGCCTTCCAGGTGCGCCGCAAGGGCTTCATCCCGCTCATCGCCCACCCGGAGCGCTGCGCCATCCTCGAACCCCAGCCGGGAAACGCCGAAAGCCACTCACTGATCGGCTCCATGGTGCGGTTCGCCCAGGCATGGCTCTCAACTCCAAGCCCAAGCGTTGAACATACGACGCTTGCTGAACTGCTCCGCTCCATGGGTTGCCGCTTCCAGGGGAACATCGGCAGCTTTGCCGGCGTCTACGGCGAGCGGGTACGCCGCCGGGCGCTCAGGCACCTGCGGGACGGGCTGTACGACTGCCTCGGAAGCGACGCCCACTCCGCCCGCGGCCTGTACGACTGGCTCTCCAGGGGTCTGGACCAAGTGCGTGAGGTGGTTGGAGAGGAGGGGTTGGCGGCCCTGCTGACGGGCACGACGTCCGCGGGTACCGAAGGCAACGGACTGCGAATTGGAACGATGTTATAAGTTTTCACAACCCTCGAAAGGCGAACCGACATGAAAAAAGCTCTCATCACCGGCATCACCGGCCAGGACGGCTCCTACCTGGCGGAACTTCTGCTGGCCAAGGGATACCAGGTACACGGCATCATCCGCCGCTCCTCCTCCTTCAACACCGGCCGCATCGACCACATCTACCAGGACCCCCACGAACGGAACGTCAGGCTGCTGCTGCACTACGGCGACCTGAACGACGCCAGCTCCCTCAACAAGGTGCTGCGGGACGTGCGGCCCGACGAAATCTACAACCTGGGCGCCCAGAGCCACGTCCGGGTCTCCTTCGACGTGCCCGAGTACACCGGCGAGGTGGATGCCCTGGGCGCGGTGCGGATCCTGGAAGGGATCCGCGAGACCGGGCTTGAAACCAGGTTCTACCAGGCCTCTTCCTCGGAGCTGTACGGCAAGGTGGTGGAGACCCCCCAGCGGGAGACCACCCCCTTCTACCCCCGCTCCCCTTATGCCTGCGCCAAGGCCTACGCCTACTACATCACGGTCAACTACCGCGAGAGCTACGGCATGTTCGCCTGCAACGGCATCCTGTTCAACCACGAGTCCCCCCGCCGGGGCGAGACCTTCGTCACCCGCAAAATCACCCGGGCCGCGGCCCGGATCAGGCTGGGTCTCCAGTCCTCCCTCTACTTGGGGAACCTGGACGCCAAGCGCGACTGGGGCTTCGCCGGCGACTACGTGGAGGCCATGTGGCTCATGCTGCAACAGGAAGAGCCGGATGACTACGTCATCGCCACCGGCGAGACCAAGTCGGTGCGCGAGTTCGCCGACAAGGTCTTCGCCCGGCTGGACATGCCCCTGGAGTGGCGCGGAACCGGCATGGACGAGCAGGGGGTCGACGCCCGTACCGGCCGGGTGCTCATCGAGATTGACTCCAAGTACTTCCGCCCGGCCGAGGTGGACCTGCTCCTGGGGGACGCCACCAAGGCCAGGACCCTGCTCGGCTGGACCCCCAAAACCGACCTGGACGGGCTGGTGGAGATTATGGTCACCGCCGACCTGGAGCTGGCGCAGCGGGAGAAGCGGGCCAACGGTCATGACCTTGAACCCTGGCTCTATAATTGCAAATAAATTCAAGTCAGGAACAAACTAGTATCTATGTCTTTGAATTTTTAACATTAAAAATGTTTTTTCAGGATGTCGCTTACGATATATTTACCCAGAGGGTGCAAAGGGGTGACCCCCTTGAAACGTTCTCAGCCTATCGGTTTTTTCCGCACCTTCCGCGTCTTCCGCGGCCGCTTGCGAACAAAGCGAAGGGGGAGAAAGGCTGAGAACATTCCCTTGGGGGGGCTCCAAGTTTAAATTTTAAGAGGTATTGAAGTGCATAGAAAAATCTCCGTCATCGGCCTGGGCTACGTGGGACTCCCCGTAGCGGTGGCATTCGGCAGAAAAGCCAGGACCATCGGCTTCGACGTGAACCGGGAGCGGATCGCCGAGCTGCGCAAAAACCTTGACCGGACCGGCGAAGTTTCATCCGAGGAACTGGCAGCGGCCGATCTGCTGTTCACCGACGCCATCACCGACCTCGCGGCCGCCGACTTCCACATCGTGGCGGTCCCCACCCCGGTGGACGACGCCAACCGGCCCGACCTCTCGCTCCTGCTCAGGGCATCGGAGACCGTGGGCCGCGCCCTGAAGCAGGGAGACATCGTGGTGTACGAGTCCACCGTCTACCCGGGTGTGACCGAGGAGGAGTGCGTGCCGGTGCTGGAACGGGTCTCGGGGCTCGCCTGCGGCAGGGACTTCACCGTGGGGTACAGCCCGGAGCGGATCAACCCGGGCGACAGGGAGCATAGCTTCACCAAGATCAAGAAGGTGGTGTCCGGTTCCGACGCTGCCACCCTGGACGTGGTGGCACGGGTGTACGAATCGGTGGTCACCGCCGGGGTGCACCGGGCGGCCTCCATCAAGGTGGCCGAGGCCGCCAAGGTCATCGAGAATACCCAGCGGGACCTGAACATCGCCCTGATGAACGAGCTGGCCCTGATCTTCGACCGGCTCGACATCGACACCTCGGACGTGCTGGAGGCGGCCGGCACCAAGTGGAACTTCCTCCCCTTCCGACCCGGCCTGGTTGGTGGTCACTGCATCGGCGTAGACCCCTACTACCTGACCCACAAGGCCGAGAAGATCGGCTACATCCCCCAGGTGATCCTGGCCGGCCGTCGCATCAACGATGGCGTCGGCAGGTTCGTGGCCCAGCGCACCATCCGCGAGATGATCCACGCCGGCCACAACATCCTCGGCTCCATGGTCACCGTGCTGGGGCTCACCTTCAAGGAGGACTGCCCCGACATCCGCAACTCCAAGGTCATCGACATCATCCGGGAGCTTCAGGACTACGGCATTGAGGTTCAGGCGCACGACCCGCTGGCCGAGCCGGCCGAGGTCAGGCACGAGTACGGACTGGAGATGGTCCCCTTCGAAAAGTTGAGGCCTGCTGCTGCGGTGGTGGTGGCGGTTGCGCATAAACAGTTTCGGGAGATGCGGATCGAAGAGTTTAAGGGGTTGATGACCGGGAGCGTCCTGGTGGACGTCAAGGGGGTGTTCAGGCCTGAGGAAGCGAAAAAAACAGGGATAAGGTTTTGGAGATTGTAAGATTTTCGCTTTTCTCCGTGCCCTCCACGGCCTCCAGTGAGCGGAGCGAACGGGCGAGCGATAAAGGCAGTTTAAGTTTTATGTACGTCCCCTGAAGAGGACACCAGGGAGTTGGATATGAATACGGCCAAAGATGAAGGCCGGGAATTGTTAAGCAAACTGCCAGAAGACTGTTCCCTTGAAGACATTCAATACCACCTGTATGTCATCGAAAAGATTCAGCACGGTCTACAGGTGGCTGAAGAACAAGGGACGTATTCTCAAGAGGAGGCGGAAGGCCGCCTGAAAAAATGGCTTACGTAGTTCGTTGGTCGCCTAGAGCTCCGAAAGATATTGAGGCGATTGACAGAGTATATCGAAAAAGACTCTCCCTTTTACGCAAAGGCTGTCGTTGCGCAGATCGTTGCTGTAACCAGGCGGCTGGTTGATTTCCCGTTTTGGGGTTCCCGGAATATTCGGGTTCAGCAGTCTTCAAGGAGTTCGAACATGCCGAGAGCTAAACAAAAGGATGGGGCTGCTCTCCACCTCGACAAAATGACAATCGCGGACAAAATGCGCGCCATGGAGGCACTGTGGGACGATCTGTGTCGGCGAGCAGACGGTATTTCTTCACCTACGTGGCACCATGATGTTCTGAAAGAACGAGAACAAGGCGTGCTTTCAGGCGAAGCAAGTTTTTGTGAATGGGATACCGCAAAAAAGCGAATCAGGAAATCCACGTCGTGAAAATCCGGATTCTGGACGATGCAGTTCAGGATTTAATTGAGGGGTTTCGATTTTATGAAAAACTGGAACCGGGACTGGGCACCTACTTTACTGACAGCTTGTTTTCCGATATTGACTCGTTAAGTATCTACGGTGGGATTCATCCCATCTATTTCAATGGATATTTGCGAATGCTTTCCAAACGGTTTCCGTTTGCAATTTACTACAAAACTGTCGACCAGGAAGTCCTGGTTTACGCGGTGCTTGACTGCCGGAGAAGTCCGGCCTGGACAAGAGGGAGGTTGGGAGCGGAGTAAGGGGATGTGGGAAGTTTATTTTATCAACAACGTCCTCCCAAGGGGCCTACCAGATATTTATAGTGGGAGATCGTAAAAGTAAAATCAATAGGTTATTGATGCTAAGATGACAACATCCCCGGAATATTTTTGGGATTGACTGACTGCTTTTCTTTCATGGTAATGACGGAAAATCGGGTAAAGCAGGCGTTGACTTTTGACGATCACTTCCGGCAGGCCAATTTGGAGGAAACAATGGAAGACAAACAGCTTGTTTCAATTCTCAGCGGCTTCAAGGAAGAAATAATCGAAGCGTTTGATCGCAGGATTGGGATCGTTGAGGAGAGCGTTCAGCACAAACTCAACCTGGTAGTGGAGGGTCAGCAGCTGCTTGTCGAACGAATCGATCGGTTGGAGGTTGGACTGAAAGAGGAGATTCACAAAGTAGATCAACGCGTGACAACGGCGGCTGCCGATCTGTCAGCCCACCGGAGGGGTACCGAGGCGCACCATGGGGTGTATTGCGTTAAGGAAGATTGACGAATAGCAGAAAGGCAAATCTGACCCCAGAGACTCTCCCAAAGGGTTCCCCGGGCTGCCGGTGGGAGTTAGTGAACAAATAAACAATGTCCCTGGAAGGGTTCCCAAAGAACCTGATCAACATGGCCTACTTAGATTGAAGGCAAGCTGAACTTTGGCTTTCCCACGTGAAACAGCGAAGAACCGAAAGGTTCGAAAGGTTCACCAGTGAGTATAAAATCAATATCAAAAAATAGCTCAATATTATTGACAGGACAAGTAGCATGTGCAGCAATAATATTTATCCGTACTGGAATAATGGCAAGGTACTTATCTCCAATTGATTATGGGCTAATTGCAGCTGTAACGAGTATTTTGGGTGTAACTTTTTTCTTCGGCGACTTGGGATTGGGTACGGCGGCAATACAAAAAAAAAACATAACACTGACGCAGCAGAATACCTTGTTCTGGGCAAATTCTCTTTGTGGTTTCGTTGTGGCTGTACTTATCTGCATCTTGGCACCTATGATAACTATGTTTGCTAAGGATGATAGATGCTACTCGATAACAGTTTTTATGTCAGCAGTCTTTTTAATTAATGGACTAGGTGTACAGCATTTATCAAAACTTAAAAGAGATTTGCGATTTAAAAATATTGCTCTTTCAGATTTGACGGCCACGTTTTTGTCAAGCATCATAGGCATTATCCTATCTTTGAAGGGCTATAAATATTGGTCACTTGTTTGGTGCCAAGTAACATACTCCTTCTTTTTGAACGGGGTGTATTGGTTATACGCCAAATGGTTGCCTGGGGTCGGAGAATGGAATTCTGATACAAAAAAAATGCTTTCTTTCGGATTTGATGTAAGCGTTCTAAATGTTTTTTCAAGAATTACACGCAATTTTGATCAAGTATTAATAACTAGAATATCTGGGCTCTCATCTCTTGGGATTTACTCTCGAGCAATTTCTCTTATTGCATTAGTTAACAATCAGTTGCGGCTTTCTGTATTTTCTTCGGCGTTTCCATTGCTAGCAAAATACCAAGGTAATAATGACGACTTCAATCGAACCTATATAGATTTTATAAAACTATTAGTTTTGCCAACAAGCCTTGCAGGAGGATTTTTTATATTTCATGCTGACAGTCTCATTGCTATATACCTCGGCAAGAATTGGTCTACAGTTGCTCCTTATCTGAAGATTTTAGGAATCAGTTGTTTTGTTTTGCCAGTAGTAACTGCATTAGATCAAATCCCATTAGCAAAAGGAATATCGAGACTTTATATGGGCATTGGCCTGTCTCGTGGTGCTATAAAAATTATAACAATAACAATAGGTACTTTTTTATACGGCGCTATAGGCTGTGCCTGGGGTTATGTACTAGGCGATGTTTTTTCCATTTTACCTTCATATTTCATAGCATCACGTGCTGCGCCTATAGATACAGCAACAATAATCCCTAGTGTTTTTTTACCCTTAACAATTGCACTTGCTAGTGGATATTTCTCTTTTATTTTGTGTAAAGTATGCTTGTTTGCCAGTCAGCATATCGTCATTTGTTTTATTGAGAGTACTTTACTTTATTTAATAATTTATTTAGTTATTTACTATGTTTGCTCCATAAAATTTAATCGCTTTATGATTAATTTACCGGGATGTTTTAATGCCAAGTATTTTTAATAATCATGATTCGTCCAACAATTATTTACCATTTCAAGTGGTTATTTTAATTTCTTGGCTAATAGCCTTCAGTGGGGTAGTTTTCGACTTAACAAAATCCTTTCATGCTTATGATTTTTTAAGCCGTTTTACTAACCTAGTAATTATTTCCTGCTTGTTTTTTGTTTTTAGTATGTATAGGTGTTTTAAAAGCGAAAAATATAGCTCAACATTCATAATCATAACAGTTATTGGTTTTCTGTTTATCATTCTGAGAACGCCTTTTCTTCCGTTCACTGCTGAAGTAAAATATTTAATTGCAGAAAATGTCGGATTGGGTACGTGGTTCATACCTATTGTTGGCATAGTTAGCATGGCACCCATTTTTTGGAAAGCATACTTCAAGTCGATTAGCAAACAAATAATATGTGGATATTTTATAACTAGTATCCTTCTGTTTTTTCATTGGGTTGAGTATATTCAAGTTAGTAGATATGTTACAGCTTTATTGTATGGATTAGGCTTGTACTTGATATTAATAGAACACTATAAGATCTCTTTAAAATTATCTATTCTATCTCGAGTTGGTTTCCTCATATGGTTATTTGCAGCATTCTCTATTGGACGTAGAGAAGATATTCTCTATTGCCTTTGGTGCCTTGTTGTTTTATTTCTATTCAAGAAAAAAACTTTTTTTTATGCAGGTTCTGTCTTCATTGTAATAGGGATATCATTACTGTTAACACAAATTTTATTTTCACCTGAAACACTATATAAGCGGTCATTAACTTTACTGCCAACTGAAATATCAGATTATACGATAAAGTTTATTGAAGAGGAGATGTTTGTCGACACGAGAAAGGGATTATATGCAGACTTTCTTGACGACCTGAAGAATGAATGGCTTATAGGTAAAGGAGGTGCGGGAAAATATAGCACCCCCAATTTTGCACCAAGATACGAAGAATTTGGAGGAAGGAATATCATCGAAATTGGTTTTCTTCAAATCATCCTTAGAGGTGGATTTTTATACTTGATATTGTTTTTATCAATTGCAGTATATGCTATATACCTTGGACTGAAAGTAAGTAACAATAGTTTCACAAAGATACTGTCACTGTTAATATTGGGTCATTTACTTCTTATGTTAAGCGCTAGAATCCCGGCGATCGACGGTAATTGGTTTCTTCTTTGGATTATGATTGGAGCCTGTTTGTCGAACAAAATTAGAATTCTAGACGATAACAGAATTTTACGAATGCTATTCACAAACCCGCATCCAAGAATCGTAAATTAACGATGAATATTTTATGGTTCACTAACACAATTCTTGAAGATGCTAGAAACTATCTTGAACTACCGCTAACAGGCTCTGGGTTTTGGCTCTCGGCACTGTTGAGAGCACTGCTGCACTGTGATCCAAATATCAAATTTACAATTGTGTCCCCACATATTGAAGATCAATACAGTAGTTTTGTTGTAAACGAGGTCAATTATATTCTCGTTCCAGCAGGGAAAAAATTAGTTAATTTAACGAAAGACTATTTTGCATTAAGGTATGCCCACAAAATCGTTGCAAGTACAAAACCAGATCTAATTCATGTCCATGGTACTGAACGAGTGTGGGGTAACTTGAAAACAACCATCCCTGTTGTCATCTCGATTCAAGGAATTGTCAGTGAAATTTCCAAAAAAATCATACAATTTGGTGTTAATACAATATTAAAACGTAGCCTTAGTCAGCAATTTTTACAGTATAAGTTATCCTCCTTAAGAGAAAAACATATTGTGAAAAAACACAAGTATTTTTTTGGGCGAACAAGTTGGGATAGAGCTTGGCTTGAGTCAATAAATGAAAAAATTGTTTATTTTAATGAACCCAGAATTTTGAGAGATATTTTTTATTCTAGCCATTGGTCGATCAAGAAGATTCAACGTAACAGTTTAATGCTTTGCAATGCCAGGAGTCCACTTAAATCAGCTGAAACAGCAATAATCGCTACATCATTCCTAATCAAAAAATATCCGAATCTTATTTTAAAAATTGGTGGCATTGATAGTTCTGCCCGCTATGGTAAATACCTGTATGACGTCTCATGCAAGCATTCATTACAAAACAATATTGTGTATCTTGGATATTTGTCAGCTACGCAAACTGCAAATGAAATGTTAAAGGCTCACGCTTACTGTCTTACCTCATTGATTGAAAATAGCCCAAACACACTAGCTGAGGCTCAGATGTTAGGACTGCCCTGTGTATCTCATAATGTAGGAGGAGTACCAGACTATACCGCTGGAAATACGGCACTCCTTTACGAGTCCAACTCGAGCCAACACCTAGCAGAGCAAATTGATGCAATATTTTCCAATGACAATTTAGCCTTAGAGCTAAGCAATAATGCTTGTCGTGTGGCACGAGAACGGCACGATGCTAAGAAAATAGCCGAAAATGTTAGATCCTACTATAGGGAAATAGTTAAATCCTAATCTAATATCAGAATGACTGGGGTAATATGATGTTTATTTCTATAGTAAAAAATATCCAAAGGAATAATATATACTACAGATTTGTTGGTCGTAAAGAAAATATCTGCTCAAAATTGACAACTCTTCTTACTTATGTAGATGCAAAATTGTGGGGCATTTATATAGGTAAGGGTAGTTTATTTATTGGCATTCCTTTTTTATGCAAATTTCCAAAGAGTTCAATTATTATTGGTGCTAGATGTCGTATGAGGTCATCTTCCAGACAGCGTGCGCAAGCTGGAATAATGCGACCATGTACAATCGAGACCCTTGCTGAAAATTCTAAAATTATTATCGGTGATCACTGCGGATTTAGTGGTGCGATGATTTCTGCAGCAAAACATATCGAAATAGGAAGCAGAAGCTTGTGTGGTGCAAATGTATCAATTACAGATACCGATTGGCATTGTGTAGACCCAAAAAGCAGGAATTTACCTGGTGTCGCCTTGCCTGTCAAAATAGGTTCAAACGTCTGGCTTGGTATGAATGTAATTGTTCTTAAGGGCGTTACAATAGGGGATAACACTGTTGTCGCTGCTGGCAGTATTGTGTCACGTGATTTGCCGCCAAACGTTTTAGCAGTTGGACAGCCAGCGAGTCCGATCAGGGATTTGCAAGTCGAGATGGTTGGATAATTCTATGCAGGCGTCGCATCTAAAATGTAAATCATTGAATGTTGTAATATTGGGTGACTTTATCGGATTTCCTTACGGGATGGCTGCAGCCTCCCGTGTGCGTTATCTCGCGGCAGGTCTTTTAGATTGTGGCGTCAAAGTTACAGTATTTAACATCGTTGGCATAAACCGTAACACATCGACGATTAAGCCCTCTATTGCTGGTGTTGCATGGGGGATTCCTTACGAATATTTGAGTAAAGTACCGATCAGATCTTCTAGTTGGTGGAGACGAAGAATAGAGGATTTTGTTGGGTTTGGCAATCTGTTTATCAAATTAATAACCTTGAAGATGAAATATCAAATAGACGTTGTTATTTTTTACTCAAGAAATTCATTGTTAATTTCAAATGTTGCACTATTTTGTCGGCTGCTAAGAATCAAAACAGTTGCTGAAGTGTGTGAATGGCCGATCACTAAATATAATTCAAATCATAGATTTTTCAATAATGCCTACAAGTACTGCACTAAAGCTGTTTTGAAAGCTGATGCTGCATTACCAATTTCTGCTTACATAGAAAATCAATTAGCTGTAGTTGCTAATTTGTCTAATACTTCTCTACCAATGTTGCGTATTCCAATAATTGTAGATGTAAAGGAAGGTCAATCCTCAAATACCGACTCTCTGTTTCCATATTCTTATCTGTTTTATTCAGCATCACTTGCCTATTTTGATATTATAAAATTACTCATCGATGTTATAAAAGAACTTGACAATAGAGGTGTAGTTATTTCACTAATTATTACAGGTACTGGTGAACCCATTTATGCGAATAGCTTAATAGATTATGCAACAAATCTCGGTATACAAGAACGAATAAATCTCCTCGGGTGGGTTGATGAGGCAAAACTCGATAAACTTCAAACATCAGCTAAGGCGTTGTTGGCACCGCTATATGATACCTTAGAAAATCAAGCCCGCTTTCCAACAAAAATTGGTCATTATCTAGCGAGTGGAACACCTGTGATCTCTACGCGGGTTGGTGATGTAGCAACCTATTTGTTTCATGAAAAGAATGCCTATCTAGCAGACGGATGCACCCCCACGTTAATCGCTGATACGGTCGAAAGTATACTTTCGAATCCCATACTGGCTCACAAAGTAGGTTTAGCTGGCAAAGATTTAGCCAAAAACGAATTTGACTACCGAATTCACGGAATAAATCTATACAATTTTTTGTTGCAAGTTGTTACTAGCAGGTAACTCGAGAATAGCCGATTACCTTTATTTCTGTATTTATTTTTTTCTATGGTTATATATGAATATCTGCTTTCTTATTCGCTATCTTGGTATTGGTGGCGCTGAAAAACAACTTATTGAATTGGCAAAAGGTTTGCGCGCTAAGGGACATGAAATCACTGTTCTAGTATATCGTGAAGGTGGTCAGTTAGAGCAATGCCTTTCAGATACAGGTATATCTTTAGTGATTTTAGAAAAACGCGGGAAAAGTTTGCTAAGGTTTCTTTTTGCCTTGATTCGTGAAATTCGCATTCTTTCTCCTGATATTTTACATAGTTATTTGCATCTATCTAACTGTTTAGCAATCAGCGCTAAACCGTTTATAAATAAAAAAACAAAGATAGTTTGCGGCATTCGGTCAGCTTATATTGATATAAAGCAATACGGTTGGCAGGATCGGTTGATTTACACAGTTGCTAGCTTTCTTTCACGTTTTGCAGATCTTGTTATCTATAATTCTTATGCGGCGCGTACGTATGCAAGCTCGCGGGGGTTCTCAGACACAAAAGCAATAGTAATTCATAATGGGTTTGATACCAGCCTATTTTATCCCGACTCGGTTGCACGCGATACAATCCGAAAAGAATGGAACGTGCTTCCAAAGGAGTGCCTCATAGGTTTAATCGGTCGATTTGACTACATGAAGGATCACTCTACATTCCTACGAGCCGCAGCACTGGTACAACAAGTTAGAGCGTACGTTAAATTTATTTGCATAGGTCATGGCAATCCAGACTATCTGGCAAGTTTAAATCGACTCATTCATAGCTTTGGTTTAAATAGCCAAGTGCTGTTAATTCCGCCACGTAATGACATGCGAGCGGTCTATAATGGAATAGACGTCCTATGCTCTTCCTCCTTAGGTGAAAGCCTGTCGAATGTTATTGGTGAGGCAATGGCCTGCGGAAAGCTTTGCGTGGTTACCGATGTGGGAGATTCTGCATACTTGGTTGGTCAAACTGGTGTCGTCGTGCCACCTAGTGATCCGGATGCACTTGCCAATGGACTGCTTGAAGTTATGTCTAAACTAGACTCTCACCATAGCAGACAGGCTATGGACCGTATATGTTCTAAATTTAGTTTGACAAAACTTATTGATATGACAGAAAAAAAACTATATTCGCTACTTGAGAAATAATATTTTGTGTTTTGCTTTTTGCAAGCAAGGAGTAGTGCTCATGCATAAAAAAACCGCTGACTATTATCAATCACTCACGACACCATGTCAACTCTCATTAGTATTCAATATGATCGAAGCCTTATTTACAGGTAAAACTGTACTTGATGTAGGTTGTGCAACAGGAGATTATCTTTCAAGATTTTCATCAGCTTCTATAGGAATAGATTACTCCGAAAGCAATCTTAAAGTTTGTAAAACTAAAAGGCTAAACGCTATAAAGGCCGATTTAAATGAAGGCCTCCCTGTAGATGATGAGTCATTTGATGTAGTGTTTTGTACTCATGTAATTGAGCATGTAGATTCTCCTCTCTTCTTGTTGAGAGAGATGCATAGAGTTGTGCGCAAGGATGGGATTATTATCCTGTCGCATCCAATTGAAAATAGTCTTACCCGTATAATTTTGTGTGATGGTTATTTCAAGGGGCACCCTTCTCACCTTTATAGCTTTACCCTCGCCGGCATAAAAAGGTTATTTGATATAGCTGGTCTTGAAATTGTCACAGTTTATTTGGACTATCCCATTTTGCGACGATTTAACCTCATGTGGGCCTTAAAGGCACTACAGTATCTTCCTTTACGTCTAGGCCTTTTATTTGCCGGAAATGTATGGTTATTGGCGTATAGGAAAGGGCTTGCTGTATCGCAAGCAGCATCATGAAATTGGCTATTATTCGATCCAGCGCACTGATACTTTCAGGTAAGCATTATAACTTACAGGAAGTAGGTTTGGCGAAATCGCTATTGTCGTTCGGCATAAGCACAGACATTTACCTCGCCAGACAAGAGACCAGTATTCAGAAGAAAGTCATTGAAGTTAAAGGAAATTGTAAAATCAGGATTTTTCATCTTCCGCATATTCGACTTCCAGGAAAGCAGGCACTATTCCCTTCCCTTTTTCATTTACTGAGTGATGAGAATTACGACGTAATTCAAGTGCATGAATATCCAATGATTACAGCATGCCTCGTTTCTGTTTTTGGCGCATACAACAGAATCCCTGTGGTTGTATGTCAAGGTATATACAAGGACTATAAGGGCTTCGTTTCTTCTTTTCTCCAAACACTATATGATTTGTCATGCCTCCTCCTTCTGCGCAGATATGCATCCGCTTGGATTGCTAAAACCGAAAGTGCAGCAGATTATTTGTGCAGCAAAGGTGTTGCGGACGTCAAAGTCTGTCCGATAGGACTTGATACTGGGCCACTCAAGGATACAGGCGGAAGAGATAGCAGGCACCGATTTAGTATACCACAAGATGCAAAAGTTCTTTTATATGTTGGTGTTATTGAAAAAAGAAGAAATGTAGACTTTATCATTCGCCTTGTTGACTCGCTCGTTAAAGAAGAACCCAATATTTATCTCCTTATTGTAGGTAATGGCCCTGAACTAGAATCTTGCAAACGACTCACTCGTGACTTCAAGCTTCAAAACCGCGTGGTTTTTGCTGGCAAAATTCCGCAAGTAGAAATGCCTTCGATTTACAATGCGACAGATATCTTTCTCCTGCCTAGCAACTACGAAATTTACGGTATGGTTATCCTTGAAGCCATGTTTTTCGGCGTGCCGATTATATCGACCTGCACCGCCGGAGCGGAAGAAATAATTCAAAATGGTGTGGATGGGATACTTGTACAAGGTGTTAATCTTGAGGGCTGGATACCACCTTTAAAAAAGCTTTTAGAGGACATATCGCTCAGGAATAAGCTAAGCAAAAATGCAATGGTAAGTATTCGCAATCGTTTTCTATGGGAAAGAACTGCCATTAAATTTAATGATGTGTACCAAGACCTGTTTAGATCACACTCTAAGTAAGATAAGCATTTTATTGATTAGCCATTTACAGAAAATAGCTATGAAAAAAATTTTGTTTGCTAATAACTACTACTACCTGCGAGGCGGGTCTGAGCGGGTTTTTTTCGACGAACTTAACTGGTTGTCTAGTCTTGGTCACGAAATAGTTCCTTTTTCCCGTTCACATGCTAACAATCTAACGACCCCGTATGATACTTTTTTCTCACTTGGACTTAACTTTAACAGTATTGGCCTATTACGAAAAACAAGCGCAGCTCTCAATATTGTTTACTCAAGAATAAATCGTCGATCGTTCACGATATTACTTAACCAAGAAAATCCAGATATAGTTCATGGGCACAATATCTATGGTGGGCTAAGTTATTCAATTGTTGATGCTGCCCGGAAACGGAATATTCCCTTCGTTCTGACACTACACGACTTGAAATTGGCCTGCCCATCGTATCTGATGTTGAATCGGGGCAAGATCTGTGAAAAGTGTGGAACGGGAAGTTTCTGGCACTGCGCTGTGGAGCATTGTCACAAGGAAAGCTTTAGTGCATCGCTGGTTAATACAGTTGAAGCATATTTCAACAAGGCACTTGGAAAATATGATTGGATCAGTCGATTTTTCTGTCCGAGTCGCTTCCTGATGAATAAAATTGCATCTTCAGGCATTCCATTCGAAAAGCTTGTATATTTACCCAACGCTCTTGATCCAAAGGCATACAATCCCATTATCTCCAAGGGAGGCTATGCCCTATTTGCCGGCCGGCTTTCGCGAGAAAAAGGCATCTTGACGCTGCTGCAAGCTTTTAAGAATTTGAACGTACCCTTGCGCATAGCCGGGACGGGTCCCATGGAAGAAGACTGCAAGGCCTTTGCAACTTCAAACGGTATGAGTCATGTATCTTTTGAGGGCTACTGTCAGGGCCAACAGCTAAGAGAACTATTTCAGCATTCGGCATTTTTGATCATTCCATCAGAATGTTACGAAAATGCACCCATGTCGATACTAGAGGCTTTCGCTTATGGAAAGCCGGTCATAGGCAGTCAATTGGGTGGGATACCTGAGCAAGTCTACCATCACGAAACAGGGCTTCTTTTTGAAGCTGGCAGCTCTGAGGCCCTCGCTGGCTTAGTGTCAAACCTCTGGGATAAGCCATCCAACATTGAATCCATGGGGCGAGCTGCCCGCCGGCGCATTGAAACTGACTTTTGCTCAGATCGCCACGTGGAGCGGCTTTTGGCAACGTATGATGAGGTTATCAAAAGATAGGATTAAACCTCCCATTGAATATATTTCGGAGACTTGTGAATGGACGCTTCAATAATTGTTACTTATCGCTGCCCAATGCATTGCAAGATGTGCGATATTTGGAATGGTCCCACCAAGTCGGATGAGGAGTTCAAGCCAGAATTGCTTGTTAAACTCCCCAAACTGGCTGCGGTCAACGTCACTGGTGGTGAACCCCTTGTTCGCGAAGATCTGGATGAGATCGTCCACATCCTATTTACCAAAACTGAACGCATGGTCATTTCCACTAGTGGTTGGTATGAAGACAGGATTTTCAAACTGGCGGAAAAATTCCCTAATCTCGGTTTCCGAGTGAGCATCGAGGGTTTGTCACAAAAAAATGACGAACTGCGAGGGCAACCAGGCGGTTTTGATCGCGGCCTCCGCGTACTCCTCGGCCTGCGGAGTATGGGGGTGAAGGATATCGGCTTCGGGATTACGGTAAGCAACAATAACTCTCCCGACATGCTCTGGCTTTATGAGCTTTCCAAGGGCTTAAATCTCCAGTTTGCCACGGCAGCCTTC
>JARKPN010000089.1 GCA_029975275.1 Geobacteraceae bacterium | reverse complement strand
CCCGCAGAACGGGGCCGCGAGCTGGGGCTCGCCGTCCTGCGTCGCGCTGACCCGCGCCGCAGAACAGCGAACTGGAGCGGACCTCAGTTTCGGCGCACCAAGCGCGCCTCACTTCGGCCGCTCAGCTCGCGGCCCCGTTGGGCTTAAAAAAATATATGGAAATTCGAAGAATGGTAATCAGCGATTATTTACAAGTAAAAAAATTGTGGATCGCATGTGATTTGAGAGAAGAACCTGAAGATCAAAAAGATGAAATTGAATCATTGTTGCAATCATCACAAGGAACCGGTTTTGTAGCACAAGAAAATGGAAATATCGTCGGGGCCATCCTATGTGGCAGCGATGGAAGATACGGTTACATCCATCATTTATCAGTTTCGAAATCCATTAGAAAACAGGGAATAGGAAAATCTTTAGTTGAAGAATGCGCTCGTTTTCTTAAAACGCGTCATATTTTAATTATGGTTCGTGAGAACAATGAAGTTGGAAATAGATTTTGGAAACAGCTTAATTTCCAAAATGCAAATTGGTTAAAATTTCAATTTCTAAATACAAAATCATAAATTGCCCAACAGCCGGCTTTACACGGAACCCGCAAAGAGCGTGAGTCCAGTGAGCCGCACGCTAGTGCGCCAAGCGCAGCTTGGCGCTTCTTATAGGGTGCCCTGCTTCTGTTCCTGAGCAGGAAGTCCTTATCGGGCAAAGTCTAACCAACAGCCCGTACCGAGTGTTGCGCGATCGGCGGAGCCGGAGCAGATATTGGAGCTGACGATGCTCTTGTACGAGGCGAACAATACTGAGGAGCCTTGTGCGGGAAAACCGCACGCAGGGATCTGTGGGGGGGCGGTCGGGAACTGGCCGTCCTACCTCGATTACCGAAGATCAGGCCACAAAGCTATTCAGGTGCCGAGATGTGGATAGCAAATATCGATAAGATCGAAGTTCGGCACAGAATTGATTATTCTGGGCAAGAGGCATACCTCGTTCCAATACAAACGAGGAAGTGGAGCGTTGAACCCGGGGAAAATCTTATCATTGGCGTTCGTGACCAAGGAGTTGTCGGCTACGGAAAAATACTGTCCGGCCCAATGAAACTATCGAACATCAATAGAGCACACAGGCAAAACATCACACATGATTCCTATTTGCACGTCTATATTTCGACTGAAATGTTCCTAAATATAGGCGTAATATTTCCTTGGTCAGTGTTCAGGCTGTTGCCAGTACAGAGAAACTATAAACAGCCGCTTGTTGTAAGTAAGAAGTACTTTTACTTCGTCGGCCATTATACTTATTGGTGTATCAGGTATCTGATAGATGGAGAACTTCACGACGACAATATCCTTGGCAGAGGATTTTTTGACGACAGCAATTTCACGCAGACCTTTGTTCGTCGACTCCATGCGATCCACGATGAGGCCAAGCGGTGGTTGCTTGCTTACAAGTGTGGAGAAGCCAGAAAAACGAACTCTCGCATCGTTTGCAACGGATGCGGCGTTGCAGCTCCCATAGACGATGCATCCTACTTCCAGTTGCACTACGTCGGAGCAATACAAGAGCACGCCCCTTATCTGAAGAAGGACTTCAAAATTCTATGTCCTAATTGCCATGCTGTGGCTAATTACAAACTGGAGACAGCGGAGAGGCTGGTATAACAATCGGCTAAAGCGGATGCTCCACAAGCTGCGCTTGCTCCGCACCGGTTAGCCGGTCGTTGGCTAAGAAATTTGAACAATGAACAAAATTCTTAACGTGTCTGAAAATAAAAGGAGGGTTTAATGGGAGTGTATTCAGCTGCAAAAGATAAGTATGATGATATTGCCGCAGATTACTTAAAAAGCAAAGGTTACAAAATCATAAGTAAGGGAGGAAAAGGTGGAGCTTACCCTGACATTATTGCTGAAAGAGGTGGAGTTACAGCAATTGGAGAAGTAAAAAGTCCTGCTGAAAAAAGCCAAAGTGATTTTGCATACAAAACTTTTGAGAATAAGTATCTTGGCGGTATTGTGAGAAAAGATTTATTAAAAATACTTAATCCAATCGTTAACCCATATCGTGGCATTATATCATTAATAAAACTTTACATCGCAACTGTCTCACATCAAATGTTTTCAGTTGCTAGTGAATCGAAGCAAGACGGTAAGTCGATTGAAATATTTTTATTTACCCCACTTGATGAGAAATATAAGAATGCAACAAAAGTCGCTTTAGGTATTCTAGACACCATTGGCCTTATTAAAATTGATCTTACCGATCAACATTGTGTTGGAGCAGATTGCCTTGGTGTTTATAAAATAATATTTACCGATTCACCCAAAGATGAAACTAAAAAAAGAATAGAGGAATTAGCACAAAAAGCAAAAGGTCATTCATTGCCAATTAATATCCCGGTCCCTTCATCAATTCCATCTGTTATTGGCTCACCATTCGCGGCACTTCTAACTTTAATTAAGCCCGTGGCGATTGCTGTTCTTGTTATTTTAATAATATTTTTAGCATGGTGGTTATTATCGCATTATGTATGGACATCTCCGGTTGTACCCAAAACTAGTGTGCCCCAAATAAAGAAGGAAGAGATTATCCCCCCTGTAGTAAATGAAGTTACTGCGGCAGCGAAAGCGATTGAGCCAACTATTCTTCAAAAGAGGCAGATATTGTTCCTGTTTGGTCAAGCAAAAATCAAGGATAATACTATGAATACTTTAGCGCCGCTAATGGATGAACTAAAAGCTGCCACCATCCAATATAAAGTTAATATAGAAGGTTATACCTGCAATATAGGTAGCGAAATATATAATTATGAGCTTTCAAAAAAACGTGCAGAAGCAGTGAAATCATATCTTGTTTCAAATGGTATATCGCCAGATTCTATTGATACCATTCCTAAAGGAATTGCTACTCTCAACAACGATACTATGGAAGGTCGTGCAAACAACCGACGCGTTGAAATTACCGTCTCAAAATAAGGCGGTGATTAGTATTGGATTTACATAAAAGCCAACCAGTCGCTGCACCCGATCGCAGCCCGCTGGGCTGCTCCGGGTGAGCTTTTCGTTCTGCGGTCGCTGCGCTCCCGCAGAACGGGGCCGCGAGCTGGGGCTCGCCGTCCTGCGTCGCGCTGACCCGCGCCGCAGAACAGCGAACTGGAGCGGACCTCAGTTTCGGCGCACCAAGCGCGCCTCACTTCGGCCGC
>JARKPN010000081.1 GCA_029975275.1 Geobacteraceae bacterium | reverse complement strand
GACCTGGCCGGAGCGGCACTCAGCGCCAAGCTCAAGGAACACAAGATCGGCCTGCTGCGGACCAAGGAAGAACTGGTCGATTTGCTCGGGCTGAAGCAGACGGAACTCAAACAGGCCAAGCTGCTCGCCGCCCAGATGGCAAAGATCCCTCCCGCCGAGGGGCTGGAGGGCATGACCGCCCAGCAGCTCAAGGAGATGGCGAAGGAGAACGGCATCTCCCTCAATATGACCAAACAGGAGACCATCGAGCTGCTCGACAAGCTGGAGCCCGGCGTGGATCACAGCGGTCTGATGGGCAAGAAACTCGCGGCGGCCAAACAAAAGCACGGCATCGGCATCCTCAAGAACAAGCAGCAGCTCGTCGAGGCGCTGATCCGGCTGGCGACCGAGGAAACGCTGAGAAAGTGGATTCTCCGTCAGATCCGGGATCGGTGATGAAAGCTTGCCCAAACCGGCTTGGGCCATGAACGGCCGGGGAAGGCGGTAGTTCTTCAGTCTTTGTAAGGGCCGAGGAATCGCTCTCCGTTAAAATGAATCAGATGGGAAGGGGCGTCAGCCACCCAGACTTCCGTTTCCCAGGCGATTTCCCCGAGATACCGGCCCATAAGGGAACGGTTCGGAAAGGCGGTGACGTATACAAGGCCCGCTTTGGAATTGGCGAAAAGCTGTGAAAGTTCTGCATGCCTTTTGCCGTCCACTGGGCCGTGGCTGGTAACGGATTCAACGAGTAACAGCCAGTTTCTTTTCGGGCAGAACAGAACTACATCGGGCATTTTCCCGTGAGAATCGACACTGACGCCGAGTTCGGCAAGCAGAGGCGCATCGAAATATCCCCATTTGTCACCGGTATCGCCAGCATAGATCAGCACACCGCCGGGAACGAATCGAGGACCGAACTCCTCAATGATATCTCGTATCAGTTCGCTGTGCTCGCCGGGACTCAGGGTGATTTCCTTGCCTTTGGCGATTTTTACGGGCACCCGATTCTGTTCCCGTTCCATTGCGTAACGCGCCGCAAGGGTCTCTCGGTCGGCAAGGTAGGAAGTCAGGTTGTCATGCCAAGCCGAAGTGCCGAAGGAACACAGCAACTCCAGCACGGTATCTTCGATCTGGTAAACAGCTTTGGGGCTGTTTACAGGTCGGTCGGGTTTGTCTGGATTGTAGAGAGCGATTCCTGCATCCACGAACTGATGCATGGTTTGCCGCCTGACGGTTTCCCGAGTATTTGGGGCGTAGTCCTTTTGATAGTGCTCACGCGCCCAATCCATGATGGGCGTTATCCCCATCAGCGGCTTTTCAGAGTTCTTCCACTTCTTGTCGGGCGTGAGATTCAGTAGGGCAAGAAGACAGAGCGCGGAACGCTCGTTTTGTTGCGCCCTTGGCATGCCAAGGGCTGTCAGGATATTGATCGCGTCATTGATGTGCTTATGGTTGTTGGCCTGATTCATTCTGCAATTCTCTCCATTTCTTCGTCGATCATTTCCTGAGTCAAATCCCCTTGTTTGATCGCCCACTTTCCGAGTTCGATGAGGGCTTTGCGGCTCGGGTATTTCATAAGTTTAAGATCGGTTGCATTGACTTGTGTGTGGCCGCTGAACCGCCGGAAATTGTCATCAACAGCCGTCGAATTGAGAAAGACGGAAAGCCCTTTTGCAAGAGTCTCCGTTAGCGGCTCTTTATTGCTATGAAAAACGTTCAAGTGATTTTCCAAGCCAAGCTTTTTTGCTTCACCAAACACTGCCGGGTCAACAACGCTCGCCACAATTCTCCGCCGCTCTTCCTTTGAAGAAAAACGGCGCACCACAGTATAAAAGCCATTCGGATAAAGCCATTTTTGCGTGTCCCTGTTGCACAGAATCGCGTTGGGCTTTTTCCCGCCTTCAACTGGCCATTGTATGAACTGCCCTTTGAAATGGCATGGGTACAATAACGGCACGGTTCCGGCTTCAGGCATGGCTTTCAAATGCTCCTTCATGCGAAAATCCACGACCGGGCCGGTCGAAACCTGTACGCCAATATCGGAGAGCGTGTAACTGAATGCTTTTGCATCATTCAAAAAGTCAGCTTCCGGTGTCGCTGGAATATGAATGAAAAGTTCTTTGTCGTCTTCTCGGACAATTTCCCCGAAAGGATAGTCCGAAACGGATGTGTCGGAGAATGTATCGTCAGTAGAAGTCGAGACAGTGACGCCTACCTGCCGACCGCCTTTCTCAAGCGCCACAATGATATTTTCCTGAAGAACCTTGTCTTCCTTAAATGCCTTATTTCTTGATCCGAACAGATGGATTCGCCGTACTGCGGCGTGTTTTAGCATGAACTCCCGGAAAGGACGATAGTACGGGCCGTTACAGAAACTTCTGGGAATGATTGCAACCAGATATCCGCCTTCTTCCAGTAAGACTAAGGACAAGGCAACGAAAGCCGAATACAGATTAACAGTTTCGATTCCAGCGGTGCGAAGACATGCCCGGTGACGTGACGCACTGGAAATCTTTTTATATGGCGGATTCATAATGCAGTGCGTGTACCTATCAACCTTTTCAGGCCATAGGCTATTGAGCGAGGACGCCTTTCTTGATGCTTCAGAAATGAAGTCGTCAGCACAAACACGCCATGTTACCGAACCACCGTTTTCCTCTGCTGTTGCTTCGCACAAGTCAAGATTCTTCTCAAGATATGAACGCATTACCGGGTCTATTTCATAGGCGTCTACATCAATGTGATAGCCGATTTTGCCCTTGCAGAGATGTTCGACAAAAGCAGATGTCAGACTGCCGACACCCGCACCGGGGTCCAACAGCCTGATGTTTTGATTTGATGGGACGGGAAACAACGAAGCCATAAAAGAGGCAACAGTGGCCGGTGTCATGTATTGGCCAAAAGCGCTTTTGGTTTCCACCTTGAGCTTGCCGTTTGCAATTCTCCTTGAGGCATCCGCCCGAGACAGAAGGCTTAGCGGTTCTTTCAGCAAAGCTTCAGGCATGTTGAGCCCCCGTTTTCTGTTTTTTGGGTGCGCTCATTTTCTCGTTCATCCACGCATCGATCCGATCCCGGTCGAACCGCCACTGGGTTCCGATCTTGGAACCGGGCAACTCGCCTTTCTGGGCCATCTGATAGAGCTTGCTGCGGCTCATCTTCAGATAGCCTGAAAGCTCCTCGATAGTCAGCCATTTATCTTGTGGTTCCATGTTAGTCACCGTTTCTTTGGAGTCCATAATAAAACATGATAACACAAGATAACGAATAGCAAGCCGACTTTCAAGCCAAATCTCGGCAACTTCCAAGAAATTCCCGGCTGAACCCCACCCGCTGAAATTCTCCGTCACCCTCCGACACATCGCCGACGCTTCCGGTAAGTAACCGCTGAACGCTCCCCGCAGGTCGCGGAGAGCACAGCAAACTGACCGGAGACGTTGATGGAACTGTTCGCCACAGACCTGGAAAGGCTGGCGTTTC
>JARKPN010000100.1 GCA_029975275.1 Geobacteraceae bacterium | reverse complement strand
GGCCAACGCCTGGGCGACCGCCTGACGGACGCGCCAGTCAGGGGAGGCGGCCAGGGCCACCAGGGTCTCGGCCGGGTTGTCGGTGCGGCTGGCCCACGCCTGGGCGAACGCCTGACGGACGTCGCAGTCATCGGCGGCGGCCAGGGCCCCCAGGGTGTCGGCCGGGAGGTCGGGTCGGCTGGCGCGCGCGTGGGGGCGGGCCTGTGGGACGCGCACGTCAGGGGTGGCGGCCTGGGCCACCAGGGTCTCGGCCGGGATGTCGGTACGGCTGGCCAACGCCTGGGCGACCGCCTGACGGACGCGCCAGTCAGGGGAGGCGGCGGCGGAAACAAGGTCTTCCGGCGGCAGTTTCGACGTGTCTCCGCCCAGCGTCAGGACGGCCGCAAAGCGCATTTTGAGGCTGATCTTCATCGTGTCTCCTGTGGTTGGTGTCCGTTGTAAGCCTGGAAATTTTCTCAATTTCGCCCTCGCATCGTGTCCGCCTCCTCCCTGGTCCCGGTGACTGCCCCTTGGGGGCTCCGTTGCCGGGCCGCGAACGTTCCAGGGTTCGGCGGTGTCTCGCGGTGTGGGCTCGTTGGAAGGGAATGTATCGAATACGAAACGAAATAGCAAGGTAAAGTTTTGAATACGAGACTTACGTGACCCAAAAAATCCCCGCCGAAGCGGGGGACAAAAAGAATAAGACGGCGGGATGGGGCTACTTGGCTAGGGCTATCAGGAGGTCGTCAGCGGATCGGTAGATGGCCTGGCATGAGCATTCAATCATGGCATTGGCGACAGAATGAAGAGTGTCTCCAGCTTGGCGAAAGTCTGTCCGGAGGCCGAGCACAGGCAGGCCCAAGCCAAAGGCGTAGCCTATTTCCCAAGCCGTTCCATCGTCCACCTGGGTGCCATCCAGTAGCGCGACGATGTGAGTTGCGTCATGGATTGCCAGCCGGCAGCCATCGAAGATGTGGTCCTTGGCCCCAGGCCCGAGGATGGTCAAGTGGGCGTCATCAAACAGGTCACCGGGCCAGGTTGCCGTCGTATCGGGGAGCTGGCGTAGGCGGTCGCGAAGGCTTGAGAGGTAGGCTCGTTCGGCATGGGTAAACAGAGGGCCGGCGAGATAGATATGGCGTGTCATCGACATTTTATAGCGTATTGGTCAGGAAAATGGAAGGTGCGTCATCAGTAGCTTTCTGAGTGCTCCCGGTGGTTCTTCCAATTCTCCATGTAGAGCTTGGCCAGCCCTGCATCCTTGATGATGAGCAGGTTCTCAGCGTTTTTCTCTTCGGCCGCCTTCGTGAAATTGAACGACCCCGTGACCACCTCATCTCCATCGATCACCATAACCTTGTTGTGGGCGATGGCGTGCTTGTCATCAATGTAGACCGGAATGCCTTCGTTACGCAGAAAGGTAGCGCCGGTATATCGCTCAGAACGCTGCGACTTATCCAGGATTACAACGACCTTCACGCCGCGCCGGGCAGCGTCAACCAGGGACTTGGCAATGGGCGCACTCGTGAAGCTGTAGGCCTGAACATAGATCGACTCCCGGGCCTGGCCGATGGCGTCAACGATAGCTGTCTGTGCGCCTCCACGAGGGGAGAAGTAGACTTGGGCCGGGGCGTTGGTAAGTTGGAGTTCAAACGCATGCGATGTATAAGGGGGAATCCATGTTATAACTAGGATCGCGGTAATGAATCTACTTAATATCATCAATATTAAACCTCTTTGATATAAGTTTAGCCTTTGCAGACTCAACAGCAAAGGCCAGTTTTAAATTTACGTTCTTCTCGTCGTTGTATATTTTGTCAATTTCTGCCACAACTTCCCTTGGTTCATCGTCAATTCTAAACTCCGTCTGGCAATCATCAAATTCATTTTTCTTTCCAAGTTCAACAATTTTCATACACCCTGCGCTGACACCTCTGTTGTATCCTAACAACAAAATCAATTTTTCTCGTTCATTCATTTTTCTCCATATAGTTGAGTCTGGCGTCTCCGCCAATGAATCGTTAACAGCTAACATGATTAAAAATATTGCGATTACCAATTTTTTCATATTATTTCCCCGTAATATCAGACCATGCCCAGACGCATCGTCCGACTATGGCCTTGCTTATTTCTCCATCGTATTCTTTCTCTAGACTAAATGTTATGGCAGGATGCTCCTTTGAATTTTCACTATAAAATGTGATAAGGGTATCTCCATCAAGCCTTTTTGTAGAAACACGTTTCACCATTGCTCCCCCTTCTTGCCCTGGTTCTCGGACAAGAAAAATTCCTCCTGGCTTCACAGGGTCAAAATCTCCTCTGTCAACAAGGACTATATCACCAGGGTAGAGTAGTGGAACCATTGAATTGCTGTCTCGTTCTATCTCTACAGCCAGCAGGTTACGCTTTTTTCGTATGGCATGTTGGTATCGGTAGACGAGTACCCAGCTTTTAATTTCCTCAGAGGGCATAACACCTGGCCCAGCCCCGGCTTCACCAACCAAAGGCACGGCGAAGTAGGCTTCAGCCTGTGGCAGCTGATGTCCCTCTCCGGCCGGGACCACTTTAGCATCTATCCAGCATATATCCCTTGTTATTTCAGGACGATGTTCTTTCCCTGGGAATACAATTTTTGCCCCAAGCGTCTCCAGCCAAGATAAAAAATTGGACGCGGACGGGTCCTGTGTGCCGGCGACAGCCTTGTAAAATGTCGCCTTGGCCGCGCCGACCTGACGCATGACCGAAGCCTTGCTCTCGGCATCGCACTTAGCTTTTAGCCAATCCATCGCATCCATATACATGCCCATCCCCTCGCGTATCGCATCCGAAACAACAAGGCTATGGCCGAATGCGAGACTCTTCTTGCGAATTAGTTTCGTATTCGATACTATCCCGTCCATGGAAACCATCCTTGAAATCTACCGGAAAGAACACAATCTGACCTATGAGGCCATGGCCGAAGCCGCCGGGGTTTCAAATCGGTCGGTTGTCCAGCGCCATGCCAAGGGGACTATGCCAATTTCTGGCGATGCTGCTCTTCGCTACAACCTCGCCTTCGGCATCCCTCTCCCTGACCTCAGGCCAGACCTTTACGGCGACCGTCGCCCCATCCCCCAACCCGACCAGCAGGGCGCGGCATGATTCCTTTCCCCGGCCAACGCGTGCGCGTCCGGTCCTGCTGCAAGCTCTGCCCGGGCCGCGTCGGGACGGTGCTCCATCGGTCCCCGGGTGCCAATCCCACGCTTGCCGCTGCTCGTGGCGGCCAGTGGGTTATTGGGCTGGACCGCGTGCATCCCAAGAAAGACCGATCTCCCCGGCTGGAATGGCTGTGGGGTGAAGAGCTTGAGCCGGAAGAGTCCCGGGAGACGTCAGCCATGAATTTCCCCGCAATCCCCCACCGGCAGGGCCAGCCTGTACTGGATGCCGCCCGGCCAGCGCTCGAGCGCCATCCTCTCGGCGTCCTGGCACACCGCTGCGTAGGTGGTCCCGACCGGACGGCGAAATCTCCGGAACATGGCCAAGGCCTTGTCCACGACCACCATGGTCACCAGCAACCCGTCATCGTCCTGCTCGACGGACACATGCAGCATCTTCACGGAGCCTCCCATGCTGAACTGGTTTAAGCGCAAGCCCAAGCCTGCTGCGGCGGCCACCCTCCCGGAGCCCATCGCCCGCTATGCGGTGCGTGGCGGCACCGAAAGCATCACGCTCAACGCCCTGGACATGGAATTGGTGGCCCACCTGAACCGCCGGGCCGCAGCCGCCGGCGTCCCTTTGTCCGTGTTCTGCAAGAACCTGCTGCTGCAGGGCCTGGCCGCCAACGAAGCGTCCCTGAACGCGGGGATATGGAAGGCGTTTAAGCTGCTTTCCGACCCTCGTGAAACGTTCTGAAACTTGAGGAAATCGCCATGACGACGCGCTCACCGTCCTGTCCTCAATCCGCGCCCATTCCCGACACGGCCTTGTGCCGGGCGAACCTCGACCTTAATGCAATCCCCTGCCTGCGCTGCGGCGTGGGGGAATGGCAGGGGCGGCTTGTGGAGGCGAGGCGGAAGGAAGCGGCCAGGGGGAAGCAGCAGTGAGCCTTTCCCTCGCCTCCCTCTTCTCCGGTGGCGGTCTTGCGGATGCAGGTTTCGAGGAAGCCGGATTTGAGGTGGTCTTTGCCTGCGAGATTGATCGGCAGGCCCGAGCTGTCCATCGTCGCCATTTTCCCAATGCCATCATGCGGCGCGACATCAAGGAGGTTCGCGGCTGTGACGTCCCGCCAGTTGATGTTCTTTTCTTCGGCTCCCCGTGCCAGGACCTGTCCGTCGCGGGAAAGCGCGCCGGGCTCGATGGGGAGCGAAGCGGTCTCTTTTTTGAGGCGATGCGGATCGTTGACGAGATGGTTGCGCCACCTCCTGTCGTCATCTGGGAAAATGTCGGCGGAGCCTTGTCGTCAAACGGCGGACGGGATTTTGGAACCGTGCTCCGGGAAATGGCTCGGAGGTGGAGCGGGATCGCTTACCGAGTTCTGGACCTACAGTTCTTCGGAGTTCCCCAGAGACGCCGCCGTGTCTTTGTTGTCGGACATTCTGGAGGTTGGGAGCGTGCCGCAGCGATACTTTTTGAGCCCGAAGGCCTGCGCTGGAATCCTCCGGCGCGCGGAGCGGCGCGGCAAGCGGTTGCCCGAGCAGTTACGCGCGGCGCTCGAAGCTGCGATCGAGGGGACGGGGGAAACAACTTTGCCGCCGAAGGCGACATCCCGCACGAACCGCTCCAACCCCAAGGCCGGCGACCCGTGCCATTCACTTGCGGCCGGAGCGCATGCTCCGGCCATCGCCTTTCCGGCAAACCTATCCGGCACGCAGTGCGCCAGCCGGCCCAATTTGTCCCCGGCGCTGGGCGCGATGAATCCGACCGCCGTCGCGGCCAGCGCCGTGCGTCGCCTCATGCCCGTGGAATGCGAGCGTCTCATGGGGCTGGAGGACGGCTTTACGGCCTGGGGTATCGACGACGATGGCCGACGCGTCGAACTGAAAGACGGCCCCCGTTACAAAATCATCGGAAATGGGGTTGGGAAGCCCCATACCAAATGGATTGGCGGCCGTGCTGCCGCTGATTTGCTGGAATGTGGGAAGTACATACAGGCTGTAAACGCATGACCGACCAATCCACCATCGAATTCCTCTGCCGCCGCGCCCTCAATACCTGGGGAGCAGACGCCCAGATTGACCAGTGCATCGAAGAAATGGCTGAGCTTACCGTGGAGCTCCAGCACCGTAAGCGCGGGAGGCCGGAGCATGCGGCGGAAGAGATCGCTGACGCGATCATCGTGCTGCACCAGATGCGGCTGCTCATCGGCGTGGAAGCCGTGGACACGATGGTGCGCGAAAAGCTGGCTCGGCTCGAAAAACGGTTGGATGGAACAGAGGGGTAAGCACATGTCCAAGGCCCCTTCCTTCCAGTTCTACCCCAGCGACTGGCTTTCAGCCCCGGAGGTCCGCCGCATCTCTCCGATGGCTCGCGGCATCTGGATCGATCTGCTGTGCTTCATGTGGAAGGAAAACGAGCAGGGGAAGCTGACGTGCACCATCGTTGAGCTTTCCAGGATGACCGGGGCGACCCTTGAAGAGGCCATCCATTTCCTGCGCGAGGCTCAAAAACATGAGCTTTGCGACCTCAAAATTTCCGGAGATGTCACAAACGGTCACACCGAAGTCACGCTTGTGAACAGGCGGATGCACAGTGAGTGGAAAGAAAGAGAATCCGCACGGTTACGCAAACAAAAGCAGAGGAAGTCACAGGGTTGTCCTGTCGCTAGTCACACCGAAGTCACATCCTATTCTTCTTCTTCCTCTTCTACTTCAAAGACAGAAAAGACAGAAGAACCCCCCATACCCCCCGTGGGGGTTGAGGGTGGGGAAAGCCTTCCGCCTCTCTCCGATTCCGATTCCGAGCCGGAACAATTTTTCGATCCCGAGGACATTCCGTCCCTCGAGTTCGAGCAGTTCTTCGACGCCTACCCGAAGCAGGTGGACAAGGCCAAGGCCTGGAACGCATGGCGCAAGCTAGGACGCGTGAAACCAGGCCTCGCCTCTCTGCAGGCTGCCATTCTCGAGCAGTCCCAAAGCGACCAATGGACCCGCGACCATGGGCGGTACATCCCCTCCCCGGCCAAGTGGCTTGCCGAGCGCAAATGGCTCGACAAGCTCTCGCCGGCCCCCACGTCGCCAGCCGCTGGTCAGACTTCGGACGCCGACTGGAAACGGTACGCCGGAAGCTGCGTCAAGGAGCAAACCCTATGAGAGAACAGGCGTTTACGGACATGCTGGACAAGGTCATGGCCATGTTCGGCCGGAACCCGACACAGGCCATGAAGGGCGTCTGCTGGGACGTTTGCGGACCGCTCCCGGACGTTTACGCGGACTACGCCGTGGAGCAGGCCCGCGACCTGGACCGTCAGCCCGGGAACATGAGCAAGTTTTTCCGGGATGCCTGGTTTCGCTGGCGGGATGCGCATCCGTCCATGGCGGCCAGGGAGAAGGCGTTTGGTTGCGATTTCTGCGACCAGGGCGTGATCTATTTCGTGCGCCACCACGAGGGCCGCGGCTGGATTCTCGAAACGGCAACCTGCGGCCATTGCCGGCCAGCCGGGCAGACGCACGGCAACATTCGGCGCTTTGGCGGTGAGATCGTTTCGCCGGGCAAGGGCCTGTCGCTGTGCGCCCAAAGAAACGCGGCGGCTGGCGGTGCCCAAGGTGGAACCGACTTCTCGGGCCGGCTGCGGGGCTGGCACAATGGCGAACGTCCTGACGAGCGCTGCCCTGTCCCGGACGATGACAGGGATGACCACGCGGAGGGATGGGCGTGACAAAGCCTTGCGACAAACACCCTGGCATCCGCTGCGCCTTTGGCGGTGTCTGCCGGGGCAAGCTGTACTGGGAGGGGAAAGCCGTGAAGCCCTTGCCGCTTTCCCAGGTGAACGAATGCCAATGGCCAGAACGCGCCAGTTTTTGCGCG
>JARKPN010000062.1 GCA_029975275.1 Geobacteraceae bacterium | reverse complement strand
GAGCTTGGAAAGGCCGTAGACGCTCAGGGGATGCACCGGATCGTCCTCAGTCCACGGCGTCCCCTTGCTCCCGTCAAACACGTAGTCGGAACTGACCTGCACCAGCTTGGCGCCGACCTCCCGCGTCGCCAGGGCCAGGTTACGCACCCCGTCGCCGTTAACGGAGAACGCCCTCTCGCGCTCCGTCTCGCAGCCGTCCACGTCGGTATAGGCGATGGCGTTGATGACAACCTTGGGCCTGAGTTCCGTCAGGACTTTCGATACCGAAACAGGGTCCGCGATCTCCATCTCGTGGTGGTGCACGCCACGGGCCGTATCACCGAAGACCTCCAGCAGATCCCGTCCGAGCATGCCCCGCGCGCCGGCAACGAGTATCATCAGCGGTCTCCATACATCTTTTCGTAGTAGTCGCGGTAGGCGCCGGAGGTCACCTCCCGCACCCACTCATGGTTGGCCAGGTACCAGTCGATTGTCTCGTTGATACCCTTCTCAAAGGTATAGGACGGTTCCCACCCCAGTTCACTCCGCATCTTGGAGGCGTCGATGGCGTAGCGCCGGTCATGGCCGGGCCGATCCGTGACAAAGGTGATGAGCCGCCTGTTAGCGCCCGCGTCCCGGCCGAGTTTCCCGTCCAGGAGGTCGCAGACGATATTCACGATCTCGATATTGCGCCACTCGTTGGCGCCGCCGATGTTGTAAACTTCGCCGGGAACGCCGCGTTTCAGCACAGTCTCCACGGCCCGCGAATGGTCCTTGACGTGGAGCCAGTCGCGCACGTTCAATCCGTCGCCGTACACCGGAAGCGGCTTTTCCGAAAGGATATTGTGGATCATGAGGGGTATCAGCTTTTCCGGGAACTGGTATGGACCGTAGTTGTTGGAGCAGCGGGTGTTCAGGGTCGGAAAGCCGTAGGTCTCCCGGTAGGCCCGCACCAGCAGGTCGGCCCCGGCCTTGCTGGCCGCATATGGAGAATTGGCCGCCAGGGGGGTGGACTCGGTGAAGAATCCGGTCGCTCCGAGACTCCCGTAAACCTCGTCGGTCGAGACCTGGAGAAAACGGAAACCGTCCACCGCTCCGGCGGCCCAGTGCCTGCGGCCCTCCTCCAGCAGCACCTGGGTGCCGAGCACGTTGGTGCGCACGAACACCTCCGGCCCCATGATGGAGCGGTCCACGTGGGACTCGGCCGCGAAGTGGACCACGGCGTCGATCTTTTCCCTGGAAAGTATGGAAGCCACCAGCTCCGCGTCGCACACGTCACCTTTGACAAAGGAGTAGCGGGGATCCGCCTCGACCCCCTTCAGGTTCTCCAGATTGCCCGCATAGGTGAGCAGGTCCAGGTTGACAACCCGGGTGTCGGGGTTGCCGGCCAGGAAATGGTGGATGAAGTTGGAACCGATGAAACCCGCGCCTCCGGTAACCAGCACGGAGCGGGGGGTAAAGGGAGCGGACATGGGGTTCTCCTGTAGGGTGATGCCCCGCCGTCGGGCGACAGGACGGAACGCCCCCGAAGGCCGTGGGCGCTCAACGGGAAAGATACCATAAGGGTACAACGGAAGACAACGTTCAATTTCCCCGGGCAACAGCAGAAAGGGCCTGCAACGGGCAGGCCCTTCCCTGCGGGCGGACCGTAACCTTCCGTACCACGGAGTTCCTCGTTGAAATAGCAATCCGTTTTGCTATACTGTAGGCACTTTTGCGGGCAGCCACCTTTTTGCCCATTCCCGGACACGCCGATTCCGAAGGGCAGGCAGCAGCGGGATTCATCCATGAGCTTTCTCGACAACGTCACCCCCCAATGGATTGAGGAGCAGTACCTCCTCTGGAAGGAGGCTCCCGAGCGCCTCACCGCCGAATGGGCGACCTTCTTCAGCGGGTTCGAGGTCGGCCTTTCGGCCTCCACCGAGGGCGAGGCCGCATGGACGGAGTCGCTGGCAAAAGGGGCCGCTGTCCAGGCCCTCGTCCATCGCTACCGGGACATGGGACACCTGCTGGCCTGCACCGACCCCCTCTCCCTGTGCAAGACCGACCATCCGCTCCTCGGGCCCCAGGCCTTCGGCCTGGACGCCTCGGACATGGACAGGGCGTTCCCCACCGAACTCTTTCCTTCCGGCAGGGCCACCCTGCGACAGATCCTGACCTTCCTTCGCCAGACCTATTGCCGCTCCACCGGGGTGGAATTCATGCACATCCAGGAGCCGGAAAAATGGGACTGGCTGGTTAAACGGCTGGAGAGCACGGAGAGCAGTATCGACTTCCCGGCAGGGGAGAGGCTCCGCATCTACCAAGGGCTTCAGCAGGCCACCCTGTTCGAGCGTTTCCTGCATCGTAAATTCCCCGGCCAGACCCGCTTCTCCCTGGAGGGGGGGGAAACCCTGATCCCCGTGCTGGACGCGGCCATCTCCCATGCGGCACGCCTGGGCGTCACGGACGTCATTCTCGGCATGCCCCACCGGGGCCGGCTCAACATCCTGGCCAACACCCTTGGAAAACCTTTTGAAAACATCTTCTCCGAATTCCGCGACGAGGGACAGCCCGGGTTCGTGGGCGACGGCGACGTCAAGTACCACGGAGGCTTTTCCGCAGACCTGGAGCCGGAGGGCGCCGCTCGGGTCCACCTGACCCTCGCCGCCAATCCGAGCCACCTGGAGGCCATCGATCCGGTGGTGGAGGGAAAGTGCCGCGCCCGCCAGGACCGTTACGGCGAGACCTGCGGCCGGAGGGTCCTCCCCCTGCTCATCCACGGCGACGCGGCATTCTCGGGACAGGGCATGGTGGCCGAGACCCTGAACATGTCGCAGCTGGAAGGGTACTGCACGGGCGGTACCCTGCATATCGTCCTCAACAACCAGATAGGCTTCACCACCCTCCCGGCCGACGCAAGGTCCACCCGCTACGCAACCGACGTGGCCAAGATGGTCGACGCCCCCATATTCCACGTCCACTGCGAGGACCCGGAAGCCGCGGTCCGGGCAGTGCGCCTTGCCCTTGAGTACCGGCTGGAATTCGGCTGTGACGCGGTGGTTGAGCTCATCTGCTACCGCCGCTACGGTCACAACGAAGGGGACGAGCCATACTTCACCCAGCCCCTCATGTACCGCAAGATCAAGGAGCGTCCCCCGGTCGGTGAGCTCTACGGCCGGCGACTGGTTGAAGACGGGCTCCCTGAAGCGGATCTGGAGAGGATTTCGGGCGAAATCGCGGCCAGGATAGACAGCGCTTCGGCCCAGTCCGCCTCCGTCCCCGATACCGGCTACCTGGGCCGCTGGGCCGGGTACCAGCGGGAATACTCCCCTGTCAAGTCCGAAACCGGGGTCCCCCGTGAAACCATCCTCGCCCTGTCGGCGGCCCTTTCAGAGCTCCCCTTCGACTTCACGCCCCACCCCAAGATAGCCGCGCTGCTGCAGAAGCGGCGCGCCGCGGTGGAGGCGGGCCAGGGGATCGACTGGGCCACCGCGGAATCGCTGGCCTTCGCCACCCTGCTGCGCGAAGGGACGCCGGTGAGGCTGAGCGGACAGGACAGCCGGCGCGGGACTTTCAGCCAGCGGCACTGCGTCCTGTTCGACACCGTAAGCGAGCAGGGTTTCATCCCCCTTGCCAGGGTCGCCACGGAGCAGGCGGTCTTCCGTGCCTACGACAGCCTCCTCTCCGAAGCGGCGGTAGTGGGGTTCGAGTACGGCTACTCCCTGGAATCGCCGGAAACCCTTACCATCTGGGAGGCCCAGTACGGGGATTTCTGCAACGGCGCCCAGGTCATCATAGACCAGTTCATCGTGAGCGGAGAAACCAAGTGGGGACGGGCCAGCGGGCTGGTCATGCTGCTTCCCCACGGGTACGAGGGGCACGGGGCCGAGCACTCCAGTGCCAGGCCGGAGCGTTTTCTCCAGCTCTGCGCCGATAACAACCTGCAGGTTACCTTTCCCTCCACGCCGGCCCAGTACTTTCACCTGCTGCGCCGCCAGGCGCGCCAGCCGTTCCGCAAACCCCTGGTGGTACTGACGCCCAAGAGCCTGCTCAGGCATCCCGACTGCGTGTCGCGGCTCGACGAATTCATCGCCGGCTGGTTCCGCGAGATCCTCCCCTCCTCGGCGGAGCCGGAAAAAGTTGAGGCGGTACTGATCTGTTCTGGTAAACTGTATTTCGAGCTGGAGGAGAGAAAAATCCGTGACGGCCGGGACGATACCGCCATCATCCGCATCGAGCAGCTCTACCCGCTCCGCCTCGACCTGTTGCGCGAAGAGCTGGGACGGTTCCGGAACACACGCAGTTTCACCTGGGTCCAGGAAGAGCCCCGCAACATGGGGGCCTGGAATCATCTCCGCCCGTTCCTGGCGGAGATCATCGGGTCGGACCCGGCGTACGCGGGAAGGCCGGAGAGCGCGGCCCCAGCGGTGGGTTCGGCGCGGCTCCACCGGGAGGAGCAGGAGAAGGTCCTGCTGAAGGCCTTCGGCGGGTGAAGTACCTCTTAAGTCAAAGATCCCTCCCCTCCCTCGACGGCAGGGGAGTATTAATGAATAATGAAATATGCCCGTGTATCTCATTGGTGAAGTTGCTCCCTTGTTAAAAAAGCGCCGCCAACGTGGCGCGGGATACTCATCAGCTACCACTGTTTTTGGAGAATTGCATGGAAATACGTGTCCCCGAAGTGGGCGAATCGGTCGTCGAGGCCCTGGTGGCCAAATGGCACCGGCGGGACGGTGAGCCGGTCAGGCGGGAGGAGCCGGTCTGTGAGCTGGAAACGGACAAGGTCACCCTGGAGATAAACGCCGAGGCAGATGGGATTCTCTCCATCACGGTGCCGGCAGGGGAAACGGTCAAGATAGGCACCGTCATCGGCAGCATCCGCGAGACCGCGGCGCCCTCGACCAGGCCTGCCGAACCTGCCGAGAAGCCGACCCTCCCCCTCTCTCCGGCGGCGCGCAAGCTGGCCCGGGAGAAGGCCATACAACCAGCGACACCCAGGGTGAACGGCAAAAAGGAACTCCCGCCAGTGGGGGATCTCTTTACCAGGGAGGAAGAGGCCAAGCCCGCGGAGCCGGCCGCGCAAGAGCCATCCCCCGCGGCGGAACCTGCCGAGGAGCCGCCGGCTCCCGCCATGGTCCGTACCGAGGATCCCGTGCCCTATGGGATCGAACCCGATTCCAGGTTCACCAGAAAACCCATGTCGCCGATCCGGAGGCGGATCGCCGAACGCCTCACCGAGGCGCGCCGCGAGACCGCCATGACCACCACCTTCAACGAGGCGGACATGGGGAGAGTCAGAGCGCTCCGCAGGAAGTACCGGGATCACTTCCGGACGAAGCACGGCGTGTCCCTCGGCTACATGTCCTTCTTTGTCAAGGCCTGCGTCGAGGCACTGAAGGAGTTTCCCGAGGTCAACGCCCGCATCGACGGCAACGACATCCTCTACCAGCACTTCTACGACATCTGCATCGCGGTGAGCGGCGAGAAGGGGCTGGTGACCCCGGTGCTGCGGAACGCGGACCGCCTCCACTTCGCGGAAATTGAACGGGCCATCGATTTGTTCAGCGAAAAGGTCAGGACCAACCGGCTGGAGATGGCGGACCTGGAGGGGGGGACCTTCACCATCAGCAACGGCGGGGTGTTCGGTTCGCTCCTCTCCACCCCCCTGCTCAACCCGCCGCAGAGCGCCGTGCTCGGCATGCACCTGGTCCAGGAGCGGCCGGTGGCGCTGCTGGGCAAGGTGGTGATCCGGCCCATGATGTACCTGGCCCTCAGCTACGACCACCGGATCATCGACGGTCGGGAGGCGGTGCGGTTCCTCAAGAAGGTGAAGGAGTATGTGGAGGAGCCCGAGGAGATGTTGCTGGAGGGGTAGGAAGAAGGGTGAAGAGTGAGGGGTGAAAGGAAGCGCACCCAGTCCCTGCCGTGAAATGGATTCAGGAGGTTTTCCCAATGCCCGACGATATCTTCGACCTGATCGTCATCGGCGCCGGCCCCGGCGGGTACGCGGCCGCCATACGGGCCTCGCAGCTCGGCATGAGCGTGGCGGTGGTTGAAAAGCGGGATACCCTGGGAGGGGTGTGCCTGAACGAGGGGTGCATCCCGAGCAAGGCCCTGCTGGATTCCAGCGAGCTTTTCGCCATGGCGAAAAGCGGCTTCGCCCGCCACGGCATCGTGATCGCGGGGCCGGAACTGGATCTCGTGGCCATGATGGCCCGCAAGAACGAGGTGGTGAAGAAACTCACCGACGGCATCTCCTTTCTCTTCAGGAAGAACAAGATCCGGCTGTTCGAGGGAGAGGGAAAACCGGCGGGCGCCCGCCGGGACGGGCTGCAGGTGGTGGCGGTCTCGACCCCGGACGCGCCCGGCATCCCGCAACTCATCAACGGCAGGCGCGTGCTGCTGGCGGCAGGCGGTCGCCCGGCCGAGCTCCCTTCCCTCCCCTTTGACGGCGTCACCGTGGTCTCCTCCCGCGAGGCCCTGTCGTTCACGTCGGTGCCGGAACGTCTCGTGGTCATTGGCGGCGGCAGCATCGGCCTCGAACTCGGTTCGGTCTGGAACCGGCTTGGAGCACAGGTGACGGTGGTGGAGGCACTTCCCGTCCTGTTCCCCAACGGTGACCGGCAGGTGTACGACGCTCTGATGAAGTCGCTTGCGAAACAGGGAATCCGTTTTCTGCTCCAGGCCGGGGTCACCGGAGGAGAGGTCTCCGGGGGAAAGGCCGTGGTCCGGGTTACGGCAGGAGGGACCGAGGAGGAGCTTGAATGCGACAAGGTTCTGGTTGCGGTCGGAAGGGTGCCGGACACCACGAACCTCGGTCTGCAGGAGGCGGGCGTCCGGCTGGACGAAAAAGGACGGGTCACGGTGGACGACGACTACATGACCAGCGCCCCGGGCATTTATGCGGTGGGGGACCTGGTCCGCGGTCCTCTGCTGGCCCACAAGGCCATGGAAGAAGGGGTGGTGTTCGCCGAGCGGCTCACCGGTCAGGCATCGCTGGTGGAGTACGAGTTCATCCCTTCCGTGACCTATACCTACCCGGAAGCCGCATCGGTGGGAAAGACCGAGGAACAGTTGAGGGAGGCGGGCATACGCTATTCCAGCGGAAGGTTCCCCTTTTCCGCCAACGGCCGGGCCCGCTGCCTTGACGACACGGACGGCTTCGTCAAGATCCTTGCCCAGGTCGAGACCGGCAAGGTCCTGGGCGTCCATGTCGTCGGACCGCGTGCCTCCGAGCTCATCGCCGAGGCGGTCACGGTCATGACCTACGGAGGCGGCATCGAGGACATGGCCATGACCTTCCACGCCCACCCCACCCTGTCGGAGGCCATGAAGGAGGCGGCCCTGGATGCCGCCAACAGGGCGATACACGCGTAACGCAACCCATTTCACCACAGAGGTTTACGCAAATGGCCAAGAACCTGACCACCAAGATTCTCGAAGCCCACCTGGTTGAGGGCGAACTGGTTCCCGGAACCGACATAGCACTCAAGGTCGACCATACCCTGCTCCAGGACGCCACCGGCACCATGGCCATCCTGGAGTTCATGGCCATGGGGGTGGAGCGGGTAAAGGTGGAACTGGCTGCCCAGTACATCGACCACAACCTGCTCCAGACCGACAACCGGAACGCGGACGACCACGTCTTCCTGATGACCGCGGCCCAGAGGTTCGGCGTGCACCTCTCCAAGCCGGGCAACGGCGTGTCCCACCAGGTGCACCTGGAGCGGTTCGGCGTGCCGGGCAAGGTGCTGCTGGGCGCGGACTCGCACACCCCCTCGGCGGCGGGCCTCTCCATGCTGGCCATCGGCGCGGGGGGCCTCGATGTGGCCATGGCCATGGCGGGACGACCGTTCCACCTCCCCTGTCCCAGGGTCATGGGCGTACGACTGACCGGCAGGCTCCCCGCATGGGTATCGGCCAAGGACGTGATCCTGGAGATGCTCCGCAGACACACGGTCAAGGGAGCCGTGGGCAAGGTCATTGAATACTACGGACCCGGGGTTGAGACCCTGTCGGCCACCGACCGGGCCACCATCGGCAACATGGGGACCGAGCTGGGCGCCACCTCATCCCTCTTCCCCTCGGACCGGCGGACCCGGGAGTTCCTGGAATCGCAGGGCCGCGGCGCCTGCTGGATCCCGCTCTCCGCCGACCCGGACGCAACCTACGACGAATACGACGAGATAGACCTCTCCGGAGTGGAGCCGCTGATCGCCTGCCCCTCTTCCCCGGACAACGTGGTTCCGGTGAGGGAGGTGAAAGGGACCAAGGTGGACCAGGTGATCGTGGGAAGCTCGGTCAATTCGTCGTTCCGGGACCTGATGACCGTCTGCCGGATCCTGGAGGGGAGGAGGATAGCCCCCCACGTATCGTTCAACATCAACCCCGGGAGCCGCCAGGTGCTGGAGAACGTGGCTGACCAGGGGGGATTCCTGATGCTCCTCACGGCCGGGGCGCAGATCCACCAGCCCGGTTGTCTCGGCTGTATCGGCATGGGCCAGGCGCCCGGCACCGGCCAGGTCTCGCTGCGCACCTTTCCACGCAACTTCCCGGGGAGGAGCGGCACCAGGGACGACCGGGTCTACCTCTGCTCCCCCGAGACCGCCGCGGCCGCCGGGGTCTTCGGCGAGATCACCGACCCGCGCCGGTTGGGCGAGCTCATGTCCTGGCCGGGCGTGACCAACCCGGACCGGTACCTGACCGACGACTCCGGCATCATCTTTCCCCTTCCGCCGGGCGAGGCGGAAAAGGTCGAGATCGTCACCGGTCCCAACATCATCCCCTTCCCCCAGTTCGAGGAGCTGCCGGAGGAGCTGACCGCATCGGTCATCATCAAGGTGAGCGACAACATCTCCACCGATACCATCATGCCGGCCGGCAACAAGGTCCTCCCGTTCCGGAGCAACATCCCGGCCATCAGCGAATTCGTCTTCAACCAGCTGGACCCGGACTTCCCCGGCCGGGCCAGGACAGCGGGAAACGGGGTCGTGGCGGGAGGAGAAAACTACGGCCAGGGGTCCAGCCGGGAGCATGCGGCCCTGGCGCCCCGTTACCTGGGTATCCGGGCGAAGCTCGCCAAAAGTTTTGCCCGCATCCACAAGGCGAACCTGATCAACTTCGGCATCCTGCCGCTCACCTTCAAGGATCCGGCCGACTACGACCGGATCAACCAGGGTGATACCGTACGTTTCAGGGGGCTGCGCCGGCTGGTCGCCTCCGGCGCGGTGGAGATCCCCCTTGAGGTGAACGGCCGGGAGCTCCTCTTCCTGCTGCAGGTTTCCGGCCGGGAGAGGCGTGAGCTCGTGGCCGGCGGGGCGCTGAACCTGGTCAAGAAAGGCACTGAATAGCATGGACACCAGATTGCGGGCGATACTGCCCGACCAGCAGCTGCTGAAGTTCTACGAGCAGATGACCCTGTGCCGGGAGTTCGAGGAATCGTGCGCCGAGCAGTACACCAAGGGGCACATCACCGGCTTTCTCCACCTCTACAGCGGCCAGGAGGCGGTGGCCGTCGGGGCCACGGCGGGGCTCCACCCGGACGACTACATCCTGTCGGCCTATCGCGAGCATCCCCAGGCTATCGTCCGTGGGGCTGACCCCAAGGTGGTCATGGCGGAGCTGTTCGGCAAGGCCACCGGGCTGTGCAAGGGAAAAGGGGGCTCCATGCACCTGTTCGAACCGGAGCTGGCCTTCATGGGGGGATACGCCATCGTGGGGGGACAGTTCCCCATCGCCGTGGGGCTGGCCTTTGCCTCCAAGTATCGGCGCGAGGATCGGATCTCGGTCTGCTTCTTCGGCGACGGCGCCGTGAACCAGGGGAACTTCCACGAGGGGCTGAACTGGGCGCGCCTCTGGGAGCTGCCGGTCCTGTTCATCTGCGAGAACAACTTCTACGGCATCGGCACCGAGGTGCGCCGCTCGTCGGCCCTGGCCGACATCCACAAGCGGACCTGCGGCTACGACATCCCGTCGGAAAAGGTGGACGGCATGGACGTGATCGCGGTTTACCAGGCAGTGAAGCACGCTGCGGAATGGGTCAGTGGACACGGTCGTCCCTATCTCATCGAGGCCGTCACCTACCGGTTCCGGGGACACTCCATGTCCGACCCGGGGAGGTACCGCAGCCCGGCCGAGGTGGAACTCTGGAAGGAGCGGGACCCGATCCCGAATTTCGCGCGCCGGCTGATCGATGAGGGAATAGCGACCGAAGACACCCTGGCCTGCATGCGGGCCAAGGCCGCGGTCCTGGTCGAGGAGGCGGTAAAGTTCGCCGAGGAATCGCCCTGGCCCGAGGACGACGAGGTTTGCAACGACGTCTATGCCCCGGTCGGCGAGGAGGTCTGCCCATGGCTGAAATGAACTGCCGCGACGCCCTGAACCTGGCCCTGAAGGAGGAGATGCGGCGCGACCCGTCGGTGGTGATCTGGGGCGAGGACGTGGCCCTGTACGAGGGATCGTTCAAGGTGACCCGGGGGCTGCTGGCGGAATTCGGGGAAGAGCGGATAAAGGACACCCCCATCTCCGAGAACTCCATTATAGGTGCGGCCATCGGTGCGGCCATGGGGGGACTCAGGCCGGTGGCTGAACTGATGACGGTCAACTTCGCCCTTCTGGCCATGGACCAGATCGTGAACCACATGGCCAAGATCCGCTACATGTTCGGGGGAAAGGCAGGCCTCCCGATGGTGGTGAGGGCTCCGGGGGGAGGCGGCAGTCAACTGGCGGCCCAGCACTCACAGAGTCTTGAAACCTATTTCATGCACTGCCCGGGTCTGTACGTGGCGGTCCCGGCAACCCCGGCCGATGCCAGGGGATTGCTGAAGAGCGCCATCCGGGACAACAACCCGGTCATGTTCCTGGAGCACGAGCTCCTGTACAACAGCCGGGGAGAGGTGCCGGACGACCCTGAATTCACCGTTCCCCTCGGCGTGGCCGAGATCAAGCGTCGCGGCGACGACGTCACTATCGTGGCTTACTCCCGCATGACCCTCCTCTCCCTGCAGGCCGCGGAAGAGCTGGAGAAGGAGGGGGTCTCCTGCGAGGTGGTGGACCTGCGGACCCTGGCACCCCTCGACCGGACCACCTTCCTGGAATCGGTGAAGCGGACCTCCCGGGCGGTGGTGGTGTCCGAATGCTGCCATACCTGCGGGGTCGGGGCGGAACTGGCCGCCTGCATCTTCGAAAACTGCTTCGATTCGCTGACGGCCCCGGTAAGGAGGGTCTCCGGCCTGGACGTGCCGATGCCCTACTCCCGCAGGCTGGAGAGGCTCTGCATCCCCCGGGTGGAGGATATCGTCGCCGCGGTGAAGAACGTGATGCAGCAGAAATACTGAGCAAGGGGTATCCAATGGCAACCGAGATCACCATGCCGAAGCTGTCCGACACCATGACCGAGGGGACCCTGGTTTCCTGGAAAAAGAGCGTCGGCGAGAGGGTCGAGCGGGGCGACATCGTCGCCGAGGTGGAGACCGACAAGGCGGTCATGGAGCTGGAGGCCTTCACCTCCGGCATCCTCCTGGAGACCCGTGCCGAGCCCGGCGAGATGGTCCAGGTGGGGAGCGTGATAGCGGTCATCGGTGCCGAGGGAGAAAAGGTGGCGCCCGCCGAGGCAAAGACGGCGCCTCCTCCCGAAGAACCGCCGGACAGGGGTCCAACTGCTGCGCCTTCCCGGCCGCCTGAACAGACCGAGGTCGAAGCGGGCGCCTCTCCCACGCCGTCTCTGACGGCTGCCGACCGGGGCGCGCCGGTCAAGGCCTCGCCGGCGGTGCGGCGGCTGGCGCGCGAAAAAGGGATAGAACTGGAATCGGTCAGGGGAACGGGACCCGAGGGGAGAGTCCTGAAAGAGGACCTGGAATCATTGACAGCGCCCTCCGAACGGGTGGAGCCTCCTGCCGCGGCACCCTCCACGGTACCGCCGGGAGCGCCCGTCCAGGAAACGGAGCCGCCACCGGCCGAGGCCAGGCCCTCCAAGGGTCCGACGGAGGCTCTCTCCGGGCCGCTGTCCGGCATGCGCGCCGCCATCGCGGCCACGGTGGCCGAGTCGTGGCGCACCATTCCCCATTTCACCGTTACCGTGGATATCGACATGGAGGCCACGGAAAACCTGCGCAACTGCCTCAAGGAGGCAGGCACCAGCGTTTCCGTCACCGACGTCGTCATCAAGGCCACTGCCCTTGCCCTCGGCGCCTTTCCACGACTCAATGCCACCCTCACCGGGGACCGGGTCACGGTCCATCCCGAAATACATATGGGGGTTGCCGTGGATGTGTCCGACGGTCTCCTGATCCCGGTGGTGCGGAACTGTGAGGTCCTTTCCCTGCGCGAGACCGCCCTGACCAGCCGTGACGTCGTCTCCAGGGCCAGAACCGGCCGTCTCAGGCAGACCGAGATCTCGGGCGCGACCTTTACCATCTCCAACCTGGGGATGTTCGGCGTCACCGATTTCACCGCCCTGATTCCGCCCGGTCAGGCGGGCATCCTGGCGGTCGCCGCCATAACCGACCAGCCGGTTGTCAGGAAAGGCCACGTGATGGTCTCGCGCCTCATGAAGGCAACCCTGTCGGCCGATCACCGGGTCGTGGACGGGGCCTACGGCGCCGGATTCCTCCATGAACTGAAGAGCTTCCTGGAGAACCCGGTGCGCCTGCTGGTCTGAATTTCCGGGAGACTATTCACTACTTTGCCTCGCCATGTTTTGACACATGCATTCATTGGAAAAGGAGGAGAGCATGAACGTAGACAAATACCGGGTGCCGCCGGAAGGGCTCAGATGGGTCTGCAGTCCCGAACTGCTCGAATTCGAAGACACCAGCCAGCTTCCCGGGCTTGAAGGGACAATCGGCCAGGAGCGGGCGCTCAGGTCGATAGATTTCGGTCTCGGCATGACCCAGTGCGGCTTCAACCTCTATGTCTCGGGCGAGGCTGGAACGGGACGCACCACCTCTATCATGGAGCTCTTGAAGAAGCGGGCCAAAGACGAGCCCGATCCGAACGACTGGTGCTATGTCCACAACTTCAAGTCTACGGACAACCCCGTGGCCCTGGCGCTTACCGCCGGGATGGGGAACGAACTGGAAAAGGACATGCGCGAGCTCCTTACGGCGGTCCGGGCCAACATACCAAAGGCCCTGGAAAGCAAGGAGTACGAGACCAACAAGTCGACAATCGTCCAGGAACACCAGGAAAAGAACAACGTCCTGTTCGCCGAGCTGGAAAAGGAGGCCCAGGAAAAGGGCTTCGCCCTCCAGAGGACGGTTTCCGGCCTGGTGATGGTCCCCCAGAAGGAGGGGAGGAACTTCACCCAGGAAGAGTATGAAGCACTCCCCACCGAGGAGCAGGAGAGGATTGACACGGTCGGCAACGAGCTCAAGGGCAAACTGGCGGACGTCATCAGCCAGATCCGGGAGAACGAAAAGGCGCTCAAGGAAACCCTTGCCGAGCTGGACAGGAACCTGGGGCTTTCGGCGGTGGGACACTATATCGATCCCCTGAAGATCAAATATTCCCAATTCCCCCGGGTCATCGACTATCTGAACGACGTGCAGGAGGACATCCTCAACAACCTGGAGGACTTCAAGGGCACCCAGCAGCAGCAGCCCTTCCCCGGCCTGAAGATACCGACCCAGACCCCCTCCTTCGAAAGATACAGCGTGAACCTCTTCGTGGACAACTGCGCCCAGTGCGGCGCTCCGGTCATCTTCGAGCCGAACCCCACCTACAACAACCTGTTCGGCCGCATCGATCACGTTATGCAGATGGGGGGGATGGCAACGACCAACTTCACCCTCATCAAGCCGGGAGCCCTGCACCGGGCCAACGGCGGCTACCTGGTCATTAACGCCCGGGACGTGCTCATGAGCCCGTTTTCCTGGGACGCCCTGAAACGCTGCATCCGCAACATGGAGATCAGGATCGAGGACGTGCTGGAACAGTACCGGATCATCACCATGGTCTCGCTCAAGCCGGAGCCGATCCCCCTGCAGGCGAAGATAATCATGATCGGGTCCCCCTGGATCTACTACCTCCTCTACCACCTGGAACCGGACTACCGCAAGCTCTTCAAGGTAAAGGCCGAGTTCGATACCCGGGTAAGCAGGACACCGGAGGCGATACGGGATTATGCCATGTTCGTGTCGTCCCACTGCAAGCGGGAGTCGCTCATCCCCTTCGACCGGAGCGCCGTTGCCGGACTCATCGAATACTCGGCCCGGATGGTGGAAGACCAGGAAAAGTTTTCCACCCAGTTCATGGAGATTGCCGACCTGATCCGTGAGGCTGATTTCTGGGCGCAGAAAGCCGGCAGCCCGACCGTGACGGGCACCTTTGTCAAACAGGCGATCGAGGAAAAGGTCTACCGGAGCAACCGCATCGAGGAGCGCCTCCAGGAGCTGATCGCCGACGGGACCCTGATGGTCGATACCGCGGGAAGCGAGATCGGCCAGGTGAACGGGCTCTCGGTCATGACCCTGGGCGACTATGCCTTCGGCAGGCCGTCACGGGTCACCGCCAGGGTCTTCATCGGGCGGGGGGGAATGGTGAACATAGAGCGGGAGGTGAAGCTCTCCGGCCCCATCCACGACAAAGGCGTTCTCATACTGTCCGGATACCTGGGAGGGAAGTACGCCCACGACAAACCCCTCTCCTTTGCCGCCTCCATCTGCTTTGAACAGTCGTACGAGGGGATCGAAGGAGACAGCGCCTCGTCCACGGAGTTGTACGCCCTCCTCTCCGCGCTCTCCGGAACGCCGATTAAACAGGGAATTGCCGTAACCGGCAGCGTAAATCAACTGGGCAAGATTCAGCCCATCGGAGGGGTGAACTACAAGATCGAAGGCTTCTATGCCGTATGCAAGGCCAAGGGTCTGACCGGCGACCAGGGAGTAATGGTCCCCAGGAGCAACCTGCGGAACCTGATGCTGAAGGAGGAGGTCGTGGAGGCGGTGCGGGAAGGGAAGTTCCACATCTGGAGCGTGGAGACCGTCGAGGAGGGGATAGAGATACTGACCGGCGTTCCGGCCGGAGAGAGGCAGCCGGACGGGAGTTATCCCGAGGGGACCATCAACGGCAGGGTGGATGCCCGGCTCAGGGAGATGCTGGAAAACATGAAAAAATTCTCCGGCCCGGCCGACAAGGAAGAGAAAAAATGACCCTGGTCAGCCCGCCACCGCCGGTTGACATCCGCCGACGACAGGCTACTATGGTTCAGTGCCACGACAGTTCGATAGAAGGGCAGCACTAGACCCACCCGAAGGAGGATCAAATGGCAGACATTATTGATACCATCCGTCAGGATTCATCCCTCAGCAACCTGCTTACGTCGCTTGAGAAGGCCGGACTGGTCGAGACCCTGAAAGGGGCGGGGCCTTACACACTGTTCGCCCCCAACAACGATGCCTTCACCCGGATGAACTTCGCCGAAGCGCTCAAGGATCCCGGCACGTTGCGGGAGACTTTCAGCTATCACCTGGTTGCGGGGAAACACAGCGCCGATACCATCAGGGAAATGGATACCCTCGGCACCGAGACGGGAAAATCCCTTACCATCGCCCTGGACGAGGGAGAGACCGTGGTGGACAACGGCAAGTTCGTTGCAACCGACATCGAATGCTCCAACGGCGTCATCCACATCATCGACAACGTGTTTCAGCCTCACCTTTCCGGCTGGTACCGGGAGGAGTAGCCGAATCAACCCGCTTTCCACCCACAAGAAGAAACCGCGCCGGAGACCTTGTCCCGGCGCGGTTTTCCATTTAATTATCCTGTATCACGCAGGAATCCGGCAAAAGAGGATACATCGTCATGAGGGATACATGCGTTCTCCTGGTCAACCCGCTCTCGGGAGGCTATTCGCCCGGGAGGATTGGGGAGACACTGTCGGCGCTCAGAGGATACGGCTTCGCCCCGGAAACCCTGGAGGTCAGCACACCCGACGATGCGGCACGGTGCGCGGGCGAGATATGCCGCGGCCCGACCTCGCCCCTGGTTGTCGTCGCAGGCGGGGACGGCACCATCAACGGCGTCGTCAACGGTCTTGTCCCCGGCAGGGCAACCCTTGCGGTCCTCCCGTTCGGCACCTCAAACGTCCTCTCGCGCGAGCTGGGGATCACTTCGCCTTCCCATGCGCTGGAGAAGATCGCCGCCGGGGTGTCCCGCTCCGCTTCAGTCGGATATATTGAGAAAGGGGAAACCGGCCGATACTTTCTTCTCATGGCCGGAATCGGTGTGGACGGCGCAATCGTAAAGGGTGTTCGCACAGCCGAGAAACGACTGCTGCGCAAAGGGGCCTACCTCCTCTCAGCGCTTCGTCTCCTCTTGTCGTGGGAAAGCGGAAGGCTGGAGGTCGTCTCCAGCGACGTAACGACCGACTGCCACAGCGTCATCGTGTGCAATGCCGCGAAATACGGCGGCAATTTCCTCATTGCACCCAGTGCTTCCCTGTTCGATCCGGAATTCCGCATGGTATGCATGCTCCACGGGACCAGGCGGGGCATCCTGAAGGCTGCCTGGTCGCTCGTGTCCGGAAAGGGGGCAGGCGGCGCGGGGATCCGCACTTTCGCAGCCCGGGATGTTGAGGTGCGGGGCGTCAAGCCGCTCCAGGCGGACGGCGACTATTATCTCGACGCCCCGGTCCGGATCAGGACGGTGCCCGATTTCCTGAGAATCGTGGTTTAGGAGGCATAAGTGAGGGTCGTCGGAATCGGGCAGTGCTCGTGGGATTACCTAGCCGTGGTGGACTCCTTCCCGGCCGTGGACACCAAGGTGGAGGTCCGTGATTGGCAGGAACAGGGGGGTGGTCCGGTCGCCACGGCGCTGGTTGCGCTTACGAGACTCGGCATACCCTGCGACTTCTACGGGATCACCGGCGACGACCCCGAGGGTGAAAAGATCCGCGGTTCGCTGCTGGCGGAAGGGGTCTCCACGACCGGCCTGCTGACCAGAGAGAACGCCGCATCGCAGACAGCCTTCATCGCAATAGAAGAAGGCACCGCCAGCCGCACCATCTTCTGGCGGCGCCCGAGTAGAATGCCGCTCCTTCCGGACGAACTCCCGCACGGTTTTCTCGACCCATGCGATTTCCTCCTGCTCGACGGCCTCCTTGCCGAAGCCTCGCTGTTCGCGGCCCGACAGGCCCGGGAGCGGGGCGTGCCGGTGATGCTCGACGCCGGGAGAAGCCGGCCCGGCATGCTGGAAACGGCCCGGCACTGCGACTATGTCGTGGCATCGGAACAGTTCGCCCTGGACCTGGGCTGGGACGGGACCACGCACGGGCTCCATGCCCTGGCCGTCAGCGTGGGACCCGGGGTGTTTACCGTAACCAGGGGCAACCTGGGGAGCATCACCTGGCATGACGGCGAACTGATCGCGATACCCGCCTTTCCGGTCGCGGCCGTCGATACCACCGGCGCGGGCGATGTCTTCCACGGCGGTTACATCTTCGGTCTCCTCAGGGGCATGGACCTTGCCGACACCATACGGTTCGCATCCGCCATGGCGGCCATGAAGTGCACCCGCCTCGGCGGCAGGGCCGGCATTCCGGGTGAGCAAGAGGTCGCAGGTTTCCTGGAACGGCACGGGATCCGCATCCGGCTGTGACATGACGCGCTTTTTTCTGGACAAACAGGGCTTTTGTGATTACATGGAAAGAGATCACCATCTCGGGAGGCGGCACCAAATGACCACGAAGAAGATACTTCTGGTGGACGACACCAAACTCTTTCTGGAACTGGAGAAGAATTTCCTCAGGCTCTCTCCCGTGCACATCCTCACCGCAACGAGCGGCGAAGAGGCGTTGGAGGTCATCGGAAAGGAGCGACCCGATCTGGTGTTCATGGACGTCCACATGCCGGGAATGGGCGGAATCGCCTGCTGCGGACGTATCAAATCAGACCCGTCCCTGAGCTCCATCCCGGTCGTCATGGTCACCTCCTCGGGAAGGCTGGAAGACGTGGAACTGTGCAGGAAGGCGGGTTGCGACGGATATGTGACCAAGCCTATCGACAGGAGGGAATTTCTGGACAAGGCCCGCATCCACCTGAATTCCGTGGACAGGCGGGAACCGCGGATACCCTACCGCGCGCAGGTCAACTTCCTGGCAGACGGCCTCTCCCTGTCGGGGACGATCGCGGATCTCAGCAGCGGAGGGGTATACGTGGCATGCGAGAAGGGCCTGAAAGAAAAGCAAGAGCTCCTGCTCGAAATAGCCATGGCAGGCCCTGAAGACCCGCCCGTCAGGGCGAGGGGGGTAGTGGCATGGGAAAACGGTCCGGGAAAACGGAAAAAGCCTTCACTCCCGGCAGGTTTCGGGGTGGAGTTCGTTGAAATGAGGGACGGGGACAGCGCTTTGCTGAAATGGTTTATCGAAAACCTCGACAGGACCGGCTGAAGGACCGGCCCTTCAGCCGCCGGTCCTTCATTCAGCCCATATCATTCTACGAGGTGCCGAGCCCCTTCCGACCTGAAAACAGCATAATGCACCGGAACAGGAACCACGCCATGCAGGCGGCCGCCAGCTTCACCGGTGGTGAAGCGAGCAGACCTAGCGGCAGCCTGTCGCTAAGCCTGAGCCAGACCTTCTCCCCCCTTCCGGGCGGGAGCCCTTTCCCGAAGTTTCGTGACACGTCCAGCGCAAACGCCGGTTGCCACGCATTCCTGACCATACATCCCCCTATCCCCTGCCAGAAAATCACCCGCTTCCTCCACGGCATGTCGGCCAGCATCCTCGATATCCGCTGCAGGAAGGGAAGCAGCCGCAACTGTCCGTATCCTTTTTGAGCGGAGTATATCCCGGGCAGTTCACGGATCATATCATCCCTGCCGACGGCGTCGAGGGCCATGATGACGGCGTTGAGTATCTGTCGTTTCGCCGCGCCTTCGGTCTCGTACCGGCGGGCCGAGGTGACAATCTCCGGCCCGAAGAGAAGCCATCTCCCTGTGCGTCGCACGGTTTCGGCAAAGCGGGTATCCTCCAGAACCGTGCATGATTCATCAAAGGGGCCTGCTTCCATGAATAAGGCGCGGCTCAACAGAAAACCCTGGTCGCCATGGGTACATCCCACGCGGTCCAGACGGGCCTTGCATTCCAAGTAATAGTAAAAAAAGGAGGAGGTCGTCGCGGTACGCCGGAAAAGGAGCCGGAACCGGCCGGCGATGAGGTGGCGGCCGGTTTCCTCGATCTCCTGTTGCAAGGTCTTCAGCGCCGTGCTCAGCGCCTGCTGGTCCGGAAACAGGGAATCGGCGTGGAGAAACAGGAGGTACTCCCCCTGCGCGGCCCTTGCGCCGGCGTTCATCTGACGTCCCCTTCCCTTCTCACCGGTTATGACCCGCAGTGGAAAAGGAAATTCCACCGCGATGTCGAGCGCTTTTTCAACGGTGGCGTCGGTGGACCCCCCGTCGCATATCAGCACTTCCAGGTTCGGGCCGCGCTGATCGGCAAGGCTGCGCAGCAGGGCGTCGATGAGCGCCGCCTCGTTGAGGGTGGGGACGATGACCGAAAGCTCGTATCGGTTGTGTTCAGGGCACATGGGTCAACCAGTTCCTTCTTGACCTGAAACGGTATTTCACGGAAAATGGCAGCCTGTTGAAAAATCCGGCTAAAGCAAGGGGTGTTCAATGCACAGGGACCGCGACAATGTGTCACATATGAAATGGGATGAGCGTTTCCGGGATGAGGAGTGCGTGCTCGGAACGGAACCCTCCCGCTACCTGTCCGACAACATGGAGCTCATCAAATCCCTTGTCCCCGGCCGGCGCGCCCTCGATATCGCCTGCGGCGAAGGCAGAAACAGTATATTCCTGGCAGGCCAGGGATTCAGTGTCGTCGGGCTGGACATCTCGGGGGCGGGGCTGGAGAAGGCCCGCTGCTGGATGGAACGGGAAGGACTGCGCATCGACTTTCGCCGGCTCAACCTGGAAGAGTATGGCTTCAATGAGCAGTACGACCTGATCATCAATTTCAACTTCCTGCTCCGGGATCTGATCCCCAAGTCGGTTGCCGCCCTTGCTCCCGGCGGTGTCATGGTATTCGACACCCTGCTGGATTCACCCTACGTTCCGACCACGCATAAAAAGGAGCACCTCCTGCAACCGGGCGAACTCCAGCGCATCTTCCGCGGGTTCCCGGGGAAGATTTTCCTTCCCGAGGAGCGGCTCCATGACTCGATGCCGACGGCGCGGCTGATCTTCTGGAAGAGATGAACCCCTCAGATGACCGATATAACCTCTGCCGTCATATTTCGTCCAAGCCGGAATCAGGGCGTGACCGAACTCCGGTCCCTGGAATTGCGTAGCTGGGTGCAGAAGATTTTTATTGCTCCGGTGATGGGGACGGCAAGGAGTATTCCCCAGAAGCCCAGGAGTTCACCCAGCGCCATAATCATGATGATGGTAACGAGAGGATTGAGATCCATGGATTCCTTGAACACCAGCGGCTTGATTACGTATCCCTCAAGGAAATAGATAACTGAAAACGCTATTATCACCTGAAACAGGATCAAACCGTTCTGGAACTCGGCAAAGGCGAAAAACAGCGGCGGGACGGTAGCAATGATCACTCCGATGAAAGGAATAATGGAGGCTACACCTGCGAAAATGGCGCAAAACACCGGATGCCGCACGTCCAGCAACAGCATGGCGACAAATGAAAGCACTGCCACAATAATGGAGACAATAACCTGGCCCCGTATAAAGCCGCCGATGCTGCGATTGACCTCGCGGCCGACCGCAAGCACGAAATCCCTGTGTGAGGAGGGAAGCCATCGAGCGATACCGTCCATGGTTTCCTGTTTGTAGTAAAGCATGAAGAGGACCAGGATCGGGGCAAGGAGAAGATTGAAGAGGTTGAAGACGACTCTGTAAACAGCCGCATAGACGCCCGCGCCCAGTCGGGCCAGTACCTTGTCTGCTCCGGATTGTACGGAATCGATCAGCCAGCTCCACTCCTCAGTCACGTAACCAAGGCCGATGCGTCCTTTCAAGTCGAGGGCTATCTGTTTGAGCTTTTGAAAATATCCCGGCAGTTCACCGACAAGTGCCTCCCATCGCTGGCTCATGACGGGAAGCAGAAAGATGATGCAGAAGAAGGCGATTATGGTCAGGAGCGTATAGAGAAGGATGATTCCATAACTCCTTCTGATACGCCTGCGCTCCAGGAGGGTTACCACCGGATCAAGCAGATAGGCCAGCACAAACGACAGCAGCAGGCATGATACCGTGTGTGCTATGGTATAGCCCAGGTAGAAAATCGCTGCAAGCACAAGCAGCGTTATGCCGACCTTGTGTGTCGTTGCCAGGTTCATCGGCATGAACCTGCCGCCCATGGGACGCCGGCATCAGTGCGCAATTCTTTTTCCCGGTACCTGTCCATGCCCTCAGTGAGGTTGCCAATACTCTTGGCAAAGAGCGTGAAAACCATGCATAACGCCCCGCCGCTATTCATCGGAAAGAAAGATGTCGTTGATTTCCAGCCAATTGCGTATTCTAGAGGCGGTCAGCTCGTCCTTGAGCGCGACGAGCCGCTCTTTTTCCTCGGGATAAAATGAGAGAATGTCGTCAAGGCGCCCGAAAGGGCGCTTCCCTGTGAGCGCCCTTGCAAAGATACTCTTAAGCGAGGCGTTGGTTATTCCCTTGATGAATTCGTGTTGCAGTTGGCGTTCTTGATCGTAATCGAAGTCGGGAATCTGGAGATAGCGTTCTTCGTTTGACTCTATCTCCTCCCAGAAATCATCATCCTCATAATCGATGGGAACCGAAAATACCTCTCCCGTTTCCCTGTCGAGAAAAAATACGGTTTCCGGATCCTCGTTTTCGAACGCATCCAGGAGGTCGTCCCAGACTATTTCAACGTCGCGCATGAATCCCATTCCGAAGCCCACTCCCGACGGAGACGAAGGCCAGGCTTTTTCGTGCAAGGCAGCCACGGCCCTGTTCCTTTACCTTTCCCCGCTTTTTCGCTATAGTACCCTCCATGCGAAGGGTTTTTATTGCAGACGCGCACCTCAGAAATCCCACTGATGCGAACTATCGGCTGCTGCTCCGTTTTCTGTCGGAGCTTAAGGACAATACACGGTCTCTCTTTATCCTTGGGGACCTTTTCGAGTTCTGGGTCGGTTTTCAGGAAACCGCGTTCCCGCATTATCGCCCTGTGCTGGAGCGGCTAATGGAGCTGAGTGAAGCGGGCACCGAGATCGTGATCTTCGAAGGGAACCACGACTTTCATCTGGGACGCTTCTTCACGGAAACTCTCCGGGCCCAAATCCATCCTCATCCCGCAGTCCTCGATCTGGACGGCAGACGGATGTACATCTGCCATGGCGACCAGATAAACACCAGGGACCGTGGTTACCTGCTGCTCCGGTTCCTTCTTCATAACCGTATTACTAGGACACTATTTCCCTTGCTTCCGCAGGCTCTCGTCTTACGGGTTGCGAAACATCTGAGTCTCCGGAGCAAAAAAAAGCATGGCATACGCAACTCGATGTGGAACTACGAGACATTATTACGTAATTTCGCTGAAACCCGTTTCCGTGACGGATGTGACGCGGTAATTTCCGCCCATTTTCACTTTCCGTTCATCTATACGAAAACAGATGGCAGGGAAAACACCCTCCTCTCCATCGGAGACTGGATTTCCCAGTTTTCGTACGGTGAACTGTACGAAGGAAGACTATCGCTGAATCGTTATAATCCCCCCCGGAAAGCGTTCACAGAAAACCAAACAGCCGCAAATAGTTAGCTACTCTCTCGTCCAACGTGGGAGCCGCAATGATCCCGCATATCTCATCCGGCAGATATCTACGGCAGACATCCGGCCGGACGGGATATATGGTACATTCCATCCTGTTCCCAAGATGGCTGCAGGGGACTCCGACAGGTTTCCCCAGCGCGGTAATATCCGGTGCAACGCAACAGGTTCCGCACCTCCGGCATCTCACCCCATTTTCGTCGGTAAGCTCATGGGACCGTTCGAAGTGCGGACCGTGAAACCACGTGCTCAAGAGCCCGTGTGTACGGCTCTCGGGCCGTCGGAAGCAAAGAACTGTTCCAATGCCTGCTCGCCCAGATACGACGCCTTGATTTTCCATTTGTCCTGATTGATTATCAGCGCGACCAGAGCAATCTGCGGGTCCTGCGCCGGCGCGTAAGCGGCAAACCAGCTGTAGCTCCCCGCTGGTTCATTTCCATTGATGGAGCCTGTCTTGGCGCATATATCCACTGACGCTAATTTGGGCCTACCGTTTCTGTCGTGAAAAGCACTCCTCGACGTCCCGCTCTTCACGGTCGTAAGAAGCATCTCGGAGAGCTGTAAGGCGGTCTCTGCGGTAACCAGCCGCCGTATGCTCTGAGGGACATCAGCCAGGACCACCGCATTGTCAACGTCTCTGATCTCTTTTGCCAGGATCGGGGCCATCATGGTCCCCTGATTGGCTATCGCGGCCATCATCACCGCAGCATGCAGGGGTGAAATCTTTACTTCACGGCCGAGTCCCGCGCCCATAAGTTTCAGCTCGAGGTCATCCTGTGGAACGGCGGCTCGACTCGGCACGACAGGAGCCCCCGGAAAGAGGTGCTGGTTGAACCCGAACCGCTCTACATAGGACATGATGGATTCCCTGCCTACAACGTCACTGGCCAGCCTGCCGAAAACAGGGTTTATGGACTTCCCCATGGCGAGGGCAAGCGACATCTGCTGGCCTTTTTGGCCCGGTTTTACACTCCAGTGCTTCGGGTTTTCGGAATACGAGTAGCCCCTGAAAGCAAACATGGTATCAGGCTCAACCTTTTTCTGCTCCAATGCTGCCGACGCAGTGATTATCTTGAAAAGTGACGCCATGGGATAAAGCCTGAAAAATGCGGCGTCGGCCCATGCCGGATCAATTGACGAATGCCCGGCCATCGCAAGGATTCTGCCCGTCTTGGGCTCAATTGCCACAAAAACACCGTACGGCACGTCATTTTCCGCCATAACATTCCGAACCCGGTCCTGAAGGGCCATATCAATTGTGAAAAGGACCTTTCTCCCGTCGGGAAGCACGGCAGCAAGCCCCTTATCGGTCATACCGGAGTTTTTCAGCATTTCCGCGGCAATCCGAAAGCCCTTGTAGGAATCGAGTTGCTCGGCTGTTTGATGCTGCCGTTTGCCCGCAGCTTTAACAAAACTTAGAAAAAGGGATGCAGAGGAGGATTTCAGAAGAAAAAACAATGGATAGGATGCCAGAAAGATCGCAAGTATCGGCAGCAGAACCCTGAGCCGACTTTGCCTGGTTTTCTTTTCAGCAAGGGAATTAAATGTATTTTTTGAGGTTCTTTTCTTTCTGGTATTTTTTGCAAAAGAAAAGATGGACCTTTTTCTGGTTAGATGTTTCAGATCTTGCATGTACGGTTCGTCTAGATAATAAGTTAAGACAACATCAGCATTGATTACGGAACTAACGCGCCACCCGTCGTACTTTGAGGACTATATGCCAGTTACCCAAAATTGTCAATCATTGCGGACGGTTTCGCGTCAAATCGCCATGACGCGAATCTGCTCCGGTTACATAGCCGCCTCAGGCCGGAAAAGCCACACCAAAAAAAAACAGGCAAAGTTTTTTGCCTGTTTTTTTGATTTCTGGACATTCCTTGCAACTGAATAACGTCCTTCGAGTCATAACGCGATGCAATTGTTACGCTTCCTTCACACTTTCGTCTTTCTGTTCAGCAGAAACTTCAGCAACCGGTTCTGCCGCCTCAGCCTTTTCTTTGGCTTCAACCTGCACGGTTACCTTTGTCTTTTCACCCTTACCGGTCCGCTTCTGCGGCAACTGCTCCTCCACAAGTTCGATAACGGAAAGCTGCGCAGTATCCCCGGGACGGATGCCGAGCTTTACTATTCTTGTATACCCGCCTGCCCGTTCCCTGTACCTGGGCGCAATAACTGAAAAAAGCTTGGTAACGGTCTTCTTGTCCCTTATGTAGGATGCGGCCTGACGTACTGAATGCAGATCGCCCTGCTTCCCCAACGTTATCAACTTCTCTGCAATAGGCCTCAGTTCCTTGGCCTTTGCATCGGTGGTAACTATTCTCTCGTGGGTAAGAAACGAGGTTACCATATTTCTGAACATGGCAATTCTATGGCTGGTGGTTCTGCCCAACCTTCTTCCGGCTTTATTGTGACGCATAATACGGACCCTTTCTCTCTGCAGTAACCTGACAAGTTATTCTTCTTCCTGCCTTTCGCCACGGATTCTCCGCAGGATCTCAGGGTCAGGAAAGTTTTCCAGGCTCATTCCTAAAGTCAGTCCCATGTCCGCCAGCACGTCCTTTATCTCGTTCAGGGACTTGCGACCAAAATTCTGTGTCTTCAGCATTTCGGCTTCAGAACGGGAAACCAGTTCGCCTATCAACTTGATACCGGCGTTTTTCAGGCAGTTCGCGGAACGAACCGAGAGTTCGAGTTCATCAACCGAGCGGTAGAGATTCTCGTTGATTCTGTCCCGATCCTCCTCAATCTCGCCCTCTTCGACCTCTTCCGCCTCTTCGTCGAAATTAATGAAGATGGTCAACTGATCTTTGAGGATCTTTGCCGCAAAGGCCAAGGCATCTTCAGGCTTGACGCTTCCATCCGTCCAAAGCTCGATGGTCAGCTTATCATAATCCGTCATCTGCCCTACACGGGCATTTGAGACACCAAAGTTGACTTTTTGAATAGGTGAAAAAATTGAATCAATGGGGATCGTACCAACAGGCGACTTTTCGTCACGATTCCTGTCTGCGGGAACATAACCTTTGCCGAGTTTGACAACCATCTCGACTTCCAGGTTGGCGTCCTTGGAGCAGGTAGCGATCAGATGTTCCGGGTTCAGTATCTCAACGTTCTGATCTGTTATTATATCCTTGCCGCGTACTATACCCTCGCCCTTGTGAATTATACGCACAGTGCGAGCTTCAGTGCCGTGCATTTTTATACGAATACCCTTGAGATTGAGAACTATGTCCGTAACGTCTTCAGTTACTCCGGGTATTGCAGAAAATTCGTGTAATACGCCTTTTATTCTGACGGAACAGATTGCCGCGCCTTGCAAAGAAGACAGCAGCACTCTACGAAGCGAGTTACCAAGCGTCGTCCCAAACCCGCGTTCGAACGGTTCCGCATAAAATTTACCATAGGTATCGCTAAGCGATTCGGCTTCAACTTGGACCTTTTTTGGTTTAATCAGGTCTCGCCAATTCTTATGCATCTAAATCCTCCCAGGAGCATGTCTAGTCATACTATTACTTGGAATAGAGCTCTACTATGAGTTGTTCCTGGATCGGTGTCGTAATATCTTCTCTGGTAATAAGCGCTTTTACCTTCCCGCTAAACCCATCCTTATCCAGCTCCAGCCACTGCGGAATTCCCCTGCGCACAACCGCCTCCAGAGCTTCAGTGATAACTGTTATGGAACGGCTCTTTTCCCGCAATGCGACTACGTTTCCCAGCTTAACCTGAAAAGACGGAATATCTACCCTCTTTCCATTTACGGTGAAATGACCCTGACGCACCAGCATCCTGGCCTGGGTTCTGGACGTCGCGAACCCCAGTCTATAGACGGTGTTATCAAGCCGTCTTTCCAGAAGAAACAACAGGTTCTCACCTGTAACCCCCTTCATTCTGTCGGCTTTTTCAAAATACCCACGGAACTGTTCCTCCAGAATTCCGTAAATCCGGCGGACTTTCTGCTTTTCCCTCAACTGGATACCATAGGGAGAAACCTTGACGCGGGCTTGGCCATGCTGTCCGGGTGCATAGTTTCTTCTTTTGATTGCGCACTTGTCAGTAAAGCACCTCTCGCCCTTAAGAAACAGCTCCATATTTTCCCTTCTGCAAAGTCTGCAGCAAGGTCCTGTATATCTAGCCAATTAAAACCTCCTTCACTATGAGACTTATACTCTTCTTCTCTTGGGCGGACGGCAACCATTATGCGGTATCGGGGTTACGTCGCGAATGAAGCTGATTGAAAAGCCGGCGGCCTGTAAGGCCCGCAAAGCCGATTCTCTCCCGGAACCCGGCCCTTTGACGTAAACTTCTATGTTCCTGACCCCGTGCTCCTGGGCCTTCTTGGCGGCATCTTCAGCGGCTATCTGAGCGGCAAACGGCGTACTTTTTCTCGACCCCTTAAACCCTTTGCTTCCGGAACTCGACCATGCAAGGACATTACCGTTCTGGTCGGTTATGGTGATCATGGTGTTGTTGAAAGTCGCCTGTATATGCGCAACACCGTTAGGTATGTGTTTTTTCTCTTTCTTTTTTCTAACAACTTTACGTGCCGGGTTAGCCATTATTCCTCCAGATACTCATGCTATTTCTTTTTACCAGCGACTGTTCTTGCAGGTCCCTTCCGGGTCCTTGCGTTCGTCTTCGTTCTCTGTCCGTTCACCGGCAAACCTCTCCTGTGACGCAACCCCTTGTAGCAGCCCAGATCCATCAATCGCTTGATATTCATGGATACTTCTCTGCGAAGATCGCCTTCAACCTTGTAATTCTTGTCGATGATTTCCCTGATACTGGCTACTTCAGGCTCAGTGAGATTTTCAGTCCGGGTGTTGCTATCTACTCCGGACTCGGCGAGTATCTTTTTGGAGGTTGATCTTCCGATTCCGTAAATATAGGTAAGCGCAATTTCTATCCTCTTGTTTTTTGGTAAATCTATTCCGGATATACGTGCCAATGCCTACTCCTCCTCGTTATCCTTTTATCCCTGACGCTGGGTATGTTTCGGAATGTCACAAATAATTCTAACAATGCGCTTGCGACGTATTATTTTGCATTTGTCGCACATCTTTTTTACGGAAGCACGGACTTTCATGGGTTACCCTTTCATATTATTCAATTATTGATATCTCTACTCACTAGGTGATTAGCTACTAAAGCGTTGTTTGACGTTTCACAGCATGGACAAAATATCCGGGCCATTTTCCGTTATAGCAACGGTATGTTCAAAGTGTGCAGAAAGACCACCATCTATTGTTGTGGCGGTCCATCCATCCTCCAATATTTTGACCGCTGGTCCCTTTTCATTGATCATGGGCTCTATTGCCAAGACCATTCCCGCCTTTAATCTTATGCCTTGTTTGGCCCTTCCAAAGTTAGGCACCTGCGGACTCTCATGAAGATTATGACCTATCCCATGGCCGACAAAATCCCGAACCACAGAAAAACCGTTGGATTCGGCATGGACCTGAACCACGTTTGATATGTCGAAAAGCCTGTTCTCAGTAGTTGCCTTCTCGATAGCCTTGTAAAGCGATTCCTCCGTCACCCGAATCAGCTTATCGGCGGCCTGCGACACATTCCCTACCGGAACCGTTATAGCGGCATCACCGTAAAACCCGTCAAATACCGCACCAAAATCTATGCTGATTATATCGCCTGCTATCAAGGGAGCATTATTAGGCATGCCGTGTACGACCTGTTCGTTTACCGAGCAGCATAGTGAAAAGGGATAACCGCTGTATCCCTTGAAAGCTGGCACAGCCTTATGCTTCCGTGTAAGCCTCTCTGCCATGGCATCAAGATACAACGTTGTAACACCAGGCTTTATCTCTTCCTTCAGCTTAAGAAGCACTTCTGCAACTATGCGACACGGAACCCTCATCCTTTCAATCTCTTTTGGAGATTTAAGAATAATCAAACCGCTCACCTAGTCAGTGCTTTTCTGATATTTTGCTGTATATCTTCGATTGAACCGATACCAGCAACTTCCACCAGCAGCCTTTGCCGGGAATAATAGTCTATAAGCGGCGCAGTTTTCTTTCCATACTCTTCAAGCCGTCTGCGCATGGTTTCCTCTTTATCATCATCCCTCTGGTACAAGGGGCCGTTGCAGAGATCGCAGACACCCTCTTTTCTCGGTGGCTCATTCTGGATATGGTACACCTTCCCACAATTCTGACAAGCCCGCCTTCCGCCTATCCTCGCAAGGAGCTCATCTTCGTTCACCGTAATGGATACGACAGCCTGAATCGCCCTCCCCTTACGGTTCAGCATTTCAGAAAGCGCCTCAGCCTGGGGAACAGTTCGCGGAAAACCGTCGAGAATAAATCCCGGTGAACAATCGGCTTCTGATAATCTTTCTTCAACGATTCCAACCACAACTTCATCAGGGACGAGCGCTCCGGAGTCCATATAAGACTTCGCGCGCAGTCCCATCGGTGTCTGTTCCCTGACGGCGGATCTCAAAATGTCCCCGGTAGAGATCTGCGGGACACCAAGATATGCACTGAGTATCTTTGCTTGCGTCCCCTTGCCGGCTCCAGGAGGACCCAGGAAAATCAGACCCGTATCTGCTTCAGCCATAAATTCATCTTCTGCCCTTAATCCGGACACCTTTCATAAAGCCTTCGTAGTTTCTAGTAATCAGATGAGATTCAATCTGCGCCACCGTATCCATTCCAACGCCGACGGCAATCAGCAAAGCGGTCCCGCCGAAATAAAACGGAAGCTTAAATTTGCTAATCAAAATAGAGGGGAGCACACAAACAATAGAAATATAAATAGCTCCCGCAAAAGTCAATTTTGTCAGAACCTTATCGAGAAACTCCGAAGTTTCCTTACCGGGTCTTATCCCAGGTATGTAACCCCCGTGCTTCTTTATATTTTCAGCAACATCCGCCGGATTAAAGGTGACAGCCGTGTAGAAATAGCAGAAAAAGACTATGAACGCAACATAAAAAACCTCGTACAACACGTTGCCCGGCGTAAAGCTTTGCGTAAAGCGCTGTACAGCAGGCACGTTGATGAAGTTCGCCACCGTAGCCGGGAACATTATGATTGAAGATGCAAAGATGGGAGGAATGACCCCTGCCATGTTCACCTTTAGGGGAAGATGCGAAGTCTGGGCACCGTAAGTCTTGAGCCCGACCACTCTTTTCGCATAATGAATCGGCAACCGCCTTTGTCCTCTTTCGACGAATACTATGCCTGCAATTACCGCCAGCATTACAATCAGGGCGGATATTATGACGAACAAGGATATCTCGTCAGTCTTCAGCAGCCGGAAGCTGTTCAGAATCGCCACAGGGATTCGAGCAACAATTCCTGCGAAAATGATAAGGGAGATACCGTTACCTACCCCCTTCTCCGACATCTGCTCACCCATCCACATAATGAAAGCTGTTCCGGCAGTCAGTGTAATAACCGTCATTATGCGAAAGCCCCATCCCGGGGCCGGGACAACTAACTCACCCGCCGCGCCGGTCATGCTCTCTAGTCCGATACTTATACCGAGCGCCTGGACGACACTGAGAACAATAGTTCCGTAGCGAGTGTACTGCGTAATTTTTTTCCTTCCGGCCTCACCTTCTTTTGACAATTTCTCAATAGAGGGTACTACCACCGTAAGCAGTTGAAAAATAATCGAGGACGATATATACGGCATTATGCCCAAGGCAAACACCGTCAGCTTTTCCAGCGCACCGCCGGAAAACATGTCAAACATTCCGAGAAGGGTCCCTCGAGCCTGGGCAAAGAAATGAGCCAGCGCCTGACTGTCAACGCCGGGCGTCGGAATGTGACATCCTACGCGATAGACGGCCAGCATGGCCAATGAATAAAAAACCCTCTTTTTCAGCTCAGGAATTCTGAAGATGTTTTGGAGAGCGGAAATCAAACGGTAGGCTCCTGAACCGTTCCGCCAGCAGAGACAATCTTTTCTTTTGCTGAGGAAGTGAATTTGTCGGCTACTATTGTCAAAGGCTTGGTGATGGCGCCGTCACCCATAATCTTGATTCCGTCATGCAGCTTGGTAACGATACCGGCTCGTTGCAATTCTTCCGCAGTCACGGTAACACCAGCATCAAACATCTCTAACTGGCTCAATTTGACCAAAGCATAGACTTTCTTCTTCAGTGGGGTGAAGCCTCTCTTGGGGAGCCGCCGTTGCAGCGGCATCTGGCCGCCTTCAAAACCGGCTTTGACACTCCCGCCACTCCTTGCTTTCTGACCTTTATGCCCCTTGGTCGAGGTCTTACCATGACCTGAGCCTGCGCCTCTGCCTATTCTTTTACGTTTTTTCGTCGACCCTTCAGCAGGCCTCAAAGTATTTAAATCCATCGTAACAGACTCCGTAGATTTTATTCTTGTACTTTAACCAGGTGTTCAACCTTTTTCACCATCCCCCTGATTTCAGGTGTATCCTGCAGGGTCACGGTTTTGTTTACCTTGTTGAGGCCCAGGCCCATGAGCACAGCCCTGTGCTTATCCGGTCTACCGATATGACTTTTTACCAGAGTGATTCTCAATTGATCGGCCATGCTATAGTTCTCCCAAAAACAAAAGACTATTCAACTACTCCACGTCGAAGTGCGACTTCCTGCGGGCTTCTGAGCATTTTTAATCCAGCGATAGTCGCCTTGACAACATTGTGCGGATTATTGGACCCAAGACATTTCGACAGGATATTATGAACACCGGCAGCTTCAAGCACCGCACGCGCTGCTCCACCTGCAATCACGCCGGTACCGGCTGATGCCGGCTTCATCAGGACTCTTCCCGCACCGAAATGTCCCTCGACTTCGTAAGGAATGGTATGTTCCTCAATCGGCACCTTGATAATGTTCTTTTTCGCCTGCTCCACGCCTTTTCGGATAGCTTCCGGAACCTCGTTGGCCTTCCCAAGCCCGTATCCGACATAGCCGTTGCCGTCTCCGACAACGACCAGTGCAGAAAAGCTGAAACGACGACCGCCCTTCACCACCTTTGCAACCCGGCTTATATGGACTACTCTGTCAGTTAAATTAAGCTCACTAGGATTGATCTTAAGCAAGTATCGCCTCCTGATTGACACCTCTCAGAATGAGAGTCCGTTTTCCCTGGCAGCATCAGCCAGTGCTTTGATGCGTCCGTGATAAAGAAAACCGTTACGGTCGAATATTACTGAACTGATTCCTTTTGCCAATGCCGTTTTCGCTATCGCGGCTCCTACCTTCACTGCCGCCTCAACGTTTCCTGTATGGTCGAGTCCCTCGCTGACGGTGCTATCGAGCGTCGAGGCAGATACTAGCGTAGTGCCGCTTGTATCATCAATCAGCTGGGCATATATATGTTTCGAACTCTTGAAAACATTCAGCCTGGGTCGCGTCGGCGCCCCTTTGACCTTTTTTCTTACTCTTATTTTTCGTTTAATTCTGGACAGATTCTTTTGAGATAGAGAACTCACTTTTGTGTCTCCTTGCAGGAAATGCTATTTCTTCCCGGTCTTGCCAGCTTTGCGTACTATTTTTTCGTCAGAATACTTGATTCCTTTACCCTTATAGGGCTCAGGGACGCGGAACGATCTGATTTTGGCCGCCGTCTGTCCAACAAGCTCCTTGTCGGCCCCTCTGACAAAGACCTTGGTCATTTTCTCAACCTCGACGCTGACGCCCTTTGGCAAGGCGAAATTGATTGGATGAGAGTACCCGAGGCTCAATGTCAGCGTATCAGATTTTGCTTCCGCGCGATATCCAACGCCGGTTATATCTAGAATGGTTTCAAAACCCTTGGTGACACCAACAACCATATTGTTCAACAGCGTTCTCATGAGACCATGAGCGGATCGACAGATTTTGTCTTCGCTGTTTCTTGAAACCACAATCTGCTTATCAGCAACCTCAATCGAGACACCCTCGGCGATTCTTCTGCTCAAGGCGCCTTTGGGGCCTTCAACCTTGACCACCGAGCTGTCTATCGTGACCTTTACCCCAGCAGGTATTTCTATGGGAAGTTTTCCAATCCTGGACATGGCTAACGCTCCTCGATCCTTTCTTACCAAACGGTACAGAGTATTTCGCCGCCGATTCCGGCTTCACGAGCAGCCTTATCAGTTACGACACCCTTTGACGTGGAAAGAATCGCAACCCCGAGACCGTTTTTAACCTTAGGAACCTTGTCACCCTTGACATACACCCTGCTGCCTGGCTTGCTGATCCTCTTTATCTCACTGAACACGCCTTCTTTTTCATCGATATACTTAAGGTATATCCTCAAGACTCCCTGTTTCTCGTCGGCAATTACCTTGTAGTTCTTTATGAATCCCTCGCCTCTCAGGACATTTGCAATGTTTACCTTGAGATTTGAAGACGGGATGTCTACTTTCTGTAATTTTGCCATGTTGGCATTCCTGATTCTGGTAAGCATATCAGCTATGGGATCAGTCATCGACATTTAAAGCACTCCTCTAACTCTCTCGTATGTTGACTACCAGCTGGATTTGATGACACCAGGGATTTTTCCGCTAGAAGCAAGTTTTCTCAGGCAAATCCTGCACATCTTAAATTTACGGTAATAAGCTCTCGGACGGCCGCAAAGCGGACAACGATTGTATTCCCGGACTTTAAATTTGGCAGCTCTCTGAGCCTTTAGTATCATGGATGTTTTAGCCACTGATTTCCTCCAAACGGATTAATTCCTGAACGGCATGCCAAGACACTTCAAGAGTGCCCTGCCTTCTTCATCGGTCTTCGCTGTTGTTACTATTGAAATGTTCAGCCCTTTTACTTTCTCAACTTTATCGTAATTTATCTCTGGGAAAATCAGTTGTTCCTTAATGCCCAAGGAATAATTACCTCTCCCGTCAAAACCCTTAGCAGAAACGCCTTTGAAGTCCCTGACCCGCGGGAGCGAGATATTCATTAAGCGGTCAAGAAACTCGAACATCTTCTCTTGACGCAGCGTCACCATGCAGCCAATGGGCATTCCCTGACGCAGCTTGAATGACGCTATGGATTTTTTGGCTTTTGTTACTACCGCCTTCTGTCCGGTAATTATGGCGAGTTCTTCAGCAGCAGAATCGAGTATTTTCACATTCTGAATTGCTTCACCGAGCCCCATGTTGACAACTATCTTCTCAAGCTTCGGCACCTGCATTACATTCTTATAGCCGAATTCCTTCATCATCTGCGGAACGATCTCTTTTTTATAAAGCTCCTTTAGCCTCGCCATTTACTCCTCCGTGCTATTTATCAAAAGACTCGCCGCACTTGATACAAATGCGGGCCTTGTCTCCGTTTTCAAGGATATTCCTTTTGCTCCTCACCGGCTTATTGCACTTGGCACAGAACAGCATTACGTTGGAACTGTGTATTGGGGCCTCTTTTTCCTCAATACCGCCGGCCTGATTGCCCCTCGCACGGGTATGCCTTTTAATTATGTTCAGACCTTCAACGAGCACACTGTTCTTCTTGCTGAGGACACGCAAAATTTTACCGGTCTTTTTACTATCTTTTCCGGTGATCACCATGACCGTGTCGCCTTTTTTTATTCTCAGCTTATTGCCTTGCATCTTTTATTTTCTCCTAAAGAAATTTAAAGAACTTCGGGTGCGAGTGAAATTATCTTCATAAATTTCTTTGCTCTCAACTCCCTGGCGACAGGACCGAAGATTCTGGTGCCAACCGGCTCTTTCTGATTATTGATGACAACCCCTGAATTGTCGTCAAACTTTATGTAGGATCCGTCAGGTCTGCCGATTTCCTTGGCAGTCCGGACAATCACAGCCTTTACAACGTCACCTTTTTTAACTTTTGCATTGGGAATTGCCTCTTTCACCGAAGCAACAATAATGTCCCCGATACTTGCATACTTACGTTTCGAGCCACCCAACACCTTGATGCAATAGAGCTTCTTTGCGCCGGAATTGTCTGCAACATCAAGTATAGATTGCATCTGTATCATCGGAATGCTCCTACTTTATGAAATTCTCTCTAAAACTTGCTTAACCTTCCAACGCTTATCTTTGCTGATAGGTCTGGTTTCAATAATCTGAACTTTGTCACCTATCCTGCAGGTGTTTTCTTCGTCATGCGCCTTGTACTTGACGCTTCTTTTAATATATTTATTGTATTCCGTGTGCTTGACGAGGTGTGACACCTTGACAACAACGGTTTTCTGCATTTTATCACTGACTACTACGCCCACATGGGTTTTTCTGTTGCCACGCTCGCTCATGGTTCCCTCGCCTTAGCCTCTCTTTTCCCTGAGTATGGTCTTCAACCTCGCAATATCCTTTCTCAAGGCCGGCAGCTTTGCCGTACTTTCCAGGCGGCCGGTGTGAAGCTGAAACTTGATATTGAAAAGCTCTTTATTCATCTCTTCGCCTTTCGCCTGGAGCTCTTCTATGGTCATTTCTCTGAGGTCTCTACTCTTCATGGCCATCGTTCCTTGTAACAAATTTCGTAGAAATCGGAAGTTTAAACGCTGCTAACCTGAAAGCCTCACGGGCAATCTCCTCTGAAACACCTTCCATTTCATAGAGAATCCGCCCAGGCTTAATCACGCAAACCCATGAATCAGGAGAGCCTTTCCCCTTGCCCATGCGAGTCTCTGCGGGCTTCGAGGTCAGAGGCTTGTCAGGAAAAATCCGTATCCAGGTTTTGCCGCCCCTCTTGATATACCTTGTCAAAGCGATACGAGCCGCTTCAATCTGCTTGGAGTCAAGCCAGCCACATTCAGTGGCCTGCAGACCATACTCCCCAAAGGCAAGCGTAACCCCCCGGTGAGGGGATCCCTTCATTTTGCCTTTCATCTGCTTTCTATGTTTAACTCTCTTGGGCATTAACATTATGAAACTCCTCTACTGTTTTTTCCCGGGGAGAACTTCACCTTTAAAAATGAGCACCTTGACCCCAATAATCCCATAGGTGGTCTTTGCCTCGGCAACACCGTAGTCTATGTCGGCACGCAACGTGTGCAGCGGTACCCGCCCCTCACGGTACCATTCGGTACGGGACATCTCCGCGCCGCCCAGTCTGCCGGAGCAGGTTATTCTTATTCCTTTTGCACCGAACTTGAGCGCGGTGGTGACACTCTTCTTCATCGCACGCCTGAAAGCGATGCGCCGCTCCAGTTGCAGTGCAACGTTCTCTGCCACCAATTGTGCGTCCAGCTCGGGTTTTCTGATTTCCTGTATGTTCAGAAAAACTTCTTTTTCGGTAAGCTTAGCCAGTTCCTTTTTCAAGGTTTCAACTTCGGAACCTTTTTTGCCGATAATAAGACCGGGACGGGCGGTATAAATATTGATCTTCGCCTTGTTTGCGGCGCGCTCAATTTCTATCTTGGATACACCCGAGTGATACAGACGCTTCTTCAAAAAATCTCTAAGCTTCAGATCCTCATGGAGCAGCTGTGCATAGTCTGCTTCGGCATACCATTTCGAATCCCAACTCTTTATGACTCCCAGCCTGAAACCTATAGGATTAACTTTCTGGCCCAAACCTCACCTCCGACTGATATCTTATTTCGTGTCCGCCAGAACCACATGAATATGGCTCGTCGGCTTTCTTATTCTGCTGGCTCTTCCCATCGCTCTGGGCAGAAACCTCTTAAGAACTGTCCCAGCATTTACGTAAATAGTCTTGACATAGAGTTTATCCACGTCAGAAACACCCTTCTGCTCAGCATTGGCGACAGCGGATTTAAGCAGAGTCGAAATCAGCTTGGCGGACGGCTGCGGAGAGTATTTTAACATATTCAGGGCGGACTGAATCTGTCTCCCCCTGATCATGTCCACCACGAGACGAGTCTTCCTGGGCGATATACGGGCAAACGTTAACTTGGCACTTGATTCCATGTGTCACTCCTTAATTTTACTTTTTCTTGAGCTTGCTTTTTTTGTCCGCAGCATGCCCGTAGAAAGTTCTTGTCGGAGCAAACTCCCCAAGTTTGTGCCCTACCATGTTTTCTGTAACGAACACCGGAATAAATTTCTTTCCGTTATGTACCGCAAATGTCAAGCCGATGAAATCGGGGATGATTGTAGAGCGCCGCGACCAGGTTTTAATGATTTTTTTCGAATTCGGCCCTTCAGCTTGAGCTTTCACAGCCAAATGTTCATCAACAAAAGGCCCCTTTTTTACTGATCTCGCCATTGACTCATTCCTCTATTGTATATTTATTGTTTTCGCGCTTTCACAATAAATCTGCTTGTCTTCTTGTTCTTTCTAGTCTTGTATCCCTTGGTCGGGATACCCCACGGCGTTACCGGGTGCCGGCCGCCGGAGGTACGGCCCTCGCCCCCTCCATGCGGATGATCAACCGGGTTCATCGCGACACCTCTGACTTTGGGCCTTTTGCCCAGCCAGCGGGTACGCCCGGCCTTGCCAAGTGAAACATTCTCATGATCCAGGTTTCCGACCTGGCCGATGGTGGCATAACAGTTCTGCAACACCATGCGAACTTCACCGGACGGCAATTTTACCTGGGAATACTTCCCTTCCTTCGACATCAGTTGTGCATAGGTGCCTGCACTCCTTGCAAGTTGCCCGCCTTTTCCGATTTTCAGCTCAATGTTGTGTATAATTGAACCGAGAGGTATCGCTTTCAGCGGGAGTGCATTCCCGGGCTTTATGTCAGCGTTTTCGCTTGCAAGTATCTTGTCGCCAACTTTTATGCCATCAGGTGCGAGTATATAACGTTTCTCACCGTCGGCATAAACCAGCAGAGCGATTCGTGCGCTTCTGTTGGGGTCATATTCTATCGATGCAACCTTGGCGGGTATGTCCCTCTTGTCACGCAGAAAATCGATAATCCGGTACCTCTTCTTGTGACCGCCACCAATGTGGCGCGACGTAATCCGTCCGAAGCTGTTTCTGCCACCGGTTTTCTTGAGCGTTACGACGAGGGTCTTCTCAGGTTTCGAGGTCGTTATCTCCTCAAAGCTGGCACAAGTCTGGTGCCGTCTCCCGGCCGATGTCGGTTTATAACTCTTGATTGCCATTTATTTCAACCCCATCTCGAAATTTACACTTCGAAGAAATCTACGCTGCTTCCCTCTTTCAGGGTGACATACGCTTTTTTCCAGTTCGAGCGTTTCCCATAGTGCCGACCAAATCTCTTCATCTTGCCAGCCACGTTAATGGTGTTAACGTCCGTGACCTCAACCTTGAAAAGCGTTTCAACAGCGGTCTTTATCTCAAGCTTGTTGGCGTCCCTGTGTACCTGGAAAGCGACGATACCTTTCGACTCCTTCTCAACCTGAGTTTTCTCGCTTATAAGAGGTTTTTGAATGACATCGTAGATATTCATGACTGCAGCGCTCCTTCGACTTTCCTTACCGCCGATTCGGTAAAGACAACGTTCTTATAATTCATCATGTCGTAGACGTTAAGCCCTTCAGCTTTCAACACCTTCACGTCTTTTACGTTTCTGGCAGAAAGTTCAAGCATCTGGTTCTGCTCGTCAATGACAACAAGCGTCTTCTGCAGCGAGAATGCGTTCAGCACATCGACGAAGCCCCTGGTGGAAATCTTTCCCAGCTCCCAGGACTTCAGTACGGTAAGCTTGTTTTCCTTGAAAAGAAAGGACAAAACGGACTTCATCGCGGATTTGTGGGCCTTTTTGTTCATTGACAAGTTGTACTCTTTTTGCTGAGGCCCGAAAGCGACCCCACCGCCAGGGTATTGCGGAGCCCTGCTGCAGCCTTGGCGGGCCTGACCAGTGCCCTTCTGCTTGAAGGGTTTTTTCCCGCTACCGGCTACCTGCGATCTATTCTTGACCGCCACAGTACCGGCTCGCCGGTTGGTCAGCTGTACCCTGATGGCCTCATGGATCAGATGTTCCTTTATTTCTGCACCAAACACCGTGTCTGACAGATCCATTGAGCCTATCTTATTATTTCCCATATCAAAAACATCGATTGTAGCCATGACTATCTCCGGTCAACTACCGTATTGCTATGCTTTAACGCTATCTTTAATCAGAACTATCCCGTTTTTGGCGCCAGGTATTGCACCCTTGATCAGTATGATATTCTCAGACTCGTCAACCCGTACAATCTGCAACCTTTGCACGGTGACCCTTTCATTACCCATCTGGCCGGGCATTTTCTTGTCCTTAAGCACCCTTGCCGGTGTTGCTGAGCAGCCTATCGAACCGGGTGCCCTGTGAAACCTGGAACCATGGGACGCTCGGCCACCCTGGAATCCCCAACGCTTGATAACGCCCTGGTAGCCCTTGCCTATGCTCGTCCCGGTCACGTCTACCAGTTCACCGGCAGAGAAAATATCCGCCCGCACTATGTCCCCGACATTGAACGTGTCGGTCTCCGAAATCCGGAATTCACGCAGGTGCTTCATGACGCCCTGACCCGCCGGCTTGCAATGTCCGATCAACGGCCTGGTTGAACGATTCACGTCACATACTCCAAAACCGAGTTGCAACGCCGAGTAACCATCCTTCTCAAGTGTCTTTTTCTGAAGTACTACGCAAGGTCCTGCCTCAACAACCGTCACAGGGATTTTGCGGCCGTCTTCACTAAATATCTGGGTCATGCCCAGTTTCTTTCCCAGTAGTCCCTTCTTCATGACTGATGTTCCTGTTCGCTCGTGTCTGTATTAGACGGTAGTGGTAGTTTAAAGCTTAATCTCGACATCAACGCCTGCGGAAAGATCCAATTTCATCAGCGCGTCTACCGTCTGCTGCGTAGGATCCAGTATATCGATGAGACGCTTATGCGATCGAATCTCAAACTGATCCCTGGATTTCTTGTCCACGTGCGGCCCACGCAACACGCAGTATTTATTGATGACCGTCGGCAGCGGGATGGGACCGGCAACCCGTGCGCCGGTCCTCTTTGCAGTATCAACTATTTCACCGACCGACTGGTCGAGCAGCTTGTGGTCGTAGGCTTTTAATCTGATTCTGATCTTCTGACTTGGCATCGTATCCTCGTACCTTACTATTTATTCGATTATCGAGCTGACAACGCCGGCGCCGACAGTGCGGCCTCCCTCGCGAATGGCGAAGCGCAGACCCTCGTCCATCGCTATCGGCGTGATCAGGTTTACCGTTACCGCTACGTTGTCTCCGGGCATGACCATTTCGGTC
>JARKPN010000052.1 GCA_029975275.1 Geobacteraceae bacterium | reverse complement strand
AAGTGAAGAAGGCCTACGAAAAACAGGTTAAATACTTTGTAGATCATTTCGCAGTCATTACGAACACTGCCGACTTAGTGAACCAAGATGTTGCGCCTTTACCGTTTCTTTCTTGTGGAATGGAATACTGTATAGAAAAGGGCATTGATGTTTCAGCGGGAGGGGCCAAATACAATGCAATTGGTACGGCGGGTGTAGGTGTCAGCAACGTAGGTGATTCCCTTATGGCCATCAAAAAGATGGTTTTTGATGAAAAAGTAGTAAGTGGATCTGAATTGCTTGAGATCTTGAAAAGTGATTGGAGCGGCCAGGAAGTTCTTAGAAATAGAATAATTGCAGAAGTGCCTCATTACGGTAATGACGAGGAAGAGGTAGACGCTATAGCAGCATGGGCTGTAGAAGTTTACTGTAAATTGACAGAGAAATCTGTGGGACCGCGAGGGCCATATCAACCGGGGCTATATCCTGTCTCAGCAAATTTACCTATGGGGGCTGTTTTAGGTGCATCTCCTGATGGGCGAAAAGCAGGCGATGCTTTGGCGGATGGCATATCCCCGATTCATGGTCGAGACTTGAATGGACCTATAGCTGTATTGAATTCAGCATCTAAACTTGACCATTTGATTAATTCAAACGGAACCCTTCTTAATCTCAAGTTCCATCCATCTGCCCTTGAAGGTGAAACGGGAGAAACTGCTCTTAAGGCTGCATTGAAAGGTTATTTCTCTCAAAAGGGTCTCCACGTCCAGTACAACGTTGTAGATTCTAAACGGCTAAGAGACGCACAGAAAAATCCTGATAAGTATAAGGACTTGGTCGTAAGGGTGGCTGGTTATAGTGCTCTTTACGTTGGACTTCATCCGGCCCTTCAGGAGGACATAATTACAAGAACAGAAATAGAGGAAATTTGTTAGTGTCTTTATAAAGTTTTAAGGAGATTTAAAAATATAGCCGCCCCACAACACCATAAAGGTGTTGTGGGGTCTAGGAGGGGATAGAATGAGATT
>JARKPN010000046.1 GCA_029975275.1 Geobacteraceae bacterium | reverse complement strand
CATCCGCGGGGATGAACCGAGCATGGCCACCGAGGCCGTAACCCTGGAGCTGTGTTCCCCGCATCCGCGGGGATGAACCGCCGGGAGGATCCGGGCGATAGCTGCCGCCGGTGTGTTCCCCGCATCCGCGGGGATGAACCGCGTTGCCATTTGTCAACGTGATTATCAACTCAGTGTTCCCCGCATCCGCGGGGATGAACCGTTTGCAAAAGAGTTATGTTGTTCGCCTAGTTTGTGTTCCCCGCATCCGCGGGGATGAACCGGTCCGGAGTGAGAGCCGCCGCACCCTTGGCCGGTGTTCCCCGCATCCGCGGGGATGAACCGTGAGCTGCTACGAAGCGAATGAGGGAGGAGTCGTGTTCCCCGCATCCGCGGGGATGAACCGCAGTGCCTCTTCCTCGAAATGCTTCCCGATGGGTGTTCCCCGCATCCGCGGGGATGAACCGGTCCAGGACCATGGCGGTCATGATGTCGCGGAGTGTTCCCCGCATCCGCGGGGATGAACCGACAGGATGTACTATCCCACATACTATGAAATCGTGTTCCCCGCCTCCGCGGGGATGAACCGTCATCTTCCGACAAGTCTCCCAATTGGAACATGTGTTCCCCGCATCCGCGGGGATGAACCGTGACAGCAATGATGGACGCACAGAAGAAACAGGTGTTCCCCGCATCCGCGGGGATGAACCGTAACTGTGTCCATGTATGAATTGACACTTCCCGTGTTCCCCGCATCCGCGGGGATGAACCGCTCCTATGCACGAAGATGGTCTTCCGGTCGTTGTGTTCCCCGCATCCGCGGGGATGAACCGGCTCTCTATGTATTCGAGCATCATTTCCTGGAGTGTTCCCCGCATCCGCGGGGATGAACCGGAACTTGAACTCATCATCAATGGGGCCTGGGGGTGTTCCCCGCATCCGCGGGGATGAACCGAGCGGATGGAAACGGCAACCTTCCAGGAATCTGTGTTCCCCGCATCCGCGGGGATGAACCGGTAAAGGGGTTCATGTTTATGTTTCCTCCTACGTGTTCCCCGCATCCGCGGGGATGAACCGTCGCTCATGGCGGCCCCGTTAAACTGAATGACGTGTTCCCCGCATCCGCGGGGATGAACCGCTCAGAATGTTTTGGATAGAAATCTGCAAACCGTGTTCCCCGCATCCGCGGGGATGAACCGAAAAGCAAAGAGGCATAATTCGTATTGCTCCTGTGTTCCCCGCATCCGCGGGGATGAACCGCAATTAACATGAGTTTATGACTGGTCCTGATAGTGTTCCCCGCATCCGCGGGGATGAACCGAGCATGGACTTTAAAAAAGATACAAATATTAAGTGTTCCCCGCATCCGCGGGGATGAACCGATTTCGGGCATGTTGAAAGATCTGACATGGTGGTGTTCCCCGCATCCGCGGGGATGAACCGTACACGGAAGTGAAGCTTCTGACTGAAGAGTAGTGTTCCCCGCATCCGCGGGGATGAACCGCCACTCCTCTTTCTTCACTGTTCACCAGATAGGTGTTCCCCGCATCCGCGGGGATGAACCGCTCATGGTAGAAGTTGGAAAGAGATGGTAGAAGTGTTCCCCGCATCCGCGGGGATGAACCGTCAGCACCATTGTTGAGCCCAAGAAATACTTGGTGTTCCCCGCATCCGCGGGGATGAACCGCAAATCACCCCCATCAAAGATGGGACAAGCATGTGTTCCCCGCATCCGCGGGGATGAACCGGCAATTCGGTGGCTACAACCACCGTCGTTATAGTGTTCCCCGCATCCGCGGGGATGAACCGTCCACTGAGCTTTGTCAATTTCTTCTTGAGATGTGTTCCCCGCATCCGCGGGGATGAACCGGTTTTCGATGAGGAACCGGCGGCCAGGGCCGCGTGTTCCCCGCATCCGCGGGGATGAACCGTTTTAAACCGACATGCTAGTGTTTGAGCGTGAGTGTTCCCCGCATCCGCGGGGATGAACCGTTACGGTCGCGGCGGAACTGGTTCTGGGCGTGGTGTTCCCCGCATCCGCGGGGATGAACCGTCAATCTCATCGCCATAAATGATATCAACAGGGTGTTCCCCGCATCCGCGGGGATGAACCGTGTCAACAGACGCAGTTTTAGGAAGAACGATTGTGTTCCCCCCATCCGCGGGGATGAACCGCTGATTCTATTGCTAGGGGGTTCAGCAGTAAAGTGTTCCCCGCATCCGCGGGGATGAACCGTGAGTCTTCATCAGTGCTGGGAGCACCTTTCTGTGTTCCCCGCATCCGCGGGGATGAACCGGCAAAAATGGGCAGTTCTGTTGTGATGCTGCTGTGTTTCCCGCATCCGCGGGGATGAACCGTAGACTGCCTGCCGCAACATGAAATCTTCATCGTGTTCCCCGCATCCGCGGGGATGAACCGCGAGGATCTGTGATTCTATTGTCACAGTCAATGTGTTCCCCGCATCCGCGGGGATGAACCGATGAATCACTTTTTTTCACTATCTCTACCCATGTGTTCCCCGCATCCGCGGGGATGAACCGACAAAGCAAAGAAAGGGGAAAACACATGAAAAGTGTTCCCCGCATCCGCGGGGATGAACCGTTGTTCTTGAAGGCAAGACAATGATCATTACTGTGTTCCCCGCATCCGCGGGGATGAACCGGCAACGCTTAACAGTTCATCGGAGTACCATGCGTGTTCCCCGCATCCGCGGGGATGAACCGACTGCTCCGGCGATAGTGGCTGCTCTCCCGAAGTGTTCCCCGCATCCGCGGGGATGAACCGCAACAAGAGTGATTATAGTGATTATTTTTTTCGTGTTCCCCGCATCCGCGGGGATGAACCGTTGATATCATTCATATTCAGTGCTTCAACAATGTGTTCCCCGCATCCGCGGGGATGAACCGATGGCAGGAGGTTCTGCGGAGATGTTCTGGCAGTGTTCCCCGCATCCGCGGGGATGAACCGCACCATTCCTTGAGCATAAAGCGGGAGCAAAAGTGTTCCCCGCATCCGCGGGGATGACCCGCGCAGGGAGGGGTCAACACGCTGATTGCACGTGTGTTCCCCGCATCCGCGGGGATGAACCGTCAGCTTCAGTGCGCCCTCTGCGAAGAGTGAAGTGTTCCCCGCATCCGCGGGGATGAACCGATAAACCCCAGCTTGATTCTGATTTTCGCAAAGTGTTCCCCGCATCCGCGGGGATGAACCGGATAACGGCTAGAACCTGTTTCATAGCCACCCGTGTTCCCCGCATCCGCGGGGATGAACCGCAACACCTTCCAAAATTTCAAAAATTTCCGATGTGTTCCCCGCATCCGCGGGGATGAACCGCTCTCTGATAACCAAATTGCGAGACCACGGACGTGTTCCCCGCATCCGCGGGGATGAACCAAGGGGAGGGCAATGGGGTCAGGACTTGATAACGTGTTCCCCGCATCCGCGGGGATGAACCGGTGTTGCTTGTAAATAGCAACACCCGAATCTAGTGTTCCCCGCATCCGCGGGGATGAACCGCTGTTACCGTCCCTTTGTGGGACAGGATATTCGTGTTCCCCGCATCCGCGGGGATGAACCGGTCCCGTCTGGTTGTCCGATCATGATGGTTAGGTGTTCCCCGCATCCGCGGGGATGAACCGTTACGGCTACGGGACCATCTGCAACATCTGACGTGTTCCCCGCATCCGCGGGGATGAACCGACGAGCTGCGGGTGGGAATGCTCGTGCGCCGCGTGTTCCCCGCATCCGCGGGGATGAACCGTCATCCAGCCATTTCGCGCGGTAGGCCGGGCTGTGTTCCCCGCATCCGCGGGGATGAACCGCAAATTTTGGCAGTGGGAACAATCATCCGGCGGTGTTCCCCGCATCCGCGGGGATGAACCGCAAAAAGGACATATCAGGTATTCAGTACCCCGGTGTTCCCCGCATCCGCGGGGATGAACCGTTCAGGAACGGCTGACCAAGCAGATTGCAAACGTGTTCCCCGCATCCGCGGGGATGAACCGTTGCTCGGTCAGCTCAGCTACGGCCAGGCGCTGTGTTCCCCGCATCCGCGGGGATGAACCGGCGAAGCGCTGGGTATCAAGTACAAGGTAAAAGTGTTCCCCGCATCCGCGGGGATGAACCGCGTAGGCTGGACGCGCCTGTGCTCCCGTTTCCGTGTTCCCCGCATCCGCGGGGATGAACCGGCATGGTTTAACTCCTCGTTTATCGGGTACGTGTGTTCCCCGCATCCGCGGGGATGAACCGGAAGGAGGCGCCGAATGAGCAACGACGACGCTGTGTTCCCCGCATCCGCGGGGATGAACCGCCCCATGGAGCCGACCAGGACGAGACAGGCCGGTGTTCCCCGCATCCGCGGGGATGAACCGTCTTTGTCATCCTATAGTAAGTCAGCATGTTCGTGTTCCCCGCATCCGCGGGGATGAACCGGTCACTGCGAAGGTGGTCGAGGACAAATCAGGGTGTTCCCCGCATCCGCGGGGATGAACCGATACTGTTTTATTGGCGTCGGTAACCTTAAACGTGTTCCCCGCATCCGCGGGGATGAACCGCCTACTCTGCGGCTTGATAGTAGAGACAGTGGGTGTTCCCCGCATCCGCGGGGATGAACCGCAAGTCTGCCAATCTAAAACAAGACCTGGAAAGTGTTCCCCGCATCCGCGGGGATGAACCGCCCGTAACCAGGTTTTATGATACGGTACACAAGTGTTCCCCGCATCCGCGGGGATGAACCGTTTTTCAAGCTGTTCCGGGACCCTTTCCCGGCGTGTTCCCCGCATCCGCGGGGATGAACCGCACTATGTTGCTGTAGCAATCTCCGTAGAAAAGTGTTCCCCGCATCCGCGGGGATGAACCGCCCATAACGCTAAAAAGTTTGCTGACGGAGGCGTGTTCCCCGCATCCGCGGGGATGAACCGGAATACGCCGCCCGGACCCGCTACAACCCGCAGTGTTCCCCGCATCCGCGGGGATGAACCGTTCTTCGAAGGTGTCCCATTCCCATTCGGCCTGTGTTCCCCGCATCCGCGGGGATGAACCGATCTGGCCCCACCAGGACGGCCCGTAGGTCTTGTGTTCCCCGCATCCGCGGGGATGAACCGCCCAAGGAGCAGGGCGGCATGGGCCTCGACGGGTGTTCCCCGCATCCGCGGGGATGAACCGAGAAGATTACCGACCCTCAGAAGGTTGTAGATGTGTTCCCCGCATCCGCGGGGATGAACCGGACCGAAAAACGAGTGGGGCCATGTTGTTGGAGTGTTCCCCGCATCCGCGGGGATGAACCGCGTCTGTCAGGTCGTAGAGACAATCCTTCCAGGTGTTCCCCGCATCCGCGGGGATGAACCGCTGATATCTACATAGTAAATTATGACATACTGGTGTTCCCCGCATCCGCGGGGATGAACCGCTGCTCAACCCCCTGGACTGGTCCAGGCTGAAGTGTTCCCCGCATCCGCGGGGATGAACCGCCGCCAGGTATCGCAGGCCTCGCGCACGATTAGTGTTCCCCGCATACGCGGGGATGAACCGTCGAGATAGTCGGACATGTCGCGGAAAAACTTGTGTTCCCCACATACGCCTCCAATCCATTCCCGCATCGGTAATTGCACTGAAAAACTCCGTTCAGGGATATTCTGTAAATGCATACTGCGTGAGTTTCCGATACCGGCAAAGGCGGGAGAAAGCCGTGGTTGAACAAAACGAGCGGGCAGGGACGGGTTCTAGCGGCGGCTGAAAAGGTGGATACGAATGAGCGGAGCGTCAGGAAATCTTTGACGGCTCAACGCTGCGCCCGTGGATAAGCAGGGGCGGGAGCCTGTTCGGCTCCCGCTGAGGTATGGGAAGCGGCGGACGACAGAAAACGGTCCGCGTCTGACGAATGCCCCCGGCGATCGGGCCGCCGAGCAGAATCCGTCACAACGTGACTCATGCAACCTTATAGCTGTTGACGACGGTCCTGAGGGTGTCGGAAAGCTCGGACAGGGACAGGGACTCCTGGAGCCCGCCCTTGGCCTGGTCGGCCGCCGAGGAGACCGCCTCCGATATCCGCTGCAGGCTCGTGGTCATCTCCTGGGTGGTGGCCGACTGCTGTTCGGCGGCGGTGGCGATCTGGGCTACCTTGTCGTCGAGCAGCGACACCAGTGAAAGG
>JARKPN010000045.1 GCA_029975275.1 Geobacteraceae bacterium | reverse complement strand
GATAGACACCAACTATATAGCATTTTCTTCCCAGGGCCAACTGCAAAGGCCGGAATGCACGGTCGCATTGTTTTTCTCATGGATGACGCTACACTATCTCTACGGCGATCTCCCGTCCGTTGATCACCCGTCACAAGGAAGCACCATGAAAACCCCGGCAATCTTATCTATGCTCCTGATCGTCCTGTTCTGTCAGGCCGCCGCAGCCGCGCCGGTCCGGCTGACGGAGCAGGAGATCCTGCAGCGCATCGGTGTGGACGAGAAGCCGGGCGTCGTTATTCCCCTGGATCTGCCGTTCACCGACCAGCACGGGAAAACGGTCACCCTGGCGGACTATCTCACCGGCGAACCGGTCATCCTGACACTGAACTACTACTCGTGCCCCATGCTCTGTCCTCTCACGTTCCGCAACCTGATCAGCGCCATCGAGGAGATGCAGGGGCTGTCCCTCGCCAGGGATTTCCGCATGGTCACGGTGAGTGTGGACCCGGACGAGACCCTGCAGCGGGCCAGGGAAAAGGCGGACGAGACCCACGGGATGATGCGGGACGGAGACCCCGGGGATCGTTGGCCCTTCCTCCTGGGAAGGTCGCCCGAGATCGAGCGGCTGGCCGGTACCGTGGGTTACCGCTACCTGCAGCTGGGGAAGAACGATTTCGCCCACCCCTCGGTTGCGATCGTCCTCACCCCGGACGGCAGGGTTGCCCGTTACCTCTACGGGCTGGATCTGAAGCCGCGCGACCTGAAGCTGGCCCTGATAGAGGCATCCAACGGCAGGATCGGCGGTTCCACCGTCATGAACCGGGTGCTGATGTACTGCTTCCACTACGACCCGGCAGGGAGGAAATACACCCTGGCGGCGGTAAACATCATGAAGATCGCCGGCGGCGCCGTCCTGCTGCTCCTGGGCGTGCTGCTCATCGCCCTCCGGCGCCAGGAAAAACGGAGAGCCGCCGAAAAGAGCGAGGATACGCCCTGATGCCCGGTTTTGCCGCAACGAACAACACCGTTTCAGGAGTTGCCGCCCAGGTGGACGGGGTCTTTCTGTTCATCACCCTGGTGGGGCTGTTCTTTTTTGTCCTGACCCAGGGTTTCCTCATCTACTTCGCGTTGCGATACCGGCGGAAGAAGAGGGAGGAGCCGGCCGAGACCCCCTACATCACCGGCAGCCACTGGCTGGAGACCCTCTGGGTGGTGATCCCGTCACTGGTGGTGTTGGCCATCTTCATCTATGGTTACCTGGTGTACCGCACTATCAGGACACCTCCCGCGGACGCGGTCGAGATCCAGGTGACGGCCCGGCAGTGGCTCTACCAGTTCACCTATCCCGACGGCCGGACCGCGGTCAACGAGGTGCGGGTGGAGGTGGGCAGGCCGGTCAAGTTCCTCATGAAGTCGGCGGACGTGATCCACGGTCTGTATCTCCCCGACTTCCGGGTCAAGATGGACATCCTTCCGGGAAGCTATACCTACCTGTGGGTGCAGCCGGAACAGGTGGGGAAGTACGAGATCTACTGCACCGAATACTGCGGCACCGGCCACTCGGTCATGCGGGCGGTGATGATCGTTATGAACCACGAGGATTACGGGCGCTGGGTGAAACAGGAGGAAAAGCCGGAGACCCTTTCCCTGACGAAAAAGGGGGAGAAGCTGACGGAGAACTCCGGCTGCCTGGCCTGCCATTCCCTGGACGGGACCGCCAGGGTGGGGCCGACGCTCAAGGGGTTGTTCGGCAAAAAGGTGGCCCTGGCCGACGGCAAGAGCGTCGTGGCCGACGAAACCTATATCAGGGAGTCGATCCTGGAGCCCAACGCCAAGCTGGTGCAGGGGTTTCCGCCGGTGATGCCCACCTTCCAGGGGGTGCTCAAGGACGAGGACATCACCGCAATTATCGCGTATATTAAGACTGTGAAGTAAGAAGACTTCCCCCCCTCCCTGACCCTCCCCCTCCTGGGGAGGGTCAGGGAGGGGGCGATAACCAGCAACATGTAAAGGAATCAGTTCATGCCCGATGATATAGCACCATCACCACCCGCGGATCGCGGCTACCTGACCGAAAAGGGGTTCCTCTCCTGGGCCTGCACCCTGGACCACAAGCGGATCGGGCTCCTCTACCTGGGGACCACCCTGCTGTTTTTCCTGGTCGGCGGGGTGTTCGCCCTGCTGCTGCGCATGAAGCTCATGTACCCGGGAGAGGAGCTGTTCAGCAACAAGGCCTACAACGTCTTCTTCACCCTGCACGGCATCATGATGATCTTCCTGTTCATCATCCCTGCCATCCCCTCGGCCCTTGGCAACTTCCTCATCCCCCTGATGATCGGCGCCCGGGACGTGGCCTTCCCCAGGTTGAACATCTTCAGCTACTGGATCTTCCTGGCCGGCATCATCGTGATCCTCGCGTCCCTGGCGAGCCCCCTGGACACGGGATGGACCTTCTACACCCCCTACTCGGCCACGACCGGCGCCGCGGTCACGGTCCTCTCCTTCGGCATCTTCCTGGTGGGGATGTCCTCCATCCTCACCGGTCTCAACTTCATCGTCACCATCCACCGGCTGCGGGCACCGGGGCTGACCTGGTTCCGCCTCCCCCTGTTCATCTGGAGCATGTACGCCACCAGCATCATCCAGGTGCTGGCGACCCCGGTGGTCGGCATCACCTTCCTGCTGCTGGCCGCCGAGCGGATCTTCGGCGTCGGCTTCTTCGACCCGGCCAAAGGGGGAGACCCTCTGCTGTTCCAGCACTTTTTCTGGTTCTATTCGCATCCGGTGGTGTACGTCATGATCCTGCCGGCCATGGGGATTGTCTCCGAGATCCTGCCGGTCTTCGCCCGCAAGCCGATCTTCGGTTACAAGGGAATCGCCTACTCCTCCCTGGCCATCGCCTTCATCGGCTTCCTGGTCTGGGGGCACCACATGTTCGTGAGCGGCATGTCCGACGTCGCCGGCATCATCTTCTCCTTCCTGACCTTCTTCGTGGCGGTCCCCACCGGGGTCAAGGTCTTCAACTGGATCGCCACCCTGTACCGGGGCTCCATCTCCCTGGACGCCCCGATGCTCTACAGCCTGACCTTCATCTTCCTGTTCATCATCGGCGGACTGACCGGCCCGTTCCTGGGGGCGCTGGCCACCAACGTGCACCTGCACGATACCTACTTCGTGGTGGCCCACTTCCATTACACCATGATGGGAGGCACGGTGATCGGCCTGTTCGCCGGGCTCCACTACTGGTTCCCCAAGATGTTCGGCAGGATGTACAGCGAGCGGCGCGCCCTGACCGCCTGGCTGCTGATCTTCTTCGGCTTCAACATCACCTTCTTCAGCATGTTCATCCTGGGGGTCCAGGGGATGCCGCGACGCTGGGCCGAATACCCGGAGCGGTTCCAGCCCCTGCACATCGCCTCAACCGCCGGGTCCTGGTTCCTGGCCCTGGGTACCGTGCTGATGTTCTGGAACCTGTTCCGGAGCCTGTTCAGAGGCGGGCCGGCCCAACCGGATCCGTGGGGCTCCAAGACCCTGGAGTGGCGGACAGGCTCGCCGCCGCCCACCCACAACTTCGCGGAGATCCCGACGGTCACCGAATGGCCCTACGGGTTCGGCAAAAAGGAAAAGGAGAGGGAATGAGCGGGACGGAGAGTCACGGAGGGGAAACCCCGGCCCAGGCACTGGCAACGGCCAAGCTCGGCATCTGGACCTTCCTGGCCACCGAGGTGCTGCTGTTCGGCGGGCTGTTCACCTGCTACATCGTGTTCCGTCTCAAATACCCCGAGCTGTTCTATACCGAGCACCTGAAGCTGAACCGGCCCCTTGGGCTGGTCAACACGGTGGTCCTGATCACCAGCAGCCTCACCATGGCCCTGGGGATCGCCGCCATGAAACAGGGTCTGCGACGACGCGCAACGGCGTGCATCTCCCTTACCATCCTGCTTGCATGCGGCTTCCTGGGAGTGAAATACGTCGAGTGGAGCGAGGACTTCAGCCACGGGCTCTATCCGGGCACCAACCTGTTCTTCTCCCTCTACTTCATGATGACCGGGCTGCACGGCATCCACGTGGTCGCCGGAATCTGCGCCCTCTGCTGGGTGCTGGTCCTGGCCCGGCGGGGGAGGTTCTCGCCCGAGTACTCGACCCCGGTGGAGATAACCGGGCTCTACTGGCACTTCGTGGACCTGGTCTGGATCTATCTTTTTCCGCTCCTGTACCTGGTGGGGTGAGGGTATCGATCATGCTGAATACATCTTCCACAAAGGCATACCGCACGTACATCCTTGTCTGGCTGGCGCTGCTGGTCCTCACGGTCGTCACCTGGCTGGTCTCCTACGTGCACCTGGGCATGCTGAACGTGACCGTTGCCATGCTCATCGCTTCGATGAAAGCCTTGCTGGTGGCCCTTTTCTTCATGCACCTGCGCTACGAGAACCGGCTTTTATGGGCCTTCGCGATCATCCCGCTCGGCTTCCTCACGCTGATCATCGGCGGGACCCTGGCGGACGTACTGCTGAGGGACTAGGAGACAGGAGCCGGGGGGCGGTATAGTGGGCGAACTGCGTCGTCGCGTCCGTGACACCCTCCAACCCTCGTCCCGAGTCCCCGATTCAAGGAGGTTTTCAACATGCTCGGCAGAATCACCGTTGCACTCTTTTTCCTGCTCCTCGTATGGGGAAACCTGGTGGCCGGACTCAAGGCCGGCCTCGCCTGCCCGGACTGGCCCCTCTGCCACGACAGGGTCATCCCCCCCTTCCGACCGGACGTCTGGATGGAGTTCGGCCACCGGCTGATAGCGGCGGTTGCCGGACTGTTTCTGCTGATCCTTTCCTGGAAGAGGTTCGCTGCGTACCAGGGCGCCGCCAAGGCGGTCCCGCTCGTCGCGGTCGGAATCCTGGCGGCGGAGGTCCTGCTGGGAGGCGCGGTGGTCCTGCTGGAGCTGCCGGTGCAGCTGACCACGGTCCACTTCATGACCGGCCTGGCGATATTTCTCCTGGCGTGCTACATGGCGGTCTTTGACGGCCGGGCGACCCCGGCCGGCTTCTCGCTCAGGGGCCACGCCGGGCTGTTTTTCGGCATGGGGCTGGTGCTGTTCTTCCAGTCGGCCCTGGGGGCATACGTGCGGCACGCCGGAGCCGGTCTCGCCTGTCCCGACTTTCCTACCTGCGGGGGGAGCTGGTTTCCGGTCATCACCGGTGGGGCGCTCCTGTCCCACTTCTCCCACCGGCTGGCCGCGCTCCTGATCTTTCTGACCATCGGCGTGATATGCGCGGCCTGCTTTATCGATGCCGCCATGGCCCGGCACCGGAGGGCCGTTCTGGCCCTGCTCCTGCTGGCAGCCGTCCAGATTGCCCTGGGGGCCTTCGTGGTCCTGTCAGGGCTCTCTTTCGCGGCCGCCGCGCTCCATCTGGCGACCGCCCTCTGCATGCTTCTGGTCCTGTTCCGACTCTGGGCCGCGGAGATTCGGCAGGAGGAGGCGCCCTGATGGATGCGGTGATCCGCGAATCCGGGGAGGCCGTGTCCGCCCTCAGGGAGCCCGGCCCCCTCACCTCGGCGCTCCTTCTGGCCCGGCCCGGACTGCTGGTCATGGTGGCCATGTCGGGCCTGGCCGGAATGGTCCTTGGATTCCGCGGCGCGCCGGAGGGCTTCACCGCCCTGGCCTGCGCCGTTGCGCTGATCCTTGCCGCGGCGGGCTCAGTCATGCTGAACTCGGTTTTCGACTATCCCTTCGACCTCCGGATGGCGCGCCTCAGGGAGCGGACCAGGGCGCTGGAACGGCTGGGGCGCACAAGGACCGCCCGGATCGCACTGCTCCTTATCGCCGCCGGGGTCGGGATCTCCTTCCGCTTCCTCAGTCCCCTGTCAGGCCTGCTCATTCTGGCTGCCGCCTTCTGGTACGTGGTCCCCTATACCCTGCGACTCAAGCGGAACTCCCCGTTCGGAGCGGTCGCCGGCGGGGTGCCGGGGGCGATCCCGGTACTCGTAGGCTACTCGGCCGTCAATGGCTCCATCGGTCCGGACGGGTTTATCCTGTTTCTCCTGGTCCTCCTCTGGCAGCCGCCCCACTTCTGGACCCTGGCGCTCCGTCACCGGGAGGAGTACCGGGCCGCCGGCTTCCCGGTCCTCCCCGTCGCGATGGGGGAGGGTTACGTCAAGCTGCTGATATTCCTCTATGCTTCGGCACTCCCGCCGCTCTCCATCGCGCTCTGGTACTTCGGCTTCTGTTCCGACCGCTACGGGGTCGCCGCCTTCCTGCTGGGTATGCTCTTTCTTGCCGTCTCATTCCTGCTGATCGTATTGCGCTCCCGCTTCGGTCCGGCCTTCCGGGCAACCAACTGGTACCTCGCCTCCCTCCTCGCCCTGATGATCGGGGACATCTGTTTCCGCTGACAAATCGTCGGGGCTTATCCGAAGTTGGCTTGATCAGATCTTTTTTCCTTGTCTCGGGATGGCGGCATGTGTTTTTATCCATGTTCACACCCGTAAAAGCGGTCGTGAAGGATAGGGGGCGACAGGAATGGATTGGGAAAAGGCGACCCGCATCGCTTATGCAATCGGGAAATCAAGGCTCATCGAACTGAGGATGCAGCTGTTCCGGAGGGCGGTGCACTATGCCGGGCTCCGGGCCGAGTGGCAGCTTTCGACGCCTGAGCAGCGGGTCTCCATGGATGAGACCCGGACAAGGGCCCACGACGCGTTCATCGAGGCGTGCGATATGATGGGCCGCTGCATGAAGGACGAACAGGAGGATGCCTCCTGGAGGGAGGAGTTGGGGAACGACCGGAAGGAGATCGGGGACTTTGCCTGCTATGTCCACCTGATACTGGGGCTTGTGGCCAGGTAGTTTACCATGGAAAGATGTTACGGGGGACGGGGCGGGGCTTTCACGGAGCCTCTCGTACGGCTTCAGTGCAATCGGATGAGTCGTGGGAAAGCGCCTGAATCCAGCAGGGTATTTGATCCAGGCAAAGGATGGCGACCGATTACGAGGGGCTTCGGGGAAGTTCCAACCCGTCCCCTGTCGACATTTCCGGATAGAAACCAGGTAGCGGACGCAGGGGGGAGGCGCCCTCTGCCGTGCGTCGCGGGGCGGCTATTCGTCGATGTCAGTCGGGAGCGAGAGCTCCGCTTCCTCTCCTCCCCTACCGGAAACGAATCCCTCGACCCACTCGTGGATGTTGCTCTCAACCACGGTTTTGAGCTCTTTGCGGAGCTGCTCCCGTCTCTGTTTGTCGTACCCGGCTACCTGCCTGATCTCGTAGTGCACATGGGGACCGGTGGACCTGCCGGTGCTGCCGGCAAGGGCGATGACCGTCCTGCTGTCCACCCGCTGGCCGGGTGTTACCTTGAGTGCCGAATTGTGGCCGTAGAGGGTCATGTAGCCGTTGCCGTGGTCTATTGCCACGAGGTTTCCGTACCCCTTGTAGGGTCCGGCGTAATAGACGGTCCCCACGCGCACGGAATACACCGGGGTGCCGGTCGGGACTGCAATATCATACCCCCGGTGATAGACCATCCGGCCGCTGCCGAACGGGTCGAGGCGCCAGCCGATGCCGGAGGTTACCGTACCGCCGTCCACTGGAAGGGTACGATCCGCCAGAGAGACGGAGGGAATCAGCAACAGCAGCGATATCAGTAAAGGGAATACCTTCATCGTAAGGCTCGCTTAATTTCCCCTTGGAAATAGGTGACATGGTTCTATGAATCGTTTTACAACTCAAAACTCAAAATTCAACACTGGTTTCACCACACTACTACTTTCACGTCCGATGAGTCAATGACCCATTGATCACATTTTTTTCTGTCAATTTCAGATTGCGGTGTTATACACTTGCCCCCGAGGAGGAACAGGAGCATGACAAAACCCATCATCGCCATCACCATGGGCGATCCCGCCGGCGTGGGTCCCGAGGTCATTGCCAGGGCCATTGCCGATCCTGAAATTTCCGGAATCTGTCGGCCGCTGGTAATAGGTGACCCCGGCGCCATGGAACGGGCGGTCGAGGTCACCGGACAAACCATCCGGCTGGTCCTGACCGAAGGCCTGCCGACAAAGGACACCGACGGGACGATCCTGCTCCGACCCCTGTCGAACCTTGCTCCGACCGACATGGAATACGGCGGTCCCTCTTCGGAGGCCGGCGACGCCATGTTCCGCTATATCAACGAAGCGGTCCGCCTGTGTCTCGCCGGCGAGGCGGCTGCCATGGTGACCGCTCCCATCAGCAAGGCGGCGCTGAACCGCGGCGGCCATCGCTACCCCGGGCACACGGAGCTGCTGGCCGACCTGACCGGCTGCCGGGATTACGTGATGATGCTGGCAGGCGACCGGCTGCGGGTGACCCTGGTCACCATCCACGAGCCCCTGTCTGAAGTGCCGAGGCTCATCACCAGGGAACGGGTGCTGACCACCATCCGTACCACCCACCAGGGTCTCCACAAATATTTCCGCAGGAACCCGAGGCTTGCCGTGCTGGCCCTGAACCCACACTGTGGGGAACGGGGACTGTTCGGCGACGAGGAACGGCGCTTTATCCTGCCGGCGGTCGAGGCGGCCCGGTCCGAGGGGATAGACGCCCGCGGGCCGCTCTCGGCAGACATGCTGTTCCACTTCGCCGCCCGCGGTGATTACGACGGCGTGGTCTGCATGTACCACGACCAGGGGCTGATCCCCCTTAAACTCCTGCACTTCCACGACGCGGTCAACATCACCCTGGGGCTCCCCATCATCCGGACCTCGGTGGACCACGGCACGGCCTACGACCTGGCCGGAACCGGCAAGGCGTCACATGTCAGCATGGTTGCCTCCATCCGGGCAGCGGTGGGGATGGCGAAAAAGGCGGGCGAAAAAAAAACGGGCGCAAAGCGCAGGGCTCAGGGCTCAAGAAAATCCGGGAACGGGTAAACGCACAAATCCCTCCTGCATGAAAAGGCAGGTGTCTGCACCGCCGAAGCGGCATGATGGCGAAGGCCGGGTCAGCACGCAGGAACGAAGGAGCGGCTGGACGGAAGGCTGGACCCAATCGGTTTTTTCTTGTGCCTTGTGCCCTGCGCCTTGAGCCCATGAATTCGCAGAGGTATCCTGTTTGAAACTGAAAAAAGCGCTGTTTATTGTTGCCGGTCTTGTGGCCCTGTATGCCGCCTGTATTGGAATCTCCCTCTTTTTCCTTCCCCCGGTCGAGACTCTGAAAAACCGCCGCACCAACACGACCATCCAGGTAAAGGACTGGAAGGGGAACTATCACCCCTTTATCGTAGGTCCCGGCAACCGGTACTGGACCCCGTCGCGGGCCATCCCCCCCGAGATGAAGTGGGCGGTCATCGTTGCCGAGGACTCGAATTTCTATAAGCACGAGGGGATCGACGTCAAGGCGATCAAGAACGCCATAAGATACGACCTGGAGAAGAAGAGCCTGGCACGGGGCGCCTCCACCATCACCCAGCAGGTCGCAAAGAATATCTTCCTCTCCCGCGAAAAGACCATCGGTCGCAAGATCAAGGAAATCATCCTGGCCAGGCGGATGGAGGAAGAACTGACCAAGGGCCGCATCCTGGAGCTCTACCTGAACGTGGTGGAGTTGGGACCAATGGTGTACGGCATCGGGCATGGGGCGCGCTACTACTTCGGCAAGCCTGTCTCGGCCCTCACCCCCCGGGAGTGCGCTTTTCTGGCCTCCATGCTCCCCGGACCGCGGGTCGCCTACAACCCCTACCGGAACCTGGGAAAGGTGATGCGGCGTTCGGACATGATCCTGAAACTGCTGCGCCGAAGGGGTGTGCTGACGAAAGGAGAGTACCGGGTCGCCCTGACCGAACTGCCGAACATCGCCGGATTGCAGCGCAAGGTGGACCATACTATCGAGCAGGAAGAAGCTGCTTTCAATAACATCAGCGGTGCGGTGCCGCCCGAACAACCGGAACCGCAGAAAGGGGAGTTCACTGAAGGGATACCCGCGGACGAGACCGGACAGGCATCGGCCGACGGCACCCCGCCCCAGCCCGAGCAGCCTCCCGTCGCTGCGGCTCCTCCCGTCTCGGCCGACACTCCGTAACTCCACGCCAGGCGGCATGGTTTCAAAAAGCACAAAGGATTTGGTCCCATCACCCCGCCGCGCGCCACAAGACTCTTTTTCTATCCCGCACTCTGTAAGTTAACACCTTCCACCAGCAAAACTCCCGTGCCCTCTCTCTTCGCATAGGAAGAGCACCTTCAGGAAAAAGCCCTTGCCCTGGGCACGTCTGATTTCATAAGAAAGCCCATAGAACCGCTTGGCACTCACCAGTTGCTTGATGCCGGTAACTCTCTGGAAATTACCGGCGGAGGGCAGGCGTACGACTAACAGGCGGTACGAACAGTCCCGGCCGGTACTACGTGATTTACCTCCCGGGTACGCACCATTGCATAGTTAAAGTTTTTATCATGACGTCCGAAAAGTAAGATGAAGACAATGTTTTCAGGGCGGGATCGGGCGGCGTATCGGTCTGTCGCCGACGTATCTCATTTGTGACACCAAGAAGGAGGGTGACCATGAAACTCGATCGTTCCAGGGGATGGATTGTGCTGTGTGCGGCCCTGCTGGCCATGGTTGCGGCATTCGGCATGTCCGGATGCGGCTCGGACAACTCCACGGCAACTTTGGCCGGGGTACGCGTTCACACCGGCAGGGTTGCCTATATCGGCGACCTCCGCGGCACACTGGGGGACGAACTCGTCCTGACCTTCAGCAATCGTGTCCCCTATGACGGAACCTCGTCAAACCTGCCGATCCTGATCTCGGCCCAGAGTGTCCAGTCGCTGAGCCCGACCCAGCGGCAGGGAATCCTCGCCACTTTTGCCAATTTCAAGCCGATCGTACTGGTGCAGGGAGGAGAGGCGGAGATCAACGCCCTGCTCGGCATCCTCGGCCTCGACCAGAACTACACCCTGCCGGAAGGCCTGCCCGAGGGGAAGCACTACGTCGAGCTGTTCGCCGTCGACCAGGAGGCCGACGGCCACGTGTTCTCCTGGTCCATGTACCCTCCCAACGAGAGCCTCATACCGTCGGACGACCCCGCCGCGCCGCAGTCGGTGCCGGACACGGACAGCGCTTTCGATCAGGTCCGCAGGGCCAACATCTTCCACGACTGGTTCGACGTCGATGACAACCGCGTGACCGGGGAGCTGAAATCCCTGCGACAGCAGGCGACCCGGGCGCTCGCCGAGGGGGTCGCGGCCGAAAGCGCCGAACTGACCCAGATCGCCAAGGGTTTCGTGGTCACCAAGAATTTCTCCTGCCGGGGGAACAATTACCAGCTCAGCTACTACATCTATTCCTGCCACTCGTTCAACGCGGCGGACGGCACGGATTACGACTGGTTCTACGTGCGCCAGGAGGGGATGCTCAATGCCTCGGGGGCGTACGGCGGGGTTACCTCCTGGTACGGCGGCGGTCCCTCCGACGAGGTCCACTACTACATCGGCAACTACAAGATGAACAACTTGCTGGAAGGACTGACGGGCCAGGGGAGCGCCGTGGCGCTGATGGCGTCCAACCCCCAGAACGCCAACAACGTGGCGCAGGTGACCAGCGGGGTCAGCTGGAACTTCGGCGGTTCGGTGGGGTTCCAGGGCACCCAGGCAACCGGTTCGCTGAACGCCGGCGTCACCATCAGCAACTCGACCACCGTCAACGTGAGCGACTGCGAGGTGGTCAACAATTCGGCGGACAACGTCAACAACGCCCGCTGGCGCTACGAATTCAAGAAGGCCTCCCAGACGGTCTATTTCGCCTATACCGGGCTTTCGGAGCCGCCGGTGCTGTCGCGGGCCAACTTCCAGCCGGTGAACCAGTGGATCTGGAAATTCGCCCCGTCGGTCCGCGATTCAAACAGGACATCGTTTGATTCCCAGTTCGACGTGGACCTGATCTGGAGCGTGGGCGGCCAGTCCTATGGCTGGTGGATTGCGGACAAGGAAAAGCATTATACCTACGGCGGCGGTTCATGGCAGTTCCAGGTGCCCCTGTCGTATCCGCCGCTGCTGGTGGCGCCGCACAACCTGGATTTCAGCGCGGCAGGGCAGTTCAAGTCCCTGGACCTGGCCGTGTCGCGGAACTGGACGGCATCCAGCAACCAGGCCTGGTGCCGGGTCGAACCCGCCAGCGGCACAGGCACCAACCCGCACGTGAACGTCACGGTTGATCCGAACACCGGCGGGTCGAGCCGGACCGCCGTCATCACCTTCAGCACCGAAGACGGCAAGGGCTCGGACACCACCACCGTGTTCCAGTCCCAGTACTGACCGCCAGGGACGTATCCGAGGACTTTTGCGCCGGTTCAGGGGCTTCGGCCGAGGTACGCGCGGCCCCTGACCCGGCAGGATACCCGTGCCTGAGCGGGCATGAAAAACCCCCCGGTTTTCGGACGGGGGGTTCGTTTTCAGACAAACAGCTTCTTCAGCAGATTGCTCAACCATCCGCCGGATTTCCGTTGTCCGGCAGCCTGGAAATTCTCTCCGACCTGTTTGATGAACAGGGCCAGTTCGGTTTCGGACTGAGTCGCTTGCGATGCTTTTTCCATTCAGTTTACCCCCTGAAAAAATAATAAATATCCTGCGGCACACGCACCCTCGGAACGCAACAGGCTCTACCTGACGGACGAACGCCCTACGAAAAGCCCGGGCGTTCATCCCGGCGGATGATACCGATATTGATTAGATTTTCAGGAGATTTTTCTTCGAATGCATCCGGGAGCGCTACAGTTCCTCGAAATCCTCCATGGAGTCGCCTGAGCCGTTTTCCTCGTCCTCGGGCTCGAAGTCCTCTTCCATGACCCGATCCAGAAACCGCCGGTTATCCTTCAGCAGATTCCGGATCTCCTCGGCCAGTTCCTTAAATTCCGCGGGACCTTCCGGCTTATCCTTCATCAGCGCACCTTTTTCAGGGCCTTTTCGTACATGGCCTCGTACTCGCCTGCGGAGTGCTCCCAGGAGTAATCGGAGTTCATGCCGCTCCTTACCATCCTGTCCCACGATTTCCGCTCGCCGTAGGCCTCGAGCGCCCTGGCGACCGCACCCCAGAATGCCTTGGGGGAATACTCGTCAAAGGTGAACCCGTTCGGCTCGCGAAAGCCGTCCCTGGCATCGAAAACCGTGTCGGCAAGGCCTCCCGTCTTCCTGACCACCGGGATGGCGCCGTAGCGGAGGGCGATGAGCTGCCCGAGGCCGCACGGCTCGTAGTGGGACGGCATGAGAAACATGTCGCTGGCCGCGTAGACCCTGCGGGCCAGGACCTGGTCGAAGGCCAGGTGGATGGAGATGTTGTCGGCGCCTTTTTTCTGGAAGGCGGAGAGCATGGTCATGTACCGCTCGTCCCCGGTGCCGAGGATCACCAGTTGCAGCCTCGACGACCTGAACCTGGGCAGGAGCTTTTCCAGCAGGTCGATCCCCTTCTGGGCCGACAGCCGGGTAATCATGCCCAGGAGCGGGATATCCGGTCGCTGCTCCAGACCGAGGGCCTTCTGCAGGGCCTTCTTGCCGGCGGCCTTGCCGGAAAGGGCCGAGGCGGTGTAGTTCTTGAAAAGCGCCGGGTCGGTGGCCGGGTTCCACTCGTTGTAGTCTATCCCGTTCAGGATGCCGTACAGGTCGTGGTCCCGCTGCCGCAGTACCCCGTCGAGACCGCACCCCATCTCTTCGGTCCGGATCTCGCGACAGTAGGAAGCTGACACCGTGTTGACTACATCGGCCGTGAGAATCCCTCCCTTCATCAGGTTCACCTTGCCGTAGTATTCCAGCCTGTCGATGGTGAAGTAGGAGGGGTCGAGCCCCAGTTCGGAGAGCGCCTCCGCCGGGAACAGCCCCTGGTATGCCAGGTTGTGTATGGTGTATATCAGGGCGGTCTTGAGGAAGAAGGGGTCGTCCTGATGCTCATAGCGGATAATCGTGGGAACCAGGGCGGTCTGCCAGTCATGACAGTGGATGATGTCGGGCCGGAAGTCCAGCCGTTTCAGAAGGTCCACCACCCCCCGGCAGAAGAAGCCGAACCGCCGGCTGTTGTCCGGGTAGTCGCCGGCCGGGGTGCCGTAGAGATGGGGACGCTGAAAATATTCCTTCCGGTCGATCAGGTAGACCGGGATGTCGTCCAGTGTTGTCTGGCGGAGCAGTCCCTTCTCCAGGACCCCGCCGATTAGGGCCTCCACCCCTTTCCTGGCTTTTTTTATGGGAAAGCCGCTATCTTCAATGCACTGGTAGAGGGGCATTATGATGCGCACATCATGCCTCTGCTTCCTGAGGGCCCTGGGGAGGGATCCGGTCACGTCGGCCAGGCCGCCGGTCTTCGCGAAGGGGGAGACTTCCGAGGCGACAAATAAGATTTTCATAAAACATCCTCTTCTGTGGGATATAAAAAACGGTGTGGCTCCATCCTGCAGCCGCAATGATAGCGCCGGATCTTTATAATCCAAACAATGCCCTTTTGTCAAAATTCTTCAACCAGATTACCCAGTTCTTGAGTCAATATTGAAAGATGATTGTATTTTTCATCCGGAAAGATTCAATGGGGGCCGACCCTAAGCTGCCCCGGAGCGTTACGGGCTCTGGACCGGCGCCCCCCTCAGGAACGCGGCCGCCTCCTCGGGCGGAGTCGGATTTATATGGAAGCCGGTGCCCCACTCGAATCCCGCCGTGGGGGTGATCCGGGGCACCAGCTCGATGTGCCAGTGAAAGTCGTACTCGATGGAGCTCCAGAAGTCGGGCCTCCCCGGCCGGGGCATGAGCGAAGGGGATGTATGGAGGATGAAGTTGTAGGGAGGGTCTTTCAGCACTTCCTTCAACCGGAGCAGCATGTCCTTCATGGCAAAGGCGAGTTCTCCGAGCTCGTCGTCTCCGAGGAGCGCGAAGTCGTGGGAATGCCGCTTGGGGAAGAGCCGAAGCTCGAACGGAAGGCTTGAGGCAAATGGCGCGAAAATCAGGTAACCCGGCAGATCCCTTACGATCCGGTCGCCAGACTGGAGCTCGAAGTCGATGATGTCGCAGAAGACGCAGCGCCCCTTCTGGTCGAAGAACTCCCGGCAGGCCTTGAGCTCGGTCACCGCCACCGGCGGCACCAGGGGCACCGCGATGAGCTGGCTGTGGGAATGGCTGAGGCTGGCTCCGGCCCGCAGTCCATGGTTCTTGAACATGACCAGGTACCTGAGCCGCACGTCCTGGCGGAGATCCAGGATGCGCGAGCGGTAGGCCTTCAGCACCAGGGCTATCTGTTCAGGGGAAAGGTCCGCCATTCCCTTGGCATGCTCCGGCGTCTCGATGATGATCTCATGGGCGCCGATACCGTTCATCACGTCATAGAGTCCGTGGCCGCGGCTCTTCAGCTCCCCCTCGACCCTGAGGACCGGGTACTTGTTGGGGATGACCCTCACTATCCAGTTGGGCGAGTCGGGCGGCCCGGACGGCCGGATGGCGAATATCTCGCGGTGTGTCTTGTCCTCGTTGCCGTAGCAGAAAGGACAGTTCATCATGGGGGTGGGCGGCTCGGCCGCGAGAAAATCGTTCGGCCGCCTGCCGCGGTCGGCGGCGATAATGACCCAGTGACGCTTCAGCGGATCCCAGCGCAGTTCGGACATGGTTCCTCCAATTTCGCTGCAGGTTCACACCAGCCAGTTCTCCAGCTCCAGTTCCGGCCCACGGTAGGTCAAGGCCATGGGAGCATGGGTCGGCCAGCGTCCGATCTCCTCATCTCCCCGCGTCAGGGTCAGGTATGCAAACAAGGGCCGCCCCTTTTCCGGACAGATGGCGGACAAGGGAACCCGGGCCTCGCACACCGGGCCGATCCTCCACTGGAACCGCGTCCCGGCCCCGATCCATGCCGCCTGGTCCTTGACCAGGATCTCCCCTTCGGTCGACCCGGCGTACATGACCAGCAGGAATTCCCTCTCGAGCAGCAGGTGGAGCCTCAGCACGTCCCCCCTGCGCAGCATCTTCTCAAGGGGGGAGGCGCTGTCAACCCTGAAATAAAAGGAATGACCGTCGTAACCGTAGAAAAAGCAGAGCAGCAGGCTCTCGGATGCATGCATGGCCGAGGACTGCCTGCTCAGGTCGTACAGACCGGCCCCCAGCCATTCGAAGTAATCGTCCACCATCCCGTTGATCCGGGGGGTGATGAGGGTCGCCGGCTCGCGCACCAGCCCTGCCGGGGTGATCCGTTTGATGGGCTCGAACAGCTCCCTGGGCACCTCCATGTCCAGCAGCCGGTAGATGGCGATCAGGTTGTTGCGGAACAGCCGGTCGAAATGGTGGCTGTGGGGAGAGAAGTGGTCGTCTCCGTACCACCAGAACCAGTCGCTCCCCTCGGCCGCATAGAGGCGCCTGAGGACCAGGCCTGCCGTGGCATCCTCCCCGCCGATCCCGCTGTTCGCCACTCCTGAAGCGGACAGGAGGGCCGCGACCTGGTCGCTTCCCGTGACGGCGGCCTCCCTGGCCCGCTCGAGTTGTTCCCAGGCGACGTTCTCTTCCGGGTGTCCCACCCAGATGCCGTAATTGGCGTTAATCCAGGAACCGGGATGGACATGGCTCAGCAGCGGTGGATCCCGAAAGCGCCCCAGCGCCTCGGACGGCAGGGTCAGGTCGAGGCCCGGCCGTGCGGCGATCCTGCGGTAGAGGCCGGTAAGGAATGCGAAACCGTTTTCCGGGTAGTGCTCCCAGGCGTTCTCACCATCCAGGATCACGGTCACCAGCGCGCCGGGAAACCGCTTGCCGATGTCGACAAGCCTCCCGACCAGGTCTTCCGCGGCCTTCTCCGCTTCCCAGCGGGAATAGCTGAAGCCGATGAGGTCCGACAGGTGCCGGTCCCGGAACAGGAGCGCGATCTTGTCCCCATCGCCGCCGAAGACGTAGGGCCGGTACAGCCTCCGCTTCCCTTCGCCCAGGCCGGTGGAGAGACTGGCCGCCAGGACTCCCTCGTCGCTGGCGGCCCACCTGATCCCGCAGCCGGCCATGACCGACAGGGCCTCATCGCTCACCGCCCCCTCCGAGGGCCACATCCCTGCGGGAGCGAAACCGAATACCCCGCTGAAGTAGTCCATCGCCAGGGTCACCTGGGCACGGGCATCCTCCGGGTGGCGAAAGCAGACCCCGGGGAGACTCGCCCTGGGCATGGCGACCCTGGCGCTCCCCATGTCGCACAGCAGCGGGAGAATGGGGTGATAGTAGGGCGAGACCGACAGCTCGGCCTTTCCCTGTTCGTGGAGCCTCCGGTAGAGCGGTATGATCTCCCGGAGCAGTTCGCCGTGCGTGTGGAACAGGAGCCGTTTGTCCTCGGGGGTGAAATTCCTCCCCTTGGCCAGCAGCTCCCGCAGCTCGGGTCGGCGACGGCGGGCCGCCTCACCGGTCCAGGCCAGGTAAAACCATACCTGGAGGTCCAGGATCTCCTGGTCTCCGAACCGCCGTATCCGGTCGTCCGAGGCCTCGCGCCAGCCGTTGCCGGCCAGGTAGAGGAGCTCCAGGTACCTGGGGTAGGGCTCTATCATCCGCTCCCGGTTGGCGGAAAAGAAGTTGTCCAGCACGAACCGCCGGTTCTCGGCGGTCATGGCAGCAGGATCCATCCCGGCGTGGAGCAGGAAGGTGTCCACGGCCGTGCCGGCGGCATAGTCAAGGATCTGCTCCAGCAGGGAGGGAACCAGGTTGAAGACCACCCTGGCGCCGTCGGTCTCCTCCACGATGGCGGCCATGTCGTAGTAATCCTTGACGGCGTGAAGATAGGTCCACGGGAGGTCGTACTCGCCGGCCAGGGGATCCCGGTAGCATGGTTGGTGCATGTGCCACAGAAATGTCACCTGCAGCGGCTCGGACACTCAGGAAAGCTCCTTCTTCCACGACTCTATCTTGTCGCGGTATTCCTTCAGCAGCGTTCGGGCGGTTTCCTCTTTCTTCGCCTCCACCACGATGCGGATGAAGGGCTGGGCCTGGTCGGGGAGGACCAGTACCCAGTCCTCGCCGAAGCTGACCTTGATGCCGTCGATGAAGTTCGCCTCCTTGTCCACGCTGTCCTCGCTCATCTTGCGCATCACCGCGCCCTTCATCTCCCAGACGCACGTGATCTTGGTCTCCAGGAAGGCCCGGAACGGGATCTCCTGCATGGTCTTCGAGAGCGGGGTACCCTTCGAAGCAGCCAGCTCCACCGCCTTGGCGATGGCGAACATGCCGTCAAAGGCGTTCTGGAAGCGGGGGAAGGCGAACCGGCCGAGCATGGAACCCGCCAGCACCACCTCCGAGGAGAGGGACGCCTCGATCATGGAGCGCTCGGAGCTTTTGGTGCGCCGGACCGTGCATCCCTTTTCGCTGGCTATCCGCTCGATGACCGACGGCGCCGACACCGGCGCGGCAAATACACCCTTGGCGCCCCCCTGGAGGGAGAGAGCGGTCATGAGGGAAAGGAGTTCCGCGCCGCTCCTGACCGCGCCGGTCTCGTCCACCAGGATGATGCTCTCGGCCGTGGGGTTGAGCCAGAAGCCGGCCTGGGCCTCGAGGGCGACCACTATCTTGGAGAGCTGCTGCAGCCTCATGGAGAGGTCCGCTCCCTTGGTGTCGTCGCTCTGCTCCTCGATATAGGCGTTGAGGGCGACCACCTCGCACCCCATGGCGGTGAGCAGGGCAGGCAGGATCTGGCTGGCCGGCGAATGGGAGAAGTCCACCACAACCTTGAAGCTCCCCTTTTTGGTGGGTACGACATCAATGGCGCGAAGAAAGCCCTCGCGGTAGAAATCGACCACGTTGGCCAGCTCGGAGATGGCGCCCGGTTCCGAATGGTGGGCCCGGCGGAAGTTTTCCTTGAAGAAGATCCGCTCCACGTTCTTTCCCATGGAGCTGGAAAAATCGATCCCGTCCGCGTCGAGGAACACTATCTCCGTGGTGGCAGGGTCGTCCTGGGCCTTCCGGAACATCACCCCTCCCACCTCGCCGAAGGTCTTGAGCTTGTACCGGAGCAGCGGGAGCGGGATCGCCTTCAGGTCCCGGACGTTAACCCCGGTGGAGAGGATGCCGCCCAGGAAGCTCCGCTTCAGCATGCGCGAGGAACGGTGGGCGTCGCGGCCGGCCAGGATGAAGCTCCCCTTCGGCAGGGTGCTGCCGTAGGCGCACCCCAGCTTGGCCATGAATTCCGGGGTCAGCTCGATATTGGTCAGCCCGCGGATCATGGCCCCCTCGAACAGGGACTTCTTCCACTTGACCCCCCAGATGAGGTTGTCGGAGACGATGGCGCCGGCCTCGATCATTTTTTTCGGCCAGATCTTGATGTCCTTCCTGATGTAGGCCTCGTCGCCGATGGAGGTGTCGTCCGCCACGATGACCCCCTCGTCCATCACGACCCCGTGGCCCACGCTCACGTTGCTGCAGATGACCGAATCGACCAGCTTGGCGCCCTTCTTTATGTAGACGTTGTCCCAGACCACGCACCGGTAGAGCCTGGCGCCTGCCTCGATGGTGCAGTTGCGGCCGATCGTAGAGTCCTTGATCTGGGCGCTCCCCAGGATCTGGGAGTTGTCGCCCAGGATGACCGTCCCCTCCAGGTTGGAGAGGTCCTCCAGCCGCACGTCCGCGCCGAGGCGGATGTCCTTGCCGAGCAGGTCCTGCTTCTCCTCGTCGATGCGGATGTTGATCCTGCCGTGGAAGATGTCGTGGTGGGCCTCGCGATAGGAGTCGGTGTTGCCGATGTCACGCCAGTACCCTTTGACCGGGTAGCCGAACAGCGGATCCCCCTTCCCCAGCAGGATAGGGAACAGGTCGTGGGAAAAGTCGAAATTCTCCTCTTCCGGGATGTAGCGGAAGATCTCGGGCTCGAGCACATAGATGCCGGTGTTGATGGTGTCCGATATGACCTCTCCCCAGCCCGGCTTTTCCAGGAACTGGGTGATCCGCTTTTCCTTGTCGGTGATCACGACCCCGAACTGAAGCGGATCCTTCACCGGGGTGAGGGTTATGGTCGCCATGGCCTTCCGCTCAACGTGGAAGTCTATGATCTTCTTCAGGTTGAAATCGGTGAGCAGGTCGCCGCTGATGACCAGGAAACGCTCCGGAAGGAGCTTTTCGGCGCACTTTACCGCGCCCGCGGTCCCCATGTCCTGGAGGGGCGTCACGTATTCCACCTTGATGCCGAAATCGGACCCGTCCCGGAAGAAGTTCTTGATAACGTCGGGCTGGTGATAGAGGAGCATGACCATCTCGGTTATGCCGTGCTTCTTCAGCAGCTCCACAATATGGAGCATGATGGGCCGGTTCGCCAGAGGGATCATCGGCTTCGGTATGCTGCTGGTCAACGGTTGGATCCTGGTGCCGAAACCTCCGGCCATAATCACTGCTTTCAAGGTGGTATACCCTCCCTGCTTAACTGGTTGTAATACAGTAGTACCGTCTCGATCCGGTTACCGGCCCTTTTTCGTGTTCCTCGTGCCCTTTTTTTCCAGCACCCTCCGGATCTCGTGCTTCAACTCCGTGAGATCGCTGGATTTCACCACGTACCCGTCCGCCAGCCAGGCCGAAAAATCGTCCTTGTAGCAGGAGTAGGCGGTGCAGAGAATGACCGGAAGGTTGTGCCTCTCTTTGACTATCCGCTGCAGCAGATCCAGTCCGCTTTCGTTCTTCAGCTTTATGTCCAGCAGTATCAGGTCGAAATCGTCCTTTTTGAGTTTCTCCACGGCCTCCGCCGCATTGGCGCTCGTGACCACCTCATGCCCTTCGTCCGCCAGTTCGTGCGAATAAAGCAGCCGTATGCTGCTCTCGTCATCCACGACCAGAATTCTGCTCATGGTCAGCTCCTTCCTTCTTCAGCGGCAGACGGAGCGCATACCGCCTCCCTTTGCCCTCGTATTCCTCAACAATAAAAGATTTACAGTAATTTTCAAGTATGACCCGGCAGAAGGACAGATCCATGTCGCCGGAGAATTCACCGCCTGCCGGAGCCGGATCCATGGCCCCTTCCGGTTCCTCTGCCACGGAAAGATCGGCCGTGGCGACGATCTCCACCAGGATACAGTCGCCGTCCAGCCGGGTCGCCACACGGAGTTCCCCGGGAGGCGACATGTTCCCGAGGGAGTTGCTCATGATCTTTTTGATACAGTAGGCCATCTGCCGGTAGTCAAGGATGGTTGCCGGAAGGTCCGGCGCCAGGTCCAGGGTCAGCAGGATACCGTCACCTTCGGTTTTTCTCCGGACCTCGCGAAAAACGTTCCCCACCAGTTGGTTCACATCCCACTGGTCAACCGCCGGGAAGACCGAGTCGGCGTATCCCAGCGTCTCCGACAGGGCGGTTTCCAGCTCCTTGGCCGAGGTGAGGATGGTTTCGAGCGCCTCCCGGTTCGGGTCGTTCCCGCCGGTGTTCTTCATGAGGGACCTGGCAAAGCCGCCGATGATCATCAACGGGTTTCTTATGGAATGGGCGATGCTGGAGGTGATCTTCCCCAACAGGGCCAGTTTCTCCATCCTGACGATCAGCTCCTGCTGTTCCCGGAGCTTTGCATTGGCCTGGGTCAGCTTGCTCAGGTCCTCGTGCATCCGCTCGTAAAGGGATGCCCGCTCGATGGCGAAGGCGACCGGAAAGGTGAGGGTCTCCATGGAATGCATATCCTGCGGGGTTATCGGCTTGTGGGTAATGAAATTGTCCGCGATGATGGCGCCGATACGGCGGTTCCTGGAGATCAGGGGGAGGACCAGAAAGGTGTCCACCCCGAGGGTACGGGCCAACTGGGGGTCCACGTCGGGGTTGTGGAAGGCGTCGTGGACCAGGATCGCTCTTCTTTCCTGGAGCGCCCTGTTGAGGATATGGCCCTGGTCGCCCATCGGCACCGTGAGTTTCTCCAGGATGTCTTGAAACTTGTCCTTTTCAGCCGACAGCTTGGTCTCGTGGAACTGCATCGCCATTTCCCTGAGGGTGTAGTCGTTTCTGCCGATCTCCGCCCAGATATCCCAGGCCTCCTGATAGTTCCTGGGACCGACACCCAGGTAGCCCTTCAGGTAGCGGCGCTCCTTGTCGGACAGGAGCAGAAAGGCCCGGTTCATGCCGAAGCCTTTGCCCGCGGTGATGGCGGTCAGGGCGGCGGACAACACCTCGTCGAGGCCGAGCGAGGTCTGAAGGATCCCGCCGATCTCGTGCAGGAACTGGATCTCCATGTTCCTGCTGTCCAGGAAACCGACCATGGTGTTAAGTTGCGCCTTCTGCCGCAGGACCTCCGCCGCGAGGATCCGCATGGCCTTCGCCACAGGTCCGGAATCCTCCGCCAGCCTGTCCAGGTCGCCGGCGAAGCGGGGACATTCAAGGCATCTGGCCACCAGCCTCAGTTCCAGCGAAGCGCACAGGTCCGCCTCATCCGCAGAGACATACGGACACTCGGCGGCCGTCACAACGTCCTTTGCCCAGCAGCACTCCGTTTTCACGTCCACCTCCATGGGGAAAACCGGTGATGGGCTATGAGTTTTGAGTGTTGAGTCAGTGCCGGTTTGTCTTGAAAGCCGGAATTGCGCCCTTCTCAGTAATCAGGTGCCGGGTTCAGGGCGATACAGAATTATGAGGAAGCTTGGCAGAGGCTTGGCGGATCTTCTTTCATCCGAAACTTGACATCTTACGCACTGTGTACGGTTTCTTAGCTCAAAACTTATAGCTCGACACTCAAAACTCACTCCTCCGGGGTATTGGATTATAGCAGTGGGGTCCGTATTTGCAAGATAAAACAGGGGGAAGCGTTTGCGGGAATGGACGGAATATTTTCATGAGTCAACGGGGGCTGTACAAAAGGAGGGTGAAGGTGTAACCTTTATCGATGTGGTGAAACGAACGAAAGACCCGCGAGGCGCAGGTGGCCTCACGGGTCTTGACTATTATGGGAAGTTCGCGGCAAAGGATATCACGGGAGAGAGAACATGCTGAGCGGTAAACAGAAAAGATTTTTGAGGGGGCTCGGGCACGACCTGAAGCCGGTTATCCTGGTGGGAAAGGGGGAAGTGAATACGCCGCTCGTCCACGAAACAACCTCGGCGCTGGAGAGTCATGAGCTGATCAAGATAAAGTTGCTCGAAAGCTGCCCCATGGACAGGTACGAGGTGGCCGACGCCCTTGCCGGGGCCTGCGGAGCGGAAGTGGCCCAGGTTCTCGGCCGCACACTTCTCCTCTATCGAAAGGGAAAGGAGCCGAAAATCGAGCTGCCGGCATAGCTGTGGGGCAGGTCGAAACCGGTCGCGCATCCGGCGTGGTCTGATCAGGAGTCCCGGTTTTCTTCCTCCCCCTTTTTCGACTTGAGCTCGATCTCGTCCTTACCTTCGAAGGCCCTCTTGAAGTTCTTGATACCCTTGCCGAGGGAAGAGCCGATCTCGGGGAGCTTTCCGGCGCCGAAGATCACCAGAATCAGCAGGAGGATAATGATAATTGCCAGCGGACTGTATCCAAACATGTACTTCCTCCTTGAAAGGCTGTAGCCTCGCCGCAAAGTATCGCATCACCGGCGGGAAATTGCAAGTGGTTCCACTATGGGATGGTTTTGAAACTGTTATTATTTTGTATCAAAATAATTAATATTAAGTAACTTGCCGACATGATTGACCTTATCTGAATCGCTGGACAGCCGGTATCGGCAAGGACCGGAGAAACACACATGCGAGGAAACAAACAGGGAACCCCGGAGAACGACGACCTCCGGAAACAGCTTGAGCGGCAGACCGAGGAATTGCGGACCTGCCGGGCCCGGCTCCGGGCGCTGGAGCAGCGGCTCGAAGAATTGACGCGGCAACCGGACCGGCCCCTGGACGAGAATATCCGGCAGGAGGTGGACAGGATCCGTGAAAAGGACCATCTCCAGATCCTCCGGAGCCGCCAGGCGGCCATGGCTGAGATGGTCGGCAACATCGCCCACCAGTGGAGACAGCCCCTGACCACCGTTTCCCTGCTGATACAGGACCTGCGGGAGTGCTACGTGTACGGCGAATTCACCCGGGAATACCTGGAGAAAAATGTCGACAACGCTCTGGGCGTAATCCAGCGGATGTCACAGACACTGAACGAGTACCGCAGCTTTTTCAGCATCGACACCGAGAGCCGGATTTTCGAAGTGCGGGAGCTGCTGGAACGCTCCGTTTCCTTCATCGAGTCGAGCCTCAGGTGCCGCAATATCGCGGTAACCATCGAGGCGGACAACGGACTGGCGGCGACAGGTTATCCCAATGAATTGTCCCAGGCGATTCTGAACATCATCGGCAATGCCCGGGAGGTATTCAGCGAACGGCAAACAGGCGAACCGATGATACGGATCCGCGCCTTTCGGGAAGGGAGCAGGACGGTCGTCACCGTCATCGACAACGGCGGAGGCATCCCCGAGGCGGTCATGGACCGGATCTTCGAACCGTATTTCACCACCCGCTCTCCGGAAAAGTCGCTGGGGCTCGGGCTCTACACGGCCAGAATCATCATCGAGCAGAAAATGGGCGGCAGGCTGACCGCCGACAACGTGGAGGGGGGTGCCCGCTTCCGCATCGAGATCTGAACCCAATGGACACCTTCAAGCTCATCAGCACCTTCGAACCCCGGGGCGACCAACCCGGCGCCATCGCCGAACTGACCGAAGGGATCCTGCGCGGCGACCGGGACCAGGTCCTGTTGGGTGTGACCGGATCGGGCAAGACCTTCACCATGGCCCACGTGGTGGCGGCCGTCAACCGTCCCACCCTGGTCATCGCGCCCAACAAGACCCTGGCGGCTCAGTTGTACGGCGAATTCAAGGAGATCTTTCCCGACAACGCCGTGGAATACTTCGTCTCCTACTACGACTACTACCAGCCTGAGGCCTACATCCCCACCACTGACACCTTCATCGAAAAAGATTCGTCCATCAACGACGAGATCGACAAGCTGCGCCATTCCGCCACCCGCAGCCTGCTGACCAGGCGGGACGTGCTCATCGTGGCCTCGGTCTCCTGCATCTACGGGATCGGCTCGCCCGAGTCCTACCAGGCCATGCACATCTTCTTCCACCAGGGGGACGCCTACGGCCGCGACAAGCTCCTCAGCAAACTGGTGGAGATCCAGTACGAGCGGAACGACATGGATTTCCACCGCGGTTCCTTCCGGGTGCGGGGGGACATCGTGGAGGTATTCCCGGCCCACGACGACGAGCGTGCGCTCCGCATCGAGTTCTTCGGCGATACGGTGGACGGGATAGCCGAGATCGACCCCCTGCGGGGACAGGTAACGCAGCGGCTCTCCAAGTGCGCCATCTTTCCGGCCTCCCACTACGTGGCCACCAGGGAGACCCTGGAGCGGGCCGTGGAGCGGATCCGGGTCGAGCTGGAGGAGCGGATCCGCTGGTTCCGGGAACAGAACATGCTGCTGGAGGCCCAGCGTATCGAACAGCGGACCTACTTCGACATCGAGATGCTGGAGGAGATGGGCTTCTGCCAGGGGATCGAGAACTATTCGCGTCACTTCGACGGCCGTGCACCCGGAGAGCCCCCCTACACGCTGCTCGACTATTTTCCCCGGGATTTCCTGCTCATCGTCGACGAGTCCCACATCACCGTATCCCAGATCGGCGGCATGTACCGGGGGGACCGGAGCCGCAAGGAGACCCTGGTCAACTACGGCTTCCGCCTCCCCTCGGCCCTGGACAACCGTCCGCTCAATTTCAACGAATTCTCCGCCAAGCTACACCAGGCGGTCTACGTCTCCGCGACCCCGGCCGAGTACGAGCTGCGCAAGGCAGGCGGGGTGGTGGTGGAGCAGGTGATCCGCCCCACCGGGCTGGTGGACCCGGCCATCGAGGTGCGCACCGCCTCCGGCCAGGTGGACGACCTGCTGCACGAGATCCGCGAGACCACCGCCAGGGGGGACCGGGTGCTGGTCACCACACTCACCAAGCGGATGGCCGAGGAGCTCACCGACTACTACCGGGACCTGGGGGTGAAGGTGAAGTACCTCCATTCGGACATCAACACCATAGAGAGGATGCAGATCATCCGGGACCTCAGGCTGGGGGTGTTCGACGTGCTGGTGGGGATCAACCTCCTGCGCGAGGGACTGGACATCCCGGAGGTCTCGCTGGTGGCCATCCTGGACGCCGACAAGGAGGGGTTCCTCCGCTCGACCCGCTCCCTGATCCAGACCTGCGGCCGTGCGGCCCGCAACGTCTCCGGCCGGGTGATCATGTATGCCGACACCGTGACCGGCTCCATGCGGGCCTGCATCGACGAGACCGAGCGCCGCCGCGCCATCCAGATGGAGTTCAACCGGGAGCACGGCATCACTCCCCAGACCGTGAAGAAGGGGCTCAGGAGCATCCTGGAATCCATCGAGCAGCACGACTACGTAACCGTGCCCAAGGCGGCGGAGGCCGCGGAAGACTATGTCCCCCTGGAAAAGATTCCCGGCATGGTGAAGAAGCTCCGCAAGGAGATGCTGTCCGCCGCCAAGGAGCTGGCCTTCGAGAAGGCCGCGGAACTCAGGGACCGGATCCGGAAGCTGCAGGACATGGAGCTGGCGGCACGATAAGAAAATCGGGCGCAGGGCACGAGGCGCAAGGTTTGCGATGAACAGAAACAGGCTGTGAAATTACCAAAGTTTTTTCTTTCCCGTTTGCTCCCGTGAGCAATATATAGTTATCGGAGAAAGACGAATCCATATGACCGAAACCTTTGAACACGGCGGTAACGTCTTCGCCCTGGCCCGATCCCTCGGGATAGCACCGGAGGAGCTGACGGACTTCTCCGCCAGCATCAACCCGCTCGGTCCCGCCCCCGGCGTGAGGGAGGCGCTCGCCGCCTCCTTTGACCGGCTCGTGCACTATCCGGACCGGCAGGCCGCAGAGCTGAGGCGCGCCCTGGCCGGGCTCCACGGCGTAGACACCTCCAACATCGTGGTCGCCAACGGATCCACCGAGTTGATTTACCTGTTGCCCCGCATACTGACGGGTAAGAGGGGCCTCGTCGTGGCCCCCGCTTTTTCCGAGTATGCCCGCTCACTGGAGCGGGCCGGCTGGGACGTAGAGCACTTGATTCTCTCACCCGCGGACGGCTTCGCCCTTTCCCCGGACAGGCTGGCGGAGCGGCTCGCGGACGAGGTGGACCTGCTGTTCCTGTGCAACCCGGCCAACCCCACCGGCGCGATCCTCCCCCCGGCGGTGACTGAAAAGGTTCTTGAGCTCTGCCGAACGACACGGACCTTTCTCGTGCTGGACGAAGCGTTCATGGATTTCCGCGAAGGAGAGTCGGCCAAGCGGATTGTCTGCCAAACGGGGGGCGGGGTGGTGCTCCGCTCCATGACCAAGTTCTACGCCATACCGGGACTGCGTCTCGGCTACGCCCTGGGACCGGCGGAGGTGGTCGGGCTGCTTGCGTCCCTGCTGGAGCCGTGGAGCGTCAACACCCTGGCCCAGGCCGCCGGCGTGGTGTCGCTGGCGGACCGCAACTACCGGGAAACGACCATCCGCCATTGCATCGAAGAGTGCGATTTCCTGGCGCGGGGATTTTCCTCCCTGCCGGGGCTGGCGCCCTTTCCGTCGGCTGCCAATTACCTGCTGGTGGAACTGGCAAACGGGTTGTCGGCGCCGGAACTGCGGGACGCCCTGTTGAAGCGGTGCATCATCGTTCGGGACTGCTCGAATTTCGTGGGGCTGGACAAAAGGTTCTTCCGGGTGGCGGTGCGGGGCCGCGACGACAACAGCCGCCTGCTGGCCGCGCTGGATGGGGTGCTGACAGGGGCTGGGTGAGGCAAGCCCGGGACCATGTCACGATCTGCTTTCCGAAACAACGCCGAATTTCACGGGCGTCGCTCTTTCCGCCTTTACCGCCTGCGCCCACTGTGATGGTCCAGGACCGGGCCGCCGGCCGCCGCGGCAAACCAGCATCCGGTGGGCGTGGCGCAGCATCCGCTCGGTGGTGGCCCAGTCCACGCACCGGTCGGTAACCGAGACGCCGTACTTGAGCCGCGACAGGTCCGTGGGGATCGGCTGGTTGCCGGGCTCGATGAAGCTCTCGATCATTACCCCTCGGATCGAGCGGTTGCCGTCGGCGATCTGCCCGCAGACGTTGGCCAGCACCTCCTCCTGACGGTTGTGGTCCTTGCAGGAGTTGCCGTGGCTGCAGTCGACCATGATCGCCTGATTGAGGCCAGCCTTGCCCAGCATCTCCCGGGTCTTGCGGATGTCCTCGGGAAAGTAGTTGGGACGGTCGTTGCCGCCGCGCAGGACGATGTGGACATCGGCGTTGCCGGTGGTCTGAACGCTGGTGTAGCGCCCTTCGTTGTCGATGCCGAGGAAACACTGCGGGTGGAGGGCGGCGCGGATGGCGTCGACGGCGATCTGCAGGTTGCCGTCGGTGCCGTTCTTGAAGCCGACCGGGAAGGAGAGGCCGCTCGCCATCTCGCGGTGGGTCTGCGACTCGGTGGTGCGGGCGCCGATCGCCCCCCAGCTGATCAGGTCGGCCAGATAGTTGGGGGTGAGCGGGCTGAGTATCTCGCAGGCGATAGGGACGCCCAGGTCGGTGATGGCGCAGAGCAGGCCGCGGGCGATGCCGAGCCCCTTGGAGATCTGGTGGGTGCCGTCGAGATCGGGGTCGTTGATCAGCCCCTTCCAGCCGACGGTGGTACGCGGCTTCTCGAAGTAGACCCGCATCACCAGCAGCAGCCGGTCCTCCAGTTCCCGCGCCAGACCGGCCAGACGTCCGGCATAGTCGAGGGCCGCCCCGGGGTCGTGGATTGAGCAGGGGCCGACCACCGCCATCAGCCGCCCGTCGGCGCCGCCCAGGATGTCGGCGACCTGCTCCCGGGCGCGGACGACGAATGCGGCCCCCGGCTCGGAGAGAGGGAAGTCCTGCCTGAGGTCGGCCGGAGCGATGACCGGGGTCAGGCCCCGGATGCCTGGGTTACGGTTCATTCGCAATGAGGCTGATTAGTCGAGGCAAGTTCCGACTGTGAAGCTGGGTCATGGGCCATGTGTTGCTCATCCCCGCAACTGCAGTCGAGTGCCTCCAGAACGGATTCCAGGCAAGTGACGTCCGTTACCTGGACCATGCCGCGTCGATACATGATGCCTCTACGCCTTACCAGGCGCCGGAGGCACCGCGACAGGGTTTCCCGTGCCATGCCCAGTTCCTGGGCGGCCAGGGAGATGGAGCGAAGGTCAATCAGGTCGGTCTGGCGGGATGGATCGGGATGGGTTTTCATCCGATGCAGCAGATAGGCTGCAACCTTGATGTCCGCCCGGCAGCAGCGGCACAGGGTGCGCATGTCCCGTTCCTTTTCCACCTGAAAGGCCATCTGGTGCAGGACGTTGTGGTACAGCCGGGGGCATTCCTGCATCTGTTGAGAAAACACTTCCCGATTCCAGACCAGCAGTTCGGTCAGCCCGAAATTCACCAGGAAGCTGCGGCACGGATGCCCGGAAACGGCTGCCGCAAGGCAGAAAAACTCTCCGGCCCCGAAACGCTGGACCAACAGCTCCTGCCCGTCCGGAGCGAGGCGGAACATCCGCATCTCGCCCGTAAGGACAAAGAACAGGCGCGCGGACAATTCTTCCTGGCACACACGCCCGTGGCGCCCTTTCAGAGTACGCGGACGGCCGTTTTGCGCGATTTTTTCAATCACTTCGTTTTCGATGCCTTCCATCAGCGGCGCGCGACTCAGGCGCTTCAGCATTGCCTTCTGATGCCGATGACGAAGGAAGGGATTGTCGACCATCGCGAGTCCTTTCAAAGAGAAGTCACAGCATGCCCGGGCCGGATGGAAAAGATCAAAGGGTCCTCCCAAAAAGCCCACGATTCTTCATTGATCCACTTCTTCAAGGCAAAAGGGGCCGTGATATGCAATTTTTGAAAGTGAAAAGCATTTTCGTTATAGAAGCTGACGGAGAGTTCTGTCTGTGACCAGGATCACGAAAAAGGTTTTTTTGATGAGCTCGACAATAATTTCAAACAGTTACATATCGAAAAAAACACCGGCCTTCTTCTCACCATGACGGACCAATGACAAACCGTGAAGTGCGGTTTGCCGCTTCCTGCGAAAGGCGGGCATGGATGGCTGGATTCCGGAAGGGTCAAATAGGATGCCGGGATTTTGTTGAATATGATTATCAAAATCTATAACGTTAAAATCATCCGGCTGTCAAAGAAAAAACTTTTAACAGATCAGGTGGGACAACCCGTTTACCGCACGCTGACCCCCTCGTCCAGGTACTTGACCAGAGGGTAGAGAAAGAACTCTATGATGCGCCGTTTGCCGACCTTGATCTCGGCGGTGGCGCCCATTCCGGTCTTGATCTCGGTTTCCCGTCCGTCCACCCGCAGGCTGGTCTGCGCCGGCCGCACCAGGGCCTCATACAGCAGCCCCAGCCGCTCGTCCTCGATGCTGTCCTGCGATACGTGCAGAAGCTCCCCGTCGATGATGCCGTATTTCTGGAACTCAATTATGAATGCGCTGAAACAACAATCTGGTCATGATTACGCCCCTCTGCCGGGGCATGCATCATCCGGCTGTTGCCGTCCAGATCGAATGCCAGCAGGTCGACAGGGGGAGGAGGGTTTGAGGAGGGAAACGATCTGTGCTTGCGAAAAACATCTGCAAAACCTCCTGGATGGGGTCATGTCCTGCCAGAAAGCTCTACTTATTTTCCCGGACACATGAAGACGCCTGGCAGCCAAAAGCGCGCTGGGAGGCGTGGCCTGGCAAGCTGGACCGAAAGCTGATTCCAGGAAATCAGCCCCGCAGGACCACCCCGGGCCGGACAACCCGCAGGCTGACTTTTTCTCCCAGCGCGAGCCGGCAGTCAAAGGCCGCGAGCACCTTGTATTCCCGGCCCCGGTAGTTGACATGATAAAAACAGTCATGGCCGCGAAATTCCCTGCTGACGACCTGTCCTTCCCCGGCGGGGTCGGAAACCAGATCCAGATGTTCGGGACGCAGCGACACCCAGCAGCGGCCCTGACCGCTCGTCAACGTGGTCAGCGGACCGAGGGGGGACAGTGCCTGACAGCCGTTCAACTCAACCTCCAGCAGGTTGGTATGACCCAGAAATTCGGCGACAAAGACATTTTCCGGATGCTGGTAGATCTTTTCCGGGGTATCAAGTTGCTGCAACCGCCCGGTCGACATCATCCCGACCCGATCGGCAAAGGACAGGGCCTCGGCCTGGTCGTGGGTCACCAGGATGGCGGTAACACCACGCTCTTTGAACAACCGCCGCATTTCTTTGCGGGTACTGTTCCTCAAGGCGGCATCGAGATTGGAGAAGGGTTCATCGAGCAGGACCAGATCAGGCTCGGCGGCCAGTGTCCTGGCCAGCGCGACCCGTTGCTGCTGCCCGCCCGAGAGTTCATGGGGATAGCGCTGCTCAAGGTTTTCCAGTTCCAGTAATCTGATCCAGCGCACCGCTTTGGCGGGTCGTTCTCCACGCGGTACGGCCCGCATGCCGAAAGCGATGTTTTCGAGCACCGTCATGTGGGGAAACAGTGCGTAATCCTGAAAGACGATCCCGATTTTCCGCTGCTGGGGCGGCAGCCCGGTCACATCCAGGCCATGCAGGAAAATCCGCCCGCAATCCGGCGCCTCAAAACCGGCAATCATCCTCAGAATGGTGGTTTTTCCGCAGCCGCTGGGGCCGAGCAGCGCCAGGATCTCCCCCTGACCCAGGGAAAAAGACAAACCATCCACCACCGGGCCGGCGCCGGCAAAGCTTTTTCTCAGACCCGCGACCCGGATCTGTTCCGGAGCTGAGCGCTCCGCTGCTGTGCCCATCGGGTGCTCCTCTATTGTCGGTTCCTGCATAGTTTTCATCGCCTGGTCTCCCGGTGCAACAGCATGGCCACGGAAATGCCTGAAAACAGAATGATCGCCGCGGCAAAGGGAGCGGCCTCGGCCATCATGCTTTCAACGGTACGGGTAAAGACGGCAACGGCCAGTGTGTTGAATCCGGTCGGGGAAAGCAGCAAAGTTATCGGCAATTCTTTCATGCAGAAAAGAAAGACCAGAACCATGCCGGCAACCATGCCCCGCCGCAGCCGGGGAAACAGCACGTGGAAAAAAGTTGCCGAAGGGCTGTAGCCGAGAGCGTACGCGGCTTCCTCCAGATTGGGCCGCATTTGCAGCAGGGCGCTGCGGATCGGCCCCATGGCGAGCACCAGGGTGGCGATTGTCCAGGCAATGATCAGCAGCAGCAGGGATTGATAAAGAAAAAAGGCCGTCTGCATGGCAAAGAATACCAGGGCCAAAGCCAGGGTTAAAGGCGGCAGGGCGTAACCGATATAAGCCGAGCGTTCACAAAGGTTGCTCAGCCTGGAAGGATAACGAACAGCCAGGTAGCAGAGGGGAAATGCGAACAGGACCGCCAGAACCGCCGCGGGCAGGGCCGCCGAAGCGGAGCGCAGGAAGGTCCAGGGGACCTGCAGGAAAACTGTCAGGGCCGGCGGTTCAATGAAAAGCCAGTAGCCGAGCATGGCCAGCGGCAGCCCGATCGAGGCGCCAAAGACCAGGGCCAGAAACAGGAACGCCAGGGGCAGGGTCTTCTTCAGCCTGAACAGGGACGGGGGCCTCAGTGAGCCGCTGCCGACACTTGCCAGCCGCTTGCGGCGGCGCAGCAGGAAACCTTCCATAAGGACGAAGGAAAGAGCCAGGGCCAGCAGCATCAGCGATAACCAGGCAGCGTAGATGCGATCATAGGCCCCTGCATACTGATTGTAAATGGCCGAGCTGAAAACATCGAAGCGCATCAGGGCAATCACACCGAAATCGCCCAGGACGTAAAGTCCGACCACCAGGTAGCCCGCCAGGATTGCCGGCAGCAGATGGGGGAAGACAATTTTCCGCAGGATCTCGAAACGGTTGTAGCCCAGGCTCTGGGCGCTTTCCTCCAGACTGCCGTCCAGGCCGAGGAAGGCTGAACGCAGGTTGAGAAAGAGGTAGGGATACGTATAGAGCGACAGGGCCAGCACCGCCCCCCAGTAGCCCTGGATATTGGCGATCTGGAGCGAAAAGACCCGGGCCAGTACCCCGTAGTGACCGCCGATGCCCAGAAGGGCATAGGCCATGACGTAACCGGGAATCGCCAGGGGCACCATGGCCAGGGCGGTAACCAGGGAGCGGCCGGGGAGCGTGGTGCGGGTCACCAGCCAGGCCAGCGGCCAGGCCAGCAGGCTGCCAAGGGCCAGAACTCCTCCCGTAAGGGCAAGGGTATTGATCAGCAGCTCCAGGTTCCGCGGTCGCCAGATTAACTCCACAACCTCCTGGTATTCCGCCTGCATTCCCCGCACGGCCAGGTAAGCCAGGGGGACGAGCATCGCCAGAAGCACCAGTACCGCTGGAACCAGCAGCAGCAAGGGCGGGCGCCTGGAAGCGCGGGGCAGGGAAAGGGACATCAAAGGCAATTACAGCAGCCCCGATTCCCGCAATAATTTGAGTGTGCCGTTCAGGTCGCCGAGCTTGTCGAGATCGATTTTGGGAGCGGCTTTCTGGACCATGCTCATGTCGGTGAGAATCGGATTGCTGATAACCTTCCGCGAAACGGAATACTCCCCGACAACCGAGGTGAAATACTGTTGCGCCGCCGGAGACAGCAGGTACCGCACCAGTCGCAGGGCAGCATCCTGTTTGGAGCTTGACTTGAGAACGGCGACACCGGCGACGTTCACCAGATTACCCGCGTCGCCGTTGGCAAAAAAGGCCTGGCCGGCTGGAAAATTCTGGTCCCGCATCTTGGCGCGCGGCAGGTAGTAACTGTTGATCAGGGCAAAATCGGCCTCACCATCGGCAATGGCGGTGAGGGCGGCCACGTTGTTGGTAAAAATCTTCGGATTATTCGCTTTGATGGCCTTGAGCCATTCCAAGGTTCTGGCATCTCCATGGAGAACCCTCATGGCAGTGACAAAGGACTGGAAACTGCCGTTGCTCGGGGGAATGGCCAGACGGCCACGATAACGTTCCCGGGTCAGATCGAAAACCGTTTTGGGCAATTCGGCGCTGTTGACCCGCTCACTGGAGTAAGCGATGACCCGGGCCCGGCCGCTGGTCGCCACCCATTGTCCCGTCCTGCTGACATAGATGGAAGGAAGTCCTTTGTAGACATCCGCAGGCAGTTTCCGCAGCAAACCGGCATTGGCCAAGGCCCCCATGGCCCCTGAATCCTGTCCCCAGAACAGGTCGGCAGGCGACCGCCGGCCTTCTTCCTGGACCAGCACCGCCAGTTGCGCCGTTCCTCCGTAACGGACATTGACCTTGATTCCCGTTTCGCGCTGGAACTGGTCGATGATGGGCTGGACAAAGGGCTCTCCCCTGCCGCAATAGAGAGTCAATTCAGCGGCCTGAACGGTCCCGGCCGCAAGGCACGCCACGGTAACGGCAAACAAACCTATTTTTTTAAGCATCATCTTCTCCCATGGACATAGAAAAAGTGAATATTTAACGGATTGAATATCGCACAAAACGCTTTCGATGTTCCGTGACCTGGGTCACCGATTGAACGAATATGCGTCTGCAAAACATGGCCGGGCAGCATAAAACAATTCTCAGTCGCTGCCATAGTACCTCCGGTAATCCATGACCTTGGCGACATAGTTGCGGGTTTCCTCGTAGGGAGGGATGCCGCCGTACCTGGTCACCGTGGAGAGACCCGCGTTGTACGCGGCCAGCGCAAGCCGGACGTTCCCCTTGAAGGTGTCCAGCAGGAATCGGAGATAACGGACCCCGCCACGGATATTCTCGGCGGGATCGAACGAGTTGGCGACCCTGAGCCCCTGGGCGGTCCCTGGCATGAGCTGCATCAGGCCGACGGCCCCCTTCGGGGAGACAGCGTTGGGATCGTACCCCGATTCAACCAGGATCATCGCCTTGACCAGCGACTTGTCCACCCCGTACTCCGCGGCATACGAGTCGATGATCGGCTCGAACTCCTTCGGGTCCCGGGCGTTGCCGGAAAGCCGGAAGGCGGTACGCGCCTTCCGGTCCTTCTTGTTGTCGCGCGTGAACACCTTGCGGCGGTCGGTCGGGGTATCGGTGAAGAAATGGAGCACCCCTTCGCTGTCTTCATACATGTAGATGTCGGCAGCGGCCGGCGCCATGCCGAGGAGAACGGCAAGGAGCGCACCGCAGACCACCCTTTGACTCTTCATTTGAACTGCCCTCTCCGGATCTGATCACATGATGCCGCCCGTGACACGGGTCACGATGGTTACCTTGCAGGGATCTCAGATCGCCTCCAGAAAACTGATAAGTGCCTTCCGCTCGGCAGCGGACAGATAGCGAAACGCCTCGCGGGAATCGTCGGCCTCGCCGAAATGCCAGAGAATGGCCTCCTCGAAGTCCCGGGCGCGCAGGTCATGCCACATGTCGGTGTGATCGACGGCGTTGTGCATCAGCCCACGCGCCCAGAGCGGCGGAGTCCGAAAGGTCCTGCTCACGCCACGGTTCTGCTCGCCCATGTCATGCTCCAGCATGTCCGTATACGGCCAGATCTTCTGTTTTGCATAGCCGGGAATATACGGGTAATCGCCCGTGACCCAGCTCGGCTTGTGGCAATCCGCGCAACCGATGTCGCGGAAGAGCTCCCTGCCGCGCAGGACCTCCGGCGAATCGAGATTGCGCGCGGCAGGCACGGCGAGGCCGCGGGACCAGACCATGAGGTTGTCGAGATCCTCCTGGGTCAACTCGAAGGGCTGAGGACCAACGAGCGGGGTGATATCCAGCCCGAGCTCCGCCTGTTTGTCGATCCATTGCCGGGTGGCGAACAGTTTCGGCCGATCCTTGCGGGTGACATTGACGACGTTCCATATGCCGTTGTAGCCCGGACCGTTCTGGAGGGTCGCCCGGGTGTTGTGCCAGGTGAACTTGCCGAGGTGCTTCTTGCCGTCGTAAGGCTCGACGATCCATTTGCCGGGCTGTCCCTTGATCGGGCCGGGCGTGGCCTGCTGGCGCTCGTACTCGGCGATGATGTCCTCGTCGCGGATCGCATCGAGAAGGCCGGTGCCGTAGAGGCCGATGGTGGCCTCGAGGCTGACCTTGTAGTCGGCCGGCAAGGGAAGCAGCGGCTCGACAATATCGGCCGTGGGGTAGATCAGGGTGCCTTCCGTGGGCTTGCCCCGGTTGTAGGGAGTCCCGTCCGGATACTTGTTGCCGTGCTGGTCGACGAAATTGTTCCAGGTGATCTCCACCCCCCTGGCCAGCGGCTTGTAGGGAGGAACCGCCTTGGTCTGCAGCATGAACAGATAGCCGTCCACGATCTTGCCGTCCGGCGTATGGACAAGGACGGTGTAGCCGTTGCCGAACTGGGTGGAATACTTGTCGACTCGGCGTGCCCGGCCGTAGTTGGGATGGCAGTTCATGCAGGAGGTGCTGATATAGAGCGGCCCCAGGCCGCCGTTGGGAGCATCGGGGTCGGTGACGAAATCAGCCTCGAAAATGGCCTCCCCGTCGGCGAACTGCTGGGCCAGCTTGGGGTTCGCGGTGACCGCCGGGGCGGGAAATTCCAGGCAACGGGAGGTGGTGTTGAAGACCGTCCCCGCGCGCCCCCCTGTGAGGTATTCTTCCGACAGGCCCGGCGGCGGCCCCCCCACCGAGATGTGGGCAAGAAGCCTGGAATAAAGGCCGGCGGTCACGGCAATGATCACCAGGAATAAACACAAGGCCTTTTTCCGGCGCAACCTGCTTATTGTGTTCATGGTTCTCTTCCTTTCATCAATAGTTCTACTTTGTCACATTCCGTTTCCCCCTCCCTGACCCTCCCCCGCTGGGGGAGGGTCAGGGAGGGGGGAAGCAGAGGGGCAAACTCTCTCACGAGCTAATCTGACAAAGTAATCATAGTACTTCCGGCTTTTATCTTCCGTAGGCGGCATAGGGCTTGGTGCTGGGATCCATGGTCACCAGCAGCGCCGCGACCGACAGTCTGGCCGCCAGTTTCTGGCACGCTGCCTCGGCCCTTCTGACCAGCAGATCCCTGTCTTCCCGGCTCTCGCCATAGGGGTCGCCGACCTCGGCGATTCTGTAAGCCGTGTCGGCCAGGGCAATTTTTATCCGTTGATCGAGCACCTCGTCCTGGGCCGCCATCAGATCGGAAACCGAATACCCGCGCGCGCCCTCGACGCCGCCCAGATAGCCGTTCTCCACGCTCTGCAGAGTGCTCATGAGATCGGCGGGTCCATTGTTGCTGTACCAGGTTTCGCTGTCGCGGGGATCGGCGGAGCCCAGCACCTCGACAATGGCGGGGCACAGTTCCTCAGTGACACTGAAAAGGTCCTGGAAGATCTCCTGGAGCACCACGGAGTGGGACATGTAGCGGCTGTCGGGGGTTCCCGGATGTTTGAGCTCATCCGCGTAGGAGCCTCTGGTCTGCGTTCCGGCAGCCTTGAGCAGGGCCGCCTTGTGGGCCGGCAGCTTCGCCGAACCGACCCAGGACGCTTCGAAGTCCGCACTCTCCACGGTCATCGCCCTGGCGACGGCAACCAGGTAGCTCAATTCGGCAGGGCTGACATCCTTTGCCTTGCGCGGCTTCCCGTCCCTGAAGAGCAGGTACTCGGCGGCCAGAAACCCTCTCTGCGAGGACTGCAACTCCTCGCGAAGATAGCGCTCGTCCACTTTCATTCTGCCGGTCTCTATCTCGCCCAGCACGTGTTCGACCAGCGGCCGGTCCAGAGGGAAGGTCGCCAGTTGCTTGTCGAAATTGTAATACGCCGCAGGTCCGAACATGATGGTGGAGGCTTTCTTCCATTGGGCGCGGGCGGTACGCCACGCATCCGCCGCCGCGGCCAGGTTCCCGTCGGTGGGCTCGGCCTGAAGCTTGACGGCCGCCTTCTCCAGCGCCCTGATCTCCTGGACGGCAAGGGCAATCGTCTTTAAAGCCACCTTGTCGGTGTAATCTTCAAGCACCCGATCCAGCTTTCTCTCGACAAAGAACTTCTTGACGCTCGCATTGCGGACAAGCGCAACGGCTCCGACGCCGACCGAAGCGGTGAGGACAATCAGGCTGGTCCAGCGGACAAGGGTCCGTTTCACATCCAACTCCTTTCCTTACAGTTGGTTTTCGTGCAATCAATTCATCACCGGTTTTCAACTCACCCCGGCCCCCTCTCGTAACTCACCCCGGCCCCCTCTTATCCTTTTCTTTCTCCCGTACATCCACAGCCCACCGAGCGGCAACAGAGACAGGACAGCCGCCTGACCGATAACCGTTTCCCGGGTGGGGAAAATCCCCAGCCAGCTCACCATCGGCCACCCCTCGAGCCGGGTCGTCCGGACAAGACTGCTGACCTGCAGTTCGAGGATTCCCTGACCGGTGAAAACAAAGGCCATGACAAACAGCAGCACCGCCGTCCCGCCGAAGAAGAGCCCGAGCGGCAGGCGGATAGAGGCGATTTTCACCAGCAGGTAGACAAGGACGAGGGCGGCGGCGGCCAGCGCCATGCCGACCCAGATGGCATCGAGCCGGCCCGGGAACCCGCCTATGAGGGCCTGGTAGAAAAGGATCGTTTCCGCTCCCTCCCTGAAAACGGCGAGAAAGGCGACCAGGCCAAGGGAAAACAGGCTCCCCTTGCCCATGGCCCGGTCCATTTTCCCCTTGATGAATGCCTGCCATCGATCGGCATCCCTTTTTGCGGTCAGCCAGTAACTGACATAAAGGAGGACCCCTGCGGCAACGAGCATGGTTACCCCCTCCATGGCCTCCTGGTTGGCCCCGCTCGCCTTGACCACGGCACCGAGCACCCAGGCGGCGGCGACGCTGGCCGCCAGTGCCCATGCAACCCCGTGCCAGATGACCTTGACCTTGTCGGCGTATCCCGAGCGGCGAAGGTAGGCCACCAGTGCGGCTACCACGAGCATGGCCTCGACACCTTCCCGGAAGAGGATGACAAAGGACTGCATCACCCTGCCCCAGAAACTCTGTTCGCCGCTGGAATAGTGCTCCACGGCGTAATCGAGATCCTTTTTCAGGGTCGCCCACGACCTTTCCAGGACCGGTTTCGGCTCCCCGCGCATGGCCTGGCTGATCAACAGGCTGAAGCCGGATTCGATCCGCAGCATGAACGAGTTGTCTTTCAGCCTGAGGGTGAATTCCATCCCGCTCCCCTCGAAGACGTCGAAGTAGATCCGTGAAAACTCGTTGCCGGTCAGCACCGAGGTCGCGGGCGAGTAGCCCGCGATGGCCGCGTCCCCCCGCGTGACGATGTCGGCGACAACGGGTCCGTAATCCTCGGTCACCCCCTGAGCGGCGTGAACCGCGGCCGGGGCAACGAGAAACAAAAGTAAGATAATCAGTAGATTGGTTTTCATTTTTCAGTCCTGTTTCTACTTTGTCGGATTCCGTTCCCCCCTCCCTGACCCTCCCCCGCTAGGGGAAGGTTGGGAGGGGGGAAGCAGACAAAACACTCCTATGTCATGGAAATAAAGCGTTGAACCTGGCGCCTGAAGAGCGCTGCCGCCTCGGTGGAACCGTCTTCCCCGTAGCGGATATCGATGTAACGGACGATGATGTCCTCCGCCGCGGCAGCCAGCTCGGGTTGCTCGCGGCTCACGCGAAGGAGGTAGTCGCGCGGGCACTCCTGCCCCGTCTTCTTCAGTCCGAGCCTTTCCAGCCGGCGGCAGAACCTGAGCCAGGTCTCCGCGACCCGGTCCACCCGCCTGCGGCCGCGCCACCATGCCGCGGAGAGGTAGATGCCGAGCAGGGACAGGACCCCGGCGGCCCCGCCGATCAGGAGATCGAGCCAGTTGCCTTCCTTGAGGCCCACACCTTTCAGGACCTCCATCTGGCGGTCGGGGTCGTAACGGATGACCCACTTCTGCAAGCCGCCGAGGAGGGAAGATATGCTCGGAAGCTTCCACCCCTCCTCCCGTTTGACCGGTGCCGGTTTCCCGGCTTTATCGGTTTTGTCCGGTCCCTTGACCGGCGGCGCCTCCGCCGTCTTTTTCACCTCCATCTTGACAGCGGACTCTTTGTTCTTGTCGGCCTGCTGCTCCGGGTTTTTCACCTCCAGCGGCAGGACGATGTCCTTGGGCTCCACTCGGCTCCAGCCTTTGCCGTCCTGCCAGACCTCGACCCAGGCATGGGCGTCGGCGCGCTTGACGATCACGAAATTGGTCAGCGCAATGATGGTTCCGCCACGGTAGCCGCTGACCATCCGGGCCGGGACGCCCGCCGCCCGCATCAGCATCACGAAGCTGCCGGCGAGATACTCGGCTCCGCCTTTTTTTTCATCGAAGAAGAAGCGGTCCAGGCTATCCTTGCCCGGCGGAACGATGTAGCCGCTATCGAACCGGTACGTGCCGTCCGCCAGGAGACTGAGCGCCTGGTGCAGGATGTCGTCCGCGTTCCGGTGCCGTTGCGCCAGCTCCCGTCCCAGCGCGCGCAGCCGTGGGTTGGTGTTCTCCGGCCAGGAGAGGCCCCTGGCCCGCTGCTCAGGGGTGAGCTCCACCCCGGCCGCATATTCGAGATAGGAGAGCATCTCGAACTTCGGCTCCTGATCATCGATCTGGCGGATGCTCAGCAACTGGTATTCGTCGGAGATGAAGGCTTCGGGCGCCGGCGCCGCCGGGACGTCGAGGCCGTAGAGCCAGCGGCCGCCGTTGGGCATGACCCGCAGGGTGTAGCGCACCGGGTCTTTGCGGAAATGCAGTTCCCGATCGAGCCGTGTTTTGGTGCGGATGGCCCGCCTCCGCAGGTTGGTCCGGTTATCCCAGCCGTCGGGGAGCTTCCAGCTCTCCCCGTCATAATCCCAGAACACCGGTCCGCGCCAGTACAGGCGGCTCTTTGACGGTACCGCTCCCTCGAATTCGGCGACCAGAACGCTTTCCTTCTCCTGGCTCGCCCGGTGAATCCCGCCCGGCTGCAGGGATTTCACCTTGCCGAACTCCCCTGCGCCCCGGTCCATCATCGCCTTGACCGGCAGGCCGAAGGCGAGGCCGAGGTCCCAGAGAGGTCCGGGAATGCGCGGGAACGTGAGAAAAAGGAGGAGCATCAGCGGGAGGCCTAGGCCGAACAGCAATCCGGAGCGCCGGATGAGGAAGAAAACGTTCGAACGGCGATCATCGATGTGGATCGCCACCAGGCTGGCCGTGAGCAGGAAGACGACCGCCAGCATGTGCAGCAGGTTCAGCAGGTTTTCCCAATAGAGGGTCCCGACCGCGGCGAGGATCACGGCGGCAAAGATCAGCAACAGATAGTCCCGCCGGGTCTGCGCCTCCCCCCATTTGAGAAAGACCACGACGATGAAAAAACTGAGCACGGCGTCACCGCTGAACCAGCTTTCAAAGCTGAACCAGATGGCCACCGCCGTGGCTGCGAGCAGCAGGGCGCCCGCGGCCCGGCCGTACCAGCCTTTTCGCCAGGGTCCCGCATAGTGCAGGACGCCGCCGGCAAGCGCGATCCCGGCCACCCACGGCGGGAGGCGCAGCAGGCTCGGGAAAGCGGCCATGACAAGGGTCAGCAGGACCCAATGGTGGTATCCGCTCATGCCTTTTGCTCCGTTTCTCCGTAGAGGGCAAGGGCCTGCAGGCAACGGCGCAGGTGGGTTTCCTCACCGGCCGGGTCGATCTTGGTTCCCGGCAGTTCCAGACCGTATTCCCGGTTCCGGCCGTGCGCATCGAGCACCCATCGGCACAACTGCGACAGCTTCTGCTCCACCCCGCACGCACGCACGTCGTCCCATCGCAGCCAGAGCGCCGGCCGCCCCTGGGCGCCGTCGAATTCCTTGGTATACAGCTCGTCGAACCGGGCAAAGGCTTTCCAGGAGACGCGGGAGAGCGGATCGCCCGGCGTATAGCGGCGCATGTCGGTATAGGTCCCGGACTCGCTCAGCAGGTGCGCCTGCCGGCCCGCAGCCTGGTCGGGGATGGGCTGCGGGCCTTCGGGTCTGGGATAGACCAGGCACTCGGGCAAGCCTCGTGTGACCAGGCGTGCCTCGAATATTCCCAGGGGGAAACAGCTCCCCACATGGGCCAGGGCCGGCTTGATCAGCCCGCGGGCAACGGCCTGACGCTGCAAGGTCATCTCCCCCTGTTCCCCGCCGGCGAGATGCCTCTCCCCGGCCCCGGCCGCTTCCGCGGAAACCGCCCGCAGGCCGTGGCGGCCGTGCTGTCTCCTGTTTTCCACGGTCAACCGCCAGATCGCCTTCTGGCCGGCAAAGACCGGAGCGGCCCGCCAATCGGCAAAGGCCAGGCCGCTCAGGTTGACCCGGGTGTGATACCACCCCACCAGCGCGATGGAGACCAGCAGGGCCGTCATGGCGAAGATCAGGTTGTTGCTGAAGTTCACCGCCATCAGGAACCCGCACAGGATGAGGCCCACGAACCCCCATCCCGAAGGGGTCAGACGCGTCCTGACCCTCCCGGTGCCCGGTCTGAACGCTTGCAGGGAAACCGGTTTTTTCAGTAAATCGGCAATACGTTGGCGCAAACCCATCCCCCTAATCCACAGCCACATTGGCAATGATCTCCTCGCCGATCCGGGCGGAAGACATCCTCCCCGCCACCGGCACCAGCCGGTGTCCCGCGACGGCCGGCAAGACCCTCTGGATATCGCCCGGCAACAGTTTGTCTTCGTCATGGAGCAGGGCCCAGGCCTGGGCCGCCCGCAGCAGCCCCAATCCCGCCCGGGTGGAAAGGCCGGTCTGGAACAGCTCCGAGGTCCGGGTGAAGTCGAGCAGGCGGTACAGGTAGTCCAGCACGGCATCCGAGACCTTCACCTCCTGCACCTTCTCCTGCAGGGCGAGCAGGTGAGGCGGACTGACCAGTGGCTCAAGGCTCTCCAGCATCTTTCTGCGGTCTTCCCCCCGGAGGATGTCGAGCTCCGCCTCACGGTCGGGATAGCCCATGGAAATCCGCAGCAGGAAACGGTCGAGTTGCGACTCGGGGAGCGGATAGGTGCCCACCTGTTCCATCGGGTTCTGGGTGGCGATCACGTAAAACGGCTGCGGCAACTCCCTCGTCTTCCCGTCCGCGCTGACCTGGCGCTCCTCCATGGCCTCCAGCAGGGCGCTCTGGCATTTGGGGGTTGCGCGGTTGATCTCGTCGGCCAGCAGAAGCTGGGTGAAGACCGGCCCCGGGGTAAAGTGAAAAGCTCCCTGGTTGCGGTCGTAGACGGAACAACCGATGACGTCTCCGGGGAGCAGATCGCTGGTGAACTGCACCCGCTGATACTCCAGCCCCAGGGTATGGCCCAGGGCATGGGCCAGGACGGTCTTGCCGAGCCCCGGCACATCCTCGATCAGCAGGTGGCCGCGGGCCAGCAGGCAGGTGAGTGCCAGCTTTATCTGCTCCGCTTTACCGAGGATGACGCTGCCGAGCTGCGCAAAGACGGGGGCGAGCACTTCTCCGGGCTGCTCCCAGGCCGTTTTCGATTTTCTCTTTTCCATGACGCTCCTTCTCAGAAATTATAGGCGATGCCGAAATTGGTGGACCAGGACTTCCACTCCACCTTGTTGAACCG
>JARKPN010000033.1 GCA_029975275.1 Geobacteraceae bacterium | reverse complement strand
CCGCTTCTCGATTTCACCCCGATCCTTCTTCCAGGTGAACAACGAGGGGGCCCTGGCCATCTACGAAACGGTGCGGGAATGGAGCGGAGTGACCGGGAAAGAGACCGTGGTGGACGTCTACTGCGGGGTGGGCGGCATCTCGCTGTTCCTGGCCGGCGCGGCCAAGGAAGTCATCGGCTTCGAGTCGGTCGAGGACGCGGTTACGGACGCCGGGCGCAATGCCCGGCTGAACGGGATCAGGAACTGCCGCTTCGAAGCGGGCGATGCAACCGAGCTCCTGGAGGCCCTGAGGGACGAGGGCACCAGGGTCGATCTGCTGGTGTTGAATCCGCCCCGCAAGGGATGCGACGAGAGGGTGCTGCGGAGCGTCGCGGACCTGGACCCGGCGCGGGTGATCTACGTCTCCTGCTCCCCGCAGACCCTGGCCCGTGACCTGGACATCCTGGCCGGGCTCGGCTACCGGACCACGCGGGTCCGGCCGGTGGACATGTTCCCCCAGACCCCGCACGTGGAGGACGTGGCGCTCCTGGCAAGGGAAAGGAACCAACAGTAACGGAAACCGTAAGGCCCACCCTCCCTGCCGGGCCGGGAGGGTGGGCCTGTTGCTCGGCACTCGCCCTTCATTGGCGTCCATCCGAAAGCGTCGACAGGGGACGGGGCGGAACTCCCCCGAAGCCCCTCGTAATCGGTCGCCATCCTTCGCCCGGATCTAATACCCTGCCGGATTCAGGCACTTTCCCGTAAGTCACCTGGTTGCACTGAAGCCGTACGAGAGGCTCCGTGAAAGCCCCGACCCGTCCCTCATAACACCTTCCCCAAATTTCCTGATGGTAACTAATTGGTTGTGGGCCGGGTGGAGGCGGCCGGTGAGGCATGCTCCCCCTATTTCGCCAGAGGAACCGCCGAAGCGATCTCGTACTTCACCGCTGCACGGATCTTGTTCTCGATCTGCAGGTAGCGGGCGACCTTGACGGCGGGAAGCACCTTGTACAGCTTCGGCGCGAATGCTTTCTTCATGGCCGCC
>JARKPN010000032.1 GCA_029975275.1 Geobacteraceae bacterium | reverse complement strand
GTGGCCCTCATCATAGTTGATGCGCCGTCCGGACCCCGCCTGCTGTTCATCAAGCGGGCCGTGAATGAGAACGACCCTTGGTCGGGCAACATCTCCTTTCCGGGCGGCAAGGTGGAAAACGGCGAAGGCGACCCGCGCCTGACCGCCGAACGGGAAACCCTGGAAGAGACCGGCCTCGACCTGCGGACCGCACGGTTCCTGGGCCGCCTGTCGGACATAGCCGGGACGCGCATCCCGGTCCACGTTTCGTGCTTCGTGTACCTGACGACCGGGGCTGGTCCGTTCCGCCTGATGGACGACGAGGTGCAGGAGGCCTTCTGGGTGCCGCTGGAGGCCCTTACGGACCCGGTGCGGCACGGGTTGAAGGAGGTCCGCTTCGACGGCCGCACCATGGTCAGCCAGGGGATTTCGCTCCCCCATCCGGGGGAGCCGGTCCTCTGGGGGCTCACCTACATGCTGGTCATGGAGTTTCTCGGGCTTTTAGGGGTGGGAGAAAATCCGTAGGAGCTGCCGGGGGCTTCGACTTGTCCTCGTCCAGGTGGTGGGACATGCGGTAGGCGATGTAGTACTTGTTGATGTTGGAAACGTATCTAACGGTTTCCTCGCCGATCCTGTCCAGGGCCACCCGTTCCACGTTGCGGAACCAGAGGTTCGGGTCGAGCCCCCGCTGTTCCGCCTCCTTCCGGAGGGCCTGGATGCGGCCGGGCCCGGCGTTGTAGGCGGCCAGGGCGAAATCGACCCGTGCATCCGGCGGGATTGCCGGGTCGTCGAAATACTGCCGGCGGAGGAAATCCAGGTAGGCGACCCCGGCAGCGATGTTGTTCCGGGTGTTGGTGATATTGCGGTATCCGATATCCCGCGCCGTTCCGGGGAGGAGCTGCATGATGCCGATGGCGCCGCGTGGGCTCCTCTTGCGCTGGTCCAGTTGCGATTCCTGGTACCCCTGGGCCATCATCAGCAGCCAGTCCAGCTTGTTGCGCCCGCCCGCCTCCTTGAAATGGGGGCTCAGCTCCCTGAAACGCGCCGACGACTCCAGGTCCAGCGGATTCCGGATCAGCGTGGTGTCGCGGAAATATTCGTTCCAGACCGCGTGTGCCTTGCTTTTCAGGTGCTGGTGGATGTAGTCGACGAAACCGTTCAGGCTGGCCAGCAGGGCCGGGTTGCCAGGCCGCACCGCCCAGGCGATGGTACCCCCGGGGTGAAGGGTGACCCCTTCCACAATCCTGATGTCGGGGAGGACCCTGGCCCAGAGTTCGGCGGTGAAGTCGTCCGTTACGGTGTATTCGAAAATGCCGGCGTTCACCATCTCCAGGATGTCGTCGGCATTGGCGCTGACCGGCATCTCCACCATGTTCACCGGCGGCCGGCCCGCCTTCCTCAGCCGATGGTTGAGGGCCAGCAGGTGGTCGGTGAAGCTGCTCCCGCGCAGGACGTGGACGCTTTTTCCGGACAGCTCCTCCAGGCCGGCGGGCTGCCGGGCGCCCTTGTACGCCACCAGCACCTCCTCAACCTCGGTGACGTAGGGGGTGGTGAAGGCCGCCTCCTTCTTTCTTTCGTCCGTCACGGTCAGCAGTCCCGCCGCGATGTCCCCCTTTCCCTGCCGCAGCAAGGGAAGCAGCTCCTCGAAGCGGACCGGGATGAAGACCACGCTGATCTTCTGCGAGTGGCGCGGCCTGTTCCTGTTGAGGTATTTCTCGTATTCCGAGAATGCCTCGTACTCCACGCCGAACGGGCGGCCGTTGGCGACGAAAAACTCGGTCCTGCCGTAGTGGACCAGCACCCGGATGGTCCGGGTCGCCGGGGTGAGGTCGGAGAGGGAAATCTCTGTGGGGCGATGCAGCACCGCGGCCACGTCGGCGGTGAGGGAAGGATCGGCAGGTTCCTGCCGGCTTGATGCGGCGGGCGGCGCGCCGCCCGCCCGAGCGCAGGTTCCGTTTGCCGGAAGGAGAGGGAAGAGCGCAATAATACACAGGAACGCTCTGAGGACTTGTTTCATCATCGTAACGGCTCCTTGGGAAGGTGCGGCCTCCGCCATGGGCGTCGAGAATCAGCCGGGAAGGGGAGGCCCGGGGCAGGTCAGGCCGGGAGGCCGGCCGGTTTGTCCCGCCGGGCCGGGCTGTCCGGCAGGAGCTTCGGCAGCACCAGTTCGAAGGCGGCGACGCAGTCGGGGTCCCATTTGCTTCCCGCACCCTCCTTCAGTATTGCCAGGACCGTTTCGGGGGACCTGGCCTGCTGGTAGGGACGGTCGGTGGTCATGGCATCGAACGCGTCGGCCACGGCCACGACCCGGGCTCCCAGGGGGATGTCGCCGGCCTTGAGGTGCCGGGGATAACCGCGACCGTCCGGCCGCTCGTGGTGGCAGTGGATATAGCTCAGTGCAGGGCCGAGAAAGTCCAGGTCCTTCAGGATCTCGGCGCCGGTGGTCGGGTGCCGGGTTATCTCCCGAATCACCTCCTCCGAATTCTTACCCTCGTGGGGGAGGAACAGCCGGTCGGAAAAGCCGATCTTGCCGATATCGTGCAGCCGGCCCGCCAGCCGCACCAGCTCGATCTCCGACTCGGGCATGCCCAACTCTGCTGCGATCAGGCCGGCAATCCTCCCCACCCGGTCCGCGTGCCCTTCGGTATAGGTGTCCCGGGCCGCCAGGGCGTTGGCCATGGCCGACACCGTGTCGATGGCGTTCAGTCGAATCCTTTCATTGAGCTCCTGAAGCTCTCGGATCAGCATCTCCAGGCGGTATTCACGCGCCTCCACCTTTACCATCATGAGACCCATTGCCTCTGCGATGGAGCGCACCGGCTCCGGCACCTCCGGCATGGTCAGTTCCATCACGTCGTTGGAGTACCTTCCGGCGGCGATCTCCTCGATCACCTCCAGCAGCCGGTCCAGCTCTTTCATGAATTCCTCCGGATGACGGGTTTTGATCAGACCCGGAATTCCTCGATTCGCGCCTCGTCATATGTGTTAGCCACCGGAATGCGGCTTTCCGCGCCGTCCGCGACCACCTTGACCATGCACGTGGCGCCGGGTGTCGCCTTGGTGTAACGGAGCAGGATGGCGGCGGCCTTTTCCAGCAGCTCGGTGGTTACGGTCCCGCTGACGACTCCCAGGGGACTGCTCCCCTCCATCCAGCGCAACAACGCTTCTCCGGGGAGGGCGACCTTTTCCAGGGTCTGGTTTTCAGCTTCGTTGCGGCCGATTATCACCTTGGTCCGGGGTCCGACCCGGAAGTGGCGGCCCAGCTTCAGCAGGCGGAACTCCCGAGGATCCGGCCGTTCCGAGTGATCGAACACGTCCCGGATCTTGGAGATGAAGGAGGGCTCGGTCAGCAGGCAGCCGCCGGCCGGGCAGGGGTAGTTCTTCACGTCCAGCTCGTCGGCCAGCCGCATCTGCTCCTTGCGGGATCGACCGGAAATGGCCAGCAGCCGTTCCCTGTCCACCCACCCCTCCTGTTCCGGCACGGTGGGGGGGAAGTGCTTGGCCGACAGGGGGCGCAAAAGCAGCCCCTCGAGGCCGCTCTCCCGCTCGATGAGGCGCATGGCGTCCCGCCGCTGGCTCATGGGGCGCTGTCCCAGCACCTCACCGGTGATGACGAAGTCGGCGCCGCTCTCGGCCAGGTATTCCCCGGCCTTGCGCAGCAGGAAGATGCGGCAGTCGATGCACGGGTTCATGCCGCTGCCGTAACCGTGCTTCGGTTTCCTGACGATCTCCAGGTACTCCGGACCCTTGTTCATGACCTTGATGGGGATGTTCAACTCCTCCGCCACCCGGAGGGCTTCGGACTTGCACCCGGCGTTCTTTCCGGTGCAGGTGCAGAAGGGAGAGGTGAAATTGAGGGCTTCGACGTCGATCCCCTGTTCCAGCATGACCTTGACCGCAAGGGTGGAGTCGAGTCCTCCGGAGAGGAGGGCGAGGGCTTTTCTCTTCATGGTGTCTCCTGTGGTTCCATACCAGAGCCTGTGGGCGCCTCGGTACGGGACCTGATTTTTTTCGTGAAGGCTATCACAACGGCGGGGGGGATGTAAAGGTCGGGTGTCGGAGAAATTGCTCCCCCGGGATCAAGTTTCCCACCCATTGTCCGCTCTGTTACGGGTTGCCGTCCGCCCGCGACAGGGGCAGGGAAACCCAGGGAGGATGTCATGGAAAACCATGTAAGATCATGTTTTGATGCGCCCTCCAATTTGCGCTTTTGCTTGACTGTTGCCGAAACTTAAAGTAAATTTCGTTAGCTGTTGTTAAGTTACAGAAGGGGGGAGACGATGGTCCAGGAAAAGGAAAAGCTGGTCAAGGCTAACGAAATACTGCGCAAGATGGCCAACGGCATCAACCCGTTGACCGGGGAGCAGCTGGAGGAGGAGAGTTTTCTGCACGATCCGAGGGTGATCCGCTGCCTCTATTTTATCCAGGAGGTCCTGAACAGGGCCATCGACGGTCAGTTGAGGGTCACCCCCGGCAAGCTGGAGGGTTTTGTCATTACCGCCGACGAGAAGCAGATGATACAACTTCCCCAGGGGAGGATAGGGATCAACGAGTTCGCCAAATGCGTCAACCGGGTCATCGACCTGAACAAAAGCAGGAAGGTGTCCGGCATGGAGTTGAACAAGCGACTGAAGAGGATAGGGGTGCTGTCGGAGGAGGTCATGTCCGACGGCAGAAAGCGTACCCTGCCGGGCGTCAACTCCCATGAGTACGGCATAGAAATGGAAACAAGGAACTACAACGGCAACGAGTACGAGATGATCCTGTTCAACGACAAGGGCAAGCAATACCTGCTGGACAACCTGGAGACGATCCTGGAGTGTGCCGACCCGGCAAGCCCGGCTTAACCGTTTCAGAAGTGCGAAACGAAAAAGCCCAATCTTTCCGATTGGGCTTTTTCGTTGTTTGGCGAATGGTCGGGATGACTGGATTCGAACCAGCGGCCCCTTGCTCCCGAAGCAAGTGCGCTACCAGGCTGCGCTACATCCCGAAAGGTTAAATATATATCGATTTTGGATAGTTATGTCAATATGAAAATTTGCCCGCAATCCCCTGGCGGCAGTAATGGTTTTCGCGATAGGGGTGATTTCTGGAAAATTCACCAGCAGAAGTGGAAGGATGGATGAAAGGAACGGTATTTGGACATCTAAGGTTAATTTCAGTGAAGGAGGGCAGTACACCAACTACCCAGGGAACAAGGGATGAAAGCTTGACGAAATATATTTAATGCAGTATATATATAACTGCATATAGTGGAAACATGAGATGCTCTGCTTCATTCTGATAATTGCTTTATTGGCAGGTTATACGGTTATCGTATTTACTAAAATGGGCATGAAAGTGGGTAAAATTAGCCCATTATGAGTTTCCCCGGTATTTGGGAAATCATCTTGAGGTATTTGAGGATGGTTGAAAATTGATCGCAACCGTAAAGAGTGCGAAAGGATCATCGCGTCTTTATGATACAGCGTCTGATTAACGAGTAAAAGAAGAGGAGTCCATCATGCTAAAAATAGCGAGATATCTTATTGGCGTGGCCGCGGCGTTTTTGGTGGCAGGGACGTTCGCGGGCGCAGCCACTGATTCCCCGGTCAAGAGTACGCTGGATGTAAAATCAGGGAGCGTACTGTACATTGGTGACAAGGCACCATTTTTGTATAACGGTACGGAAGGCGTAAGGCAGGTTATCTGTGACGGTGAAACGATACCGGTCTTCAAGGAGACTAATGTCCTGGGTTTAACCAAGAAGACAGAGGTGGGTGCGGTAAAAGTGGTCTCCTACATGGGAGATCGCGGGTTCATGGGTCAGGTTGTTGACGGCCGCTTGGTAAATGGTGACATAGCTCTGAAAGAATCGAGCACATGCATGTTGCCCCCATCCTGAAACGTGATAATGGTCGTCAGGCAAGAGACTAAGCGAGGGCCAGGTTGAGAGACCTGGCCCTTTTTGTTATGTTGGTCAAATTTCATTCACTACAACTATCATTTAGCAATTGTTTGCTCACAAGATTTGTTGATAATCTGAGGATGATTCCACGGGTACAAGTCGCTTGAATGGGAATACTTCCCAGCTACGAGTATCCCAAGTGCGAATTACCGATTTTTCAGAGAGTTACGGGTGGGTGTCAGAGCTAGGGTAACGGAAGCGGACCGGTGAATCGGAAATGTGGGCCTGAAAAGGAAAAAGCCTAACCAGAACAGATGGTTAGGCTTTAAATTGAGCAGAATTGATCGGATCTCGAAGCAAGTGCGCCACCAGGCCGCGCTACATCCGGAGAATGTCCTTGACAGCCTTGTTCCGGAGTTTTGTCAACCGACTTATCGCCCGGGTCGGCCTCAGTAAGCCTTTTCCAGGATGGCGATTACCTCGTCCTTGCTGGGATGGCGCGGGTTGAAGATGGTGCTGATCTCCATGAGTGCGTCCGCGGCCACCTGATCGAAATCATCGCGGGAAACCCCGGCGTCCTTCAGGGTAGGAATGCCGACGCTTCTCGAGAGCTCCTTCATGGCCGCCACGGTCGCCTTGACCGCTTCCTCCGGGGCAAGCCCGTTCACCTGGAGCCCCATGGCGGCGCCCAGGTTCCGGATGCGTTCCGGCACGGCCGAGCCGTTGTACTCCATGACGTAGGGGAGGACGGCCGCGTTGGCGATCCCATGGGGGAGTCCACAGTGGACGTTGAGGGGGTGCGACAGCGAGTGGGCCAGGCCCAGGACCGCGGAGTTGTAGGCGAACCCGGCCAGCATGCTCCCCAGGAGCATGGCGCTTCGGGCCTCCCTGTCCTGGCCGTTCCGCACCGCCTTGGGAAGGTTGCGGCTGATGATCTCCACCGCCTTCAGTGCGTTGATGTCGGTGGGGACCGATGCGGCCACCGAGAGGTAGGCCTCGACGGCGTGGGACAGGGCTCCCATCCCGGTTGAGGCGGTCAGGTCCGGGGGTACCGCCATGGTCAGGTCGGGATCCATGAGCGCGAAGCGCGCCCCCACGTTCTGGCCGCCGATCACCAGTTTCTTGCGGGCAACGGTGTCCACAACCACGGTGAAGGAGGTCACCTCGCTGGCCGTCCCGGCGGTGGTCGGTATGGCCACGACCGGAATACCGGAGTTCTTCACCATGTTGATCCCCTCGTACTGGGTAATGGGGGACTCGTTGGTCATGAGAATGGAGATCGCCTTGCCCGCGTCGATGACGCTCCCTCCCCCCACCGCTACTATCGCCTCGATTTCGGCCTCCCGCGCCAGTCGGGCACCCTCCTCGATAACCACGTCAGCGGGGTTTGGGGACACTCCGTCCCATTCCAGCACCTCCAGCCTGGCGGTCTTGAGCGATGCCAGGACCGGCTCGATCAGACCGGTCTTTTTCACCCCCTGGTCATAGATGCAGAGAACCTTCTTCACCTCCATTCCGAGCAAGAGGTGACCGACGGTGGCGGCGTTCCCCGGAGCAAAGGCCACGGAGCTTGGGATGGAAAACTGAAATTGCATGTGCATATGCCTCCTGTTTTCGATACTTGAATATGGCTACCCCGCCGCCGAGGCGGAGAGGGTGTCGGCGAAGCCTGCTTTTTATCCTCCCGAAAAGCCCGTTGCCGAGGCGCGATCACGGAACGTAACGGCTGATAATACCCCTGATAGAGCGTAGTTTCAATATGTTTTTCCGCTCGGGAAACGGCATTTTTCTTTCCGGGAAAGGACTTTGTTCCCAGGTCCGGATGCGGGTGGCCGTAAAAGCGCGACAGTGCAGGGTCGGCCCGGAAATAACGCAAGTAATTTTCGTGTTGACATTCGACGTATACATAAACTAAAATCCGCAACTGTTTGTCGGTGATTTTTCAGAGGAAAGGCAGTCCGGTTTTCGGCTGCAGGGCAAGGCTCTGCCGGCAATCAATTTAGTCAGAGTAAAAAACGGCCGTTTTCGAATCCCTGCTTACGCGTTTACGGGCAGGTGCGAGCCAGGCGGATTCATCCCGCACGAACCGGTGGTCGGGGAAGTGGCGGATTGGATAAAAGAACCCAACCCGTTGGGGAACTTACATTGAAAGGAGAAGAATCACAATGGCACTTCCGTTTAAAAAGGGCAACGTAGTTAAGTACGAGACCGGGTATTGCGCAAACGTCATGAACGTCCTCGACAACGCTATCATCGTCGATCAGGACAACGCCGGCAACTCCGGCATGTTCAGGATTGCAGTCGATCCGGAAAACGTGGCAGAAGCCAAACTGACTGTTATCAGGTAACCTGATTCTACCTGGAGCTTGGCAAGAACGGGTTGGTACAGGGTCTTCCCAGCGGAAGCCCAGATGGTGCAAGCACTATACAACGAAGTGTAAGGTCGGATGTGAAACCACGGACCCCCGCGGTCTTTACATAGACGTACCGAAGGCCATCCCGAACCGGAACGCTTGGCTGCGGCGCTCGATGCGACCCCTTTTCTTCTCCTCCGGTTTCCCCTATCCAAGCGTGGTCGCCGCAGGCTCCTGAATAAGATGCAAATCGATTACGAACCGCCCCCTGGCCGCAAGGCGCAGGGGGCTTTTTTTTCGTCCGTTCCGGTACGGCCGGCCGCTTATCTCAAGTGTCGCGCAGCGGATGCGGAAGTTGCTGAAAGGTATAAACAAAGCCCCGTCGGGTTCGTCCCGCCGGGGCTTCTGTTGTCTGCTCCTACCACGTCGTAACCGCGTCAGATCCGCACCAGTTGGTAGCTTCTGCTCCCGACCCCCACCTTTTCCGCGTGCTCCAGTTGGACCTCCCAGTCGATGTCCGGCGACACCCCACGGAACTTGTCCCCTCCCGGCTCGAAGCCGCTTTTCAGTGCCGTGTCCCGGTTGCCGGGGGCCGCGTTCACCAGGTCGGCGCAGGCCTGGTCCAGGGCAACCGGGTCGGTGGCGGCGCAGATGCCGATGTCGTTGACGATGGGGGCGTCGGCGTGGCCGTAGCAGTCGCAGGCCGGCGAAACCTGGGTGATGAAATTCAGGTACACGGCCTTTGCCTCCTTTCCCCGCACCGCCCCCAAAGCGAATTCGGCCATCTTCCTCATCACCAGGGGGGCCGACTCGTTCCACTGCACCTTGATCGCCTTGTTCAGGCAGACGCTGACGCAGCGGCCGCACCCGGCGCACAGCTCCGGATCAATCGTTGCCTTCCCCTCCAGAACTGCAATGGCGCCGTGGACGCATGACGCCAGACAGACGCCGCAGCCGTTGCACACCTCCTCGGCCACCTCGGGGGCCACGGTGGAATGCTGCTGCATCTTGCCGCTCCGGCTGGCGCACCCCATGCCGAGGTTTTTCAGTGCTCCGCCGAAGCCGGTCAGCTCGTGGCACTTGAAGTGGGACACCACCACCAGCGCGTCCGCCTCCGCGATCTCCGCCCCGATGGGGACCGAGCGGAACAATTCTCCCTCGATGGGGACCTCCACCGCCGTATGCCCCCTCAGGCCGTCGCACATGATCAGCGGCGCTCCGACCACGGCAAAGGCGAAACCGTTCTCCACGGCGCAGGTCAGGGCCGAGACCGCCTCCTTGCGGGAGCCGGGGTAGAGGGTCGATGAGTCGGTCAGGAAGGGCTTCCCCCCGCACCCCTTTATCTCCTCCACCACCCTCCGTATGAACACCGGCCGGACGAATGAGTGGTTGCCCCGCTCGCCGAAGTGCAGCTTCACCGCGGTCAGGTCGCCCGGCACGACCCGCTCCTTCAGGCCGCAGGAATGCAGCAGCCTCCCTGTCTTGTCGAACAGGTTCTCACTGGTTCCGGCCCGCATGTCGGAGAAGTAGACGTTGACTGGCATGTTGTGTCTCACTTTCAGGTAATAAAAAAAGTCGCGAAGACAGCGTAACTATTCAATTTCCACTATGAATTCAGCCGGTGATACAATCCGCATTCCATGCCACAATTCCAGACACCGCAGATGTTTGTCGCCTGGGACGATTCGATCGGCTTGTGCTTCCAGGGCCGCGTCAAGAATGCGGTCGTCATCCGGACCGGATTTACGGGAGCGGGTAATGTGAATATACAGGATTTGTATGGAATCTATCAATCAGTAAGCTGGTCTCCGTTGACCCGAGTGGGCCACAGCCAGTTAGTTTCCATCCGGAAACCCTGGAAAATGTTATGAGGGACGAGTCGGGACTTTCACGGGGCCTCTCGTACGGATTGAGTGCAATCAGGTGACTCACCGGAAAGCACCTGAAGCCAGTAGAGTATTTGATCCAGGCGAGGGATGGCGACCGATTACGAGGGGCTTCGGGGAAGTTCCGACCCGTCCCCTGTCGACACTTTCCGGATGGAAACCAGTTAACTCCCTGAACGGGACTTTAACCCGCAAGAGTAAACCGCTGTTACTGCGTACAGGCAAACCTACACATTTGACAAACCTTGCTCCTCCCTAATTTGCTTCAGTATTTTCCTCAGCTTCCCGTCTTGCTCAATATCCTTTCCAAATCGTTTACTGGCCTGAGTGACCCGAAGCATTTTGGGGTGCCGGGTGTTTTGGCCGCAACCCCAAGCAGCCCGAGCGTCTTCTCCTGTCCCTCGGCATTGACCCGCCTGCGCCCTGCCGGGTTCGCGCAACCTTTTCGGGGGGGGGTACTATCGAGCGGGAAGAGAGATGGGCGGAAAAATTTTTTGACATTGATAATGATTTTCTTTCTCAAATGTGACCGCAGTCACGTTCTTCAAATGGATGTTTGGTTATGATGCAACTGCATGTTGCAGCGAGGATTGCTGTTCTATGGCGATCCGTGGCGTAAAATCCCCGGGTTCAAAACAGGATCTGTTGTAGAAAAGCCTCAAAAGCAAATGACCTGCCTATCGGATCTGAGGAGGGACCATCTGGAGATGGAATACTTTAATGCGGTGCTGGAAAACGTAAAAATTGATGTCTCCGCTTTCAGCAAAAACAATGTGGGCGAGATCCACCTGTTTGCAACATCGGACAGCCGGAAGCATTTTGACGGTCAACTGGAAGATATCCTGCAGGCATTGGCAAGATATCTGCGTGAAAACAGCATACCAGCCGGCTCTGTTGTCTTTACCAGGTATTTTGTCAGCGATTATGCCAACCATGCTGAAGTTCTGAACGCTGTCGAAAGTTATTCAAGAGCGGAATTTAAGGGGTGCGCTGTTTCAATAGTGCAGCAACCTCCCATGGGCAACAGGAAAATCGCCGTCTGGGCGTATGTCATTAACGACCGCAACCGGGAAGTGTACAAGGCAAAACCGGTATCATCCAGTGAGCTGATACTCAGAAGAGGGGATTACGAGCATATCTGGAGCACGCAGCTCGTAACCGATAACGGTTCGACCAAATCTTCTGATCAGACCAATGCCGTCTTTGCAAGATTGAACCACAACTTGAAGCAGAAAGGATATTCTCTCAAAGACAACTGCATAAGGACCTGGCTGTTCGTCAGGGATATCGATTTGAATTACCCGGGCGTCGTCGAGGCCAGGAAGAATTTTTTTGAGAAATTCAATATGACCAAAGATACGCATTTCATTGCCAGCACCGGAATCGAAGGGAGGCATGCCCACCCCGGCATCAATGTGCTGATGGACGCGTATTCGGTCGGCGGGGTTTCACGGGACCAGATCAGGTTTCTTGAAGCCCGTGAGTATTTGAACCCCACGTACGAATACGGGGTAACGTTCGAGAGGGGAACCAGCCTTGATTTCGGTGACAGAAGACACATCTATATTTCCGGAACCGCCAGTATCGACCACAGAGGGGAGGTCGTTCACCGCAAAGACGTAAGCAGGCAGATTGAGCGCACCTTCACCAATATTTCGGCATTACTGGCGGATGCCGGCGCGACGATGGAAGATGTGGCGCAAATGATCGTCTACCTGAGAGATCCCGCCGACACCGAAACGGTAGACGCATATCTGGAGAACAACTACCGGAACATCCCGAAAATAGTGGTGCTGGCGCCGGTCTGCCGCCCGGAGTGGCTGGTGGAAATCGAGTGCATCGCCATCAAGGAATCGGTGAATGCGGCCTACGCTGACTTCTGACGATGACGCCCTTCGTGCCGGAGAAACTGTAATGAAACGGATCGGTTTGTCTTTTAAATCGCTTCTCCCGGTGTTTGCGCTTGTACTGACCGGGGCCCTGATGGCCTCCGGCGGCAGCGCCGCCGCAAAGCTTACCGAGTCCGACGTGCTTGCCTCGCTTGCGACCAATGCCGTCCGGCCGAGCCTGACCGAGGTCGCGGATACGGCGCAAAGACTGTCGGCCGCATCCCGGCAGCTGTGCGAAAAACGGGACGCGGCCAGCCTTGCCGGGGCGCGGGACGCCTGGAGAAAGGCCTACCTGGCCTGGCGGCGGTCCGCGCCTTTCCTGGTCGGTCCGGCCGGAACACTGGAACGGCGGTTGGGCAAGCCGGTCCACGGGGTTGTGCTCGATGCGGCTGTCGGCGAGGCCGGTCTGCGCCACCTGCGGAAAAACCCGGACATGCGGGGCTACGCCGCCGTCGAGCACCTGCTCTTCGTCCCGGCGGACGCCGCGGCGGCAACGGCCGCCGGTCGCTGCGCGCATCTGCGGGATGCGACCGACGAGATCGCGGATCTCACCGGCCGGGCAAAACGGGAATGGGACCGGGGTTTCGGGAATGAGTTCGTCTCCGCCGGCGACGGCAAGCCGTTCCTGGTCCCGGGCGACGCCCTGAGCCTCGTTTTCGCCAGAGCCCTGAACGTCACCGAAACCCTGCTGCGGGACGGGATCGGCCTCCCCAGCGGCTTCTTCGAGGGGCCCGCCAAGCCCGAGCTTCTCGATGCCTGGCGCAGCAACAGCTCCCGGCAGGCCTTCCAGGCGACGCTGGACGGATTCCGCCTGGCGCTGCTCGGCGACGGATCGTCCGGCATCGTGGATCTGGTCGCCACCAGGGACGGACTCGTTCACAGGAAGAACCCCGTGCTTGCCGCCGATATCCGGCGGCAGATCGAGAAGATCCAAAAGACCATCGCCGGTCTCGGCGGCAGCGATCTCGTGCTGCATGCCGAGCTGCGGAAAAACCCGGCAAAGCTCAAGGGCCTCTACAAGGAGATACAGAAGCTGCAGGACCAACTGGTGAAGGCCACCCTGGTCCTTGAACTGGATGTCCGCTCGGCGGTCGAGAAGCAATAACCGGAACGATGTGACGGCCTGATGTGCCTGTTTTGTGCCGCGGTCCGATCCGCGTCACGGCAATGAAGATTCGGAGGAGCTCAGGAAAAGGGGACATGGAGACAGCGACCAATCAGGATGTCATGGAGCAGTTCGCCAAGCTGTACGAAGAAGTCTTTTCCCACGACGGCTATGGGGAAATCCGGCTGGAGATGAAGATTCTGCGCCGCGGGCAGAAGGAGGTCATCATCCACTGCGGCAAACAGTATCGATTCGTGGTCGATTTTGTCAAAAAAGCCCGGGATGGGATACGGGGAAGCCGGGGGTGACGGGGGTCATGCCGGCTGGAAGAGCGGCGTATGGGCGTGTGGGTCGCCGACGCCGTAAGGAAAGGCGATGACGGGGGGTCATGCCGGTTGGAAGAGAGGCGTCCGGGCGTGTGGGTCGCTGATGCCGCAAGGAGAGAGCTGTTTTGTCGAAACGGACGAAGGCTGTCAACCCCCTTGTCCGGGGACGCGGCCGGAAACATCAACCCACTTTTTTCAGGAGGAACCAGTCATGAATCGGATGAAGAAACGAATCGCCGGAATGCTGCAAACCCGCAAGAAGCTCGACCAGCGCGGTTTCACCCTGCTCGAGCTCCTGGTCGTCGTCGCCATCCTGGCGGCCGTGGCCGGCACCGCGGCCATCGCCCTCAAGGATACCGACGCCCGCGCCTCAGCCGCAGCCCACGTGGCCATGATGGACGAGCTGAACAAGGGCATCCAGACCTA
>JARKPN010000021.1 GCA_029975275.1 Geobacteraceae bacterium | reverse complement strand
GCGTTGGCGCCGACGATTGCCTTGTTGGGCTGCACCGCGATACCGGTGACGGTAGTGAGCAGGCGGCTGGCCGGGGTGAGCTGCTCGGTGACGATGTTGGTCCTGAACGGCAGGATGTCGTGCCGGGTCCTGAGGATCATGACGAACTCCTCCAGCGAGCAGTTGCCGGCCCGTTCGCCGATACCGTTGATGGTGCACTCCACCTGGCCGGCGCCCGCCTGCACCGCTGCGATTGAGTTGGCCACCGACAGCCCCAGGTCGTTGTGGCAGTGGACCGAGATTACCGCCTTCTCGATGTTGGGGACGTTCTCCTTGAGATAGCGGATGATGTTGAAGTATTCGAAGGGGATGGTGTAGCCCACCGTGTCGGGGATGTTCACCACCCCGGCACCGGCCTCGATGACCGCCTCCACCACCTCAGCCAGGAACTTCAGGTCGGTGCGGACCGCGTCCTCGCAGGAAAACTCCACATTGGGGGTGAACGAGCGGGCATGCTTTACCGATTTCACCGCGGTATCCAGCACCTGGGACGGGGTCATCTTGAGCTTGTACTTCATGTGGATGTCCGAGGTGGCGATGAAGGTATGGATGCGCCCCTTGTCGCCCGCGTGCTGGAGAGCCTCCCACCCCCGGTCGATGTCTTTGAGGTTGGCCCGGCACAGGCCGGCGATCTCGGGCCCCTTGATGGTCTGGGCGATCTTCCTGACCGCCTCGAAATCCCCCTCCGACGCGATGGGAAAGCCCGCCTCGATGATGTCCACGTTGAGTTTCTGCAGCTGCCTGGCGATGCGCAGCTTTTCGTCGATGTTCATGCTCGCTCCGGGAGACTGCTCGCCGTCCCTGAGGGTTGTGTCGAAAATCCTGATGGTTTTTGGCTGTTCCATGTTCCACCTCCGGTTCAATAGACGGATAAAGTAAAAAAGCCTCCGCCCCGTCAAGGGGCGAAGGCTTTGCTCCGCGATACCACCCTCATTCATCCGCCGCAGCGGACCTCGTTGTTCCCTTTACGCGGGGTACGGCTCCGGCTGGCATGGCTTCACCGAAGCGGCTCCAAGGCGAGTTCGTTTCCCCTCTCCACCGGTTCGCACCAGCCACCGGCTCTCTGAAGAAAAGGGTTGAAACTACTACTCCTCTTCACTGCCTTTACAATTGTAGAAAAATAATAGATGAATCCACACGCCGCTGTCAAGCGTCATTCTTCGGCGCGTCGGATTTATGCGCCTTGTGCAGCGCCTTTTCAAGCCTTCTCCTGCGGGGATAGCTCAGAACATAGCCGATGGGACCGGAGGAGATGTAGCATATGAACAGCACGAACAGCATCAGCACCGGTTCCGCCGCGATGACGATCAGCAGGAGGATGGCCAGCACCAGAAAGACGAACGGCTGGCGCTTGATCATTCCCGGGTCCTTGAAGGAATAATACCTGAAGTTGGACACCATCAGGAAGGCGAGCAGGTAGATGAGCACCAGGATGGCCAGCTTCTTGTAGGAGCCGGGCCAGCCGTAGTGGTAGAACAGCAGCACCGTGGCCGACACCATGCTGGCCGCCGCCGGAATGGGGAGCCCCACGAAGCGCTTGCTCTCCACGGTGTTGACCTGGACGTTGAAGCGCGCCAGACGCAGGGCACCGCAGACAACGAACAGGAAGGCGGCCAGCCAGCCGAGCCTGCCGAACGGTTTCAGCGCCCAGCAGTACATGAGGAGGCCGGGCGCCACGCCGAAGGCCACCAGGTCAGCCAGCGAGTCGTACTCCACCCCGAACTTGGAGGAGGTGCCGGTGAGCCGGGCCACCTTGCCGTCGAGGCCGTCGAAGATTGAGGAGACCAGGATCCAGAGGGCAGCCACGTGGTACTTGCCGTTGGTGGTGGCCACGATCCCGTAGAAGCCCGCGAACAGGCTGCCGGTGGTGAAGAGGTTGGGGAGGATGTAGATCCCCTTGCGCATCCCCTCGGCCATATCGATCTTTTCATCGCTCATGACAGATATCCGAGAATGGTTTCACCGGCCACGGTCCGGTCGCCTGGCGCCACCCGGGGGACGACCTCCCTCGGCAGGTAGACGTCGACCCGGGAGCCGAACCTGATCAGGCCGTACCGCCGGCCCCTTTTAAGGTAATCGCCCTTGTGCGGATACGACACGATCCGGCGGGCAATCAGGCCCGCCACCTGGACGAACACCACCTTTTCCCCTTTTTCGGTCTCCAGGATGATGCCGCTCTGCTCGTTTTCGAAGGTGGCCCGCTCGTGGCGTGCATCCAGGAATCTCCCCCGCACGTAGAAGGTGTCGAGCACCCGGCCGGAGACCGGCACCCGGTTGATATGGACGTCGAATATCGACATGAAGATGCTCACCTTGAGCATCTCGCCGTCCAGATGGGGCGCCGGGGCATTCCCCAGGAACACCACCACGCCGTCGGCCGGAGCCACCACGGCGTTCTCCCCCTGCGGGCAGACCCGCTGGGGGTTGCGGAAGAAATAGGCGACGAACAGGGTCACCGCCAGGGCGACCGTGGCCGGGATGGGGGTGACCTGTCGATGGAGCAGCGCCAGGGCCAGGGTGACCAGGGCGGCCGCCATGATAAAGGGGATCCCCTCGACCGCTATCGGCGTATTCTGGTTACGCATGTTGCAATTCCTCACTCATGCCGTTTCCGGACGCGGAGTGTTATAAGTTCAAAGTTATCGGCCGGGACCGGTCCTTATCAGCATTTCTTGCAGGCTTCGGGAAGCCCCGGACCGACCCCCGGGCAATGTTTCCCGATGCACTTTTTAATAAGAGAAAGGCCGGATAACGGGGCGCGGACAAGCCGCAGCCTCGAATCCGGCCCTGCGGATCAAACGACGTTTCTAGTTCTTCGACTTGTCCACGATCTTGGAAGCGCCGATCCAGGACATCATGGAACGGAGCCGCGCGCCCACCTCTTCGATGGGATGCTCGGCCGCATGACGGCGCAGGGCGCTGAAGACCGGCTTGTTGGTCTTGTTTTCCAGCATCCATTCCTTGGCGAACTCGCCGGTCTGGATCTCGGCCAGGATCTGGCGCATCTCGTCCTTGGTCTCCTCGGTGATGACCCGGGGACCGCGGGTCAGGTCGCCGTACTCGGCGGTGTTGGAGATGGAATAGCGCATGTTGGCGATGCCCCCCTCGTAGATCAGGTCCACGATCAGCTTGAGCTCGTGAAGGCACTCGAAGTAGGCCATCTCAGGGGCATAGCCCGCTTCCACCAGGGTCTCGAAACCGGCCTGGATCAGGGCGCTCACGCCGCCGCACAGGACCGCCTGCTCGCCGAACAGGTCTGTCTCGGTCTCCTCGCGGAAGCTGGTCTCGATGATGCCGGCCCTGCCGCCGCCGTTGGCAGAGGCATAGGCCAGAGCCACGTCGCGGGAGTTGCCCGCCGGGTCGTGGTGCACGGCGATGAGGGAGGGGACCCCGCCCCCCTTGGTGTATTCGTGACGCACCAGGTGGCCCGGCCCCTTGGGTGCGATCATGATGACGTTGATGTCGTGGCGCGGCACGATCTGGCCGAAGTGGATGTTGAAGCCGTGGCTGAAGGCCAGGTAGGCGCCCTGCCTGATGTAGGGGCCGATCTCCTCGCGGTAGACGTCGCCCTGGATCTCGTCCGGGAGCAGGATCATGACCACGTCGGCGATCTTGACCGCCTCGGAGGTGGGGAGCACGGTGAGTCCGGCGTTCTCGGCCTTCTTGACCGACGCCGAATCGGGCCTCAGGCCTACCACCACGTCGATACCGGAGTCCTTCAGATTATTGGCATGGGCGTGTCCTTGGGAGCCGTACCCGATAATCGCCACCTTTTTCCCCTTGAGCACCCCAAGGTTGCAGTCTTTGTCGTAATAAATCCTCATTGTTTCCTCCTCTATTATTGTGCGGCTACAGTCCCGATCCACCGGCCGGCAGCCGGTTCCTATCCTTTCCACCCCTTGGCTCCCCGGCCGATGGCCACCGGGCCGGTCCGCACCAGTTCCTTGAGGCCCAGGGGCCTGAGGAGCTCCAGTATGGCGTCTATTTTTGACGGTGACCCCGTGGCCTCGATGGTGTAGCTCCTCGGGGTCACGTCAATGACATTGGCGCGGAAGATGTCGACTATCCGGAGCACCTCGGCCCGGTCGGCATCCTCGGCCGTTACCTTGATCAATGCAAGCTCGCGCTCGATGGCGCTCTCGTCGGTGAAATCGATGACCTTGATGACGTCGATGAGCTTGTTCAGGTGCTTGGTGATCTGCTCCAGGATCTGGTCGTCCCCCCGGGTGACGATGGTCATGCGGGAGATGGACTCCTCGTGGGTGGGGGCCACCGACAGGGAGTCGATGTTGAAGCCCCTGCCCGAGAACAGCCCTACGACCCGTGACAGAACACCGAATTCGTTTTCCACAAGTACCGTGATTGTATGCCGCATGGGAAAGTCTCCTCAGTATACCCGCGTCAGATGCCTTTGAAGAAGGAAGCCCCGCCTCATCAGGAAGCGAGCACCATCTCGTTCAGTGAAGCGCCGGCGGGTACCATCGGAAGCACCTTTTCCTCGCGGGCAATCTTGAACTCCATGATGACGGGCCCCGGGGTCGCGAACCCCCTGCGGATGGTCTCCTCCACCTCCTCCGGTTTCGAGGCGGTGAATCCTGCCGCGCCGAAGGCTTCGGCCAGCTTGACGAAATCAATGGGAAGCTCCATGACGGTCTGGGAATAGCGCCTCTCGAAGAACAGCTCCTGCCACTGCCTCACCATGCCGAGGTAATTGTTGTTCATGACGCAGATCTTCACCGGCAGCCGGTTCTGCACCAGGGTTGCCAGCTCCTGCAGGTTCATCTGGAAGCCGCCGTCGCCGCACACCGCGATGACCTGACGCTCCGGAAAGGCCGCCTGGGCGCCCATGGCCGCCGGCAGGCCGTACCCCATGGTGCCGAGACCTCCGGAGCTGAGGAGCGTCCGGGGTCTGGTGAAGCCGAAGAACTGGGCGGTCCACATCTGGTGCTGTCCCACATCGGTGGCTATGATGGCGTCCGGCTCCGAGATCTCCCGAAGTTTCCGGATGACCGCCTGGGGCTTGATGGCCTGGGAGGACTCCTTGTAGCCCATGGGATGCTTGGCCTTCCAGTCGTCGATCTGCGTCCGCCAGGGCTTGATGTTCTTGTGGAACGACTTGACGCCGTCGCGGTTCCCCTCCAGCACCTTGCCGAGCCTCGCCAGGATGTCCTTGACGTCCCCGACGATGGGAAGGTCCACCCGGACGTTCTTCCTGATGGAGGTGGGGTCCACGTCCATGTGAATGATCTTTGCGTGCGGGGCAAAGGCCGGTATCTTGCCGGTGACCCGGTCGTCGAAACGGGCGCCCACCGCCACCAGCAGGTCGCATTCCGTCACCGCCATGTTGGCGTAGTAGGTGCCGTGCATGCCGAGCAGGCCCAGGGAGTTCGGGCTGTCCTCAGGGAAGGAGCCGAGCCCCATCAGGGTCGTGGTGACCGGCGCCTGGAGCGTATCGGCCATCTCGCGCAACTCGTCCGATGCGTTGGCGATGACCACGCCGCCGCCCACGTAGATGACCGGCTTCCTGGCGGCCAGGATCATGGAGGCGGCCTTCTCTATCTGCCTCGGATGCCCCTCCACGGTGGGTTTGTAACCGCGCAGGTCCACCTTGTCCGGGTACTTGAATTCCGTGACCGCCACCTGGACGTCCTTGGGGAGGTCGATGAGCACCGGTCCGGGCCTGCCGGTCCGGGCGATGTAGAAGGCCTTCTTGACGATCCCGGCGAGATCCTTCACGTTTTTGACCAGAAAATTGTGCTTGGTACAGGGACGGGTGATCCCGATGATGTCGACCTCCTGGAAGGCGTCGTTGCCGATAAGGGCGGTCGGGACCTGACCGGTGATGACCACCAGAGGGATGGAATCCATATAGGCGGTGGCGATACCGGTGACCGTATTGGTGGCGCCCGGCCCGGAGGTGGCGATGGCCACGCCCACCTTGCCGCTGGCCCGGGCATAACCGTCGGCGGCATGGACGCCCGCCTGCTCGTGACGGGGGAGGATATGGCGGATGTCGGGGAACGAGTAGAGCTCGTCGTAGATATTGATGACCGTCCCTCCGGGGTACCCGAAGACCGTATCGACTCCTTCCAGCTTGAGACATTCCAGCAGGATTCTCGCGCCTGCGAGTTTCATAAGAAAACCTCCAGATAGTTTCGGCCTTTGCCTTCCGCCGTGAGTCCGGAGACAGGAACTGACCCTCCCCCCCGCAGGAAGAGGGAACTAGTTCAGTTTCCATCCGGAAAGTGTCGACAGGGGACGGGTCGGAACTTCCCCGAAGCTCCGACCCGTCCCTCATAACATTTTTCCAGGGGTTCCGGGTGGAAATTATTTCAAGTAGTTCTACAGGTTCTAGTCCGCGGTTGTAATCGCTCCCGTATAGGCCGACGTTACCAGCTTGGCGTAGCGCGAGAGCCATCCCCTCTTGATCTTTGGCTCAGGCGCCCGCCATGCCTCCTGCCTGGCCTTCAGGGTCGCCTCGTCCACCAGCAGCTCCAGCCTCCGGTTCGGGATGTCCAGCAGGATCCGGTCCCCCTCCTCCACCAGGGCGATCGGCCCGCCCTCGGCCGCCTCGGGCGATACGTGGCCGATACAGGGGCCGCGGGTCCCGCCGGAAAAACGTCCGTCTGTAATCAGAGCAACCGAATCGCCCAGACCGAGCCCCATGATGGCGGCCGTAGGCGCCAGCATCTCGCGCATCCCCGGCCCTCCCTTGGGACCTTCGTAGCGGATGACCACTACGTTGCCGGAGGTTATCTCTCCCTGCATCAGGGCGGCCATGGCTTCTTCCTCGGAGTCGAAGCAGCGGGCGGTTCCGGTGAATTTCATCATCGGCTCCGACACCCCGGACTGCTTGACCACCGCTCCCTTGGGGGCCAGGTTGCCAAAGAGGATCGCGATCCCCCCCTCCTTCTTGACCGGGTTGTCCACCGGGTGTATGACCTTCTCGTCGACCCGCTCGATGCTGGAAACCAGCTGGCCGGTGGACAGTCCCATGACGGTCCTGCAGTCCCTGACCCGGTCCCCCAGTTGCTTCAGCACGCCCAGCACCCCGCCGGCCACGTCCAGGTCTTCCATGAAGTGTCCGCCGGCCGGGTTCATGGAGGCCAGTTGCGGGGTCTCGCGCGCCAGGATGTCGAAGGTCTCCAGGGGGAGCTCAACCCCAGCCTCGTGGGCGATGGCGAGCAGATGCAGGACCGTGTTGGAGGAGCCGCCCAGGGCCAGGTCGACGCGGATGGCGTTCTCGAATGCCTCGCGGGTGAGTATCTCGCGGGGGGTCACGTTGTTCCTGACCAGTTCGACGATCTTCTCGCCGGAGGCAAAGGCGATGCGGCGCTTCAGGGCGGAGACCGCAAGGGCCGTGCCGCAGCGCGGCAGGCTCATGCCGAGGGTCTCGGTCAGGATCGCCATGGTGTTGGCCGTGAACAACCCCTGGCAGGATCCCATGCCCGGGCAGGCGTTGTCCTCGCAGACCTGCAGCTCCTTGCCGTCGATGACGCCGGCCTTGTACCGGGCCATGGCCTCGAAGGTATCGGTGACGAACGAATAGCGGCGCTCGTCAGGACCGCGGCCGGCCATCATGGGGCCCGCGGTCACCACGATTGACGGGATGTCGACCCGGGCGGCGGCCATCAGCATGCCCGGGGTGATCTTGTCACAGTTGGTCAGAAGAACCAGGCCGTCCAGCCGATGGGCCTCTGCGATGGATTCCACCATGTCGGCGATCAGCTCGCGGGTGGCAAGGGAGTAGTGCATCCCCTTGTGCCCCATGGCGATGCCGTCGCAGACCCCGGGGATGCCGAAGAAGAAGGCATAGCCTCCCCCGGTGTGGATCCCTTTCTCGATGAACCGTTCCAGGTCCCTCATGCCCACGTGGCCAGGGATCAGGTCGGTAAAGCTGGTCGCCACGCCGATAAAGGGCTTTTCCATCTCGCTCTGGGGAACGCCGGTCCCCTTGAGGAGAGCCCGGTGGGGCGTCCGCTCCAGACCCCGGGTAATTACGTCGCTTCGCATATGCGTCCTCTCCAACCTGAAAGCCCCGGCTTAGTGCCGAGGCAATGTGTCCCGTATCCTGCCCCCGGGAAGTGGGAATAAGGATGAACCATAATACATTCGTAAGTATCTGTCAATATGGAGACAAGCCGCGATTACGGCCCGGTCGGCTTTTTCATGCGCGCCAGTTCCGCCTCCGACGGCCTGATGTAGGCAGGCACCATTTCCCCCGCCGGTGTCAGCCTGTTGCGGGAGAGCAGGTCGGCCGCTATTACGGCCCCCGAGGACGCCCGCGGCGCGTGGCAGGTGTCAGGGGCGAACAGGGCCGCATCCCCGAGCCGCCCGGTGATCAGTCCACGGTACCGGAGCGCCCCGCTTCCGACAAACAGGGTGGGCCCCGTGATATGCTCCAGGAAATCGGCCGGCGCGACGACACAGTCCTCCACGAGCGCCTCGGGAAGGCCCCCGCAGCGATAGAGGGCGGTGTAGACCTCGTTCTTCCTGGCGTCGAACATGGGGCATACCGGCAGGGCCGCATGGGGAAGGTTCATGGCCAGCATGGCGAGAGAGGAGAAACCGACCACCGGTCTGCCGGTGGCGAGGACCAGCCCTTTCACGGTGGCGAGCCCGACCCTCAGGCCGGTGAACGAGCCGGGGCCGAGGGAGACACCGAAGGCGTCGATGGAGCCGATCTCGAGCCCGGCGCATTCCAAGGCCAGATCCACGCAGCGCAGGATGCCCGAGGAGCTGATGTTCGCGGCGTTCACGAGGAATTCCGCCGCCAGGTTCCCGTCATCGAGGATTGCCGCGCTGGAGGCGGTGGTAGACGTGTCGATGGCCAGCAGCTTCACTCAGCCCTGCCCGATCAGATAGCGCGCGATATCGTTGTAGAAGGCGAGCACCATGAGCCCTACCAGCAGCACCAGCCCCACCTGCTGCGCGAACTCGCGGGTCTTCATGCTCACCGCCCTGCCGCTGACCAGCTCCCAGAGGTAGAACACCAGGTGGCCGCCGTCGAGGATCGGGATGGGAAGGAGATTGAGCAGACCCAGGTTGATGCTCAGGAGCGCCATGAAGGAGAGGAAATAAACCAGGCCGGTCTCTGCCTGCTCGCCGGCGGTCTTTGCTATCATGATCGGGCCGCCCACGTTGTCCAGTGAAATGGCCCCGCCGATGATCTTGCCCACGGCCAGCACGGTCATCCTAGTGAGGCTCCAGGTGTGCTCGCCCCCCTTGACCACCGCCTCCAGCGGTTCCAGCTTGTCCGTCACGGTCTCCTTGGAGACCATGACGCCGATGGCCGGCGTGGTGACCTGCTCGCCCAGGAGGTTCTTGGCGGTCCGGATTTCCGGGGCCACCTTGACCGTGAAGGTATCGTGGTTGCGCTGCACGGTCAGGAGCAGGGGCTTGCCGCCGCTGTCGGCGATCAGGTTTGCCATGTCGTTCCAGCGCACCACGGGTTTGCCGTCAACGGCGGTGATCCGATCCCCTGCCCTGAGCCCGGCCAGTGCAGCGGGCTTGTCCTTGATCACGTCCCCAATCCTCGAGGTGGCCGAAGGAATGCCGATCATGCAGACGACCACGAACACGATATAGGCGAACAGGAGGTTGAAGGCAGGGCCCGCCGCCACGATAATCATCCGCTGCAGGGGGGGCTTTGCCGAAAAGGAACGCTCGGGGTCGGCCTCAGGAGGCCCCTCTTCCGCTCCCTCGCCGACCATCTTCACGTAGCCGCCGAGCGGAAATGCGGAGATGCGGTATTCGGTCTCGCCGATCTGCTTTCCGATGAGCCTGGGTCCGAACCCGAGGGAGAACTTCTCCACCCCGACTCCGAACAGCTTGGCAAAGAGAAAGTGCCCCAGCTCGTGGACGAAAATGAGTATTCCGAGGACTACGACTGCCGACAGTATGCTTATCATGAAATCTCCCTATAATCCTATCAGTTCCTTTGCCTTGGCGCGGCCCCAGCGGTCGGTGTTGAGCACCTCCTCGACGGAGTTGAGGACATGGGGCTGATGAGCGTCCATGGTTTTCTCGATCACGGCCGCTATTTCGGTGAACCGTATCCTCCCCTGGAGAAACGCCTCAACCGCCACCTCGTTGGCGGCATTCATGACCGCGGGCATGCTCTCCCCGTCGTTGACGGCGCGGTAGGCGAGCGCCAGGGCGGGAAAGCGCCCGTTGTCCGGTTCGAAAAAGGTCAGGGAGCCGACCTCGGTCAGGTTGAGACCCCGAACACCGGTGGGGACCCGCTCCGGACAGGTGAGGGCATAGGCGATGGGGGCCTTCATGTCGGGCACGCCCATCTGGGCCATGACACAGCCGTCCAGATACTCGACCATGGAGTGGATGATGCTCTGGGGGTGTATCACCACGGAGATCCGCTCCACCGGCACATCGAACAGCCACCTGGCCTCGATGACCTCCAGCCCCTTGTTCATCATGGTGGCCGAATCGATGGTGATCTTCTTCCCCATGCTCCAGTTGGGGTGATTCAGGGCGTCACTGATGGAGACCCCGGCCAGCTTGGCGACGGGATAACGGTAGAAGGGTCCTCCGGATGCCGTCAGCACGATCCGCTTCAGGTCCTCCTTCCGATGCCCCTCCAGCGACTGGAATATGGCGCTGTGCTCGCTGTCCACGGGGTAGAGCCTCACGCCCTGCTCCCTGACCATATCCATGATGATACGGCCGGCGGTCACCAGGGTCTCCTTGTTTGCCAGGGCCATGTCCTTGCCCGCCTTGATGGCCGCCACGGTCGGCACCAGGCCGGCGGCGCCCACGATGGCGGAGACCACCATGTCCGATTCCGCGGCGGTGGCCGCGGCTATCATGCCGGGAATCCCGTGGAGTATTTCGGTCTTCGCCCCTTTCAGCGACTTCCGCAGCTTCCTGGCCGACTCTTCGGAGATGACCGCGGCTATCTTGGGCGAGAACGTTTCTATCTGGCTCGTGAGGAGCTCCAGATTGTTCCCGCCGGTCAACGCCACGACCTCGAACCGGTCGCGATGGGCAGCCACGATATCCAGTGTGCTGACGCCGATTGAGCCGGTCGAGCCTAGTATTGTGAGCTTTTTCATTGCCTCTCCTCGATGGGGGTCGGATCAGAACAGATAATACGCGTAAAGGTACAGGGTCGGTGCGGCGAACAGTATGCTGTCCAGGCGGTCCAGCACTCCCCCGTGGCCGGGAAAGATGGTGCCGGAATCCTTGACGCCGAAGCTCCTCTTCAGCAGGGACTCGAACAGGTCCCCCAGCTGCCCGAGAAGACCGGCAAGAAGGGCGGTGGCCAGGCAGTCCACTGCCGAGAGCCAGGGGAAAAAGGTCGCCTTCGCGATAAAGGCGCCGGCAATGCTGCCGGCCAGCCCCCCCAGCATCCCCTCGACGCTCTTGTTGGGGCTCACTGCTGGGTAGAGCTTCCTTCTCCCCAGCGTGCTCCCCACGTAGAAGGCCGCGGTGTCGCCCGACATGACGATGACCAGCAGCAGGAAGATCCACTGGATACCGTGGGTCATCTCCCTGAGCCCGACCAGGTGGCTCATGAGAAGCGGCACGTAGAGGATCCCCATCAGGAGCAGTGCCGCCTCTCCGGCGGATTCCCTTATGTCGCGGATTTTCAGCAGGGACAGGAGACCGATCAGGATGACCACAAGGGTTGCCGCCAGGTGGAGGGGGACGAGCCCGTATACGACGACCGGCATGGAGGCTGCCCCGACCGCGGTCGCCAGGTAACCCTCCACTCTCCGCTCCGGGAGCGCCATCCGGTAGAATTCCAGCAGCCCCAGCACCGTCATGGCCAGGACAAAGCAGAAAAAGGCGGAGCCCCCGGCCTTCAGTATGAACAGAATGAGGATGGGGAGGGCGACCAACCCCGTCATGAGCCGTTTGATGATTACCTCCTCTTCCTGACCTGGTCGCTGATCAAGCCGTAGCGCCGCTCCCTGGACTGGTAATTGTCCAGGGCACGGTAGAATTCCTCCCGACCGAAATCGGGCCAGTTGACGTCGGTGAAATAGAGCTCGGAGTATGCGATCTGCCAGAGAAGAAAATTGCTGATGCGCATCTCGCCGCTGGTGCGGATCAGGAGGTCGGGGTCGGGGATGCCGGCCGTATAGAGATAGCCCGCGAACAGGTTTTCGCTGACTTCGTCTTCCCGGACCCTCCCGGCGGCCAGGTCGGAGGCCAGGCCGGCGGCGGCCCTGAGGAGCTCCCGGCGGGCGCCGTAGGAGAGGGCCAGTGTCAGCACCATGCCGTTGTTCCCGGAGGTCTTGTCAATGGCCTCGCGCACCGCGCGCTCCACGTCCCCAGGCAGCTCTTCACGGTCACCGATCACGTTGAACCTGATGTTGTTCGCCATCATCCGCGGGGTCTCACCTGCCAGGTACCTCTTGAGGAGCGCCATAAGCGACCGGACCTCGGTCTTGGGCCGCAGCCAGTTCTCGGAGGAAAAGGCGAACAGGGTGAGATATCCGATGCCCAGGCGGGAGCTCTCTTCCACGATGTAGCGGACCGTCTCCACTCCCTTGCGGTGACCGACGATCCTCTTGAGCATCCGTTCCTGGGCCCAGCGGCCATTGCCGTCCATGATAATGGCCAGGTGTCTGGGCAGTTTTTCCGGGTCGAGTGTGTGCATATCTGGCCCTGAAACAAAAAACCCCCTTGGTAAAAGGGGTTAAGGAGTCTATTGGAAACAGGTGGCCTGCTTCGCGAACGAACAGCGAGTGAAACGGATGAACGATACGGGAAATGTGGAGGCCATATCGGAGTTCAGACTTCCATGACCTCTTTTTCCTTGGATGCCAGAATTTCGTCAACTTTAGCGGTGTAGGTATTTGTGACGTCCTGTACCTCTTTTTCACCCCGTTTCAGGTCATCCTCAGAGATCTTCTTGTCCTTTTCCAGCTTCTTCAGCGATTCGATGGCGTCACGCCTGATGTTTCTCAGGGCTATCCTGCCCTCCTCGGCCATCTTTTTCAGCTGCTTGACGATCTCCTTCCTCCGCTCCTCGGTGAGGGGCGGCAGGGGGAGACGGATCAGCTTGCCGTCGTTGGCAGGGGTCAGGCCGATGTTGGCATTGAGTATGGCCTTTTCGATGACCGGTATCATCTTTGATTCCCACGGCTGGATGGTGATGACCCTGGGCTCGGGAACGGCCACGGCCGCCACCTGGTTTATGGGGGTCGGCGTATCGTAGTAGATGACCTTGATATCGTCCAGCAGGGCCGTGCTGGCGCGTCCGGTCCGAACCTTCTGGTATTCTTTCCGGAGCGAATCTATGGTCTTGTCCATGTTGCTCTTCATGGAGGCGAGTACATCCTTGGTCATGTTACTCTCCTTTGATGATAGTGCCTATATCCTCACCGAACACAACCTTCTTGATGTTTCCGCGGGTGGTGAGATTGAAGATGATGATGGGAAGACAGTTGTCCATGCAGAGGGAGGTCGCGGTTGCATCCATGACCTGAAGCCCGTTCTTCAGGACATCGATGTAACTGAGCCGGGTGAACCGGAACGCATTGGGATCCTTCATCGGGTCCGCCGAGTAGACGCCGTCGACCTTGGTCCCCTTCAGGATCACCTCGGCGCCTATCTCCATGGCCCGGAGGCTGGCGGCGGTGTCGGTGGTGAAGTAGGGGTTTCCGGTACCGGCGCCCAGAATCACCACCCGCCCCTTCTCCAGGTGCCTGATGGCGCGCCGCCGGATATACGGCTCCGCGACCTCGCGCATCTCGATGGCCGACTGGACTCTGGTGTCGACACCGACCTTCTCCAGGGCGTCCTGCATGGCCAGGGAATTGATCATGGTGGCGAGCATCCCCATGTAGTCCGCGCTCGCCCTGTCCATACCCTTGGACGAGGCGGCCAGACCGCGGAAGATATTGCCTCCGCCGATGACCAGCGCCACCTGGGTGCCGCACTCCACCACCTCCTTCACCTCGGTGGCGATGGCTGTGATGGTGGCGGCGTCTATTCCGTACTTCTGCTCTCCGGCAAGGGCCTCGCCCGAAAGCTTCAGGAGAATTCTTCCATACCTCGGCTTGTCCATAGCTCCCTGCATCCGTTCCCCTGGGGGGAACATGCTCCGATTACCGCACTGAAAAATTGGATACCCATCAAGCGCGAGGGCCGGAATCCGCGCGACTTCCGCCGTACGGATCCGGCCCCCGAACAGCTTTGGGAGCCTAAACCCCGGCTGCCGCGGCGACCTCCGCGGCGAAGTCGCTCTCCTTCTTGGCCAGGCCTTCGCCGAGCACGAAACGGGAGAAGCGACGGATCGACATGTTCTCGCCGATGGATGCGATGGTCTCGTTCAGGTATGTCTGGATGGTTTTGTCGGGGTCCTTGACAAAGGGCTGCTCAAGGAGACATATCTCACCGTAGAACTTGGAAATCTGGCCCTCGACGATCTTCTCGACGATATTGTCGGGCTTGCCGGTCTCCCTGGCCTTTGCCCGGTAGATCTCCTTCTCCCGCTCGAGGAGCCCGGCCGGTACCTCTTCACGACGGACAAACTGAGGCGCCGCGGCGGCGATATGCATGGCGATGTCCTTGACGAACACCTGGAACGCTTCGTTCTTTGCAACGAAGTCGGTTTCGCAGTTGACCTCCACCAGGACGCCGATCTTGCCGCCCGCGTGGATATAGGAACCGACCACACCTTCGGAGGCGACCCTGCCTGCCTTCTTGGAAGCGGCGGCAAGGCCTTTCTTGCGGAGATAGTCAATAGCCTTTTCCTGGTCGCCGGCCGTCTCGGTCAGGGCCTTCTTGCAATCCATGAGACCGGCGCCGGTCGCTTTTCTCAATTCGTTAACCTGTGCTGCTGTGATAGTCACCTTATCCTCCCTCCACCGGCGCGCGGAAGGCCGCCCACCGGGTTATCTTTTCATAGACTGAACACGGGACGACCCTTGATGCCGCCCGTTCCACAACGGTTGTCGTCACTTGCCCGGGCCGGCGTCTTACTGAGCGGGTTCCACGGGCACGGACTCGACCGCCGCCGCGGCCTCGACGACCTCTTCCTCTTCAGGGGCGCTTCCTTCGGCGTCGGTCCGCAGTTCGATCTCCCTGGCCTGAGCGCCCTCGACCACCGCATCGGCAATCTTGCTGGAAAGGAGGCGGATGGCCCGGATGGCGTCATCGTTGCCGGGAATGATGTGGTCTATGGGATCCGGGTCGCAGTTGGTGTCCACGACGGAGACCACGGGTATCCCGAGCTTCTTGGCCTCGCTGACGGCGATGGACTCGTTCTTGGGATCGATCACGAAGATCGCGCCCGGCAGCTTGTGCATCCCCTTGATGCCGCCGAGGGACTTCTCAAGCTTCTGGCGCTGCTTTTCCAGGCTGAGGATTTCCTTCTTGGTATACCCCTCGATGGTGCCGTCGGCAAACATGGCGTCAAGCCGCTTGAGCCGCTCGATGCTCTGCCTTACCGTGGCGAAGTTGGTCAGCATGCCGCCGAGCCAGCGCTGGTTGACATAGAACATGTTGCAGCGCTGGGCCTCTTCGGCGATGGAGTCCTGGGCCTGCTTCTTGGTGCCGACGAACAGGATGGTCTCGCCGGCCTGGGCCGTCTCCCTGACGAAGTTGTATGCGTTCTTGAACAGACGCACGGTCTTCTGCAGGTCTATGATGTAGATCCCGTTTCTCGCCCCGAAGATGTAGGGCTTCATCTTGGGGTTCCAGCGCTTGGTCTGATGACCGAAATGCACCCCGGCTTCCAGCAATTCTTTCATGGTGATGTTCGACATGGTACTCTCCTTTGGTTTTACCTCCGCACCCTCGACGTCTCCGGAATCCGCGGACTGCGGACACCGCCGGAAGAGAAAGGGGCGTGTGTGGTTAAATAACGAACCCGTATACCACAAACTGCGCTGATTTAGCAAGGGTATTTTTATCCGGAAACCGTCCCGGCCGCGCGCCGGGCTCCCGCCGGGCCGGGGGATATTGCTATTTGGCCACTGCTCATGTATCATGCCCGATGCCATGAAAAAGACCCTGCACTGGTACATATTCAGGGAAATCACCGTACCCTTCCTGCTCGGCTTCGCCGTCTTCACCTTCGTTCTGCTCATGGGGAGGTTCATGAACCTTGCCGAGATGGTGGTGGCCAAAGGGGTACCCCTCGCGGACATCCTCCGGCTCCTGCTTTACATGCTTCCCTCGTTTTCCTTCGTCACCATCCCGATGGCCTTTCTGCTGGCCGTGCTCCTGGCGTTCGGCAGGCTTTCAGCCGACAACGAGATAACCGCGATGAAGGCCGGGGGGACAGGGCTGTACGGCATCCTCCCGCCGGTGCTCGCGTTTGCCCTCATCGCCTACCTGGCGACCACCGTCATCACGGTGTACGCCCTTCCCTGGGGCAATACGGCATTCAAGACCCTGCTGTACGACGCCATCAATCTCAGGGTCAACATCAGCCTGAAGGACGGCGTCTTCAACGACGACCTGCCGGGTCTGGTCATCTACGTGTCCCGTTACGACGAATCGGAGCACCGTATCTCCGGCGTGCTGATCTACGACGAGCGGAGCTCGGACGAGCCGGCCACCATCTTCGCCAGGAGCGGCATGATCATCGCTGATCCGGAGAAAAAGAACCTCCGGCTGCGCCTCCAGGACGGCGGGGTCCACCGGCTGCACGGCACGTCAGGGTACCAGCTCATGGAGTTCGACAGTTACGACCTCAACTTCAGCTTCAACCAGACCTACAAGATAGTGCCCACCATAAACGAGCTGGACATGACCTTCAAGGAACTGAGGGGCGCCATGAAGCTCACCGGATTCGACGCGAGCATCATCAGGAACCTGCACCTGGAATTCCACCGGCGACTGGCGTTCCCCTTCGCCTGCTTCGTGTTCGCCCTGATCGGTATCCCGCTGGGCCTGCAGAACAGGCGCTCAGGCAAGTCTTCGGGCTTCTCCCTCTGCATCGTGGTGCTCCTGTGCTACTACATCCTCCTGTCCATCGGCAAAACCCTCGGCCAGAAGGCGGTAGTCCCCCCGGCCGTCGCCATGTGGATGCCCAACCTCATTTTCATCGGCCTCGGCATCTACCTGTTCAAAAAGACCGCGGCCGAAGAGCGCATGGCACTGTTTGATCTCCCGGCACGGCTCCTCAGATGGGGACGGGCACGACTTCCGTTCCGGAGGATCATCGCGTGAGGGTTTTAAGCCGCTACATCACCGCCACCTACCTGAAGCTCCTGGGTCTCACGGTCGGCTCCTTCACCGCCATCTATCTGGTGATCGACTTTCTGGAAAAGATCAGCCGCTTCTCCCAGGCACACGGCAAACCCCAGTACATAATCCTGTTCTTCCTGTACAAGCTCCCGTCCATCGTAAACCAGGTCATGCCGTTGGCCGTGCTCATGGCGACCCTGCTGACCCTCGGCATCCTGTCCCGCTCCAGTGAAATCGTGGCAATGCAGAGCTGCGGCATCAGCCTGAAGAGGATCGCCAAGCCGATGCTGGTGATTGCGTTTATTCTGAGCCTCTACACCTTCTTCTCCAACGAGGTTATCATTCCGAACACCTCCCAGGAGCTGAAATATACCGAAGAGGTCCTGATCCAGGGGAAGAGCCCCAGCACCTTTTTCCGTCTCAACAACATCTGGTACCGGGACGAAAACTACATCCTGCAGGCACGCCTCTTCATCCCGGACGCCTGGACCCTGAAGGGGGTGACCCTCTGGCAGACGACGGACACAATGCAGCCGACTAGGCGGCTGGAGGCGCAGGAAGGGGTCTGGAACGGCCATTTCTGGACCCTGAAGAACGTGGTCGATCGCGAGATGTCCGGCGGCAAGGCGATCTCGACCAAGCAGGTGAAGGTCTTGCCGGTACCCCTGAACCTGAAGATCGGGGATCTCAAGGTCTGGGACAAGTACGCGGAAGACATGGGCTTTTTCAAGCTGAAGCGGTATACGGACAAGCTCAGGAAAGGGGGCTACGATGCAACCAGGTACCAGGCCCAGATGCACTCCAAGATTTCCCTCCCCTTTGCCTGCCTGATAATGGCCTTTGTCGGGATACCGTTCGCCATGCGCGGCGGCCGGTCCGGCGGCATCGCCCTGGGTATCGGCCTGAGCCTGGGGATCGGCTTCGCCTATTTCATCATCAACGCCGTTCTCATCTCGCTGGGCCAGACAGGGGTCCTGCCGCCACTGGTATCCGCCTGGGCGGCCAACTTCATCTTCGCCCTGTCGGCCATCTGGCTTACCCTGACCATCCATCACTGACAGCTTCCGGCGGCCGGATCTGCCCCGATCCGGCTGAAAACCGCCCCCTTCTACCAGCTATCATACCGTAATCACTCAACATTTCAATTTCATGGATTGACAAGCAGGTATCTGATGATTTACTTATGTCTGCCTGAAGACGAACCATAGATTAGAACCCGCCATCCACGAGATGGGAATATGGCGGTTCAGACCGGATAGTTGTTTCGATGTCTCGCACACAGGGAACCCATAACACCCCGGCCGCAACCGACGCGGAAATATCAAGAAAGGAGGTCCACGCCGGAACGAGGCAGCAGAACGTGCCACAACGGGCAGGATTCCGTTGGTCCGGCAAAACAACCGAAAAAACCGAACACTACTCTAATTATGAAGAAACAATTTATTTTGTTCGCAACAGCGGCGCTTTGCGCCATGTCGTGCGACCAGTCGCAGATCCGCCAGACGAACCCGGCCATGATGGCCAATCCGGAACTGGAAAAGGAAATCCGCAGAGTCATGGGAAACGGAATGCACCTGGATGAGAGGAGACGGCAGATCCCGGCGATTACGGCGGCATTTGCCAAGAGAACCGACCTCCAGAGGGCAAGCCGGCTCGCATCCCTCTGCTACCTGAAGACCATCGATACGCCTTTCATGCCCCTTGACATCGCGGAGATAGCCCTTGCCGAGACAGGCTCCCACGGCCTGTCGGCAAAGGCCGTATCCTACAAGGGCGCACTGGGGGTCTGGCAGCTGATGCCCAACCGGGCAAAGAGCCACGGCTACTCCCCCGAGGACATGGAAAACGACGAAAAATGCGCGGAGGCGGCGGTCCTGGAGCTTCTCTCCAAGATGAGGATGGCGAAAGGGGACCTCAAAAAAGCCAAGAAACTCTATTGCGGCATCGGTCCCCAGGCCGATGTCTATGAAGAAAGACGGATCGGCTTCAGGCGCGAGATCCTGAGGGAGATGATGAAACTCCCTCCGATGCGGGCGGAAAACGGGCCGGACCCTCTGCTCCGTCCTTCTTAAATGGCCGCGACATTGCGGCCTGAATCCTTTGATCGGCAGATACCTGACAGGATCTGCTTTTTTTGTCCGCGGCGGCCGGGCCGCGCAAGATGGAGAAGACAGGATGAAAAAACTGCTGTTGTTCGTCCTTCTGCTCGCGACCTCGTGCTCCGCGATAGTGGAGAAACCGCAGGTGAGCCTCAAGGAGGCGCGGTTCGCGGGCCTCGATTCCGAAGGAGTCTCGATAGACTTTCTGCTGACAGTCGCAAACCCGAATTCCTTTGATCTTCCCTTGAACGGCTACGTGTACGATGTGCGGCTGATGGCACTCCCCCTGGCAAGGGGCGAATCGAGGAATTCCGTCACTTTCGGCGGGAAGAGCGCCACCGACATGCTCATCCCGGTCAGGATCTCATACTCGGATGTCATGGAGATACTCAAGCGACGGCCGGACCTCAAGGAGATCCCCTACCAGTTGAACGCCAAGCTGGATGTGGGCACGCCGGTAGGGAACGTGAAGGTGCCGGTGAGTAAGGACGGGGTCCTGAGCGTTCCCGAACACTACCGCCCCGGGAATCTCCTCAGGCAGCTTGGAGGATTTCTGAAAGGAACGTAGTACCACGTAACATCGGGTACGAGCAGTCACCAGGAGGCTTTCGCCATGTCCCAGCTTTATCCGGTTCTCCTCATGATATGCGCCGGAACCGCGGTGGCCCTCCAGCCCTCCATCAACGCGAGGCTCGCCGAAAAAACCGGATTGCTTGAAAGCGCCTGCATCTCCTTCGCGGTCGGCACCGCCGCACTGCTCGTCGCGTTGCTGGTTTTCGGGAGATGGACGGTAAAAGGACTGTCGGAAACGCTCTGGTGGGAGTGGACCGGCGGGGTCCTCGGCGCCTTCTTCGTCTCAGCCACCATCCTGGCGGTACCCAGGATCGGGACCGCGGCCGCCATGGCCGCCAGCATCACCGCGCAGCTCCTCACCGCGCTGCTGCTGGACCACTTCGGCCTGTTCGGCTTCGGGGGAGCCCCGATCGACCTGAAACGCTCCACCGGAGCGTTCCTCCTGATCCTCGGCGCATGGCTGATTATCAGGCGCTGACAGACGCTTAAGAGCTTGCCCGTAAATAACGTTCCGTATGATCGCGCCCGGATTTATGTCGGATTTGGCGTGGACGATTGAGCAGAACCGCAGGCGTGAGCCAAGGCTACGTCGAAGATTTTGCGATTGAGGACAGGTCAAAGACGGCGTGAAGACGGGATGCGAGCCCGGAGTGCTTATTTACGGACAAGCTCTAATACGCCTTCAGTTGCTGCCTGGTGCAGGACCGCCACCTGACGACGCCGTCCGGATCGTTGTCGGCCGTCACCAGCAGGACCAGCTTGCCGCCCAGCAGGACCGTCTTCACCTTGTCCACCAGCCTGACCCGGTCCTCAAGGTCCGGAGAAGCCCCTTCCATGGTCCGGACCGCATCCACCTCCGGGTGCTCCAGCAGTTCCTTCACCCGCGCTACGCCGTCCACGGCCGGGATCTCCAGACTTCCCCGCATCCGCCCGTCATTCCCTCCCAGACGAAGCCCGACCCCGGCCAGGGCGCCGATGACTCCCTGGCCCGTGCCGCCGTGACAGGAGAGGTGAACGCCCGTCTCCGAAGCCAGCTCAAAGGCATCCTTCATCTCTATGACGGCCCGCTTTGCCCTGTAGCCGAACTCGACCAGGAGATCGGGCTGCCGCATCCGCTCGCTGGCGGCAATGCACAGCCCGGGATCAGAACCTTCGGCGCTCTCTCCGGCCAGGAAATCCGCGGCGAATTCGGTGAGTGCGCCCAGATGTTCCTCGGGCATCGAGACATTGAAGCACATGGAGCTGTTGTGGGAGGTGTAGGGGATGTCGGGATGGACGAACAGTTGGTGGCGGGTAATCGAGCCGCACCTTCCCCATCCGCGTTTTTCAACTTCCAGCGCCAGCAGGCCGGCAAGTTCGCCGGTCCCCCTCGATTCAAGGGAGTCCGTGTCGTCTATGCATACGAAGACTGTCATGCTCTACCTCGATTTTGTTCAGGATCGCCGGAACTATAACAAACGGCACATACTATAGTCAATACTATATAGCGCAGGAGTATATTTACCTTTTAAACAGCGCCTTCAGGGCAGTCTGGCTTCTCATTTTATCCACAAATCCCCGGATATCGATTAAGTATATCCCGGGAAGGAATTTCACGGGTACCTGAAGAGGCTCCTGCCGGATTTCCGGACAAGTCAGGCAGGCATTCGCGGCTTGGATGACGCCATGGTCTGTGCTATATTGCGGATGTAGGTTTCTCATGAAAGAGAGGAGAACCCGGAGAGATGGAATGGCTGAAAATAGTGGTGGATTACGGGGTCATCTGGCTGCTCGTCCTGTTGAGCGTGGTCGCTGTGGGGTGCGCCATCGAGCGGTATCTGGTCTTCAGAAATATCCGGCTGGACGACTTCAGCGACAAGAAGAGCCTGGAACTCGAACTGACCAAAAAACTCCACGTCATTGCGACCATCGGCAGCAACGCCCCCTACCTGGGACTGCTGGGGACCGTGCTCGGGATCATGCTGACCTTCTATACCATGGGGAGCGAGGGGTTCATGGATACCGGCAAGATCATGATCGGCCTGGCCCTGGCCTTGAAGGCCACGGCGGTCGGGCTGCTGGTGGCCATTCCTGCCGTGGCCGTCTACAACCTCCTCCTGAGAAGGGTAAAGGTCCTTATCCTGCGCTGGGAGATCAGACATGCAAGACAAAGAGTTTAACTACATCAACGTCATCCCGTTCGTGGATATCATGCTGGTGCTCCTGACCATCGTTCTGACCACCTCGACCTTCATCGCCACCAGCGGGATCCCGGTGAACCTCCCCAAGGCGTCGAAAAACCTGGACCAGACCCTCAAGGTACGGACCATCGAGATAAACCGCGGGGGGTCAATATTTTTCAACGGTCGTCCGGTCACCACCGTGACTCTCCGTGAATCGATCCGGCCCCTCGACCGGAATACCCCGTTGCTCATCAGGGCGGACAGGGATTTGGCGCTGCAATCCTTTGTGGATGTTCTTGACATCGTAAAGAACGCGGGATTCCAGCATGTGAGCCTCCAGACCGAGATAAAGAAATGACCCCCAACCGGACCGGGATACTGATTTCTCTGACGCTCCATGGCGGGGCAATCGCTCTCGCATTCGCACTGGGCGGTTCAATCGCCCAACCCGGCAAACAGATAGAGATCGATTTCACCCTGGTCGAACCGGCCGGTCCGCCCCTGCCGGGACCGCCACCCCTGGCGTCGAAGCCGAAGCCCGGGCCCCCTGCGCCGCGCAGCAAACCGCCGACCCCGGTGACGAAGAGATCGCGATCGTTTGCGCAACAGCAGGCACCGGTCCCCCGGGAGCCGGCCACTCAACCGCAGGGCTCCGTCCCTGTATTTGCCGACCCCGACCCCGCCCCTCCGGCTCCGGTGCAGCAGGCCTCGTCCCAGTCCGCGACCGGCTCCGGAGGCGGGGGCGGGTCGCCATCCGGATCGGCACAGGGTTCGGGGGGCGGAGGTGGTATTTCGGCGGATAAACTCAGGAAACAATATCTGGCGGAACATTACGCATACATCATGAAGCTGATTCAGGCAAACGTCGTCTACCCGGAGAGGGCAAAGCGATTGAGGTGGACAGGTACCTGCATCGTGCAGTTCGTTGTGCTGGGAAACGGCCACACGAAAGACATCAGGGTGCTGAAGAGCACGGGCTACGAACTCCTGGACGACAATATCGTGGACACCATCAAAAAGGTCGAGCCTTTTCCAAAGCCTCCCGTTACCGCTACTGTCAAGATACTTTTTACGTACGGGTTGGATTAATTGATCAACCCTTCCCGGTCAGGGAGTTGTAGGTCGTGTCAGGCGGTTTCACGCCGTAACGCGGCAAAATCGCTGCGTTTCGCGATGAAAGCCGTCAACGCAACCGACGAATTACCATATACCGTGTTCCGGCCTCCGGGAAAAGGCGGCAGGGGGGATTTGACGGCCAATGGTCAATCCGACCAAGCAGTAGCAACAGAAAAAGGGACACGCCGCAACGGCTGTCCCCTTTTCGTTTTCATCGCTTTGCCGGAAGGGATCAGACCTGCCAGGCCAGGAAAACCCGGCAGGTTGCTGAAGGATAAAATAGATTACTTCAGCCCGATGGAAAGGCTGTGAAGCCCGCCCGGCTCGGTCCGGGTAAAGACCACCATGTCCTTGAAGTAGGACAGTTTGCCGTGGAAGGTGGAATCGGCCGCATTGGTGATGATGCCGCTCATGGCGGGCCGTGTCGGGTCCACGACGGTATCGATCGCAAGTTGTATATTTACAGGCGAGACGGTACCGCCGTTGCTGTCGATAAATGCCGAGAATACCGCCGCTCCAAACGGGTCAACCGACATGAGCCCCGAGTTCCAGAGCGGGGTTGCGCCCACATGGAGAGCATTGAGTCTGTAAGTACCCTCAAGATCGGCCAGCGTGACGCTGTTCGCGTCGCTCTGAATGATATTGATCATCTGGTAAATCCTCAGAACGAACTTACCGCTGACCCCGGTCTCTGTCGCGACGATTACCGACCTGTCGTCTGACATGACCCCGGCCTGGATCGCGACATCCGGCTGGGGGGTGGCGGTCCCGCGCGTTTCGGTAACGATACCGTTTGCGTTTACCGAAAACGTGGTAGCCTGAGCGCCGGGCCTGGCGGGACCGGACGGCGCGACAAAGAGGTTCGGCGCCTGGTATTGCACCGTCCGGTTCTGTCCGACCTGCCCTTCAGCGTACTCCCACTCCTGGAGCGGGCCGCTCGACACCTGGGTATATACGAAGCGGCGCGGTCCGCCAAAAGTGTTTCCGAAGCCCTGGATATCGGCATTTGAGAAGTTCGTGCCTTCGACCCTTCGCTGCAACACGGCAATCATCCGTGAGCCGGTATCGGACGACAGGGTGCCGACAATCATGTTCCGGCTGGTTGCCATGACCCCCTCGAAAACGACCAAAGCCGGATCGGCATTGTCCGAAACCTGTCCGTCGGTGCTGAGGAGCAGGACGGGAAAGAGTCCGGCAGGAGGCGTCGTGCCGCCGTTGTTGTCCTGGAAGCTGTTTATGGTGACCGTGCCGTCTTCGGCCACGGACAGGTTCCCGCGCATCCACCCGGCGTTGGCGCCGGAAACCAGGATATTGAAGTACCACGAGACATTGACCCCCTGGGAAAAAACCAGGTCGGCCTGCTCGAAGGGTGCGCCGACGGGCGGAGTGGTGGCGAACACCTCGTTGGACGGGCCGCTTTCGCCACTGCTGTTGGCCGAGGTGATCCTGAAATAGTAGGTCGTATCGTCCGCCAGGCCGGTAACCGTTGCGGTTGTGCTGGTCACGGCGCCGAACTTGGTGCCGGCGCCGATGGTGAAGCCGGGTGTGGTGGAAAAATAGACGTTGTAACCCGCCGCATTTAATGCCCTGGGCCAGCCGAGCGAGACCCGTCCGCCGCTTACCGCTGTTACGGTCAGCCCCGTCGGTGTGCCGGGAGGTCCCGGATTATACCTGGTAACCGACCCGCCGCACGAAAACAGTGAAAAACCCAGAAAACCGGCCAATAAGACGACTGTTAAATCCCGCCAAGAACGAATCACCGCAGCACCCCCTGATAGTTGTCGAAAAGCAGGAAAAATCCATTTAATGTTTTAAGAATGTGAAATATAAACAAAAGAGTGGCTATATTCAATAATTTATTTCGCTCAAATTCTGAGCTTTTCAATTTTATGATTTAATTTCAAGGTGTTATATACAAAAACATACTTACGCTCCAGGCAATTTGGAAAGAAAAAACATTAAAATATGGTTTACAAAACTATACCCGCTATTATATAACGTGATTCCATCGCTATGAGTTCATTTCTGTTATCGCTTTTGTTAAAGCATTCGGACGATTTTTCGTTCACAAGGAGGATAGACAATGCACCAGCAACTGAAGCTCTGGACGTTTTCCCTGTTGCTCTGCGGGCTGCTTGCCGCCCCCCAGGCGGTGACGGCCGCCGATCAGGACGATGCGGAGACCGGGACCTACACCCTGGGTGAAATCGTCATCAAAGGCAAGGCAGATGGGGTGGAGGCCACCGAATCGGTCTATACCGTCACCGCCGAAGACATCCAGGCCAAGAACGCCAGGACCCTTGATCAGGCATTGAGCCTGCTGCCCGGCGTGAACATCAGGGTCGGCGCCGACGGCACTCCCAGGATCGGCGTCAGGGGCTTCCGCACCCGTCACGTGGTCCTGCTGCTGAACGGGATCCCGATAAACTCGGCCGTTGACCAGGATTTCAATCCGACCCTCATCCCCACCGAAAACATCGCCTTCATCAAGCTCACTTCGGGCGCCAGCTCGGTTCTCTACGGACAGGGGGGCCTGGGTGGCGTAATCAACATCGTCACCAAACAGGGGACCACCGGTCTGCAGGGTATGGTTTCCGGCGAGTTCGGGGACCACCAGACCTACCTGACCAGGGCAAGCGTTTCAGGCAGAAAGGGGATGTTCGATTTCCTGGTCACCGGGAGCGCGCAGGACATCGACTCGTTTCCCCTTTCCGACGACTTTGTCCCCACCTCTGTGCAGGGCGAAGGCTACCGTGGAAACAGCGACAGGGAAAGACGGAACTTCCTGGCGAACTTCGGCTTCACCCCCAACAAGGACCTGGCCATCGGCCTGACTCTCAACTACCTGCAGGGGAAATGGGGCAAGCCCGCCAGCGTGATCAACGATCCTTTCGACCCGTTTGCGAACAATCCCCGGTATGAACGGGTTGACAGCTCCGAAGGCGTCTCCGCCCAGCTGGCGGCCGACCTGCAGGTGACGGAACAGCTGAGCTTCAGGGGCTGGACTTTTATCAACTGGCTCGAAGAAGAGACCAATCGCTACGACAATGCCGGCATGAATTCCCTCTTGTCGCGGGGTTCCTTCCGCCAGCTGGCCAGGACGACCGTTTACGGGATCACCGTGCAGCCGAAGTATGACATGGGCAAAGGGGGCACGATAACCCTCTCCCTTTCCGCGGAGAAGGACGGCTGGAGCAACAGCGGCTTCGAGACCGTGGCCGCAAACACCTTTAGTCCCTTGAGTGACGACAAGGTCGTTTCCCTCTACGCGACCGCCGTTCAATACGAGATATCTCCCCTGGAAGGTCTCGGCTTTACGGCGGGGTACGGCCACCACTGGCAGAACAGGACCGAGCGGAGAACAAACGACTTCGCCGTCAACGCGGGCGTCTACTACGACATACTCAAGGACACCCGCCTGAAGGCAGCGTTCAGCAGGAACATCCGCTTCCCGGCCATCGGGGACCTCTATAGCGCCGGCAGCGGAAATCCGGAACTCGACCCCGAGATTTCGTACACCTATGAAGGCGGCGTGGAACAGAAACTCCCCTTCAACAGCTCCATCAGCCTCACCGCCTTTCACACCAAGGCAAAGAACCTGATCCAGACCGACCAGGCCAGCGGGCTGAGCGAAAACCTGGCTGAGGTCCGTTTCCGGGGGGTCGAAGTGGCGGCCGCAACGCAGTTCATCAAGGGACTCCTGCTCCGCGCCTCCTACACCTATCTCGATTCCAAGGACAAATCGCGCGCCGGCAGGGAGGAACTCCAGTACACCCCCAGGGACAGGGTGACCATGGAGGCCAAGTATGACTTCGATCTCGGTCTTACTCCCTACTTTTCCGTGCAGTACGTGGGGAACCAGTATTTCTATACCAGGAACAACGTATCACCGGTGCGGAAGATGGGCCTGAACGACTTCGTTCTGGTCAACGTGAAACTGAGCCAGAAGATCCTCAAGGACAAGGTCACGCTCTACGTGGGTGCGGACAATATCCTGGATGAAAATTACGAGACCAGCTACGGCTTCCCCCAGGCGGGCCGGTACATTTACGGCGGCCTGGAATTCCAATTGTAGCCGAGCCCGCCCGGAGACAGCGATGAGATGCAAAATGAGCGGAGGGGGAGGTCCCCTCCGCTCATTTTGCAACAGAGCCTGGGGCATTCAGAAGAAATCTGCCGGGTTTTCAAAACCCGGCAGGTCCGAAAAGGATTCTTTCGTCGTCAATGCTTGAAGCCAACGACCTGACATATACCTATGCCGGGGAAAGTCTGCCGGCCCTGGAGAATGTCTCTTTCAGGGTCGGACCGGGCGAGTGCGTCTGTTTCTGCGGCCATTCCGGCTGCGGCAAGACCACCCTGCTGCTCGCATTGAAGGGGCTGTTGCATGAGGGAACACTGGAAGGAGAGGTACGTCACGGCGGCGGGCTCCCCTCCGGGGGCGATATTCTCTCGGGTTTCGGGCTGGTATTCCAGAATGCGGAGTCGCAATTGCTCTGCTCCACGGTCTTCGACGAGGTCGCCTTCGGCCCGGAAAACCTCTGCATTCCACCTTCCGAGATCAACCGACGCATCGTCCAGGCGCTCACGGCGGTGAACCTGCTGGAGTTCGGAAACCGGAACGTGGAGCGCTTTTCAGCCGGCCAGAAACAGCGCCTGTGCATCGCAGCGGTGCTCTCCATGCATCCCCGGGTCCTGCTGCTGGACGAACCCACCTCCCAGTTGGACCGGAAGGGGCGGAACGACCTGCTGGCGGTTCTGAGCGGCCTGAAGGAGCAGGGGATATCCGTAATCATCGCCGAGCACAACATCGAACCATTCGTCGGTCTCATAGATCGCTATTACACCATGTCGGGCGGGTCAATCACCGGCGTCCTCGACCATCCGCCGGAACAGTACCGTTGCGGCCACCTGAACGGTTCAACGGTTCATCAACCGCGCAGGGCCGCCGCATACGGCAGCACGCTGATATCGGCCGAAAACCTCTCGGTTTCCTATCCGGGGAACCCGGCCGTCCTGGACAACGTCACGTTTTCAGCCATGAAAGGGGAGCTGGTGCACCTCCACGGGGAAAACGGCTGCGGCAAGTCGACCCTGCTCAAGGCCATTGCAGGCGCAATCCGGCCCGACTCCGGGCACCTGTGGGTCGGAAACAAAGACTTCCCGGATACGGGTGAGCTGCTCGGCAAGGCGGCGCTCCTGTTCCAGAATCCCCAACGCCAGTTGTTCGAAGACACCGTAGCCGACGAGGTGGCCTTTACCCTGAAACGCCTGAAACTGCCACCGGAAGAGATTGTTCATCGGGTCCGGTCCGCGCTCGCCCTCTGCGAGGCCGCCCATCTCTCCGACAGGCTTCCTCTGACCCTCAGCTTCGGCGAACAGCACCGGGTCGCCCTCGCCTCCGTCATCGCTCCGGACCCGGAACTCGTCCTGCTGGACGAACCCTTTGCCGGCCTGGATCCGACCCAGAGACTCCGGCTGCTGAAGACCCTCTCCCGGCTCAGGGAAGAGAGGGGAACGACTATCGTCATCGCCTCACACGACCCGCTGCCGGACGCGGAGTGGGCCGACCGGATCGTGGTCATGGAAAATGGGCGCTGTGTGGACAAAACTGACTTTGGTTAACCAGACATGAATAGGAAAAACATCCTGAAAAGCGATTACGCCTGCCAGTACCGGGCCGCGGATTCCCCCGTACACCGGCTGCCGGCGGGGTGGAAAATGCTCCTCAGCACAGTCCTGAGCGTCTGTATCCTGGTGACTAGAGAGCCGGCCCCTCTGCTCTTGATCACCGCGCTCTGCTTTGCCTACTATTTTTTTGCCGGACTCACCCTGTCGGACCTGTGGCGCGATACCCGGATTTTCCTGATCCAGTTCTGCATCCTCCTGGCCCTGTTCCTCTATCAGTACGGCTATCCGGACGGGATCTGGCCCGGGGTCAGGACCTCGATCCAGATTGTCCTGTTCTTCATCCCCGGCATCGTGTTCCTCCGGACCACGCAGGTTTCGAGCATGATGAAGGGGCTGCGCGGCATCGTGCCCCACCGGGTCCTGTTCCTGCTCTTCACCTCGCTCCGGTTCGTCCCGTTCTTCGCGCGTGAAACACAGGAGATCACCATGGCCCAGAGACTCCGCGGCGCGCGGCTTTCGCCGTGCGACATACGGCGGACCGTCTTCTGGAGGGATCTGTTTTCCTGCATCATCCTGCCGCTGCTGGTCAGGGCGCTGAAGACCGCCGACGAGGCCGCCCTGTCGGCGGAGGCGCGGGGCATGGGAGCGCGCAAGGAGCGCACCTACTACGACGCGCGGGAGCTGGAGAGGTATCTGGCAGAGAGCCGAG
>JARKPN010000092.1 GCA_029975275.1 Geobacteraceae bacterium | reverse complement strand
TTATGCGTTGATTTCCGAGTGTTCGGGAGAGTCCTCGCCGACACGGTTGCGGTAAGCGGCCATGAACCCGTCGCGCAGGCGGTCCTCGAGCGACACCTTGCGGTCGTCCACATCGTGGGGCCGGACACCGGCGTCGCTGCGCAGCGGGGTTTCCGTCGATGCCTTGGCGGCGGGCTTGCCGCCCTGGTCGCTGTCGGCGGGTTTCTCTTCCTTGTCCTTGTCCGCTTTGGCCGACTTGGGCAGGCGTTCGTAAGCGGCCTCGGTGGCGGCGAAGGCTTCGTCGGACAGTTCGGCCAGGCGTTTCAGTTCGGCTTCCCGGTCCTCCTCGGAAGCGAAGGAAAGTCCCTGCTTCTCCAGACGGGTGAGCAGCTTCTTGGCCCGGGAGCGGCAGGCGGCCGCCTTTTGTTCGGCTTCCAGTTCCTGGACACGTTTCTGCAGCTCGGCGACCTGGGCCTTGAGCTGCCGGTTTTCCTTTTCCAGGTCGGTAACGCGGGCAGGATCGCCTTCCTGCTGGGCCGGTTTCTTCTTGGCCGCGTCAGATTCAGTCTTGGCGGCCGGTTCATCGGTAGGTTTGGTTTTGTCTTCCATCATGGAATCTCCTTCGGGTTGGGATTGGTCGGGCTGGCTCTGAAGGGACGCCACCTGCAGAATCCTGGCGTTCTCGTCCGCGCCCTTGCGGTCGAGCAGCCCCAGTCCGGTGAAAGTGACGCCGTGCAGAATCTCGAAAACGGGTTGGCCATTGAAATCACGGCCCTTGAACTTGCGCAGGTGGGTGCAGTAGTCGGCCTTGTTCTGGAAGCGCTTATGGCAGACCGAACATTCGCCTTCCTGATAGTCGCACTCCATGGAGACCTGGGAGATGATCCCGCGCTTCATCAGCTTGTAGGCCAGCCGGGCGGCCGGGGTGTCGTGGACGTACAGCTCGCCGACACATTCCACGCGGCCGCCGTTGTCGTCCTCCAGGTAGTCGGCGGCGACGACGCCACCGACGATGTCGTTGAACTCCTGTGAATGCTGCAGATCGACCTTCTTGTTCACGGCCGTCATATGCCGACCTGACAACTCCTCGGCGGTGAAGTGGTCGCCGTTCTTGTTGGTCCCTGTGCGGCAGAGAACGAAGGTGAACTGGGGGTCGCCCGCCGAACCGACATCCATGGCCTCGGTCGCGAGGCGTTCGCCTTCGCCCAGCCGGATGTCC
>JARKPN010000155.1 GCA_029975275.1 Geobacteraceae bacterium | reverse complement strand
AGATAACCGTAAATGTCCTGCGCCCCCTGTAGTACCGGTATCAATGCCCCGTCATACCCCCGATAGTGATCCAACAACCCCATCAGCTGCTCATCCTGTGGCGTCAATACTTCTTCGCCCGTACACTTGCACACTGCCATGTTCTTCTCCTTTCATTATTTTGGTGCATTACACTGAAGCCGATCTCACCTTCTTCCGTTGGCGGGCGCAAAAAAACCCGCAGCGATACTGATAAAGTTTTATCAATATCATCGCGGGTTTCGATAAGTCCGCCTTAGGCAGAGGTCGAAGTGGGCGCTCGATAAATTATGAATAGATAAAACATCGGGGATGTAAATTTCCCCATATAGCGTACGACTTCTACCTCTTTGATTATGTCATGTTTCAGCGGACCTTTTTGTGGATTGTCCTCCAAGTTTCCGTTCCGCTATGTATCACAATATATAACCTAATGCAAGAAAGAATTTCTTTACCTATCGACCCGGAAGTCCGTATTTCTGCACCAGCAGTTCCGCCACGCCTTCCGCATCGTCCAGACCGAAAAGCGGTACTCCGATGTTCCACTCCGCATCGCTTACCAGGGCTATCAATTCCTCCGGGGTACATAGCAGCTCTCTGCTGTGCGCTGTCCGGTTTATTTCGATCTTTGGTTTATCAGATCTCTTGTAACCTTCGGTGAGGACGATGTCCATGTCGTTTATCAGTTCCGCCACCATGTCGAGACCCATTTCCTCCTCAAGCTTCTTTATCACAGCGACCTTCGAAGGCGATGATATGATCACCGCATCGGCGCCTGCCTGTGCGTGACGCCAGGTGTCCTTGCCCGGCTTGTCGATGTCGAAGCCGTGTACATCGTGCTTCACTGTCCCCACTTTTATGTTTCTCTTCTTCAGTGCCTTGATGAGTTTCTCTAGAAACGTGGTCTTTCCGGCGTCGGATTTTCCGACAACAGCTACTATGGGCGGTCTGTTCATGAAACCCTCCAGGTTTTTTCTTTAAGCTAGCACGACAGATGGATTTCTCAAACTTCAAATTGAACAGGATTCAAAAAAGGCCGCAAGCGACGCCTCCCGGATTTCCTTGACAATTCAGGCTCAGTCGATAAAAATATGGCCGCTGATTTCGGCAACTTTCGCTGCGAAAGGTTAAGCGCCCTTGTACAAAAACATACCCAAAGTCGACAAAGTGATGGAATGGCCGGAGGTCAGGGAACTGCTTGCGACTCATCCCAGGCAGGTGGTGGTGGACGCAATCCGACTGACGCTCGAATCCCTGCGCACGGCAACCGCCCGGGGTGAAACCGTTCCGGGCTCCTTTGAGTCATCCGCGGTTATCAGGAGCATTCTCGTCGAACTGGAGCGGGGAAAAGGCGCTGCCCTGCGGCGGGTGATAAACGGCACCGGTGTGATCATCCACACCAACCTGGGTCGCGCGCCCCTGCCCGAGGCGGTGCTCGACGCGGTGCGCGACTCATCATCCGGCTACTGCAACCTGGAGTTCGATCTGGAAAAAGGAGTGCGCGGCAGCCGAACCGGCAGGGTGGAGGAGCTTCTGCGGCGGATTATCGTCGGCGCCGAGTCCGCCATCGTGGTCAACAACAACGCGGCAGCCGTGCTTCTGGCCCTTTCCGCCCTGGCAAGGAGTAGGGAAGTGGTCGTCTCCCGCGGGGAACTGGTGGAGATTGGTGGCTCGTTTCGCATTCCGGACGTCATGACACAGAGCGGCGCCGTGTTGAAGGAAGTTGGGACCACCAACCGGACCCATCCCCGGGACTACCGTTCCGTCGTTACGCCCGAAACCGCGCTGCTGCTCAAGGTGCACACCAGCAATTTCAGGGTGGTGGGATTCACAGCCGAGGTATCGGTCTCGGAACTGGCGGTCATCGGCCGGGAGAACGGGATCCCGGTCATGGTGGATGCGGGGAGCGGCAACCTCGTGGATCTCGCATTTCTGGGCGTCCAGGGTGAACCGACAATCGGTGAATACCTGGCCTCCGGTGCCGACGTGGTGACCTTCAGCGGGGACAAGCTGCTCGGGGGTCCCCAGGCGGGGATTATCGTGGGAAAGAAGGTACACCTCGATGCCATGAAGACGCACCCGCTATACCGAGCCCTGCGGGTGGACAAGATGACGCTGGCGGCCCTGGACGGAATCCTCCGCCTGTACGCCGACGAGCGACAGGCAATGCGTACCATTCCAGTCCTCGGCATGCTGACCATGGGCGCCGAAGAACTCGCATCCCGCGCCAGGCGGCTTGTCGGAAGGATGCGCAGGGCCCTGCCGACAACCGTCTCGCTCAGGACCATTGCCGGCTTGTCCCAGGTCGGAGGAGGCTCCCTGCCGGACTTTGGGCTCCCAACGACCCTCGTCTCGGTCTCCATCCAGGGGATCACGCCCCAGCAACTGGATCAGCGGCTGCGGACCGGCTCACAGCCTGTTGTGGGGCGTATCAGCCAGGGTGAGTTCCTGCTTGATGTCCGTACCATACGTGACGACGAAACGCCCACGATTGTCGAAGTTCTGAAAGCCATCGCGGAATCGGTACAAGTGAATGATGTTGCATAAATCAAGACGATGGGCTAGTATCGAAAATCTTCGAAGCTGATTCTCAATACGGAAGCGCCTCGGTCGCTGGTGGGCCGCCCGGTCTTCAAAACCGGTGTGGGGGGTGAGAAACTTCCCGGGTGGGTTCGATTCCCATGCGCTTCCGCCAT
>JARKPN010000154.1 GCA_029975275.1 Geobacteraceae bacterium | reverse complement strand
TGGAAGGATTGGTTCGGGCATTTGACGCCTCCGGTCTTTGTTTGTTGAATGTTACTGAATTCCTGTGTTGAAATCCCCCTGAATCCCCCTTTTTCAAAGTGGGACTTTAATTACTCTTCTTTTCCGTCATGAATATGCCTTACGGTTACCTCACTTTGGCAGGTCAGAGTGGGGGCAAAATAAGTCACCCCACTTTGAAAAATGGGCGCCGGGGGGGATTTCACGCCCGCCGCACCAGCATCAAACCGCAACCAAATCCTTTGGCAGGGCCAATGCCGTAAAATAGAACATTGGCAAACAACTCCGGGTCAATTACCTCAATTTCGCCCTCGAAATCAACTGAACTGAACCCTGCCGTCTTCCCTTTTTTCGGCAGCGCATGCCACTGATAGCCTTCTGCCTGGAATTTTAAACGGCCTTTGGGATCGCGGACAAGGGCAAATCCGGTGTTCTTTCCCTTATCATGCAGCCATGTTTCAAGAGCTTTGTTCATCCGCGCCTTAAGCGCCATATCGAGTAGCTTTGCCGTATTGAGCCTTCTGGTTTCAATATCCTTGTAGCGCTCGTTTCCAAAGATAATCTGCTTCAAGATGTCTTCAACTTCTCGGATATCCCCCGCTTGCCGCCAGGACGTCAGCAGCACTTTTTTCATATCCGATTTTTTCCCATGAGCCGGGACACTTGTTTTTTCGGCTAACTCTCGTAACAAGCGCTGCTGCGCGTCCATTACCACATCATGACGAACAACCTTTCCACAGTTCCATCCTCTTTCGAGCGCCTTGCTAGGTGGTAATCCCCGTTCTCCTCGTCTTTTCTGCCGATCTTTCCATGCAGCAAATTCCTCTGCCGTGCGTTCTTTTTTCTCCAACAGCACCGGATTTGCCCGCAACCTGAACGCCAGACGATCTCCTTCATTGAGACGCAGCGCATACGGCTTGCTTTCAACGGCGAACAACGGATGATCTGATACGGGCAATGCCTGGGAAATCGTGTAGAATACCGACTCTCCCTTCACTCCTTTATGAAACGGAATCTGCTCTCGTGCGATTTCCTCCCGAAAAAGAAAGGAGCGTTTCATTTCCTTTTGATCATTTTGGGACTCTACGCTTGATGGGAAAAGTTTCCATAACAGTTGATGGACTCCGTAGCTGTTGGCGTCGATCAACAGATGCAGATCCCGCGCATCCGGTCTGATTCTGATTCTGGAGATATACATCAGGCTTCCTCCTTTTCGAGACTCAGGTATTCAGTGCGTTGGCTGAACTGCCATCTATTGCGGGAGAGCGGATTATCATGTCTGATAAGAGTCTGCATTGAGATGGATTCACCGGGTCGCAAATCATCGGGACTACCTTCCCAATAGTAACGAACCGGATAATGCCCATAGGTGAAGACAACGCCGTCCCGCTGTGAAAACCGGGCTAGTACCGATGTTTCCTGCAACCTGACGCCCTTTCCCTTGCTCTCTTGTTCAGCGGCGCGCATCTCATGTCTAGAGATATTCAGCGCTCCGAACTGGTAGGCATCCAAGGCTTCACCAAAACCGACAGCCGTTTGTAGCACCGGGTTAAGCGGCGCTGCCAGGGGGCACGACTTGCGGCCGAGATACAGGTGAAACTTTGGTTTCAGGAGTTCTTCCTTGAGTTTACTAAGTGGGTACGGTGCTGTTGCCTCCGCTACGACCGCTACCAATGCAAGCGCATCGCAGCGGTATTCGCGGCTGGACAGGATCGTGCCGAGACGTTCCTTGCCTGTTACCAGCTCATCTCGGCGGGTGCGGTAGACGAACTTGCCTGCCGAGTCCGGAACTTGCGTGGTGTGGTAGTCGCGCAGCGGATGCCCGGCGCTGATGACCTTGACGGCAAAGCGATACCCAGCGGCAAGCGCGGCTTGCCGTTCCTCTTCGCCCCTACGGATGCCGAGGGCCGCCGCCAAAAGCCCCACCAAGGCCGATTTGCCGGGATAGACGGCGGTATGGCGGGATTCGCCCACCGCAATCTCTCCCCAACTAGCCAAAGGGCCATAGAGGCGAAACAATAGATATTCCATGATCGCCTCCTTATTCGGTTACAAACGTCAGGAGTTCCGCCAGGGTGCCCTTGCCTTCAAGGACGTTAAACGAACAACATGCATCGGCGCACGGGCCATACACTGCATCCATATTGCTCCTGTGAGTTATCAGTGCATCAATCGCTGCCGTACCGAAGTCTGCACCTTCAATCCCCTGGTTCATGATCGGCTTCAAAAAGGCGACGGACAGCGAGCGGGGCTGTTGATCCCCTTTCTCCGCCAGCACGTAGCTGGCATAGGCACGGCTGCCGAAGCTGTTCTGCTTCCCATTGGGCGATACCTTCACCGCCGCCTCGGTCAGGGCCTTGATGGCTTTCATGGCCAACTCCTTGTCGCCACCCAGGTTGTCGATGAGTTGTTTGCGATTGATGCAGATGTAGGAATAAAAAAGACCCGCGGCAAATCCGGTTTCGCCGATGTGGGCCGCACCCGCGTCATCACGATATTTGTTCATTTCGTCGACAGCAGTAAAATAATCATCTTCAATAACAACGGGGTGTACACTGATGGCATGGGCGACTTGGCAGGCAGCCTCAACATTGTATTTGACAGATGATGCTAGCATTCGTCCATATAGAGCAATGTCGGCATTGGTATTCTCATTTGTTAGTATTGCCGATTTGGCAATTGCAACAGGAGAAACAGCAAGCTTTAATTTTTCTATATTTTCACCAGAAAGATAATCGTCATCATCTGATTTTTGTACTTCATCAATCCAACTTTTGAGCTGTTCTTCCCATCCTTTACACAGTCCAATATGATCCTTATATTTCAGTTCGCCATAGGCAATTTCCTTTGCGTTTTTACCTGATAGCAAAGTTCCGAGCGAAAGTTTCTTTACGATTTCCTTGGTTAACTTTACATATTCGTCAGCATAAAAAAACTCAAGTTGGTCATCACGGACTTCTGTATCTCCAATAACAGTTGACAGCCATTCAGAGCTGTTATCGATCATCCTGCTGATAAAATCATACTGACTTTTGTCCTCGTTATTTTTATACTTTTTTATCGTTTCTTTAAGGCCTTTGCTCCAGTCCTCTGTCAAGACAGCAACGTTACGGCTACCTTTAAGGATAGCTATCAACTCTTTAACGGCAGTGGATATATCCCGTGAAAGTGCGTCAAACAGCTTGACACCCAATGCATCTGACTCTTCAGTTGCCCCCCTCAAGCCATTTTTGAACTGGTTGATCACCCTGTCGATATTATGCAACTCTTTAGCAGACACGAACGCAAGAGTTTCTAACTCCATAGTACTACCTTTAAGCTTCCCAAATACTCTGGCAATATTTTTCGCTATTTCCTCTCGATCTGATCGGCTTAGAGCAGGGAATGCGGATAATTTCTCGAAAGCATCGAATCCAACCATTTTCGTTCGGATACCTTTATCAATTGCATCTTCGAATACTTCTGATTCTCTCCATGTCCGCTTCAAACTTTGTGATGAAACACGCAGCCTATCAAAGCCTCCCATCTTTGCAGTTTTTGGGCGACCTTGATCGTCACGATTCAGGTTGGCAGGCGGATACGAAGTCAACATATGAATTTGAACAAAACGGTTCATGGGGTGTTTCCTCCTTTTGATTTTGATTGTCTCTTCAACAAAGTGCGGTAATAGTCGTTTGCCCAGCAAAAGGCCAATCTATCCTGCGGGTTACGATTAACTCCTTTTTGGTGCTCATGCATCCAATGCAAAACATCATTTGCCAGTGAAAGGATGTTAACCTTGCAGTTCAGCATTCGCACTGCTCTTAGCAGTCGTCTGAAAAATTCCGTCGGATCATTGCTCTTTTGTAACTGGCTGAAACGTAGCTCACTCATAAGAGGTTTGTCGTTTCCATCTTTGGCGGCAGCCAATTGTTCCGCAAACAAACTCCTATCATTATGCTCCTTAACTTGAGCAACTATCGCTGCTACTAACGCCGACGACGGCAACTGTTCTGGTTCCGACCATTCTTCCGTCATGTATTGCAGAAAATGAGAAAATGCTTCCGTCAACAAAACATCGTCAGGGCTTTCAACTCTACGCAACCTGGCACGGTCGCCACGATTTCTGTCAAGCCAGTTCCACCACCTCAACAGGTTGCTGCAGTCGTCTTGATCATGTATGAAGTAATATTCACCCATCCGTTTCCTCCTTTTCCTCGGGTAATGCCTTTGCCTTTATGGTTTTCATGGACTTACAGCCTCCAATCTGCCGTTTCAAACCATCACGCTCCCGAATGACTCCTAACATATCCATATCTTCTACTTGGGCTTCTAACACCCATGTATCAAAAATATCCAGCGGAACAGATAGCATGTTTTTTTCCCAGCGCGAGTACAGCTCGGGTGGAGGAGTATCTTGTTGCACCGCGATTTCTGCGAGCTGCTGCAAAAGGTCGAAAAACACCTGTTCGGTCCGTTGCCAGAAATCCTGCGTCACAACATTCATATCACCCTTGGCATCTTCGGGGCGCCGAAACCATGCAGCTTTGATATGTTTTTTTAAATAACCGCTAACATCGTTGGCTGTAGTGATAAATTCACCTGACCATTGCACGAGACGTTTTCGTTGAGCCTGATCAAGATTGAAGAGTGGAAACGTATTGTCGTACCAGCATTTAGCTTTCATTTTGTCCATCGCAAAACCAAAACACCATAGTCGGGCAATTCTCTGAAGCTTTAATTCGCCTGCACGCTGCTCAGTATACCGTCTAACGATCTTGGCAGAGGTGTGGCCGTTTTCCTCATCGGCAAACGTCAAAACAAGCCAATCCCGGTATCCCAAGCCACCTTCTTGCCCTTTTCTAGAGTTTGGGAATTTTTCTTTGTCAGGGTCAAACCAGTAAGGAGTCAGCGGATGTATCCATTCCCCCGTGTAATTGACGCCATAGTTGCGGGTGCGGTATTCTTCCACCAACTCCACATTATGTGCGTCACAAAGATCACAAGCGCCAAGCAATGGCTCGTCGGGAAAGTCGATACGTATTCGACGCGGCATCCCCCAATACATCTGGAGCAGATGAGTGTCCTTCGGCGTGGTTTCCGTACCGTTTTTCTCTGATGTCCGAGTCTCCACCAGCCAGGGGAATATTTTTTGCTCTTCTTCCTGCCGGTATTCCGGGATATCTTCTCGATCAAGCACGTTGAGCCAAAGCTTACGCCAGAGTGTTGCTTCGTCCGGCGGCAAGACCAGCGTGGTCAATGGACCGCCGCCACGAAGCCCGACCCGGTGTCCAACGCCGCCCGACGGTGCATTGGTCTGGAGGGTGAAAAGAGCCATGGCGGCGCATGGCTTGCAGACGTGCCGCACCGTATCCCTTTTGACGAAGTGATCCAGGTTGTCCCGGATTGTTTTCCCGCCCGGCGCTTCGATGAGCAGGGCGGCAACTCCTTTTCTCTCGCCGTCCGGCAAAGCAAAATCCTGCATAAATGCCGCCCCGCCCGGATTGTCGAACTCGAACGCTGCCACCAGAAGTTCCAATCGCTCTTTCAGCACTGCCGCATCAGGCGGCTTGTCCCAATACTCCAACCACTCATCCAGGTCGTCGGGCGAAAAGCCGGTCTGCAATAGACCAATCAAAAATTGATGCATTGCCCCCTGAAAATCCGGGCGTGGTGCGGCCAGATCCATTACCGGGTCTTCCAGTTCGGCAATTTGCCAAGGCGCAATCACGCACCTGCCACTCTTTGCCCGGATTGCGGTAATCCAGGCATCTCTAATCAGGTTCATTCGCCTCCTCCTTGTGGATCCCCCATCCCATTGCTTTGTCGTACCACGCTGAAAGCTCCTCTGTCAGCGGAAACGGTTCGACCCATTTCAACGCCTTTACCTCATTCCTAAACTCATCAAGTGATGTTCGAACTGCGGCGGGGATCTGCTCACGCGCCTTCAACCAACTATCCGCCGGGACATTCAATATGCTTCGATCCCAGGCAAAATCCGTCTCATCGGCGTAATGCCGCCATCCATCGCCATCAGGGACCACCAGAGCCACCCGCACCGTATCATCGCCGAGCCTTGTCGGAATCCGTACTTCTTCCTCCCAGCCGCCTGAGTCTTCGGCGCTCTCACGGGTATATCCCTTGGCGAATTTCAGGGCATTCATCCTGGCAACTCCCTGCTCCGCATATTCCGCCGCCTTCGCTTTACCGGTCAATGCCTCCAAGGCTTGTGGTATCGCCTCCTGCTCGGCGACACCGTATACTCCCTCGATCAAATCCCGTGCATCCTCCGGCATGGAGACCTTGCCCATCCCGGCAAGCAGTTGCTGTGTCAGCCACAACTGTCCCACATTTTCATAAACCTTATGGGTACCGGGCAAAACCGAAGTCAGCCAGTTCTGTTCCGGTGTCTCTGTGACCAACGGACCGAACAGAAAAAACACCGGTGGCTCACGCTGATCAACAGCTCCCTTTTTTCTCAGTCGGTTCCCGATAGCATTACGCACATGTCGATGCTCCCGCCCCATACGCTGGATAAGCAGATCAATGGGTGCAAGATCGGAAATCATGATATCAAAGTCAAGGTCAAGAGATTGTTCTACAACCTGGGTTGCAATCAGCACCCGCCCGCGTCGCATCTTTGCCGTGGACTTCTTGCCGAAATACTTCAAAGTTGCTGCTTCGATCCGTTGGCGGTCGATCATGGCGAATCGGCTGTGGAAGAGCATCAGCCGGTTTTTATTCAGCCACGTTTGCCGCGCAAGCTTCCGATACGCTTTTATGGCGCTGCCAACCGTATTACGCACCCAACAGACGCATTTACCCTGCTCCACCGCCTCCCTGATCTTTGCCAACACGTCTTCGACGGTGTCCAGCAGTGTTACCGAAACAGTCCGCTTCACCTCACGACGGGTGGACAGTACGGTTTCTGGCTTATTCGCCGTGGGATAGTGGGTGGCCAGCGGGTAGCTTTTTCTCTCTTCAAGTTCCGGCGTATCATTACCGACGCCAGTGCAAAAGGCCTCCAGATACTCGCAACGCATGTCGTACGGCAGCGTTGCGGAGAGCAGAATGGCGCTGCCTCCTTGAGATGCGTGGTATTCAAGTAAAGATCTCAGCAATTTGTTCATATAGGGATCAAAACTGTGGACCTCATCGACGATAAAAATTTTTCGATTCAAACCAAGGCAACGCAGCGACTGGTGCCGTGCCGGTAACACCGCCAACAAAGCCTGATCCAGCGTGCCGACGCCCACATCGGCCAACAGCGCCTTTTTGCGGCTATCCGCCAGCCAGGCGCTACAATATGCCTCCACCGATTCTTCGCCATGGTCATAGTGCTGTTGAGAACCAAGGCCTTCCGGCAAGACCAGCGATGCTCGGAATGCCTTGGACAAATGCCTTGCGCCGTGGGCCAGTACAAGAGATGGTAACGCATCATCCACGTACAAGCGCCGGTAGGCTGCGCCCAGCCGCTCATACATGGCGTTGGAGGTGGCCATGGTGGGGAGCGCCACGTACAGACCATCCGCCAGCCCCTGTGCCATGAGACGGTGCGCCAAGGTCAACGCGGCTTCAGTCTTGCCAGCGCCGGTAACGTCTTCGAGAATGAACAGTTGATTATGCGGCGAGAGTTCCACCTGTTCAGCCCACTGTTGCAGCGGGGTCAGGGTGGTCACGAAGTCAAACAGATGGTGGGTAGAGACATACGGTGCAACTGCAGCCGGTTCCAACTGGGCGTTGTGCATGGCTTGCGTGGCAAATGGCAGGGCATGGTGGTTCCAGTACTCATGCAGGGGCATTCCCGCATGGTAAAACCGGTCTGGGGACCGGCTGGAGCCGAGCCAGTCGGCCAGCACCACCAGCCCGGCAAGAGTCCACGACAGCCGTTTCAAACGTTTGCCAAAGTCCTTACTGTTCAAGGGAGCTATATCTTTAGAGGGCAAAAACAGTTCCACAACTACAAGCAGATACAGAAAAGCCGCCGCCTCGTCCTGCTCGTCAAAATAATTGGAACGATTGAAATGTGACCTTTTCGGCGGAATACCATGATGGCCGGTGAAAATTTCTATCCAGGTATCAAAGTTTCTTCGCAGATTTCTGGCGTTGCCGTTATCGGAAACCCACCCAGGGATATCCGCTGATTCCAGGCGCTCGCATAATCCCCCTTCATCATGCCAGAGCCAGAAGCCCAACGAGTCATGGCGATCATGCTTAGAGTAAGGTTTTCTGCTGTTTGGAGGCAAAAGGCTCGACGAAAGATTGGGCTTAAGCCCCTGAAACGCCACAGCAAATTTCCCGATGTCGTGAAGACAGAGAAAGAAAGCGAATAGACGTTGTAGAATTTCGGGGGCTATTGCCAACTCACATGCCAGACGACGGCAAAGCGGCTTGAAAGGATCAAGCAGCAGCCAGCCTACCGCAGCCGCATCCAGACAGTGATATGGCAGCAAGTGATACCTCACCCCATCCTTCTCCGCCTTCCCCCAATACCGGAAATACCTTGGAACAGAACCACCCATCTCCTCCCTCCCGCAAACCAAACAGAATCAAACCTACAACACAGTTACGACAAAATAAGTCTCAAATACAAAACCGGTGTTCATTATTATTTCCACCCGGAAATCAAGAGCGGAGCCGATGACGGATCCCGGGATCGCACCTCATTCACCCCTCCGTCAGAGCCAACCACACCCTTGCCGTCAGCCGGGCGTCGTCCAGCGCCCGGTGCTGCCTGTTCCCCTCGGGCAATCCCCCGAAAAGATGCCGGTAGACGGTTTCCAGGCGGTGATTCGGCAACCTGGGCAGCCGCCTCCTTGCCAGCCTCAGGGTACAGA
>JARKPN010000139.1 GCA_029975275.1 Geobacteraceae bacterium | reverse complement strand
AAGTGAAGAAGGCCTACGAAAAACAGGTTAAATACTTTGTAGATCATTTCGCAGTCATTACGAACACTGCCGACTTAGTGAACCAAGATGTTGCGCCTTTACCGTTTCTTTCTTGTGGAATGGAATACTGTATAGAAAAGGATCAATCCGCGGGTTTGCTTGTGCGACGTACTACGTGTACGCCTCCGCGCAACCCCTTGATCTCCTTGCCAGAACGAAAAATCCCCACTTTCCGAATCAGAAACTTATATTGTTCCGCAGGAAGAACCGAAAAGTTGTTCCGGCACTTGATACGTTTCCTTGGAGTTCCCGATGACACCTGTGGAGCGGAGTTGAACCGATGAACGAACCGGTAACCATCGTGGGGGCGGGACCGGCCGGGATTGCCGCGGCCATAGTGCTTCGCAGGCACGGCATCCCCGTGAGGATCTTCGAGAAATACCCGGATGTGGGATACCGGCTCAGCGGCGATTTCCAGGGGCTCGAAAACTGGAGCACCGAACCGGACGTAGTCGAGCTGCTGAAGGGCATGGGCATCGGGATCAACTTCCTGTGCGTCCCCTATTACAGCGGCTCGGTCCACGTCAGCGGCATGGACGCCGTCAAGGTCGCATCCGGGCGGCCCATTTTCTACCTGGTCAGGAGGGGCGCCGTGCCCGGCTCCCTCGATACCGGGCTCAGGGAACAGGCCATGGCCCTGGGGGCCGAGTTCGTCTTCAACCACCGGGTGAACGATTTTCCGGACATGTCCATCGTCGGGACCGGTCCCACAGCGGCCGATATCATCGCCGTCGGCATGACCTTCACCACCACGGGGGAGGACATGGCGGTCGCCGTGTTCGACGACGAGATAGCCCTCCGCGGGTATGCCTATCTGCTGGTGCACCGGGGATTCGGCACCATGGCCTCGGTCCTGTATGGCGACTTCCACCGGGAAAAAGAGAGTTTCGCGCGGATGTCGGAGTTTTTCCGGGGGAAAACCGCCATCGATATCCGGGACGAGAAACGGTTCGCAGGGTACGGGACCTTCTTTCTGCGCAACTCCCAGATCCTGCGGAAGGGCCTGTACGTGGGGGAGTCGGCCGGTTTCCAGGACTACCTGTGGGGATTCGGGATGAGGTACGCCTTGCTCTCGGGATTTCTGGCCGCCAGGAGCATCATGGAGGGGGTCGATTACGATCTCCTCTGGAAAAGGGAGCTCAAGCCGATGCTGGAGACCTCCCTGGTCAACCGCTTCCTGGTCGAGAGGTTCGGCGGCGCCGGCTACCGCTATCTCGCCCGAAAGCTGTCCTCCTCCGATCCATGCGAGTTCCTCAGAAGACACTATAACCACTCCTTCGGCAAGCACCTTCTCCTCCCCATCGCCAAACGGGCCTTCAGGAACCGGACCAGGCTCCATAACATGGCCCTCCGGCGTGACCCGTAGCAGACGTCCGGTGCCCCGAACCGGGAGTTCCGGCCGGCAGGCTCGTGAACGGACCCGCCCATACGAATGAATCTCGCCGCTATGCTGAACAAAATACCCCTTTCGAGGGATATCAGCCACCCTATCGGGGGATGGATTCCTGCTATCGAAATCTGTTACAAGATCGTATAATTGCTCGTATCACAATCGAACCGGAGTCCCCATGGAGAAGGAAAAACCCGTAACGATTTTTCTTGCCGACGATCATCCCCTGCTGCGCATGGGGCTGAGTCTGGCATTCCAGGCAAAGGACACCATCCGGGTGGTCGGAGAGGCGGACAACGGCTTTGATGCAATAGAGAAGATCAAGGCCCTGGTGCCGGATGTGGCCCTGCTGGACATCGACATGCCGGGCCTTTCGGGAAGCGCGGCCATCCGGGTCCTGAGAAAGCTTTTTCCCGACATGAAGATCCTGGCGCTTTCGACCTACAACGACGAGCAGTACATCCGGGAGGCCATGGCGGCCGGCGCCAACGGCTACATCATGAAAACAGTGGATATCGACAACCTGGTTGAAATCATCACCTGTTTTCACGAGGGACGGGAGATCGTGTCGCCCTACCTGCTGGACCTGGGGATATCGCCCCAACAGCGACCGCCGGAGGATGACGGTGCCGCCTTCGGCCTCACCAGGAGGGAAAAGCAGATCCTGAAATGCCTTGCCGAGGGGAAGGACAACAAGCAGATCTCCGCCACCCTGTATCTGAGTGTCGAAACGGTGAAGACCCACATGAAGAGCATATTCAGAAAACTGGATGCAAGGAGCCGTCTCGATGCGGTGACCAAGGCCAGGCGTCACCGGCTGCTGGAGTGAGCCGGCGTGCGTTGTCGGGCGTTCGGGACGGGCTGCGGCCCGGAGCCTTCACGGATGAAGGACGGAAAACGGAAGAAGAGAGATGAAACAGTCGCTGCAACTGCTGGATTTGATACCAAAGGAAAAGCTGGATGAAATTCTCCAGGCCGTAAACGAGGCGTGCGGGATCGGTTCCGTCATCGCCGATACCTCGGGCCGCCCCATCTCCAGCGAGTCCAACTTTTCCCGGTTCTGCAAGAACTACTGCCGCGCCACCGAGCAGGGGCGGTCCAGATGCTACATGAGCGACGCCTACGGCGGCAAAATGGCCATGAACCAGAAGGAGCCCTATGTCTACGACTGTCTCAACGCCGGACTGGTGGACTGCGCCACCCCGATCATCGTTGAGGGTCACCACCTGGGGAACCTCAACGGCGGCCAGGTCCTGGAGGAGCCGATACCGGACGATGAGGCGATTGCCCGCGCAAGGTCCATTGACATCAAGGACATAGACGGCTACCTGCAGGCCCTCAGGAAGATCCCGCGCATCAAGCGGACGAGGCTCCGGAAGATCGTGAACCTGATGTCGGTGATCACCCAGACCATCAGCGACCTGGGCTTTCAGAAGATACTGCTGGCGAAACAGTCCAAGGAGTATCTGAACAAACTGATCAACAGCGTGTCCGACTGTATAATATCCATCGACGCCGATTTCAACGTCGTCATGAGCAACGAGGTCTGCTTCGAGGTGTTCGGCTATCCGCTGGCGGAGTTCCATGGCCGTTCCTTCCTTGATTTTCTGCAAAACGGCGAGGCCATCAGTGAGTGCAAGGCCAGGCTCGACAGCGGCGCCATGGATAACTGCCGGGTCGAGCTGACCGCCCGGAGGAAGGACTCCACCACCTTTCCGGTCCAGGTCTCCATTTCCAGGGTCAATGACGAGGACGGCGGGGTGGCCGGCTACGTGGTCGTTCTCCGGGACGTCACGGAAGAGAAGCAGGCCGAGAAGATGAAGGAAGACCTGGTGGGGATGCTGACCCATGACATGAGGAACCCGATCCTGGCGATCAACAAGACCCTTGAGCTCCTCTCGACCGGCAAGCTCGGGCCCGTCAACGAGAACCAGGGCAGGATCATGAAGCTGGCCATAACGACCAACGACCAGCTGGGGAGCATGGTCAACGCCTTTCTGGACATCTTCCGCGACGACAACGGGCGCTTCGAGCTGCACAGGCACCGCTGCGAGATCAACAAGGTGATATCACTCTGCATTGAAGAGATGGCCCTTTTCCTGGAGGACAAGAAGCTTGAGGTCAGTTTCGACGCGCAGACCCCGGAGATCGAACTCCATTGCGACCTGTTCCGCATCAAGAGGACCATCGGAAACCTGCTCTCGAACGCTATCAATTACAGCGTCACAGGGGGACGGATCATGATTTCCACCCGTATCGCAGGCGGCTCCGAACCCGGCTTCGTCTCGTCCGTCCCCGAGAAGCACCGGGACCGGATCCGGGGTGACCGGGGCTACTTCCTGGCCGTCATCAGGGATACCGGTTACGGAATTCCGGAAGAACACCAGGAATCCGTCTTTGAAAAGTTCTTCACGGTCAAGACCGAGGAGGGGCTTGGACGGCGGGGGATAGGACTCGGTCTCGCCTTCTGTAAACTGGTCGCCGAGGCCCATGACGGCGTGATCTTCTGCCGGACGCCGTCCGGCTCGTCCGTCGGCGACAGGACCCCCGGGGTCGAATTCCATCTCATTCTGCCGCATCATGACGGGGACGCGCGCTGATTCTGCCGTCCCTCCTCCTTGTCCGCCAGCCGCCCGTCTCCCTTCCGTCGGCGAGAACTAACCCCGAAATACCTCATTTGAGGGAGCAATAACACCCTTTCAGGCGATGGTACCTGTTTGGACATATGTTAAAGTATAATGAGTTGTCCCGTCCCGAGGATGTCGACAGGGGCAGTGGAGGGGGTGAGACTCCCGTGGGAACGGGGAGGCAAGGGGGCGCAACCAAAAAGGGAGCAAAGGAGGAAGTATCATGGCATCGAAATCTGAGGCATTGTGCAAGAAGCGGATTGACGTAGCGGACCTGCCCGGCCCGACGGCAAGGGTGGAGGCAATCAAGGAGCGGTTCATCAAAATCACCCCCGAGATCTGCGTTGAACGTGCGCAGTTGATTACCGAATCCTATCGGGAAACTGAAGACCTGCCCCTCCACCTGCGCCGGGCCAAGGCATTTGAAAAGATCCTGCAAGGGATGACGGTTTTCATTGCGGATGGCGAGCTGGTGGTGGGGAACCAGTGCACCAAACCCCGTTCGGCGCCGGTTTACCCCGAGTTTTCCTGCAAGTGGCTGGAGGCGGAACTCGACCGGCTGGAGAAGCGGACCGGGGATGTGTTCCTTATTTCCGAAGAAAAGAAGACGATTCTGCGTGAACTGTTCCCCTACTGGGACAAGAAGACCTCCAATGAATTGGCAACGGCGATCATGACCGCCGATGCCCTGGCGGCCCAGGGGGCCGGCGTGTTCACCGTGGGCAACTATTATTTCAACGGCGTCGGCCATATCTCCGTGGACTATGCCAAGGTGCTGGCAAAGGGACTGAACGGCGTCATCGCGGATGCCAAGACCGAGCTGGCCAAGCTGGATATCGCCGACCCCGACGATCTCAAAAAAATGCACTTCCTGAACGCGGTCATCATCTCCAACGAGGCGGTCATCGCCTTTGCCGGGCGGTTCGCGGCCGAGGCCGAGAAGCTGGCGGCAAGCGAGACCGATGCCGGCCGCAAGGCCGAGCTCAAGGAAATCGCCCGGGTCTGCCGCAAGGTTCCGGCGCAGCCCGCCGGGTCTTTCCAGGAAGCGGTCCAGTCGTTCTGGTTCATCCAGCTGGTGCTGCAGATCGAGTCCAACGGACACTCCATCTCGCCCATGCGTTTCGACCAGTACATGTATCCCTACCTGCAGATGGACAGCGGCATCACCACCGAGCAGGCCCAGGAACTGCTCGACCTCCTCTACATCAAGTTCAGCGAGATCAACAAGGTGCGCGACGAAGGTTCCACCAAGGCCTTCGGCGGCTACCCCATGTTCCAGAACCTGATCGTGGGGGGTGTCGACAGCGAGGGAGAGGACGCCACCAACGAATTGTCGTTCATGTGCCTTCAGGCGACCGCCAACACCAAGCTCTACCAACCGTCCATCTCCATCCGGATCCACAGCAACACCCCGGCGGAACTGTACTGCAAGGCGGCCGAAGTGAGCCGGCTCGGCCTGGGCATGCCGGCGTACTACAACGACCGGTTCGTCATTCCGGCGCTCCTGAGTCGCGGCCTTACCCGCGAAGACGCCCGCGACTACGGCATCATCGGCTGCGTCGAGCCCCAGGTGGGCGGCAAGACCGAGGGGTGGCACGACGCCGCCTTCTTCAACATGGCCAAGGTGCTGGAACTGGCGCTCAACAACGGCGTGGACGCCCTTACCGGCAGACAGCTCGGTCCCAAAACCGGCGACCTGGCTTCCTTCACCTCTTTTGAGGACGTCATGAAGGCGTACAAGACGCAGATGGAATACTTCGTCAAGCTGCTGGTGATCTCTGACAACGCGGTGGACATAGCCCACGGCCAGCGCACTCCGCTGCCCTTCCTCTCTTCCCTGGTCGACGACTGCCTGGCCAAGGGAAAATCGCTCCAGGAAGGCGGCGCCCACTACAACTTCACCGGACCCCAAGGCGTGGGCGTGGGCAACGTGGGCGACTCCCTGACCGCGATCAAGAAGCTGGTGTTCGAGGACAAGGCCGTCACCCTTGCCGATCTCAAGAAGGGCCTGGAGACCGACTTTACCGGCGTGGAGATGGAAAGCCTGCGGCAGATGCTGCTGAATCGCGCACCCAAGTACGGCAATGACGACGAATACGCCGACCTGGTAGCCCACGAAGGCGCGCTCATTTACTGCCGGGAAGTGGAGAAGTACACCAACCCGCGCGGCGGCAGATTCCAGCCGGGTCTCTACCCGGTCTCGGCCAACGTTCCCCTCGGCACGGTGGTAGGCGCGACCCCGGACGGCCGCAAATCCGGCACTCCCCTGGCCGACGGCGTATCCCCGGTTTCCGGAGTGGACCAGTCCGGCCCGACCGCGTCCGTCAAGTCGGTTGCCCGTCTCGACCACGTCATCGCCTCCAACGGGACCCTGCTCAACATGAAGTTCCATCCCAGCGCCCTGAAGGACGACCGCGGCATCCAGAACCTGGTGGGGGTGACGGAAACCTTCTTCAACGGCGGCGGCACCCACATCCAGTACAACGTGATCAGCCGCGACACGCTGCTCGACGCCCAGAAGAACCCGGACAAGTATCAGGGGATGGTGGTGCGCGTGGCGGGCTACAGCGCCTTCTTCACCTCGCTCGACAAGGCCATCCAGGACGACATCATCGCCCGCACCGAACAGGTGTTTTAACTGGGAACCACGGTATATTCGGATACGCCAATGAGTTGGTCACAACGATACCAGATTTATAATCCCGCTGACGGGAAGCGGCCGGAACCGACCGGTCTGGTCAGCGATTTCCAGAGATTCTCCGTTCATGACGGTCCCGGCATCCGGACCATCGTCTTCCTGAAGGGGTGCCCGTTGCGCTGCGCCTGGTGCGCGAACCCGGAGACCATTTCTCCCCGTCCCGAGATCATGCTGATCCCGCATAACTGCATAGGGTGCGGCAAGTGCTATGATGTGTGCCCCAAAGGCTGCTTCGGTGAAAGAGCGGAGCGCGTGAGCAAGATAGACCGCGACACCTGTCTTTTGCCCGAATGCGGCAAATGTCAGCATGTATGCTACGCAAACGCCATCAACATCAGTGGTCGTTACCTGACGGTGGAAGAGGTCATGGAGGTCGTGGAACGGGACCGCGAGTTCTACGATCGGACCGGTGGGGGGGTTACCTTCTCCGGGGGCGAGCCCTTTGCCCAGCCGGATTTTCTCCTGAAGCTGGCGTACAGGGCAAAGACGGCGAACCTGCATACGGCGGTCGAAACCTGCGGCCAGGCGAAATGGGACGTTCTCGGCCCGATCCTTGAGTATCTCGATTTGGTGCTGTTCGACCTCAAGCACATGGATCCGGGCAAGCACCTCCAGGGAACAGGGGTCTCCAACGAATTGATAGTGAAAAATCTTATGCACATAGGCTCCTCGGGGACACCGGTCCGTGCCCGTCTCCCCCTGGTGCCGGGCTTCAACGACACCGTCGACAACGTCCGGGCGACCGCTGCGTTCGTGGCAGGGCTTTCCAGCCTGGAGGCCCTGGACATCCTTCCCTATCACCGCATGGGCGAACCCAAATGGCGTCACCTGGACCGTGAGTACCGGCTGCACGGCGTGCATCCTCCGGACCGGGAACGGGTATACGAACTGGCCGAAATCGCGCGGAGCTACGGTATAGAAGTAACCGTAGGAGGGTGACGGCCGCCTGTGCCGCGGGGCTGCCGTACCCCATGTCCAGTTTGCTGCGGAAATAACGGACCAATGCCGGCGCGTACGGCCCGGCGATCTCATCTGATCGCCGGGCCGTTTTTTATGGCAGAACACGGTCATGCGACGAATTTAATGCTCAAGCCGCGGCGGGATCTGCCGATAAGATTCGCAACTGAGAGGTTTCTGATATCTGAAATTCAATCACTGTATTGCGGAGGCTGTTCAATGAGAATCAGAACGAAGTTGGTCGGGATGAACGTTGTTTTGCTGGTTGTGACCATAACAGCCATCACCACCCTGTGTCTCCGGGAGTTCAGCCAGGAGCTTCGGCGGCAGGCCATTCTCTCCCAGGAAAGCAGGATGAAGACCTTTCGGGACCTCCTCACCCGGAAGGGGAGCGGATTCCAGATTGTCGGCGGCAACCTGATGGTGGGGAATTACGTGATAAACGGCAACTACGAGCTGCCGGATCGCCTCAAGGAGCTGTGCGGCGGCACCGCCACCATCTTCATGGGGGACCTGAGGATCTCTACCAACATAACCAAGGAGGACGGTTCCCGCGCCGTAGGCACCAGGCTCCAGGGGGAGGCCCATGATGCGGTCATCAATCAGGGCGTACCGTATCGGGGAGAGGCGGACGTCCTCGGCGTTCCCTATTTCACCGCCTATGACCCCATCAAGGACGCCCGAGGGGCTACTATCGGCGCCCTGTATGTGGGGGTCAAACAGAGCGAATTCCTTGCCCAGTACGATCGGCTGCGGCTGCTCATCATAGGGCTGGCGCTCGCCCTGGTGGTTGCGGCGGTGTTCGTGAACCGGGGATTCATCCACCGGCTGTTCGTTCCGCTGAACCGGATGCACGACGTCCTTATCAACGCCCAGGAGAGCGGCGATCTGACCCAGCGGCTCGACTACCTGAAAAAGGACGAGGTGGGGGAGATGTGTCACGCCTTCAACGATTTCATCGACAAGCTCAACGGTATACTCGCCACCATCTCCCAGTCTGCCGAGAAGCTTACCGCTTCGGGAGGGATCCTGTCGGCCACCTCCGAGATGATGGCTTCCAATTCGGATCACATCGCCTCACAGACGGCCACCGTGGCCGTGGCGAGCGAGGAGATGGCCGCCACCTCCAACGACGTGGCCCAGAACTGCGCCCTGGCGGCGGACGCTTCCCACCGGGCCAACGAATCGGCGCTGACCGGCTCCTCCGTGGTCCAGGAGACCATCGCGGTGATGAACTGTATCTCCGAGCGGGTCAAGGAATCGGCGCAGACCGTTGACGGTCTGGGCGCACAGTCCGATCAGATAGGCGAGATCGTGGGCACCATCGAGGACATCGCGGATCAGACCAATCTCCTGGCCCTCAACGCCGCCATTGAGGCGGCCAGGGCCGGGGAGCAGGGCCGGGGTTTCGCGGTGGTCGCGGACGAGGTGCGCGCACTTGCGGAGCGCACCACCAAGGCGACCAAGGAGATAGGCGCCATGATCAAGTCCATCCAGCAGCAGACCCGCGAGGCGGTCTCCTCCATGGAGGACGGGGTGAGGGAGGTGGAACGGGGGACCAGCGAGGCCGCCAAGTCGGGACAGGCCCTGGAAGACATCCTGGAGCAGATCAACGCGGTCAGCATGCAGGTGAACCAGATAGCAACCGCCACCGAGGAGCAGACCGGCACCACCAACGAGATCAGCCACAACATCCAGCAGATTACCGAAGTGTTCCAGGGGACCGCGGAGGTGGCCAAAGACTCGGCCAGCGCGGCTTCGGAACTGGTGGATCTGGCGGAAGAGCTGAAGAGGATGGTCGGGCGGTTCACCCTGGCCGCCTGATACGGCCCACGCACCCGGTAAGGTCGCGCCCCCGTCAACCGCTCAGGCTGTTGGCGGGGACGTCGGTTTTGATGCCCGCTTCCGATCAGCGTCCGGCCGCTTCCCCCCACAACTCACCGAGACGCTTGTCCCTGCCGCAACTGTAGCGATAGTATTTATAGCGGATGGGGTTTTTCCGGTAGTAGTTCTGGTGGTATTCCTCGGCCGGATAGAATTCGCCCGCCGCCACGATTTCCGTAACGATCGGTTCCCTGAACCGCTTGGTCCTTTCAATCCGCTGCCTGGATTCGAGCGCCAGCTTCCGCTGGTTCTCGTCGTGGTAGAATATGGCGCTCCGGTACTGGTTGCCGATGTCGCAGAACTGCCGGTCCTTCACGGTCGGATCGATATTGTGCCAGAACACCTCAAGCAGACGCGCATAGCCGACCTTTGCCGGGTCGTACACCACCCGGACCGATTCGGCATGGCCGGTCACCCCGGAAGAGACCTGTTCGTAGGTCGGATTCCTGGCAGTTCCCCCGGTATAGCCGGCAGTGGTGGACACCACTCCGTTCAGCCTGTCGAACGGCGGTTCCATGCACCAGAAACACCCCCCGGCAAAGGTGGCGGTCTCCAGCCGCGGGCCGGACGTCCGTCCGTCTGGTCCGGCCGCCACAGCCGGAAGCGCGGCAAGCAGGATAAGCATGAGGGAGCTTGCCAGCGACCCCATGGATAGTTTGCGGCTTTTCTTCATGTGGTCCTCCGGATGGGAAGTCATTGCCCTTGACATATATATTACCACCTGAAGGGCATATTTCAGAATCACCGCGTCCACCCCCGCCCTTTATCCCTTCGTCTTTTGCCCTGTTCTTTACGCCACCCCCGAGCGCGGCACGACCATTGGCGGCAGAATCGTCACCAGCTCGTCCTTCACCATGAATATGCCGGATATCTCCAGGATTGCCGTGGTGACCATGGCCGCCACGGCGTTCCCGTCCATGGTCCCGCCCGCGCAGAGAAACTGGGTCTGGCAGTAGAAAACGGCGCCGTCGTCATGGACCAGGATCCTTCCGGCCCTCAGGTTCGAGCTCTGGTATTTCATGAAGAACGCGCCGACCGGTTCGAGCTGCCTGTCGGAGAGTTCCACCGCCATGACCGTGGCTGAGAACTGGACGGTCCTGGCGTCGCTTCCGGGGATGCTGATGGCGCACGAGACCAGCCGGTTGGGCATCTCTGCAACCTCGGGGGTCGGGATCAGCAGCGAAAACCGGACAGACCCGGAGGACGACGCCTCGTAGCGGATCTGTTTTGCCTCCAGGTATTCCTTGACGGCGTCCAGTGCGGGCTTCACGGTCTTTCCTCCTCAGGGTTTCGTGGCGGAACCGGCGCGAAGTAGCCGATAACCAGCAGAAGCACCCCGACAACCACGAAGGAGACGATCCTTGCGACGGTGCCGGTGCCGGACAGATCGACGATGAACAGCTTGAGCACCACCGCCCCGAGCAGGGCCGTGCCGGTAAACCAGACGGGACGGCCGCCCGACCTGGCTGCGTACAGCATGGCGCAGAGCGCGAGCAGGCTCCAGAAGATGGAGAGGGTGGCCTGGAGCAGCAGGGAATGGTGCAGGTCCGGAAGCGAAAACGTCACCCCGCCCCAGTGATGGACGGTCCTGACCACCACCCCGTTCAGCCAGAGGAACACCGTGGCGGCAAAGGCGGACAGAAACGCTCTCCGGCCCGCCGGTCCGTCGAACGGGTCCGGCAACCTCAAGCGAAGACGCCGTTCCAGCAGCGCTAGGGAGACCAGCACGAAGCCGGTGGTCAGGTCGAGCGGGTTGAGAACCGGGAGGTACCGCATGGGTGCCGGGTCGCCGCTGGAGGAGAGGTTCGCGTACAGGAGCCAGAGCCAGGCAAACAGCGCCGGGGGACCCGAACCCAGAGTAAGGTAGGCGTCCTGGTGGCGCGCGGTCGGCCATGACAGCCGCTCGCCCGGGCCTGAAACCAGCAGCACGCAGCACGCCGGCACCAGCCCGAGAGCGGCCAGCGGCCATACCGGCGAGGCTGGAGGCCACTGGCCGAGCCGCCATGCGGCCTCCAGCGTGATGACTCCCGTCAGGAGCCAGAGCGTTGCGGCGTGCAGGGCGCCCAGGAGCCGCGGATCCCTGTCGTCGTTGCGGTAGAGGAGCAGGTAGCAGACGAAGAAGGCCGCCGGCCACCCGAACCATCCTCCTTCGGCAAGCGGGTTGATCCCATCTCCGGCCAGGGCCAGGGCGCAGAGGTACAGCATCGGCGCTAGCGCCAGCGCAGGCCAGGCCATGGCAGGCCAGGCGAGCCGTTTCCCGGCCAGGTCGCAGGCAAGGGAGGAGAGGGGGAGAAACCACAGGACCGCGCCGACCGTCCAGTCAGCCGCCACGTGCCGCCCAATCTCGTTGAGCCCGCCGGAAAGCCACCAGAGCAGCCCCCATCCCAGGAGCAGGTGGCCGAAAACAACCTCCACCCGGGAAACCTCATCCCGGTGGCGCCAGAGGCACCAGGCCGAAAACAGTCCGGTCAGGGCCATCAGGCCGTATCCCAGGAACAGGCCGTTCAGTACCGGCAGCGTGCCGGCGGAGACATGGAGATCCGCGAGAAAGGATATCCCTCCCCCGAACTGGAGCAGAATGCCGAAGGCCCGGGCCGTACGGCGACCCTGCCGAATCCCGGCCCAGAGGATGGCGGCCCCTTCCAGTGCCCATGCGGCTGCGGTCCACCTGCTATCCAGGGCGAGCGGTATGGCCAGGGTGCCGAAAACGACGCCGAAGGCGAAGAACGCCTCGGCCAGAGTCCTCAGGCAGTGGAGCCTCTTCCTGAACAGCAGCATCGCCAGGGCGATGTAGAACAGCCCCAGAACCAGGGCGCTCCAGGCGAGGCCGAACCGATAGGGCTCAACCAGCATGGCCTGAAGGGCGAACGAGACCACCGGCGTGCCGAAGACCAGGGTAGCGTCCAGGTATCCCTTCAGGTCGGGGGGCTGGCGCAGGGCGAACAACACGGCAATACAGGTGTATACGAGGAAGAACAGCACCAGGAAGGGTTCGGTTGAGGAGAAATATTCAGGACGATACCAGCGCCATCCCCAGGAAAGGCCGATGACGAAGGTGAAGGCGAACCCGACCAGGTTGAGGATTCGCCACGCCCGGAACCAGGAAATGCCGGCTATACCGAGGTTCAGCAGGCTATAGTAGCTGAACAGGGCCACGTGGCTGCCGGCCCCGGTGGAGGCCAGCACCGGAGCCAGGAACCCGCCCGAGGCCCCGAGCACCGCCAGGGAACGGGAGTCCTGGAAAACCGCCAGGAGCGACGACAGCACTGCCACTGCCACCAGGAACGAAAAAGCCGTGAACGGAGTGAGGAGGCCGTACAGGCGGAAGGCCGCAAAAATGGTGAGGTAGAGAACGCCCGCTCCTCCCCCCTGCAGGGCATGCGCATAGGCCGGTTTGCCGTGTCTCAGCCTCCAGCCAACGGCAAGCAGGAGGAGCCCACCCAGGGCCGCGCCGGTCAGTCGGAGCTCGATGGGGAGCAGGTCCCGCTCGGCAGCGTATTTCACCAGGAACGAGACCCCGAAAAACAGCACCACGATGCCGGTCCTCACCAGCAGGCTTCCGCCCGAGAGGAACCTGTTCAGCGAATCGGGGATGGAACGGCCGGACCTCTGTCCGGCGTCGCCGGGAGGATTGGCCTGGGTCGGTGTCCCGGGGACGTCCTCGATCCATTCCGGTTGCCACTCCTGGAATGCGGGGGCTTCGGGAGGAGCGGCCGAGCCGGTCCCGACCGTTTCAGATGCGCCGGGAGTGAGGTCGGGGAGCGGGGCCTCTTCCCCGCCGTGCTGCTCAACGGCGGTTTCGACGGAGGGGAGGGTAAGCCGGCTACGCAGCCCCTCCACGTCCCTTTCCAGCAGGGAAAGCCTTTTCCTGAGGGAGAGCGTTTCCCAGAGCCCGTAACCGAGCAGAGCCCCCATCGCCGCACCGGCGAATCCGGCGAACAGTGCGCCGCCGAGGGCGCCGAACAGTATGGCAAGGACAATCATGAAGATAAACAGTTACCGGCCCGGCTGCCCGGAATCGTAGGATTCACCACCACATTCCCTCCTTTGGAGCCTGCCCGCGACTCATATGAGATCTTTCCAGCCCCTGTTCCGCAATTCCTTCTTGAGCGCCACAAGCTCCTGTCTCAATTTGAGAAACTCGGTCGCACTCGGCAGCTCCTTGAGCCGGTAGCGGAGCATTGTGTATTCTCCGTGCAGATCGGTGAGACGTCTCTCCAATTCGGCGTTTCTGCTCCGCAACTCTTCGTTCTGCCGCTCAAGTTCCCGGAGTTCTTTCCGCAATTTGGCGAATACATCCATTGCCACGGTCTTCATGATTCCGCACCCCCTCGGGGCGGCTTTCCGCTCCCGCGCGTTCACTTCCAATCTAGTAAATGAGCGATCTTTTGTCAAGATTGCCATTTTATGAATAATTGGTATAATTTCGCCATGTTAGAAAGGAGGGTCCCATGAAGGAGGCACTGTTCTGCAGGAAGGCCGATCAGGGGAAGGTGAAGTGCGGCCTCTGCAGGTTCCACTGCCTGATACCCGACGGGCACCGGGGGATCTGCGGGGTGCGGGAAAACATGGGGGGTATCCTCTATTCCCTGGTTTACGGGAAGGCGATCGCAGAACAGGTCGATCCGATCGAGAAAAAGCCCCTGTTCCATTTCCTTCCCGGGAGCCTTTCCTTCTCCGTTGCCACGGTAGGGTGCAACTTCAGGTGCCGCCACTGCCAGAACTACACCATCTCACAGGCAGCCGTCCAGGGGAGGCCCATCATGGGAAGCGATCTGCCGCCCGAGGAGATCGTGGCAAAGGCGGTAGCTCTTGGGTGCCGCTCCATATCCTACACCTATACCGAACCGACCGTTTTTTTCGAGTACGCCTACGACACCGCCGTGCTGGCCCATCGGGCCGGCCTGAAGAACGTCTTCGTCACCAACGGTTACATAACCCCCGAGGCGCTGGCATTCATAAGGCCCTACCTGGACGCAGCCAACATAGACCTGAAGGGTTTTACCGAACAGTTCTACCGGGAGTTCGTAAAGGCGTCGCTCTCCGAGGTGCTCGACTGCATCAGGGAGTACAAGAGACTCGGTATCTGGATCGAGATCACGACCCTTATCATTCCCGGGCTCAACGATTCCGACGAGGAGCTTACCGCCATGGCCCGTTTCATCGCCGACGAACTCGGTCCCGGCACTCCCTGGCACGTGAGCCGCTTCCATCCGACCCACCGGCTCACCGATCGGCCGGCGACCCCGGCTGCAACCCTCAGAAAGGCCCGCCAGGCAGGTCTTGCCGCCGGACTGCTCCATGTCTACGAGGGGAACGTCCCGGGTGAGGGGGGAGAGAACACCGTCTGCCCCGGCTGCGGGGAGCGGGTCATCACCCGCTACGGGTTCTCCATCGAGGCATCGACCGTCCGGGACGGCTGCTGTCCGTCATGTGGCCGCGTTCTTGAAGGGATCTGGGGGTAGGCCGGATTTTCCTGAAGGACCAGCAACGGACCGGCGGCAGGGGCATATTTGTATACAACAGTAAAATTTTAAATAAATCGGGTTTAATTGTCCGTGAATTTTTTTTCAAGCCGATTTATCCGACAGCACGTTTCATCCGGTGATGCCTGTTCATAACTTTTCCTTATACGGTTCAATTTCGTGCAATAGCCAACGTAACCTGCCGATATTGCTGGCTACTGTATAACATATTGAAATCATTGAAAATATTTTCATGACCATAAATTGTGCATTTTGCAAGTACCCACCTGAAAATTAGTGGTTTGCGGACCTGCCAACAGATTTTTCAACAGCTTTTCAACAGCGGTTGTTGAGATCGTGTGAAATTGTCTCAGACCGGAAATATCTTGCGAATACATTGATGGACCCTGTCGCCGCTTTTCTGCGCCGGTGGACGGCAGGCCGCTCCGCGTTGCCGGTCCCGGCTCTGCCTCGCTAGCCGAGCCGGGCGGTATGCTCATAATGGTTGCCCGGGCCGGCCGAAAATGGTATAGATGTCCTCTGTCACTACCACCGTTTCGAGGTCTTTTTGAAGGTATCACTCCCGCGCCGGCTCTGGGTCACGTTTTCCGCCAACGTCATCGGCATCTACGCATCCTTCCTCAACCGTTTCAGCATCAGCGGCGACGAGGGAATCCCCCACACGGGCGGGGTCCTGCTCGCCTCCAACCACATCTCGGCATACGACACGATTTTCCTCCCCTGGGCCGTTCTGCGCAGGTCTCCCCTGCAGATGGTGTGGGCGCCGGCCAAGGAGGAACTGTTCGCCAAGCCTTTCCAACGCTGGCTCTACGGTTCCTGGGGCGCCTTTCCGGTCAGGCGGGGCCGCGACGTACGGGCAGGAAAGGTGCTCAACGACCTGCTGGCGGACCAGAAGGTGATGCTCTTCCCCGAGGGGACCAGGAACCGTGATGGTGTGCTGGGGAAGGGAAACCGCGGCGTGGGCAAGATTATCTACGACACCAGGCCCGCCGTGATCCCCACCGCCCTCATCGGCCTCAACCGCTGGAAATTCCCCGGCTTCGGCCAGAAGGGGAAGGCCGTGTTCGGCGCGCCCATCGACTTCGGCGACCTCTACCTGCGCGACGACTGCAAGGAGACCCACGTGCTGATTACCGAGCGGGTGATGGACGGGATAGCCGATCTCCTCAAACGGGAAGGAGCGTTTGTCGGGTGAAAGTCGAGATCTTCTGTGACGGGGCCTGCAGCGGCAACCCCGGGCCTGGAGGCTTCGGCTGCATCCTTCGCTCCGGCGACAGGGAGAAGGAGTTGTCCGGCGCCGACCCCGATACCACCAACAACCGCATGGAGCTGACCGCGGCCATCACCGCCCTGGAGAGCCTGAAGCGTCCCTGTGACGTGGTCCTGACCACCGATTCCCAGTACCTGGTGAAGGGGATGACCGAATGGATGCCGGGCTGGATCAGGCGCGGCTGGAAAAACAGCAAGAAAGAAGATGTCCTCAACCGCGACCTCTGGGAACGCCTGCTGGAGCTGACCCGGGTCCACCGGGTCCACTGGACCTGGATCCGGGGGCATAACGGACATCCGGAAAACGAGCGCTGCGATGCCCTGGCCCGGGCCGCCATCCGGGATATGCAGCGGGCGGAGAAATAGGAAAACGTTGAACCGGTTCGTCATCGAGGTCTCCGAAGGGGAGATAAGAAGGGAAAAGGAAAAGGGGAGGGAACTGCGCCGGACCCGCTGGTGGAAGAACCGCGTGGCCCGGGGCCGCTGCCACTACTGCGGCGGTACCTTCTCCCCGTCGGAACTGACCATGGACCATCTCGTCCCCATCATACGCGGCGGCAAGAGCACCCGCGGCAACGTGGTCCCGGCCTGCAAGGAGTGCAACAGCAGGAAGAAATACCTGTTGCCGCTCGAATGGGAGGAATATCTGGACTCGGTGAAGGAGGATAAATGACGTTCCAGGCCCCCTGCGGGGTGACCACGGTAATCTACGATTGCGACGGGGTGATCTTCGAGTCGTTCGAGGCCAACTTCGCCTTCTATTCCAAGGTGCTTGAGCACTTCGGCAAGCCGCCCCTGGACAAGGGGGATGCCGAGACCATGCGGCTGCTCCACACCTACGCCAGCAGGGACGTGCTGGCGACCCTGTTCGCCGGGGACAGCCGGGAAGAGGAGGCACTCCGTTTCTCCGCCACCATCGACTACCGGGAGCTCCTGCCGTTCATGCGCCTGGAGGAGGGGTTCGTCGAAACCCTGGAGCAGTTGCGGGGGAGGGTCAACCTGGCCGTCTGCACCAACCGCTCCACCTCCGTGGAGATGCTGCTGGAAGATTTCCGTCTGGCTCCGTACTTCAGCTATGTCATGACCGCGCTGAAGGTCACCAACCCCAAGCCTCACCCCGAGCCGCTGCTGAAGATCCTTGACCACTACCGTATCGGTCCGCAACAGGCGCTGTTCGTGGGAGATTCGGACCTGGACCGGCGGGCCGCGGAGGCGGCCGGTATCCCGTTCGTGGCCTACAAGTCCGATCTCCCCTGTTTGGCCCGGATCGACCGCCATCCCGAGATTCTGAAGCTGCTGAAATCCAACGCGGGGGACGGAAATCCGCAACCGGGGGAATACCTATGATCAAGAGCATGACCGGATACGGCAAGGCCGAATTCGTTCTGGAGCATGGAAAGATTACCGTGGAGATGCGTTCGGTGAACCACCGTTACGGCGAGATCTCAATCAAGCTCCCGCGGACCCTGATCCGTTTCGAGAACGACGTGCGCAAGGCCGTGGCGGAGCGCCTCAAGCGGGGCAAGATAGACGTCTTCATCCAGACCGAGGCATCCCCTGACGGGAGCCCGCCGGTGGTCAACATCCCCCTGGCAAAGGCCTACTACAAGGCCTTCTCTTCATTGAGGGAGGATCTCGGCATCGAAGAACCGGTCCAACTGTCGCTCATCGTTGCCCAGAAGGATGTGCTGGCCGTACCGGAAAACGACGCTGCGGCTGAAGGTATGCTCGAAGGTCTCCTGGCAACGGTGGCGAATGCGGTGGACAACATGGAGGCCATGCGTATCAGGGAGGGAAAGGAGCTCGTCGACGATCTGGCGCGGAGGAGGGGGAATCTCTCTGTCCTGATGGACCGGGTGGCAGCCCGGGCGCCCACGGTTCCGCTCGAATACCTGGACAAGCTCACCGCGCGTCTGGCCCAGTTCGGCTCCGACAGGTTGCTCGATGAAGCCCGCTTTGCCCAGGAAGTCGCCCTCATGGCCGAACGCTGCGACATCACCGAGGAGCTGGTTCGTTTCGGCAGTCACCTGGTCCAGTTCGACGCCGCCCTGGAAACGGCCGAGCCGGTGGGGAGGAAGCTCGATTTCCTGCTCCAGGAGATGGGGCGGGAGGTGAACACCATTGGCTCCAAGGCCAATGACGGCGAGATCACCTCCTGTGTGGTCGAATTGAAGGCGGAGCTGGAAAAGATCCGCGAGCAGGTCCAGAATATCGAATGACGGGGGCCGGGTCGGGACTCCCCCAAGGCCCCTCGTAATCGGTGGCCGGACTTCACCGAAGCAATCGCGGTCTTGCCGGAAACGGCGTATCCCCCCGAATTCGCGGTGGTTCCGTACGAGAGGCTTCGTATAAGCCCCACCCCGGCCCTTTGAGGTACTCCAATGGAAAGAGAAGGAATTCTGTACATCATATCGGCGCCGTCCGGAGCGGGAAAAACCTCCTTATGCAATGAATTAATTGACATTTTTCCCGATTTGCGGCATTCTGTCAGCTACACCACGCGCGCGGCCAGGCCAGGCGAGCAACATGGGAAGGACTACTTCTTCGTTTCGGAGCAGGAGTTCGAAAGCATGGTCGCCGGCGGGGGGTTCGCCGAGTGGGCCCGGGTACACGGCAATTTCTACGGCACCGCGGTCAAGACCCTTGAGGAATACCGCTCCCAGGGGATCGACGTGGTGCTTGACATCGATTGCCAGGGCGCCAGGCAGCTCAAGTCCCGCTACAGCGATGCGGTCTATACCTTTATCCTTCCCCCCGATTACCGGGAGCTCAGGAGGAGGCTGAAAGGGCGCAACTCCGATACGGCCGAGGTCATTGAACAACGGTTGCAGGTCGCCGTGGACGAGGTGAAGGAGTCGGCCTGGTACGACTACCTGGTGGTCAACGACGACTTTTCCCGCGCCCTCGAAGCGCTGAAATCCATCATTATCGCGGAACAGTGCAGGACCCGCAGGGTCCTGCCGTCCGTTTCCAGGGTTTTCGACATATAGTACGTGCGGCCGCGGTTTCCGAGGGGACCCGTATCGCCGCATCCGAAAGGAGTATCGTTTTATGGCAAGGGTCACCGTTGAAGATTGTCTGAAGAATGTTGACAACAGGTTTCTGCTGGTTATGCTGGCCTCCAAGAGGGTCAAGCAGCTCTACAAGGGATCGAAGCCCCTCATCGAGAACAGGGGGCACAACAAGAACGTGGTCATCGCGCTGCGCGAGGTGGCTTCGGGCAAACTCCAGTACGAAATGACGTCCCGAAGAAGCCGCTAATCCCAAGCTTCGAGAGGGGCGGGCCGGAAGGCACCGCCCCTTTCTTGATCCGCGTTTCACCCGTGCCCCCTTTCACGGCATCGTCGCCCGCATCCGGTCCGGCTCTTTATGATCAGGCTAAACGACATCCTGGACAAGGTAAGCTCTTACAATCCCGGCGCCGACCTTGACGTCATACGGAAGGCCTACGTCTTTTCCGCCAAGGTCCACCAGGGACAGATCCGCCTTTCCGGGGAGCCCTATCTGATCCACCCCATGGAGGTCGCCGCAATCCTGGCCGAGCTCAGGCTCGACGTCCAGACCGTGGCGACCGGCCTGCTCCACGATACCCTCGAAGATACCCTGACTACCTACGAAGAACTCCAGAACATCTTCGGCGTCGAGATCGCCAACCTGGTGGACGGGGTCACCAAGATCAGCAAGATCCACTTCAAGACCAAGGAGGAGAGCCAGGCCGAGAACTTCCGCAAGATGCTCCTGGCCATGGCCAACGACATCCGCGTGCTGCTGGTGAAGCTGGCCGACCGTCTCCACAACCTGCGCACCCTCCAGTACCAACCGGAAACCAAGCAGCGGAGCATCGCCAAGGAGACCCTCGACATCTACGCCCCCATGGCCAACCGGCTCGGAATCTCCTGGATCAAGAGCGAGCTGGAAGACCTCGCGTTCCGCTACCTGAACCCTCAGCTTTACTACGATCTCGCTTCCAAGGTGGCCGTGAAGAAGAAGGAGCGGGAGAGCTACGTGGAGGAGGCCAAGGAGATCATAGTCCGGAAGCTCCAGGAGCACGGTATACAGGGGGACGTCTCGGGGAGGAGCAAGCACCTCTACTCCATCCACCGCAAGATGGAGAGCCGCAACGTGGATATCGACGAGATCTACGACCTGCTGGCCATCCGGGTCATGGTGGAGGACATCCGGGCCTGCTACGAGGTGCTCGGCATCATCCATTCCACCTGGAAGCCGATCCCGGGCCGCTTCAAGGACTACGTCGCCATGCCCAAGAGCAACATGTATCAGTCGCTCCATACCACGGTGATCGGTCCGTTCGGCGAGCGGATGGAGGTGCAGATCCGGACCTCGGAGATGCACCGGGTGGCCGAGGCGGGGATCGCGGCCCACTGGAAGTACAAGGAGGGGAAGGGGTACGACGACCGGGACATGAAACGCTTCGCCTGGCTCAGGCAGCTCCTGGAGTGGCAGCAGGAGCTGCAGGATTCCCAGGAGTTCATGAACACCGTCAAGGTCGAGCTGTTTCCGGAAGAGGTCTACGTGTTCACCCCCAAGGGGGACGTGAAGGGCTTTCCCAAGGGGGCGACTCCCATCGACTTCGCCTACAGCGTCCACACCGACATCGGCCACCGCTGCGTCGGCGCCAAGGTCAACGGCAAACTGGTACCGCTGAAGTACGAGATGAAGACCGGCGACATCATCGAGGTGGTCACTTCCCCCCACCACACCCCCAGCAAGGACTGGCTGAAGATCGTCAAGAGCACCCGGGCGCGCAACAAGATCCGGGCCTGGATAAAGACCGAGGAGCGGAAGCGGAGCATCGTGCTCGGGCGCGAGATCTGTGAAAAGGAGTTCCGCCGCTACAGCCTCAATGTCGGCAAGCTGCAGAAGGGCGGCGAGCTGAAAAGGGTCGCGACCGAGTTCGGGTTCGTGGGCGAGGAGGACCTGCTGGCCGCTGTCGGCTACGGCAAGCTCTCCTGCAACCAGATCCTCGGCAAGCTCCTGTCCGAAGAGAAGCTGGCGGAAACCAGGGAACAGAAGGAAACCAGGATCTCCAAGGTCATCGGCAGGCTGACCAAAAAGTCGACCAGCTCCATCCAGATAAACGGCGTGGACGACGTCATGGTTCGGTTCGGCAAGTGCTGCAACCCGGTGCCGGGCGACGAGGTGGTCGGGTTCATCACCCGCGGCAGGGGGGTGACGATACATACGGCCGACTGCCCCTTTGCCCTGGAGAGCGACCCGGAGCGCCGCATCGACGTTACCTGGAACCGGGACAAGCGGACCGCCCTGCCGGTCAAGATCCGGGTCAGCTGTCACGACCAGAAGGGGATCCTGGCAAACATCGCCCAGGTCATCGCCAACTGTGAGGCGAACATCTCCAGCGCCTCGGTGCAGAGCACCGTGGACAAGAAGGGGATCAACACGTTCGAGATCGAAGTGACTGACCTGGAGCACCTGAACCGGGTGCTGAGCAGCATCATGAAGGTGAGCGGGGTCATCAAGGTGGAGAGGCTGAAAGGGTAGTTTCTATTCGGAAAGGGCGCTTTTTGACTCGGCAGTTTGCCTCGCCCTTCGGGCAGCCTTCACTGTCCAATTTGCAAGCAAATTGTCGCCCTGGCTGTGTCAATCCGCGGGCTTGCTTGTGCGACGTACGACGTGGACGCCTCCGCGCAATCCCTTGATTTTGTCAGCCTTCGCTGTCAACTTTTCGGGGAAAAGTTTCTTGCCAGGACAAAAAAACCCCGCTTTCCGAATCAGAAACCAATAGTTTCTCCTTCGGAGTTTCCCGATGGAAAATGATTAGTGAAGGGGGAGAAATGCTTATGAGGAAAGAGATTATAGCGACGGAAAGCGCGCCCAAGGCGATAGGACCCTATTCCCAGGGGGTGGCTGCCGGCGGGTTCGTCTTCTTCTCCGGGCAGATACCGCTCGACCCGGCTACCGGCGAGATAAAGGGCGAGGTGGCGGAGCAGGCGGAGCAGGTGATGGAGAACATCGCGGCCGTGCTGGATGCGGCCGGCCTGGGGTTCGGCAACGTGGTCAAGACCACCATATTCCTGACCAGGATGGGAGACTTTTCCGTGGTGAACGAGATTTACGGCAGGCGTTTCCCACAGGAGCCGCCCGCCCGTTCCACCGTCGAGGTGAAGGGACTGCCGCGTGGGGCACTGCTGGAAATCGAGGTGGTCGCCTTCCGTGGGTAGTAAAAAGCCGCGACGTTCTCACGTCCGCGGCTTTTTTCCGAGCGGCGCGGGAGCCGGAGACCGGGCCGTGCAGCCCCGCTACCGGTTATCGAGCGAAGTTACAGCGCCTTTACCACGTGACCGGAGCGGATGCAGCGCGTGCAGACCTTGATGGTCGAAACGGTCCCGCCGCGAACCGCCTTGACCTTCTGCAGGTTCGGATACCAGGTCTTGGAAGACTTGTTATTGGCATGGCTCACGTTGTTTCCGGTGCTGGGTCCTTTGCCGCATATTGCGCAGACTTTCGACATTGTTCAATCCTCCTTCGTTTGCTGAAGCGTTTTTCTATAACAGATGGAGCCGGGATTTGCAAGTTAAATTTGGGCGGCTTCCATCCGGAAAGCGCGGACAGGGGACGGGTCGGAACTTCCCCGAAGCCCCTCGTAATCGGTCACCATTCATCGCCCGGATTATATACTCTGCTGAATTCAGGCGCTTTCTCGTGAGGTCACTCGATTGCACTGAAGCCGTACGGGAGGCTCCGTGAAAGCCCCGACCCGTCCTTCATAACGTCTTTCCCGGGTTTACGAATGGAAACTTATATGGACGGGAAGCCGGTACGGTTTCCCGAGAGAAGGAACACCCATAATGCTGATGATTAAAGGCTTCCTGGCCATGCTGCTTATTCTGTTCTGTCTGGTGGCGATCCTGTTTGTCGATTTTGCCTACCAGACCTACACCATGAAGCCGCGGGACATTGCCACCGACGCCATCGTGGTCCTTGCCGGAGGACGGGGACGGATCGAGGAAGGGATCCGGCTGTACCGGTCCCACCGCTCCCGCCTCCTCTTCCTGGTCGGCGTAGACCCGTCGGTGCGCAAGAGCGACCTGTTCAGGGAGAAAAAGGGGGAACGGGACGGGGAGGAGGTGTTCCTTGAAAAGGCGTCCAGAAATACGCTGGAGAACGCGCTCTATTCCCGTGACCTCATCGCCCGGCGTAACGTCCGTTCCATCACGCTTATCACCTCACGCTATCACATGATGCGCGCCATCCTCATCTTTCGTTCCACACTGCCGAAGGATATCGCCGTGTATCCCTGTCCGGTGGACAGCAGAAACCTCAGGGAGAAGTGGTGGTCTCACGGCGGGAGCTCCCGCCTGCTGCTGGGCGAGTTCTACAAGTATTGCCTGTTCAGGGCCTTCTTCCTGTTCGCGCCCGGGGAGCTGAGGCCGGTGAGGGGAGTATAGAAAACGCGAAAAGGCCCGGGAAGCGATATCCCGGGCCTTTTCGCATCACGCTCGTGCAAGCGGAAAAAGGTCCTACTCTCCCTTTTCCTCGATCCTCGGGAAGAGCGGTTCCGCCTTCGCTGTCTTCGTTCCCGGCCGCAGGCCGCCCCAGGCAATTCCCCGCTCGGAGACCGGCTCCTCCCACCCCAGGTAGGACAGCCCCTTGCGGCAGGTGTCTGGCATGAAGGGGAAGAGCAGGTGGAATACGACCCGCTGGGACTCCAGGATGCAGTACATGACCGTGGCGAGCCTGCCGCGCTGTGCCGGATCCTTGGCCAGGGTCCAGGGCGCGGTCTCGTCGATGTACTTGTTGCCGGCCGATATCACCTCCCAGATGACCTGGAGAGCCTTGCTGAACGCCAGGTCATCCAGGCAGGAGTCCAGCAGGCCGGCCAGGGTTTCGGTCTTCTCCCGGTACGCCAGGTCCGTACCGGTGAACTCCCCTGGTTCCTCCACCACACCGCCGAAATACTTGTTCATCATGGCAGTGGACCGGTTCAGCAGGTTCCCCAGGTCGTTGGCCAGGTCCGAGTTGATCCGGTGGACCATGGCCGCATGGGAGAAGTCGCCGTCCAGCCCGAAGGGGACTTCGCGCATCAGAAAGTAGCGCACCGCGTCGACTCCGTACCTGTCGATGAGCATGTTGGGCTCCACCACGTTCTGGAGGCTCTTGCTCATCTTCTGTCCTTCGACGGTCCACCAGCCGTGGGCGAACACCTTGCGGGGGATGGGGAGTCCGGCCGCCATCAGGAAGGTGGGCCAGTAGACGGCGTGGAACCTGAGGATGTCCTTGCCGATCAGGTGGACGTCTGCCGGCCAGAAGTCGGTGAAGTCGGCGGTCTCGTCCGGGTAGCCGAGGGCGGTGATGTAGTTGGCCAGGGCGTCGAACCAGACGTAGATGACGTGCTTCTCGTTGCCCGGCACCGGGATCCCCCAGGTGAACGAGGTCCGGGAGACGGACAGGTCGCGCAGCCCCTCCCTGACGAAGGAGATGATCTCGTTGCGCCGGCTCTTGGGCTGGATAAAGTCGGGGTTGGCCTCGATGTGCGCCAGCAGGGCGTCCTGGTACTTGCTCATGCGGAAAAAGTAGGATTCCTCCTTGAGTTTTTCCGTGGGCCGGTTGCAGTCGGGGCACTTGAAGTCGATGAGCTGGGTCTCGGTCCAGAAGGTCTCGCACGGGGTGCAGTACCAGTCCTCGTACTCTCCCAGGTAGATGTCCCCCTTTGCCATGACCCGGGAGAAGAGCTCGGAGACCCCCTTTTTGTGCCGCTCCTGGGTGGTCCGGATGAAATCGGTGAAGTCGATGCCCAGCTTCTCCCAGAGGGACTGGAACCGTTTCACCACCCGGTCCGCCAGCTCCAGCGGGGTCTCGCCCGTCGCGTTGGCCGCCTTTTCCACCTTCTGGCCGTGCTCGTCGGTGCCGGTGAGAAAAAAGACTTTATCGCCCTTCAGTTTCCGGTAGCGGGTGAGGACGTCGGCCGCCAGCGTGGTGTAGGCGTGCCCCAGGTGGGGGACGTCGTTCACGTAGTAAATGGGGGTCGTCACGTAAAAGTTTCGGCTCATTTCTTCTCCTTTTTTTCCCCGGATTCCTGGCGCCCTCTGCCCGATGGGTGCGATTCCTGGCGCTGCTGTCCCCGCTGTTGTTTCCGCTGCTTTGACTCGGAGCCGTCCCCGGCAGGTTTCTTGTGCCGGTCCGAGGTGTTTTCCTGCGTTATTTCGGAGCCCGGTACGACGACCTCGTGGGCGTCGTCGGTCCTGACCGTCACCGTGCCGTCCAGGATGTTCAGCTTGACCACCTCTCCCTCGACCTGGCCGCACCTGACCCGCTTGCCGCACTTGGGGAGGCACTTGCGGAGCGTGCAGTAGGTTTCGAACTCGTAGGACAGACAGCAGAGCAGTCTGCCGCACTGACCCGAGATCTTGGTCGGGTTCAGGGCCAGGTTCTGCTCCTTTGCCATCTTGACCGAAACCGGCTCGAACTCGCGCAGGAACGACGCACAGCAGAGCTCCCTGCCGCAGATCCCGATGCCCCCCACCATTCCGGCCTCGTCCCTGACCCCGATCTGCCGCATCTCTATCCGGGTGTGGAACGCGTGGGCCAGGTCCTTGACCAGCTCGCGGAAATCGATCCTGCCGTCGGCCGTGAAGTAGAAAATGGCCTTGCTGCCGTCGAACAGGTACTCGACCTTGACCAGCTTCATCTCCATGCCGCGCTCCTTGATCCTCCGGAGACAGAAGGCAAAGGCCTCTTTCTCCTTGGCGCGGTTTCTCTCGGCCGATTCCAGGTCTTCGGGCCGGACCTTGCGCAGCACCGGCTTGATCCCCTCGGGAAGCTCCCGGTCGTCCACTTCCAGCGGCCCCTTGACCACGAGGCCGATGCTCTTTCCACGCTCGGTCTCCACAATGACCCGTTCGTCTTTCCGTATATCGAGATCGCCGGCGATGAAGTCGTACAGCTTGCCGGCGGTCTGAAACTGCAGTTTCACGATTCTTGCCACTAACTTCCTCCGGGGGTAGCCCCCATTTATGTTAAGGTCACAAAACTCATCCGTCCGCCAGCTCCATGAACAGGACCTCGGCGGCCAGCCGCGGGTTTGCGTTTCTCGCCAGGGCCTGGCGGACCCGCGAAATCCGGTCGAGCTTTTCCACGGTCTGTTCGGGGGTGCTCCGTTCCGCCGCCCTGTGCAGCAGCGGCAGCAGGTCACTGTTGGTAACCCCCCGGCTCCCCGTTCCCACCAGCAGGACGTCGCGCCAGAAGAGCTGCAGCAGCTCGACCATCTCGATGGCGCTCTCCTTGTCACGGGCCAGCTCCTCGGCGGCGGAGAACAGGGGTATGATGTCCTTGCTGGAGAGGGAGCAGATCCGCTCCAGCAGGAGCCTGCGCGATTGCAGCCGATCCCCGGCCAGCGCCTCCCGGGCCTTCTCCAGGCTTCCGCCGGCCAGGGCGGCCGCGATGCGCGCCTCTTCCTCCTCCGCGCCACTCTCCCTGAGATGGGCCGACAGGGTCTCCGACGGGAGCGGCGGGAAGCGGAGCTGCTGGCAGCGGGAGATGATGGTCGGCAGGATCCCCTCCAGGTGAGTGGTCAGGAGCAGCAGGAGCGCGTCGCCCGGGGGCTCCTCCAGGGTCTTGAGGAAGGCGTTGGCCGCCGCCGGGTTCATCCGTTCCGCCTCCTCGATGATGCACGCCTTCTTGCGCGCCTCGAAGGGGCGGTAGGAGAGGTCTTTCTGCAGTTCCCTGATCTGGTCGATCTTGATGAAGGCGCCGTCGGGTCTCACAACGTGCAGATCGGGATGCCGCTCTCCGGCCACCTTGCGGCACGACGGACAGTCGCCGCATCCCCCGCCGGTCCCGCAGAACACTGCCTCCACCATGGCCAGGGCGGTCTCCTTCATGCCGCAGCCGTCCACGCCGTGGAACAGGTAGGCGTGCGATATCCTGTCGGCCGCCAGGGAGCGCCTGAGAATGGCGATAACCCGATCGTGGCCGATGACTTGCGAGAAGGGCATGGTCTAACCCCTCGGTATCCTGGTGATAACCGTTTCCGTCACGGCCGCGGCCGTCTCCTCGATGCCGCGGGTTCCGTCCAATACCACGAAGCGTTCCGGCTCGGCTGCGGCCAGGCGGAGATAGCCCCGGCGTACCATGCGATGAAAGGCGATCGATTCCTGTTCGAACCGCTCCTCCCTCACCCCACCCTCTGCCGAGTTGATCCGTGCCATTGCACGGGACAGGCCCACTTCCTCGGGGCAGTCGAGCAGGATGGTCAGGTCCGGGCTGAACCCGCCGGTGGCCAGACGGTTCAGCCTGTCTATCAGGTCCAGGTCCAGGGATCGTCCATAGCCCTGGTAGGCGGCGGTAGCGTCCGTGAAGCGGTCGCAGATCACGATCTTGCCCGAGTCCAGGGCCGGCCGGATGACCTCCTCCACGTGCTGGGCACGGGCGGCCGCGTAGAGGAGGAGCTCGGCCAGGGGCACAAGGGCGCGGTTTTCGGCATCCAGCAGGATGGCGCGGATCTGTTCGGCAATAGCGCACCCCCCCGGCTCCCGCGTAACGACCACCGGATAGCCCCGTTCCGCAAGGGTCTCGGCCAGGCGCGCTTCCTGGGTGGTCTTGCCGCACCCCTCGATCCCCTCGAATGTAATGAAAAAGGCCATGCACGGCGCTCCGGAACAGGTGTTTGAAGAAACAATGAATTATAGGGAAGGGTCATGAATTAATCAAGATAAAAACCCGGTCAAAGCACGGCCCCAAGCGCAGTTTACGGTATGAAAACAGATTAGAAGCGTTGACACCGGCCGGCGGGGAAGGTAAGAAATACAGAGAGTGTGTAGTTAAAGAAATCAGGAGGCAGCCATGAAAACCACCACTCTGACCCTACCCGAGCTTGCCGCCATCGCCGGCACCCGCGTCGCCCTGGGAGCCGGAGCGGCCCTGCTGCTGGCCGGTCGGCTCAGCAGGAAACAGCGCACTGCGGCGGGCTGGCCCCTGTTTCTCATCGGCGCGGCATCCACCGTCCCCCTGGCGCTGCTGGTGCTGGGTCGGCGCGGGAAGGGGCGCTGAGACGTGATGGACGATCTCGTGCGCTGTCCCTGGGTAGATCCCGGCAAGCCCGACTATGTGGCCTACCACGATACCGAGTGGGGAGTGCCGGTGCGCGACGACCGGACCATGTTCGAGTTCCTCACCCTGGAGGCGGCCCAGGCCGGGCTCTCCTGGTACACCATCCTCCGCAGACGGGAGGGGTACCGCCGCGCCTTCGAGGGGTTCGACCCCGAAAAGGTGGCCCGGTTCGACGAGACCAGGCAGGCCCTCCTGCTTGCGGACGCCTCCATCATCCGCAACCGGGCCAAGATTGCCTCGGCCATAAACAACGCCCGCGCCTTTCTCCGCGTTCGGGAGGAGTTCGGCAGCTTCTGCGACTATATCTGGCGCTTCGTGGACGGCCGGCCCAGGGTCAACGTCATCCATACCCTGGCCGATTATCCGACCACCTCGCCGGAGGCCGAACTCCTCTCCCGGGACCTCAGGCAGCGGGGCTTCACGTTCATGGGGCCGACCATAGTCTATGCCCACATGCAGGCCACCGGGCTGGTCAACGACCACAGCGTCGACTGCTTCCGCCGACAGGAAATTATCGCCGCCGGATGATGAAGCCTTTGCCACGGAGATGAATCCCATGCCCAGAATATTCTCCCTGACACTGCTGACCGTGCTGCTGTCCGTCTGCCCAGCCCTCGGGCAGCCGCCCGAGGTTGCGGATATCCCCGTCGATTATGAGATCGCGGACGTGCGGAACCTGCCCCAGCACTTCGGCGGCATCCGGCTCCGTCCCGGCAGCGCTCCGGATGCCGCCTGCCGACAGTCCTTTCTGAACGAATTCCTTATGCATTACTATTCTCCCTGGACGGGGGACGCGCCGCTCTCCGATCTCGCCAGGACCGTGACGACCATGAGAGAGCACGCCCAGCGAGAATGGTACGGCGAGAACAAGCGAAAGGTCCCAGGCAAGGACCTGGAACAACTGCTGGCCAACTGCGACCTGGATCGCTTCCCTTCCATGAAGCAGGCGGCACTGGCCATCGTCCCCACCTCCCTGAGGGTGCTCCCCACATCGAGACCGTTTTTGGTAAAGTCTGACGACTTTCCCTTCGACAGGCTCCAGAATGCCGGACTCAAACTGAACGAGCCCGTCAGGGTGCTGCATGTTTCCCGGGACGGCATCTGGGTCTTTGCCGAGACCGCCGATGCCAACGGCTGGGTTCAGCAGCGTGATATCGCGTACGTTGATGAAGGCCTGGCAGCCAGGTGGATGGGAAAGCCGCTGCTGGTAATCGTAAAGGATTTCACCACGATTCGGGAGGGGGAGGGGCTGGTGCCTCAACCGGCCAGATTCGGCACGCTGTTGCCGATCATCGGGGAGGACAGGGACGGCTTTGTGGTATCGGTTGCAGCTGCTTCCGGAAGCCGTGAGGCGCGGGAGGTCTTAGCAAGGCTACCGAAGGCTGCGGTGAGGAGGTTCCCGCTGGAGTTCGACGGGGAGAACATCGCCCTGGTCGGTAATGAGTTGATCGGCATATCGTACGGCTGGGGGGAGCTGTACCAGGGGAGGGACTGTTCCGCGCTGCTGCGGGATTTCTATATGCCGTTCGGCATCAGGCTGCCGAGAGGCTCCTACAACCAGATCACCTCCGGGAAAAGGATCTCTCTCTCCAGACTGGATCCGTCCGAAAAGGAACGTTTTATTATGGAAAACGGCGTGCCGTTCCTGACCCTGCTCCATCTGAACGGCCATATCATGCTGTACGTCGGAAGCCTGAACGAAAGGCCGCTGGTGTTTCACGCCCTGTGGGGCGTCAGCGTAAAAAAAGCTGACAGCGGCAGCGTCAGGCAGGTGGTCGGCAAATCCATCATCAGCACCCTGACGCCAGGCGCCGAGCTTCCACTGGCCACCGGACCGCTCCTGGACAAGCTGGGGAGCATGCTCATCCTGACCGACCGGTGCTCCTCCCCGACACCCCGTGAACCGCCGGTCAGGGAAACCGTGCCCGAGCTCCCCGGAGACGGCCGGGATTCTCGTTGACAGTACGATATCGCCCATGTATCAGTGTGAGTCGTTGCCACCTGAACCCGTGGCGCCTTCGCGCCATCGCCTGCGCGGAACACCTCGGTTTTCTGCATTCCCGCGGGATGAGGCAGTCCGACGAAGTTGATCCGGCGTAGCAGGTGTGAAACAGCCGTCGGCGACGATGAAGCCCCGGCATTCTGCTCGTCTCGGCGTTCAGGCGTCACGGGTTCAGGTTGTCACAATTGCGGCATAATGGGAGTCATTGCATGCTGATGCGGAAAGAGAGAAGCGAGATAGTCCGTTTCGGGAACAGGATGCTGGCCGCCGGGCTTACCACCGGTACGGGCGGCAATTTGAGCATCGTCAGTCGCGAGCAGGGACTGATCGCCATCAGTCCGAGCGGCATCGAATATGCCGGGATGGAGCCCGCCGACGTCCCGCTGGTCGATGGAGACGGCGCGCGAGTTGATGGAGAGCGGAAGCCCTCCAGTGAGCTGGATTTCCATCTGGCCCTCTACCGGAAGCGGCCCGATGTCCGGGCCGTGGTCCACACCCACTCGGTCTACGCCACCACCATGGCCTGCCTCAACTGGGAGATCCCGGCTGTCCACTACCTGGTGGCATTTTCCGGGCTCAAGGTGCCCCTGGCCCCCTACGCCACCTTCGGTACTCCGGAGCTGGCGGCCAACGTGGCCGGGACAATCGGCAACTGCAACGCGGTGCTGCTTGCCAACCACGGCCTGGTGACCGTGGGCCCCGACCTGGCCGCCGCCTTTAACGTGGCAGAGGAGATCGAACTGGTGGCCCGGATCTACTACCAGGCCAAATGCATCGGCGATCCGGTCATCCTGCCGGACGACGAGATGGAGCGGGTGGTGGAGAAATTCGCCGTGTACGGCAGGAAGGGGCGGGCCTGAGAGGACCGGCATGGAGACGACCGCTGATTGCCGGATGGTGCCCGAGGATTCGGAGCTTCTCCTTACTTCCTTATTTTACGAGCTCTATCCCGGGGATTGAGGGTTTTCCGCGACTGGGTCATCTCGAAGAGAACGCAATAATTGCGCAGACTGAATCCGTTCGGCGAAGCCGTGTTGTCGCTGTCGGTCAGGGCACCGCCGCCGGCCGGATTTCCGGCATACGTCCGATACCCGTACCTGACACGGACCTTCCCTCGGAGCTGACGGGCGGGTCGCAGAACCACCTCCTCATCCCGCAAGGAGATCGATTTCAGATTTACTCTCCCTGCTTTGTCAGACAGTTCGAATCCGCGATCAGGGGCGGTTATGGTTCGGTCCCACCTTAGCGGTCGCACCGGGACATGAAACGCTATCACCACGTCACCGTCCTCCTTCCTGACGGACTTCGGCGAAAGCGGCACCCATTTCCTTCCGGTCCCGGACATGCGCCTCATGACCTTTCCCATCATCTCGCCGAGCATCTCGTACCCCGCATTCGTGAAATGCAGACCCAGCTTCCCCTTTACCAGAGGAAACTGGTAGGTGGGCCCGGCAAGGACGATAGTGGGGTTGAGCCGGCTCATGAGCCACTGGCTTTGTTTAACCTGCCACAAATGGTTCCAGCTTTTCGTCATCGAGTAATACCCCGGCCCGCTGGAAACCTGGCTGATGACCAACCGCACAGGTTCCTTCTGGGCGGTGATCTCGGGGATGTCCCTGTTCAGGCTTGCCGCATAGTCGTTCAGATTCTCATGGTACGAAGACGCTACCTTGAGAGCCGCGTCGCTCTCTCCATGGATGAACGCCAGATAGGGCACGATGAGGGTGGCCCCGGCCCTGGCGGCGGCGTCCTTTACCAGGGAAACGGTTTTCAGGATATCTTCGTAGCTTCCGGTGCTCCCTCCCTTCATGAGGGCCGAGAACCGCATTCCACCGATGCCGTGGCTGGAAAACACATAGGCGCGTCTGCCGTTTTTCGAGGTCGCCTTCCCCTCGAACATCCTTCCCATGGCCGTGACGTGAGACTCTTTCCTGTATGGATCGACGGCCGAAATGGTCGGCTCCGAAAGTCCGGTCATTTTCCGTCCGCCCTGGATTGCGAACAGATTTCCGTGGGCCGGCGGAGCAGGCTTGACCGGCCCGCTGCCGGCGCCTATGGAGTTGGATTGACCGGAGGAGGGGATCAGGTAAACCGTTCCCCCTTTCATTATCGGAAACTCTTCCGCGGGCCGGACGTCCTTGGACAGGACTGTTTCGAGGTTTTCGGTTCCGGACGTGGCACCGCCCGGCCCGTCGTCGTCCCCGAAACCTCCGAAAGCGGCTATACCGGCCGCAACGCAGAAAACCAGCGTAAAAATCACCAGGGATGCGATCCTCTTCTTCGATGCCGGAGAGGCGGATGCGGATTGTGACCACCTTTTTCGAAGCTGAGACAGGATCATTTAGCTGTTCTTGAGGTGAGACTTGCCCGTGGGCTTGTATTGAAGTTGTACCGCCGGCTCTATGAGCTGAGGCAATCTATGCCTTTTCATTGTAAAGTTGTGTAAAAAGATTTGGTAAGATGTAAAAACCGCTAGGGGGCGACATTCTATTAACAAATTTGGTACAAATTTGGGCCAACGTGGCCAGGGCAATCGGCAACTGCAATGCGGTGCTGCTGGCCAACCACGGCCTGGTGACCGTGGGACCCGACCTGGCCGCCGCCTTTAACGTGGCGGATGAGATCGAACTGGTGGCCCGGATCTACTATCAGGCCAAATGCATCGGCGAACCGGTCACCCTGCCGGACGACGAGATGGAGCGGGTGGTGGAGAAATTCGTCGTGTACGGCAGGAGGGGGGACCTCAGTTCCTCATGACGTACTCTTTGACGCCGAAGCGGTACAGCAACTGCTGCAGGGCGTCGGGTGGGAGTTCAAATCCGTACGGCCAGCCCGGATTCAGCGCGAATCCCACGTTATCATGGGCACGCTGTAGGAACCATGCGGTGTCGACAACGACCGCACAGGGATAGCCAGGATACCTGGCTAGAGCCTCCTGGGCCCGTTCAATGCTGCTGAAGGCGACGAGCACGTTGAAATTCATGGGGGAGCTGATTGCAAGCGGTTTGAAGTTGGTGTCGGGTATGGTAATGTCCACATCCCGGTCGGCGAGTATGATCACCTGCGAATCGAATAGTATCTCAAGAAAATCCACGATTCTGATTTCTTTCCGGTACACGGCCAACAGCTTCTCTTCAAGGGAGTTGTTCGGCTTAAACTCATTCATCATGGACAGTTTTCCTTTCGGCTGGGATGCCGCACACAGGCATTGTCCGTTTGAACATCCGGACGCTTTCCACTATGGCTCGGCTTCTATAACGAATGCCGGCTACTATGTTGAGGGAAGCGTTACATGTCAAGACAAAAATCGGCTCGTCGGGAACTGTCGGATACTCGATTCCCTTCCAGAGACATCCGCGGCGAATCGAAAACGGCGGCTCCGCAAAGATCCTATTCCGGGCCGGGCGACGAAACGGCCCGCGCCCCACGTGGGCAACCTCAACTTCCCTCAGGACCAGACGCTTCTATCCTCCCAACCGTATTGATAAAATCGGTATAGTCCGTTATACTCCAAAATTCCCATGAACAATGCCCGTAACTATTCCACATAACGAAAGAAACACTTTTATTTATGCAACCGGACAGAGAACATGCCCTTGGACGACTGGAGACCGCCATCGGTTACCGGTTCGACAACCGGGAGCTGCTGAACGAAGCCCTGACCCACCGCTCTTTCCTGAACGAGGCCAAGGGCGCGCCGGTACGCGACAACCAGCGGCTGGAGTTCTTCGGCGATGCGGTGCTCGGCTTCCTGGTGAGCCGCAGGCTCATGGACCTCCTGCCGGCAAGCTGCGAGGGGAGCCTGTCGCGCATGCGGGCTTCGCTGGTGGACGAGGATACCCTCTCAAGTCTGGCGGAGCGGATCGATCTCGGAGATTTTCTGGTCATGGGCCGCGGCGAGGAGAAGACCGGCGGCCGCAGGAAGAAATCGGTGCTGGCCGATGCCTTCGAGGCACTTGTGGCCGCGGTCTACCTGGACGGTGGTGTGGACCGGGCGGCCGGGCTGGTGGAAGGTTTCTTCGGTCCCCTGCTGAGTGAAGCAGTCCGGGACGACGAGGGGAGGGACTACAAGACCCGCCTTCAGGTGCTGGCCCAAGCGGCCTACGGCGTTGCCCCCCACTACGTGGTGGAGCGGGTCGCGGGGCCGGACCACGAGCGGTCCTACACCGTGACGGCCCGCGTCGGTGAGGAGGCTTTCGGCAGGGGGACCGGCAGGAGCAAGAAGGAGGCGGAGCAGGCCGCGGCCAGGGAAGCCCTGGAGCGGCTGGAACAGGGCACTGAGGCACCATGAAGGTGACCATCGTCCCCTTCTTCATCTCTCACTGGGGCTGCCCCCACCGCTGCGTGTTCTGCGACCAGCGGAAGGTGGCGGGCGCCGAGGACGTGCTCCCTGCCCCAGCCGAAATTCTCGACAGGGTGGCCGCCTATCGCCGTTCCAGCGGCAGCGGGTCCGTGGAGGTGGCGTTCTATGGCGGGAGCTTCACCGGCCTGCCGCGGGGAGAGCAGGAGCTGCTCCTGAAGCCGCTGCAGCCGCTCCTCGCCTCGGGCGAGGTCTCCGGGGTCCGGGTATCCACCCGGCCGGACAGCGTGGACAACCGTTGCGCGGCGTTTCTCGGGAGAATGGGTGTGGCTACCGTGGAGCTGGGGGTCCAGTCCCTGGACGACCGGGTGCTCGAACTGGCGGGGCGGGGGCATTCGGCAGCCCACGTTGCCGCGGCGGTCTCAGAGTTGAAGGGAGAGGGTATCCGGGTGGGGCTGCAGCTCATGCCGGGGCTGCCGGGAGACTCGGCCGAGACCTCCCTTGCCTCGCTGGCCGGCACGCTGGCACTCGCTCCGGATTTCATGCGCATCTACCCCACCGTGGTCCTGGTCGGCACCCGGCTGGCCGAGCTGTTCGCCGCCGGCTCCTACCGGCCTCTGACCCTGCAACAGGCAGTGGCTCTGTGCAAGGTCATGCTCCACCGGGCCATGCTGGCCCGGGTGCCGGTGATCCGCATGGGGCTCCAGCCCACGGAAGACCTGGGGCAGGGAGGGGCGGTGGTTGCCGGCCCCTACCACCCGGCCTTCCGCCAGTTGGTGGAGGCGGAGCTCCGCTACGACCTGCTGGTCCGCCTGGCCGCCGAGGTGCCCCGTGACGGTGCCGCAGTGGAGGTCTCCTGCTCACCAGACCGGGTCTCCGACGTGGTGGGTCAGCGGCGTTCCAACCTGAAGCGGCTGCTGAGGGAGCAGGGAGTCCGGGTCAGCGCGGTCCGGGGTGATCCGCTCCTTTCCTCGCCTGATATGGCCGTTGCCGGCCCTCATGGGGTGCGAAGCGGCAACATTCTTACTGATCTGAAGTACAGTGACAAGGATATCAATTATGTCTGACAAGCCGTTCCGTTCCGGGTTCGTGGCCATCATCGGCCGGCCCAACGTGGGGAAATCGACCCTGCTCAACCGGATGCTGGGGGAGAAGGTGGTGATCACCTCCGACAAGCCCCAGACCACCCGCAACCGGGTCCAGGGTATCCTCAACCGACTGGGCACCCAGATCGTCTTCATCGACACTCCCGGGATCCATCAGGCCCGCTCCCGGCTCAACCGCTCCATGATGGAGGCGGCGCTCTCTTCGGTCAAGGGGGTGGACGCCGTGCTGCTGATGGTGGACGCGTCGCACCTTTCAGGCGGGAGGGACGATCTCGTCATGGAGGTGCTCGGCCAGGTTGAGGTCCCGGTTATCCTGGTCGTCAACAAGATCGATCTGGTGGAGAAGGAGAGGCTCCTCCAGGGAATTGCGGCGTACGCCGGGCTCCACCCCTTCAGGGAGATCGTCCCCATCTCGGCGACCACGGGAGACGGCGTGGAGCTCCTGGTGGATCTCGTCGCCGGGCTCCTCCCCGAGGGGGTCCCCTATTTTCCGGATGACATCCTCACCGACCTGCCGGAACGCTTCGTCGTGGCCGAGATGATCCGGGAGAAGGTGTTCCGTCTGACCAGGGACGAGATCCCCTATTCGGTTGCGGTCACGATCGAGAGTTTCAAGGAGCGGCCCGACGGCTTGGTTTCCATAGCAGCGAACATCCTGGTGGAAAAGGACTCCCAGAAGGGGATCATCATCGGCAGGAAAGGGGATATGCTGAAGCGGATCGGCACCCAGGCCAGGAAGGACATCGAGCGGCTGCTGGACGCCCGGGTGTTCCTGGAGCTGTTCGTCAAGGTGAGCAGGGACTGGCGCGAGGACCGGCGGATGCTGAAGGAGCTGGGGTACGAATGAAACCGATAGTGGCTATAGTCGGCCGGCCCAACGTGGGGAAATCGACCCTGTTCAACCGGCTGCTGGGGAGGCGCAAGGCCATCGTGGACGATATACCGGGGGTGACCAGGGACCGGAACTACGGGGAGGTGGACCGCTTCCCGGTCCCCTTCACCCTGATCGACACCGGCGGGTTCGAGCCGGCCAGCGAGGACCGGCTGCTGCAGCAGATGCGGGAGCAGTCGCAGCTGGCCATGGAAGAGGCCGACGTTATCCTGTTCGTCATGGATGCCCGGGAGGGTCTGACACCGGCGGACAGCGAGGTGGGCGAAATGCTCCGCCGGGTCGACAAGCCGGTGTTCTATCTGCTGAACAAGGTGGAAGGTGAGCAACAGGAGGCGGACGCCGGAGAGTTCTACGCCTTGGGGGTGGACCGTCTATTCACCATATCGGCCGAGCACAACCGCGGCATCAACGACCTCATGGAGGAGGTGATAGCGGCCTTCCCCAGGGGCGCCGTTGCCGAAGACGAGGAGGACGTGACCCGTATTGCCGTGGTGGGCCGGCCCAACGTGGGGAAATCCTCGCTGGTGAACCGGCTGCTGGGCTATGAGCGGGTGGTGGCCAATCCAGTGCCGGGCACCACCCGGGACTCGGTGGACACCTACTTCAATTGCAACAGAAAGCGCTTCATGCTGATCGACACCGCCGGTATCCGGCGCAAGGGGAGGATCAGTCTGAAGATCGAGAAGTACAGCGCCGTGGACGCCCTCCGCAGCATCGAACGGGCCCACGTGGTGCTGCTGGTCCTCAATGCCGAGGAGGGGATAACCGAACAGGACGCCCGCATCGCCGGGTATGCCTGCGAGGCCGGCAGGGCCTGCGTCATCGTGGTCAACAAGTGGGACGTCCCCAAGAAAGACAACTCCAGCGTTGGGAGATTCGTCGATCTGGTCCGTACCCGGCTCACCCATCTCTCCTACGCTCCCATCCTGTTCGTCTCGGCCCTCTCGGGTCAGCGCACCGGCAGGATCATGGCGGCCGTGGAGGAGGTGATGGAGCAGTACTCCCGGCGGGTCGGCACGGCGGACCTGAACAGGGTGTTCAAGGAGGCGGTGAACGCCCACCACCATCCACTGTTCCAGGGGAGGAGGGTAAAGTTCTACTATGCGACCCAGGTGGGGACCCGTCCCCCCTCCTTTGCCGTGTTCACCAACTGCCCCGAGGGGATCCAGGACTCCTATGAGCGCTATCTGGCCAACAGGATGAGGGAAGCCTTCGGTTTCTCCGGTACTCCGCTCCGTTTTCTGTTCAGGGGAAGGGATCGTTGACCGGGGTGCAAATCTCTTTACTTGCACCGGAGTATGGTTTATGCTTGCCCTGCCTTTCCCGGAGCCGCGAGGCCGGGGTTTCACCACACGAGATTCCATCCGTCCGAAGGTTTTTGAACGCATGACCGTGACGCATGTTCCAATATGCAGGACCCTCGCAGTCGTCCCCGGAGCCGGTCTGTTCCGTCCCCTGACGTTACAGGACAATGGAGACTCGTCCCTATGAGCCTCGTAGGCAACCTGGAAGACCTGGGCCTCGGAGAAATACTCCAGATTGTGAGCCTCAGCAGGAAGTCGGGGGTGCTTTCCCTCTACAGCAAGGGACGGGAGGGGGAGATCGTGTTCCGCCAGGGACAGGTCATCCGCGCAATCATCGACGGCCGGCATCCCCACCTCGGCCAACTCCTTCTGAACAAGCGAATAATAGAGGAGCCGATGCTCCGGCAGGCCCTCGCCATCCAGGCGGACGAAGGGTGCAGGGAGCGGCTCGGCGACATCCTGGCGCAGCGGTTCTCCGTCCGGCTTGACCTGATCGAGGAGATCGTCCGCGAACGGATTGAGAGCGTGGTCTACGAAATGTTCACCTGGGACGAGGGGTCGTTCGACTTCGAGCTCAGGGACAGCGTGGACGCGTTGGAGGAGCCGCGGCACGACCCGGTGCAGTACCTGCTGGAGCGGGGGGTGAACCCCCAGTTCCTGGCCATGGAGGGGTCGCGGATCCTGGACGAGGCGCGTCACCGGGGCGGTGCCCCGGACGAGGGGGAGCGGGCCGGGGAGATCTCCGCCCTGACCGACAGCTGCGACCTGGCATTCGACCTGATGCAGTCCGGACCCGCACCGGCGGAGGCGCCCGCCGGGGAACGCCTGGCGGTGCTGGTGGACGACGACGAGGAGGTGAGGGGCGCCCTGGCCTCGCTCCTTGCCGGATGGGGATACACGGTCCACGACTTTTCCAGGACCGAAGACACCCTGATAAAGATCGACTTTCTCTATCGCGACGGCTTCCGTCCCCTGGTCCTGGTGGACCTGATCATGCCGAGGATGGACGGTTCCGGGATCCTGGGCGGACTTGAGCTCATCGAGCTCATCAAGGACAACTTCCCCGATCTCGGCGTACTGGTGCTGGCTGACCACAGGACCAGCGGCGCCGAGCAGAAGGTTCGGGATCACGGTTACCCGTTCATGCTCAAGCCCCGCAGGGGGGAGATTTCCGATGCAGGGGCATTCGGCTCGTTCTCGGAAAGGCTCAGGTCGGTGCTCATAGGCGCCGGTCAGATGGTTGGGGCCGCTCCGGCCCGGGAGACCGTCAACCTTGGGGACGAGCTGTTCCGGGAGATCGGCGAGGACTTCGTGCCGGTCAGCGTCACGGTCGGGGTGGAGCCGGGCGTCTCACTGCTCCGGAGCATGCTGGAGGAGTTGAACAACCCTTCCCTGGAGGGGGAGGTCATCCTGCTGGTGCTCCGGTTCGCCGCCGAATTCATGAATCGCGCCGTGGTGTTCACCATCGGGAATAACGGGATCATGGGGCTCGGCCAGTTCGGCATCATCGATCCGGACGGCCAGGCCGACGCCAGGGTGCGCGATCTCCAGATCCCCGTTGACGCCGATCACCTCTTCAGCCGGGTAATCGAAACGAAGATGGCGCTGAAGCAGTCTCCCGGCGTCACCGAATGGAACCGGCACCTCCTTGGGCAGCTGGGGGGCGGGACCCCGGTGGAGACGTTCGTCGGCCCTCTGATCAGCGAGGGGAAGGTGGTGGCGCTCCTGTACGGCGACAACCTCCCTGAACCGCGCCCCATCGGCGACACGGACACCCTGGAGATATTCCTTTCCCAGGCCGGGCTGGCCATGGAGAAGGCGCGGCTGCAACGAAAGCTTACCGAAAGAGCCCGGGAGGGAAAGTGAAGAAGATACTCATAACCGAAGACTCCCATGCCATGAGATCTTTCCTTGCCGCCGCCATAGAGGCCATGGAGGGATATGCCGTGGTCGAAGCGAACAGCGGTTTCGACGCTCTGCGGCTCCTCCCCAGGGAGAAGGTGGATCTGATCATCACCGATATCAACATGCCCGACATCAACGGCCTGGAGCTCATCAGCTACGTCAGGAACAACCCCAATTACGCCGCCATTCCCCTTTTCATCATATCCACCGAAAGCAGCGAGAAGGACCGCGAGCGGGGGCTGGCCCTCGGCGCCGACGAGTATCTGGTGAAGCCTTTTGATCCGGAACGCCTGCAGGAGCTGATACTGGAATACATCGGATGACGACCCTGGTCCGGGGGATGCTGGCCAGCGTTTCCGGAGGCCGCGCCATACGGACGGAAAGGGAGCCATGACGGATTATCGAGAACCCCTGGGCAGGGCGGCCAAGGATTTTCTGGCCGAGGCCGAGGAGATACTGGAGCAGCTGGGCGGTGATCTGCTGGCACTGGGAGAATCCGCGGACCGCGATGAATACGACCCGGAGACGGTGAACTCCATCTTCCGCAGCGCCCACTCCCTCAAGGGGCTTGCGGGCATGTTCGGCTTTTCCGAGACAGCCGAGCTGGCCCATCACCTGGAAAGCCTGCTGGACTGTCTGCGCCTCGGCAGGATCGCTCTGGACGCCCACTCGCTGTCGGTGCTGTTCGACGCGGTCGATGTCCTCGGTGCCGTGGTCCGGGGGGTGGGGTCCCCCGGCACCGCGCCACCGGAGCTTTCCCCGGTTCTGGAGCGGATTGGCGCCTGCGTCTCCGGTGCACGCAAGGAATCGACCGCTTCCTCGCCGGCGGAACTGGGGATATCGGACAAGATCCTCCGGTCCCTGACCGAATACGAGGAACACCGCCTCAGGGAGAACATCGGCAAGGGGAGGGGTCTCTACCTTTTCCACGCCTCCTATTCCCTGGACAGCTTCGACCGGGAACTGGGCGAGCTGATCGACCTGCTGAAAGGGAACGGGGAGGTGATAAGCACCCTCCCGAGCGCGGAAGGAGATCGGGGAAACCGGATAGCCTTCGACATCCTGTTCGGGACGTCCGGGGGAGGCGATGTCCTTTCCGGCCTCGACGGCCTCGAAGGGGTCTCTGCTGCGCGGCTCGGCGCTCCGCCGGCGAAGGAGGACCCTCCCGTCCCCGAACCTCCGCCCCCTCTCCGCCCCGAAGAGGCGGCGCCGGCGGACGGGGAGGGGCAGGCGCGGTCGGCCCGGAGCGTCTCCAAAACCATGCGGGTGGACATCGTCAAGCTCGACGAACTGATGAACATCGTCGGCGAGCTGATCCTTTCCCACGGCACCATCGCCGCCGTAACCGACCGGATGCGGAGCCAGGGCTTCTCCGGACTCTCGGTCGAGCTCGGCAAGGCGGCCAAGGGGATGGAGCGGAAGCTGAACGAGCTCCAGAAGCGGGTCATGGAGGTCCGCATGGTTCCCGTGGGACAGCTGTTCGAGAAGATGTCCCGCATCGTCCGGAAGATATCCCGGGAACAGGGAAAGAGGATCGACCTGAGGCTGTCCGGAACCGACACCGAGCTGGACAAGATGATCGTGGAGGACATCACCGACCCCCTGATGCACATCATCCGCAACGCCCTAGATCACGGCATCGAGCCGCCCGCCGAGAGAAGGGCGCTCGGCAAGGATGAAACGGGCGTGATCCGGCTTTCCTCCTCCCAGAAGGGGAATTACGTGGTCATCGAGGTGGAGGATGACGGCAGGGGATTCGACCTGGACAAGATCACCGGAAAGGCCGTGGATCTGGGGCTCATCGCCGGCGAGGAAGGCCTTTCGCCCAAGGATATCCTCGATATGATCTTTCTTCCCGGGTTCTCCACCGCCGACCGGGTGAGCGACGTGTCCGGCCGCGGCGTCGGGATGGACGTGGTGAAGAACAACATCTCCGCCATATCCGGCACGGTGGAGATCCAAAGCGAACAGGGCGTCGGGAGCCGGGTGATCATCACCCTCCCCATCACTCTCGCCATCATCAAGGCCCTGCTGATCGGGACTTCGGGCCGCACCTACGGAATCCCGGTCACCTACGTCAGGGAGACCATCTCCCTCGAAGAGACCGAGATCCGGACCGTGGAACAGAAAGAGGTCATCCAGCTGCGCGAATCCACCCTTCCGCTCCTGCACCTGGAGCGATTGTTCGCGATCGGGGAGGTCCCGGCCGGAGGAGGCTCCCACGCGGTCGTGGCCGGGGATGGCGACAGGCGGGTCGGTATCGTGGTGGACGAACTCCTGGGCCAGCAGGACATCGTCATCAAGTCCCTGGGCGAGACCTTCAAGGGAGTGAAGGGGATAGCGGGCGCCGCGGACCTGGGAGACCAGCGCACCATTCTGGTCCTGGACATGGGGGGCATCATCGCCGAGGCCACGAGAGGCGGGGCATAGGATGTACAAGGGGTTCTACGGTCTGAAAGAGAAACCGTTCAGCAAGACCCCGGACCCCCGCTTCCTGTTTCCCAGCAGGGTCCACGAGGAGGCCCTGGCCCGGCTCCAGTACGCCGTGGAGGAGCGGGAGCTGGCCCTGCTGACCGGGGGCATCGGGAGTGGCAAGACCACCCTTTCCCGCGCCCTGATGGACAGCATGGGGGACGCCTGCCGGTTCTGCTTCATCGTCAACCCGATAGTGACCCCGCTGGAATTCCTGCGCATCCTGGCCAGGAATCTGGGTATGAATGCGCCACCGACCGCCAAGGACGACCTGCTCAAGGAGCTGACCGAGGAGCTCTACCGCTGCCACGGCCAGGGGATTGTTCCGGTGATCGTCATCGACGAGGCCCAGATGATCCCGGGCCGCGAGGTGTTCGACGAGATCCGTCTGCTGACCAACTTCCAACTGGACGACAGCAACCTGGTCTCGGTGATCCTCATGGGACAACCGGAGTTGCGGGAGCGGCTGGCCGGGCCAATCTACGAGCCGCTGCGGCAGCGTATCGGCATCCGTTACCATCTCGACCCCCTGGATCTGGAGGAGACCCTGGAGTACCTGGATTTCAGGCTCGCCGTGGCAGGGGGGAAGCCGGGCATCTTCCTGCCCGACGCCGTTCTCAGGATCTTCGAGCTTTCCGGAGGAGTGCCCCGGAGGATCAACACCATTGCCACCAACGCGCTGCTGGAAGGTTTCGCCAGGGACGCTGCCATGATCGACGCAGGCATAATCGACACGTTGCTCGTTGAACTGGACGCATAGGAACGGGGGCCGTCCATGAATCTTGCCGAGATACGGAAAAAGGCACAACGTGCTAGGGTGGACGAGGTCGCGCCCGCGGCTGAAGCTGCCTGCTCCGCGCCGTCCTGTCCGGCCGTACCGGAGCATGACGCGCCGCCTCCGGAGGAACCTCAGGCGACAGTCGAGCGTGTGACCGGGGAGAACCCTGCGTGCCCCGCAGAGGAGCCGCTGGCTTCCGTCTCGAGGGACGGGCCGGTCGCGCCGTTCGACCCGCTGTCGGTCATCCTGGCGGGGCGCAGCGCCGCTGGAGCGGCCGCCGGCACCGGTGACTTCCCCGGGTCATCCCGCGAAGAGGCCGCCGATTTCCTGAAATACCTACGCTTCAGGGTGGCCGACGAGGATTACGGGGTCAGCCTGCTGGAGATACGGGAAATCATCAAGCCGAGACCGGTGACCGAGGTTCCGGGAATGTCGGCCTTCGTCCTGGGGGTCATCTCCCTCAGAGGGACCATCGTACCGGTGCTGGACCTGCGGCTCCGGCTGGGCCTGGCGATCGGTGAGCCGTGTGGACGCGAACGGATCGTCATAGCCAGGAAAGGGGAGGGGATGTGCGGACTCCTGGTGGACGAGGTGTTTCAGGTCCTGGGACTGTCCGGCTCGGAGGTCGGCAAGGCGCCGCCTGTCCTGGAGGGGATAGATCGCGAGTTCGTCAGGGGTATCGGACGCCATGGCGAACGGATGCTGATCATTCTCGACCTGGAGAAGGTGATGGACGTATCGCTCAGGTAAGCGCTCGACTGGGAGGGGGCTCCGGTTGGACAGGGAGATTCGGGAAATCAAGGTGGTCTGCTTCAGGCTCGGCAAGGACGCCTATGCGCTGGACATCATGCGGGTGAGGGAGATCCTCAAGCCGCAGAGGCTGTCGGGGCTGCCGGTCGCTCCTTCCTTTGTGGAAGGGGTGATAAATCTCCGGGGTTCGGTCATACCGGTGGTGGATCTGCGCAAGAGGTTCGGCATCGTCGAACCGGAGGCGTCGTCGTCGAACAGACTGCTCATAACCGTGATTGACCGGCATTCGGTGGGGCTCATGGTGGATTCGGTCAGTGAGGTGGTATCCATCCCTGTGCGGGATCTGCGCCCCCCTCCCGCCCTGGTCAAGACCGCCGGCTACCGCTACCTCATCGGGGTCTGTCTGGTGAAGGACGCCATGCTCCTGCTGGTAAATCCGGACACGATCCTCGCGGACTCCGAGTCCGAGGAGCTGGGGGAGCTCCGCGCTGCCGCGCGCGACCACTGACAGGATGTAGGAAAGGAGTTCCATGCTGGTTGGTTGTCCCGAATGCAAGGCCAGGTACCGGCTCGACGAGTCCAGGGTCAGGGCCGAGGGCATCATTCTCCACTGCGGCAAGTGCCGGGCCTTTTTCCGCCTTGCCGGAAAGGCGCCGCCCTCGCCGCCGGGTCCGGGAGCCGGAGCCCTCAGCCTGGACGGAACTCCCGTGACGGTGCTGGTGGCCAACGAGAGCCCCGCTTTCTGCGCGGCGGTCGAGCGGACCCTCGCCTTGGAACCGTTCCGGGTCATCTGCAGTCACGACGGCAGGGAAACCATGGATCTGATCGAGAAATACCTTCCCGACGTGGTCCTGCTGGATGTGGCGCTTCCGACCATGTACGGCTTCGAGATCTGCGAGCAGGTCCGCGACAACCCGGCTCTCTCCCCGGTCAGGACGATCCTGATCGCGTCCATCTACGACAAGACCCGCTACAAAAGGGCGCCGCAGTCGCTCTACGGCGCCGACGACTACATAGAGAAGCATCACATACCGGACTCGCTGGCTGCCAAGATATACCGGCTGGTTTTCGGCCAGCAGGCGGTGGAGGCGGATTCCGGAGAAGGTGCCGAGCCCGAGGACGAAATCTGCGGGGCGGCGGCAGGGGACGGGTCTCCGGCGGATGCGGCGACCCGGGAGGACGTCCGCGAGGAGATCCGCCTCGATGAAGAGTCGAAGACCAGCGTCCGGGATGACCCGGACCTGGCGGAGGCCCATGAAAAGGCCCGCAGACTGGCCAGGATCATCGTTACGGATATAGCGCTCTACAACCAGAAAAAGGTGGAAGAGGGGATCCTGGCCGGAGCGTTCCGGGAGCTGTTCAGCGAGGAGATACGGGAGGGACGGCTGCTGTTCGACCGGCGCGTGCCGGAGGAGGTCAGGGAAGGCACCTCTTACCTGGAGGACGCCTTCGAGGAATTCATCAGCAGGAAGAGCATCGAGCTCTCGGCGCAGGAAGGCGAGCGATCGGCAAACGGATAGTTTTCCGGTTTTCCGCAATTCCGCCGTCAATCGGGGAGGTTACAGTACAATGGGTGAACAGCGACCATCCGGCAACCAGGTCATTTCCCGGCAGGGACTCTCCTCGCCTGACGAGGAAATCCGCCGTTCGGCCGTAACCGCCCTGACTGGGGGACCGCTGTCGGAGACATGGGCGTTCCTGCTGGAGGCCATGGGCGACCGGAGCTGGAGGGTCAGGAAGGAGGCGGTGGAGATCTTCCTCGCCTCTCCCGGCGCGGGGGATTACGCCGAGGAGCTGTTCGGGCTGCTCCGCTCTCAGGACAACGCGGGCCTGCGCAACTCGTCGGTGGAGGTCCTGGTCAGACTGGGCGGGAAGGCGATCCCGATCCTCGAGTCCCATGCCGGCGACGGGGATTGCGATGTGCGCAAGTTCGTGGTCGACATCCTGGGAGGCATCGGCAACGTCTCCTCGCTGCCGCTGCTCATCAAGGCCCTGGATGACCACGATCCGAACGTGCGTGCGTCAGCGGCGGAGAACCTGGGAAGGATCGGCCATGCACGGGCGCTGCAGCCCCTGCTCGACGCGCTGGCAAGGCCGGAGCTCACGCTGAGGCATACCATCCTGGATGCCCTGGCACTGACCGGCGGGCCCGTTCCGGCCGCGACGGTGGCGTCGTACCTTGAAGAAGGACTGCTGAAAAAGGCCGTTTACCGTTGTCTCGGCGCCGCTGGAGGCGCCGACGCGGCGCCTCTCCTGGTAAAGGGTCTGGAAGAGCCTGCCGCCGGCGTCCGCGAGGCGGCGGTAAAGGCCGTCATGGCGCTCCGGGAGAGGAATCCCGGATCCCGCGCCAGGGAGGAGATTGACAGGCTGCTGGCCGGGCTTGCGGGCTCAACCGTAGTGGACGGACTCCTCGCGTCCGGCCCTTGCCCGGACTTGCCGGTCCGGCGTGCCCTTGTCCGCATGCTGGGTATCATCGGAGATTCCCGTGCGGCCGGGTACGTCCTGCGGGCCTGCGGGAACGACGGCCTTTTCCAGGACTGCCTCGCGGCCCTGCGGAACATGGAGACGGATACAGGCTCCCTGTTCGAAGCGGAGTTCGCCGTGGCCGACGATACGGAAAAGGCCAGCATACTCCGTATCTGCGGGGAGATGGAGGCGCCTTGCGCTCTCCCGCTGATTGTGAAGGGGATGAGCCATTCAGCCCCGCGGGTGCGGGGGGCCGCGGTCCGTACCGCCGGCAGGACCGGCAGCGCCGGGCTGGTGACCGAGGTCGCGGCCCTGCTGAACGACCTCGACCAGGACGTCCGGACCGCTGCGCTGGAGGCCCTGGCGCTCCTTTCCAGGGTCGCGTCCTCCGAGGTGGCCGATATCGCCGCCGGCCTGTCCGCGGCATCCGAACCCGACACTAGAAGGGTTGCCGCCTTCCTCTGCGGCATGCTCCGCGACGGCGAGCGTCTGGCACTGCTCATGAAGGACGAGGACGATCTGGTCCGAAGGACCGCGGTCCAGGGGATGGCCCTGGTGGAGGGGGAGGACGCGGTGCACCACCTGATCCTGTCGCTCACCGACGAGATATCCGAGGTCCGCATCGCCGCCGCCACGGCCCTTGGAGAGACCGGCAGGGAAGACGCCCTGGAGCCGCTGGCGCTGGTTGCGCGGGACGAGGATTCATGGGTACGCTGCGCCGCTCTCCGGAGCCTGGGGAGGATCGGCGGTCCGGGCGCCATGGATGTCATCGAAAGATCCCTGGACGACTCGGACGGACTGGTTTCCCTGGCGGCGCTGGACGCCCTGGCCCGCATAGAGGGTGAGAGGGCACTGGAGCTGACACGTCGGGCAACCGCCAGCCATGATGACGAAGTGGTCAAGGCGGCCATATCCATCCTGGCCGAGCGTGGCGACCACTGGCTGGACGGGCGGGCGGAGGCGTTGCTGCGGCATCCCCACTGGGACGTGAGAAACGTGGTGGTCAGGTTTCTTGCCGAGCACCGCGGGGAGGGGGCGTTCCCGGTCCTGCGGCGCGCCCTGGAGACGGAGAGCGATGATCTGGTCAGGGCACGGATTGTCGAGATACTGGAAAGTCTCGCATGATATTCGGGACGGAACCTGAAGCACGCATGTCCGAGGAGGAGTTCCGTCTCATACGGGACCTGATCCACGGCCACTGCGGCATCTTTTTTGACGTCGACTCCAAGTTCCTGCTGGAGAAGCGGCTTGTCCGGAGGCTTTCCGTCCATCAGCTGCCGGGTTTCAGAGAGTATTACCACTTTCTCAAGTACAGCCGCGTACGGGACCAGGAGTTCTCGGACATCATGGATGTCCTGACCACCAACGAGACCTATTTCTTCCGCGAAGAGTTCCAGTTGAAGGCCTTTGCCGGGGAGATCCTGCCCGAGCTGAAGACCCTGAAGGAGAAGAAAGGGGACCGGACCCTGCGTATCTGGAGCGCCGGCTGCTCCACCGGAGAGGAGCCCTACACCATTGCCATGCTGATCCTGGAGGCAGGCTGTTTCCAGGGGTGGAAGGTGGAGATCGTGGGGACCGACATCAGCCAGCGTGTCCTGCAGCATGCACGCAAGGGTATGTACGGCAAGTCCTCTTTCAGGACCACCGAAGAGGGGAGGGTCCTGCGGTTTTTCAAGGAGCAGGACGGACTCTACCGGATCAACGACCAGGTAAGAGGGTTGGTCACCATCAGCCATCTTAACCTTTTTGACGAAAGCCGCATGATACTGTTGGGCAAGATGGATGTGATCTTCTGTCGTAATGTTATTATTTACTTCGACCAGGTTGCCAAGAAAAGGGTGGTCGAATCCTTTTACCGCTCGCTCAGGGAGGGGGGATATCTCCTGCTGGGACACGCGGAGTCGCTTCTCAACACCACTACCGCCTTTTCCCTGAAACACCTGAAAAACGACATGGTATACCAGAAACCGTATGCTGGGGTCTCCGCGGGGAGTGGAGAGTGAAAAAACTCAGGGTTCTGGTAATCGACGATTCAGCCTTCAACCGGAGGACCATATCCAGGATGCTGGAAGGGCTTCCCGAGGTGGAGGTGGCGGGCTACGCCGTGGACGGGGAGGAGGGGATCCGCCGGGTCCTGGAGCTGAAACCGGACCTGGTCACCCTTGACCTGGAGATGCCGCGCATGGACGGATTCACCTTCCTGCGCATCATCATGAGCAACCGTCCGACCCCGGTTATCGTGGTAAGCTCCATGGGAGGAGACGAGCGGGTCTTCAAGGCCCTGGAGCTGGGGGCGGTCGATTTTATCCTGAAGCCTACGGCCGAGGCCTCCGACGAGCTGATAAAAATCCGGAAAGACCTGCACGAGAAGGTGCGGGGAGTGTTCAACCTGAACATGTCCTCGGTCAGCAGGCGGGGCATGCTCCTGGCGCAGGAGGGGGCCGGCGGGCCGCCGGCCAGGCCGAAGGAGCTGTTTGCCCGGAGGAAGCGGGCCGGCGGAGTCGCCACGGTGGTCGCCATCGGGGCCTCTACCGGCGGGCCCCCGGCCCTGCAAAGCATTTTCAGCGCGTTTCCCGAGGATCTCCCTTTTTCGCTGGTGGTTTCCCAGCACATGCCCCCCGGCTTTACCCGGACCTTTGCCGAGCGACTCAACCGGACCTCGGCCTTTGAGGTGACGGAGGCCCGCGACGGGGATCCGGTGCGGGCCGGGTGCGCCCTGATTGCGCCGGGCGGAAGGAACATGGTGTTTCAGCGCACCGACGGCGAGGTGACGGTCCGACTGCTCGACCCGGAGCCGGGGGAGAACTACCTCCCTTCGGTGGACAGGATGTTCCGGTCGGGCGCCGAGGTCTTCGGTCCGCAGCTGCTCGGGGTGGTTCTGACCGGCATGGGGAATGACGGGAGCCTGGGGGTCAGGGCCATCAAAGGTTCGGGCGGTCAGGTGCTGTCGGAGGCCGAGGAGTCCGCGGTGATCTTCGGCATGCCGCGGGCCGCCATGGCCACCGGTATGGTTGACGCGGTTGTTCCGCTCGACCGGATGTCGGACGAGATACTGGTGCGGTGCGGATATTAAGAACGGCATGAAGACGGGATGCGATCCCGGAATGCTTATTGACGAACAAGCTCTAAAGGGAGAGAAACTGGGAGGACACGCCATGGCGAGTGAAGATGATAAAGGTGTTTCCGGCAGGGCCGAGGAGTTTCTGCAGCTGTTCAAGAAGGGGGCTGAATTCACCCAGGAGCTCCTGAAGGAGAACGAGCGGCTCCGCTTTCTGCTCCTGCAGATGGAGGACGGCCTGCGAAACAGGGGGGTCGAGAGCGTCGTCTCGGACCAGAACCGGAAGCTTGCCGAGAGGATCGCCCTGCTGGAAAAGGAGAAACAGGAGATCCTGGAACGCATAGCCCAGGTGGAACGGGAGAACCGGGACTTTGCCGAACGCTACGTGGAGATCGAGAGTGAAAACAACAACCTCGCCAACCTCTACATCGCCAGCTACCAGCTCCACTCCACCCTCGATTTCCCCGAGGTGCTGCAGATCATCATCGAGATAATCATCAACCTGATCGGCGCCGAGGAGTTCGCCATCATGCTTCTGGACGAGAAGACCAACGAGCTGAACGCCGTGGCGACCGAAGGGGTTGAGCGACAGGAAATCCCGTCTGTCAAGCTCGGAAACGGCATCATCGGTTCGGTGGCCAAGACCGGCGATAATTTTTTCGTTGACGACGTGACCACTTACAGCCGCGATTTCCTGAACCCCATGGTATGCATCCCTCTCAAGATCAAGGAGCACGTCATCGGGGTGATAGTCATCTACAAGCTGCTTGTCCAGAAAAAGACCTTCGCGCCTGTGGACTACGAGCTGTTCACCCTCCTGGCGGGCCACGCGGCCACCGCCATCTTCAGCTCCAAGCTCTACTCCGAGTCCGAACGGAAACTCTCGACGATTCAGGGCTTCATAGACCTGCTCACCAAGTAGACAACCCTGTGGAGGACATGACGTCATGCCTGAACACAAAATTCTGATTATCGAGGATTCACCTACCATGAGGCAGCTGATCTCGTTTGCTCTCAAAAGGCTCCAGGGGGTCCGGGTGGTCGAGGCCAGCGACGGGGTCGACGGGTTGAAGAAGCTTTCCTCGGAGAAATTCGACCTGATCCTGACCGACATAAACATGCCGATCATGGACGGTCTGAAGCTGGTGAGTCTGGTGCGGAACGACGCCAACTACCGTACCACTCCGATTGTGGTGATCACCACGGAGGGCGCCCAGGAGGACCGTGAGCGCGCCCTGGCCCTCGGCGCCAACGACTACATCACCAAGCCGATCCAGGCCAACAGGATCCTCGACCTGGCGCGCTCCCTCTTGAATCCCGCCTGAGGAGAGAATGGGAATGGCTTGTGGGCTCCCCCTTTTGCAGATAAGAGGGAGGGAGTTATGAAGCAGAGAGTAACCCCTCCCGGCCCCCATGAGGAAGGGGAGGGGTAAGAAATGAATATAGATTACTGATATACAGATCCCTTCATACATGGGGGGACTGTTACAGGAAACGACCCGGAGGTAGACGATAGTGGAGGAACGTTACAACCCTAAAGAGGTGGAAGAGAAGTGGCAGCGGTTCTGGGAGGACGAGGCGGTTTTCCGGGCGACCCGGAATAAGCATAAAGAGAAGTACTACCTGCTGGAGATGTTCCCCTACCCGTCGGGGCGCATCCACATGGGGCACGTGCGCAACTATTCCATCGGCGACGTAATTGCCCGCTTCATGCGGATGCGGGGCCGCAACGTGCTCCACCCCATGGGATGGGACGCCTTCGGCATGCCGGCGGAGAACGCGGCCATACAGCACAAGAGCCACCCGGCCGCGTGGACCTACGAGAACATCGAGTACATGCGCGGCCAGTTGAAGAAGCTGGGCTTCTCCTACGACTGGGACCGGGAACTGGCCACCTGCCATGTGGGCTACTATCGCTGGGAGCAGCTCATTTTCCTCCGGATGCTGGAAAAGGGGCTGGCGTACAAGAAGAATTCCTTCGTGAACTGGTGCCCCAAGTGCGAGACGGTCCTTGCCAACGAGCAGGTGGAGGACGGCTGTTGCTGGCGCTGCGACAGCCCGGTGGAGCAGAAGGAGCTGGACCAGTGGTTCTTCCGTATCACCGATTACGCCGAGGAGCTGCTGGCTTACACCGACAAGCTCCCGGGCTGGCCGGAGCGGGTCCTCACCATGCAGCGCAACTGGATCGGCAAGAGCTTCGGCTGCGAGATAGATTTCAAGGTAGAGGGAAGCGACGAGGTAATCAGGGTATTCACCACCCGTCAGGACACCCTGTTCGGGGCCACCTTCATGTCCCTGGCGCCGGAGCATCCCCTGTCCCTGTCCCTCACCACGCCGGACAGGCGGGAGGAGGTGGCCGCGTTCATCGACAAGGTGAAACGGACCGAAAAGGAGCAGCGGACCGCCGAGGGGCTCGAAAAGGAAGGGGTCTTCACCGGCTCCCACTGCGTCAACCCGGTGACAGGCAGGCGCATGCCGGTATACCTGGCCAACTTCGTGCTGCCGGAATACGGCACCGGCGCGGTCATGGCGGTTCCGACCCACGACCAGCGCGATTTCGAGTTCGCCAGGAAATACGGCCTCCAGTTGCAGGTGGTCATCCAGCCCGGGGGGGAGACCCTGGACCCGGCAACCATGACCGCCGCGTTCACCGAGGAGGGGGTCATGGTGAACTCCGGCGCCTTCGACGGGCTGTACAGCAGCGAGGCCAAGGAGAAGATCGCCGACCACCTGGAACAGGAAGGGATCGGCAGGAAAACCGTCAACTACCGGCTGCGCGACTGGGGGATCTCCCGCCAGCGTTACTGGGGCAACCCGATCCCGATCATATACTGCGAGACCTGCGGCGCAGTGCCGGTGCCGGAAAAGGACCTGCCGGTGCTCCTCCCCATGGACGCGGTCTTCACGGGAGAGGGGGGGAACCCCCTGGCCAAGATCCCGTCGTTCGTAAACGTTGCCTGCCCGGTCTGCGGCGCGCCCTCACGGCGGGAGACCGACACCATGGACACCTTCGTGGAGTCCTCCTGGTATTTCCTCCGCTATTGCTGCCCGCGGTTCGAAGGAGCTCCCCTGGACCGGGAGGAGACCGAATACTGGATGTCGGTGGACCAGTACATCGGCGGGATCGAGCACGCCGTGCTCCACCTCCTCTATGCCCGCTTTTTCACCAAGGCCCTGCGGGACCTGGGTTTCGTGGACATCGACGAGCCGTTCGTCAATCTCCTGACCCAGGGGATGGTGATCAAGGACGGGGCCAAGATGAGCAAGTCCAAGGGAAACGTGGTGGACCCGAACGCGCTCATCGAGACATTCGGCGCCGACACCGCCCGGCTGTTCTCCCTGTTCGCGGCCCCGCCGGAGAAGGATCTGGACTGGAGCGATCAGGGGGTGGAGGGGAGCTACCGCTTCCTGAACCGGGTCTGGAAACTGGTGTACGAGCTGGCAGCGGTGCGGGGGGCGGGAGCCGTCACGGCCGATTCCCTCAACTCCGAAGGAGTCAGGCTGCGGCGGGTGGTCCACAAGACCATCAGGAAGGTCACCGAGGACATCGAGGAACGGTTCCACTTCAATACCGCCATCGCCGCCATCATGGAGCTGGTCAACGCCGCATCGGCCTCCGAGGCCAGGAACGACCCGGCCTGCGCTCCGGTGCTCAGGGAGGCGCTGGAGAGCGTGGTGCTGCTGCTGGCCCCCTTTGTCCCGCACGCGGCCGAGGAGCTGTGGGAAGGTCTCGGCCACAGCGGCGGGATCGATGCGGCGTCCTGGCCGGTCCACGACCCGGCCGCGGAAGAGGAGGAGGAGTTGACCATCGTGGTGCAGGTCAACGGCAAGCTGCGCGGGAAGGTCACCGTGGCTGCCGGCGCCGGCGAGGAGGAGGTGCGCACAGCAGCCCTTGCCGACGACAAGGTGAAGGGCCACATCGGGGGGAAGGCGGTGCGGAAGATTATCTATGTCCCCGGCAAGCTGCTGAACATCGTTGTCGGGTGAAAACCGCCCCGGCTCGGCCGGGGCAGGGGGGCTTCGTGCGTTCAACGTTTCTTTTTCTCATCTTGCTCATATGCTGTTCCTTTGCCGTCGGGTGCGGTTATCGGCCGGTTGCGCGCGACGTACAGGCCCGCTTCGGCGAAGGGGAGACCATAAGCATCCCCATTTTTGCCAACAAGACCTATAAGCCGAACCTGGAGAATATCCTGCTCAACGATCTGATAGACGAATTCGCCAAAAGGAGGGGCCTCAGGGTCAAGGAGATGGACTCCTCGGACTATACCCTGGGCGGCGAGGTCCTCACCTACGGCAAGGTCGCCGTCTCCTATACCGGCTTTGACATCGTCAGGGAGTACCGGGCCACCATAACCGTAACCGCCACCCTGCGGAAGAACAGCACCCATCGTGTCGTTTGGCGGGGGACCCTTTCCTGGAGCCAGGACTTTCCCGCCAGTTCGGACATAGCCATCCAGCAGAACAGCGAGGACGCCGCCATCCAGGAGATCAGCCGTCGCCTGGCCCAGCAGATCTACCTGAAGATCATCGAAGACTTCTGACCCGGTACCCCATGAAACCCAAGGAATTCACCACCGCAATCGACAGGGGCGAGATCCGGCCCCTTTACTACCTCTACGGAGACGAGCCGTATCTTATGGAGGTGGCGGTCCGGCGGCTGGTGGAACGCCTGGTTACCCCGGACATGCGGGACTTCAACCTGAATGTATTCTACGGAACCGAATGTCGGGGAGGGGAGATCGCCGAAGCGGCCGCAACCCTCCCCATGTTCGCCCCCTGGCGGGTGGTGTTGGTGAAAAAGGCCGACGCCCTGCCCGCGGCCGCCCTCGAACTCCTGCTCTCCTACCTGCAGAGCCCCTCACCCTCGACCTGCCTGGCCTTCCTGGGCGAAAAGATCGATCAGAGGAAAAAATTCTTCACGGAGTTCAGAAAGCACGGGGAGCTGGTGGAATTCAAGCGTCCCTACGAGAACCAGCTTCCCGCCTTCATCCGCAACGAGGCATCCGCCAGGGGGAAGGGGATCGAGCCTGCCGCGGCCGAGATGCTGGTCTATCTGGTCGGCAACAACCTGCAGGAGCTGGTCTCGGAGCTGGAGAAGGCCGTGCTCTATGTCGGTGGGCGCGACCGGATCGCGGTGGCCGACATCCGCGCGGTGGTTTCCGACACTAGGGTGAACAGCGTGTTCGAGCTGGCTGACTCTCTGGGGGACAAAAATATCGACCGGGCGCTCCGGAGCCTGGAAACCCTGCTCCGGGGGGGCGAGGCCCCTCTCCTGGTCCTGGCAATGATTACCCGTCACTATCGTCAGCTATGGAAGGTGCGGGAACTGCTGGACCGGAAGACCCCTCAGCCGGAGATAGGGAAGGCGACCGGCATAGCCCCGTATTTTCTCCAGGGGGTCATCCGGCAGGCAGGGAACTATCACGTCAGGGAACTGAAAGGAATTTTCGCAAGGCTGTTCGAGATCGATCTGGCCATGAAGAGCGGTCGTGGCAGGCCGGATGTGCTGCTGGAGACGTTCGTCATGGAGGTGTGCGGACGGGGCGGGTGAGGGGTAAAGGCATTACGGAAGGCGCTGTTCGATAGATATGGCAAAGGGACCCCGAGTACGAGGTCCCTTTGTTTTGCACCGATCCCGCGAGCGACGGTCTCATTTGAGACTTCATGCCGCGGCTGCTGCGTTTCATTTTCCGAACCTAGCTAGCCGAGGGTGTTGACCAGTCTGCTCAGGCGCGAGACGTTACGTGAGGCATTGGCCCTGTGGATGACGCCCTTGGATGCGGCAGAGTCGATGACCGGTATGGCGGCTTCCAGGGACTCCTTCGCCAGGTTGGTGTCGTTTGCCGCAACCGCCTCGCGGACGCGCTTTATGAAGGTCCGCAGAGTGGAGCGGACGTGCTTGTTTCTGGCGGTTTTCTTCTTGTTCTGCTTGATCCTCTTCAGGGCCGACTTGTGATGAGCCAAACTGCACCTCCCGAATATATGCAACGTTTTTCTGTGGGTATTTGAAAGGTAATATTTCTATCACCGTGGTGCAGGGCTGTCAAGGAAAAAGTGCCTTCCGGCCGACCGTGCCGATGATTGCGAAAGTATCCGGTTCTCGCTGAAATACGCGGCAGAGGCCGGGTTGGAAATCCCCCGAAGCGACTCTCATGGGAAAAAACCGCTTTGTCCTTTCGCCCCCAGGTGTTACATTCTCCGGGCGGAAAGGAAATACAGCGGAATAAGGGAGAAGGGAAGCGAGGTTCCATGAAATACGCGAGCGGACAGATTGGCAGGGTATTCGTCGTACGTTTCGAGGATGGGGACGATGTGCTTGGCGGGCTGGTGGATCTGGCAAAGAAGGAGGGGCTCAGAAGCGCGGCCTTTCATCTGGTGGGAGGCATGCGGAAGGGGAGGTTCGTTACCGGGCCGGAGAAGGAGGAGATGCCGCCGGTGCCCATATGGCGAAGCCTCTGTGAAAGCCATGAAGTGACCGGGTTCGGGACCATATTCCGGGAGGGGGAGGAGCCGAAGGTCCATTTCCACGGCGCGTTCGGCAAGCGGGACGCGGTCCGGGTGGGCTGCCTGAGGGAGGACGCGGAAACGTTCCTGGTCCTTGAGGCGGTCGTCATGGAGCTGACCGGTATCGACGCGGTACGTGAGCGGGATCAGCAGTCGGGGATGGTGCTGCTGAAGCTGTGAATGGGTAGGGGGCTGCTCACGATCCTTTTCATACGGGGTGCAAGGGCCGGGAAAGTCCCATTCCGGCCCTGTATGGCATTTTCCCAGAAGGGATTATTTCCTGCCTCCCGCGGGCGGCTTGCCGATGTATTTCTCGATCAGGGGGATGTTGGCGCCGTTGACGAACTTTCCGTTCACCCAGAAGGTCGGGGTGCTGTTGACCTCCAGCTTGTCCGCCACCGCTCGCTGGGCCTGGAGCCTTCCCTTGTCGTCGTATTTCCTGTCCAGGACGTCCCGCTTGGAATCCAGCTGGCCGGAATACACCTCGAACAGTGCCTTTTCAGTGTCGTCGGCCGACAGGACGTAGGTTGCCTTCTTGACCGCGTCGGGGTGTATGTCGAGCGGTTTGAAAAAGATGTAGCGGGTTACGTCGTGCCTGGATTCCCAATAGGCGTGCATCTTTCTGCAGAAGGAGCAGTCGGGGTCGGTCACCTCGATGACGGTGTTCCGGCCGTTTCCCACCTTTATGGCCTTTTTCAGGTCATCGCGGGTCAGCAGCTTGAAGCGCTCGGCAGCCATCTTCTCCTGGGTAAGGCTTCTTCCTTCGTTGTTCACGATGTCGCCGATGAAGAGATAGCCGGTCTTGGGGTGGAAATAGATTATTTTCCCGTCGGTGGCTACCTCGTAGAGGCCGTCGATGTCGGTCTTGCCGATCGAGGTGTACTTCAGCTTGGGAAACAGCTTCTTCAGTACCTCCTGCGGCTGCGGATCGGCCTTTTTTGGGGGCGCGGCCGCAACCGGGGCGGTTGAGATGAAGACGGTCATGAAAACGAGGGCCAACCACTTTGTCCTGGTCATGGTGTTCCTTTCCTGTGGCGTTGCTGCTCAGCTGTCCAGCCTGCCTACCTGATGTGAAAATCCGCGAACTCGCCGGTAAATTCCATCTGGTCAACGATGACCTGTTCAACCACGGCGCGGCGGGGTCCGGTGCGGCACCGGTCGATGAGCGCCCGCACGTCGCTGTCCTCCCCTTCGAAGCACCCCTGCACGTCGCCGTTGGGGAGGTTCCTGACCCAGCCGGTCACATTGCGCCCCACGGCCTCCTGGACGGTATAATAGCGGAAGGATACCCCCTGCACCAGTCCTTTTACCGTTACCATGGCACGTATCTTCACGTCGATCCTCCCTCCAGCATTCCGGCGAACTCGTCCTCGTCGATAATGGTGACGCCGAGTGCCCTGGCCTTGTCCAGCTTTGAACCGGCCTCTGTTCCCGCCACCACGTAGTCGGTCTTTCTGGAGACCGAGCCCGCGGCATGACCACCCTCCCGCTCGATCAGGCGGGCGGCCTCGTCCCGGGTGAAACGCCTCAAGGCCCCGGTGAAGACAAAGGTCTTGCCGGTGAACCTCCCCCCCAGGCGTTTCTCTTCGGCTAGCGGACATACCCCGGCCGCGAGCAGACGACTGATTACCTCCAGGTTCCGCTGGTTGCCGAAAAAGGTCGTGACGCTCCTGGCGACTTCCGGGCCTATCTCCCTGATGGTGAGCAGTTCCTCTTCGCCGGCCTTTTCCAGGTCCCTGATGCTTCCGAAGGCCTCGGCCAGGAGCTTGGCGGTATGCTCGCCCACGTGACGTATGCCCAGCGCGAAGATGAAACGCGACAGCTCGCGCCGCTTGCTCTGCTCGATGGCGTTGAGAAGGTTTTCGGCCAGCTTGTCCCCCATCCGCTCGAAGCGCATGAAATCGTCCCTGGTGAGGGAGTAGAGGTCGGCCACGTCCTTCACCAGCCCCAGCCGCAGGAGCTGCTCCACGTACCTGACCCCCATCCCCTCGATATCCATGGCGTTGCGCGAGGCGAAGTGGATGATGGATTCGCGGATCTGGGCCGGGCAGGAAAGACCCAGGCAGCGGACCGCCACCTCTCCCGGGAACCTGACCGTCTCGGAGCCGCATTCGGGGCAGCTGGCGGGGATGGGGACGGCTTTTTCGACCCCGGTCCGCTTGTCGGTCAGTACCCGAACCACCGCAGGGATAACGTCTCCGGCCCGTTCGACCAAGACCGTGTCGCCCACGCGTATATCCTTCTTCTCCAGTTCGTCCCAGTTGTGCAGCGTTGCCCGCGAGACCATGACGCCCGATACCTCCACGGGACGCAGGTTTGCCACCGGGGTTATCACGCCGGTCCTTCCTACCTGGGGAACTATCTCCTCCACCACGGTAACGGCCTGCCTGGGAGGGAATTTGAAGGCGATGGCCCAGCGCGGCGAGCGGCTCTTTTCTCCCAGCTCGCGCTGCAGGGCAAAGGAATCGATCTTGACCACAACCCCGTCGATCTCGTAGTCCAGGGTGTCCCGCTTTTCGGCCATTTCCCGGTAGTACCCCAGCACTCCGTCCACGCCCGAGACCTTCCTTATCTGAGGATTCACCGGGAGTCCCCAGCCGGAGACGGCGGCGAGAAACCCCTGCTGGTCCCTGAATTCGAAGCCTTCGACCCGGCCTGGTCCGTAGCAGAAGATGGAGAGGGGGCGGCGTGCGGTGATTCGCGAGTCGAGCTGCCGCAAGGAGCCGGCCGCGGCGTTGCGCGGGTTGGCGAAAGGGGGCTCACCCTCTTCCTCCCGTTCGGCGTTCAGTCTCTGGAAGGCCTTCAGCGGGAGAAAGACCTCGCCCCGGACCTCGACCAGCCGCGGCGGCTCCGGGGTGGAGAGACGCAGGGGCACGGTCTTGATGGTCTTCAGGTTCAGGGTCACGTCCTCGCCAACAAAACCGTCCCCCCTGGTGGAGCCACGGGTCAGGATGCCGTCCCGGTAGACCAGTTCCACCGCAAGGCCGTCCATCTTGGGTTCGCAGATGTATTCGATTTCGCCTTCCAGGGGGATCCCCAGGAACCGCTTGACGCGCTCGTCGAACTCGACGATCTCGCCGTCGGTCATGGCGTTTTCCAGCGACAGCATGGGGATCCCGTGGGGCACCTGGAAGAATTTCTCCAGCGGAGGGGCTCCAACCCTCCGGGTCGGTGAATCGGGGATCGCCAGGTCGGGATGCCGCTCCTCCAACTCCAGCAGTTCACGGAACAGGACGTCGTACTCGGCATCGGTGATCTCCGGGGCGTCGTGCAGGTAGTAGAGCCGGTTGTGCCGTTCGATCTCCGAGCGGAGAAAAGACATGCGGGTTTCGACGGAGCTGAGCATCATCGGCAGGTCCCCTGGGTGAAAGTTGCGATTACCCTGAATCCGAGGATTCAGGGTTACGGAAGCTGTGCACTTATAACACAGGGAACGGCGGGGATGCAATCGTGACGCGTCGTCAGCTTCTGTTCCGGTCCAGCACCTCCCGTACCTTCTGAAGGATATCGTTTTTCATAAAGGGCTTGGTGACGAAATCGACCCCGGCGTCGAATACCCCCTTCTGGATAATGACGTCGGCGGTGTAACCGCTGATGAACACGAACCTGACCTCGGGTCGGACGCGGCTGATCTCCTCGTAGATCTCCCTGCCGTTCTTCTTGGGCATCACCACGTCCGAGAGCACCAGGGATATGTCCCCCATGCTCTGTCGGAACCTGACCATGGCCTCGGCTCCGTCGGAAGCCGTAATTACCGTATATCCGGCCCTCCGCAGGATGTCGCGCAGATAGTTTCTGACGATTTCCTCGTCCTCCACCACGAGTATCGTTTCGGAACCGGTGGTGGAGAGGGGCAGAACAGTGGCGGCCGGTGGCTCCACATCGATGCTGATGAGCGGGAGATGGATGGTGAAGGTGGTCCCCCTCCCCGGTTCGCTCTCCACGGTGATGATGCCGTTGTGCTGCCTGATGATGCCGTAGCTTATGGAGAGCCCCAGGCCGGTCCCCTTTCCCACCTCTTTGGTAGTGAAAAACGGCTCGAAAACCTTTTGTCTGGTCCTTTCGTCCATGCCGATGCCGGTGTCGGAGACGGTGATAATGGCATGGGGACCTCTCGCGTCCAGACCCGCCACTCGTTTGCCGTTTTTCCTCGGGACAGCGTGGGCGGCCGCGATCCTGAGGTTTCCGCCGTCCGGCATTGCGTCACGGGCATTGGCCGCAAGGTTGATCAGGACCTGTTCCAGCTGCCCCCGGTCCGCCATCACCGTCAGCCTCCTGCGGCTGGGAGAGGTCATAAGCTCGACATCCTCGCCGATAATGCGGGTGATCAGGTTCTTCGCGCCGGCGATAATGTCGTTGACCAGCACCGGTTTCGGGTTGATTATCTGCTTGCGGCTCACCGCCAGCAGATTGTGGGCGAGCTCGCGTGCCCGCTCCGCGGCATGCATCACCTGGTCGATGCTGGTTTTCAGCAGGGGGGCGTTCCCGGGAATGTTGTCCCGGACGGTTTCGCCGTATCCCGAGATGGCGGTAAGCAGGTTGTTGAAATCATGGGCGATACCTCCGGCAAAGAGACCTATGGACTCCATCTTCTGGGCGTGCAGCAGTTGCTGCTCCAGCCTCTTGTGTTCTGTCATGTCGTGGATGATGCCCATGTAGCCGGTGACGACGTCTTCCGCATTTTTCAGCAGCGAGGCGGAAATGTGCACGGTCAGACGTTCGCCTCCCTTCTTCTTCAGGGACGTCTCCATGTCCCTGACGTATCCGTTGGCGAACAGTGAGCGGAGGAAACGCTCCCTGTCCTCGGCGCGGCAGTAGATGTCCGTGGCGATGTCGAGCGTGAAGAACTCTTCCCTGCTGTATCCGAACAGCTCGCAGGCCGAGGGGTTGATGTCCACCATCCTGGCATCCGCGTCGAAGATGAAGATTACGTCCTTTGATTCCTCGAAGATCGTGCGGTACTTCTTCTCGGAGCTGCGGATGGCCTCCTCCATCTGTTTGCGGTAGGTGATGTCGGTGTGGGAGCCGGCTATGCGGCACGGTTTCCCTTGCTCGTCACGGAGGCAGGCGCCCCTGCTCTGTATCCAGCGGAATCCGCCGTCCTTGGTCCGCATGCGGAACTCCACCTCGTAGCAGGGAAGAAGTCCTGCGAGGTACGACTCCAGCGAGTTCATCACCCGTCGGTAGTCGTCGGGATGGATCCTGCTTTTCCATTCGTTGATATCGTTCGCTATCTCGTGGTCTTCGAATCCCAGGATATTCTTCCAGCGCGGGGAGAAGTGAACCGCCCCGGTCTCCAGATCCCGGTCCCAGATGCCGTCGTTCGCCCCGGCGATTGCCAGGGCATAGCGTTCCTCGCTCCTGCGCAGCGCCTCCGCGGTCTTCTCCCGCTCATCCATCTCGGAGAGCAGCCGCGATACGGTTTCGTTCAACTGCCGGGTTCTTTCCTCAACGCGCTTTTCCAGTTCGGACTGCAACGTGCGCAGGTCGTTTTCCACGCGCTTGCGCTCGGTGATGTCCAGTCCCAGTTCCAGTACCAGCAACGTGCCGTCGAAGTCAATGAAGGGATAATCGAGCACCTCGTAGGAAAGACCGTCGATGGGAGAATCCCATTCCCATCGTTGCGGCTCGTTGGTCTCGAAGACGCGGAACGTCCGACAGTCATGACAGGGTCCGGACCGGTTCCGGAAGATCTCGTGGCACTTGAGTCCGGACCTCCAGCCGAAATGCTTTTTGAAATAGCGGTTGGCGAACCGGATTCCATGGTCCGGCGCCTGCAGGTAGACAAAGGCGGGGAGCCTGTTGAGAAGGGAAAAAAGGCGCAGCCGCTGATTTTTGAGGACCTTTCTGACCTGTGCGTATTTGCGTTCCGCCGTTTCCAGTTCCTGTACCCGCAGGCGCAGCGCGCGATTCTCGTCTTCCAGTTTTTGAATCGTTACATCCTTATCCTGCATCTTGCTCACCCTCGGCGGTTGGACGAAGTCCGGTCCGCGGCTTTGGCCGTTTCCGCCTGAACGAGTATCGTAACCGGTTAACCCTATCGCAACTCCGGCAAAAGGCAACCCCGCGAAAAAGTTTTTCCTGGCCGTGAAAGTGTGGTAGAAAAGTCATATACTCAGCCAAAGGAGCGACAGATGACCGAAGAAAAGAATCCCAGGGTCCTCATGGATACCTCAATGGGCAATGTGACCATCGAGCTTTTCAAGGACAAGGCGCCCATAAGCGTCCGCAACTTCCTTTCCTACGTGAAGGAAGGCTTCTACGACGGGTTGATCTTCCACAGGGTGATCAAGGAGTTCATGATCCAGGGGGGCGGCATGGACGCCTCCATGCAGCAGAAGAAGACCAAATTCGCCATCAAGAACGAGGCGGCCAACGGCCTTTCCAACAAGCGCGGCACTCTGGCCATGGCCAGGACCGCCGTGGTGGACAGCGCAACCTCCCAGTTCTTCATCAACGTGGTTGACAACGAGTTCCTGGACTACCGGGGCAAGACGCCGGAGCTGTTCGGGTATGCGGTGTTCGGGCAGGTAGTGGAGGGGATGGAGACGGTGGACGCCATACGCCAGGTCAAGACCGGTTCCTGCATGGGACACTCCGACGTGCCGGTGGAGCCGGTTGTCATTACCTCGGTACGTATCATCGAATAACGGGCGCACAAGGGTGGATCGAAGCGAAAACAAAGAGGCCGGCCGGTGTCCCCGGCGGCCTCCTGCTTTGTGTACCTATGAAGCCGGTCGCCCTTATCCTTCGGATTTCCAGAGCAGGTGGATGTTACAGTATTCCCTGGCCGTCACCTGCCGGGCGGTGATCTTGAATACCGCCTCCGGCGCCTCCCCCGGCTTGAGGAACTGACGGTAGGCCTTGCCGTCGGCAATGATCTCCACCCATTCGATGTAGTGCTTCTCCTCCATGGGATGAGGGACACTCCCCACCTTTACCGTGATCGAGTCGGCCCCCCGCTCGATGACCGGGACATGCTTTTCCTTCGAGGCGTCGACCGTATTCTCGGCCATCAGCTTCATGGGCTCTCCGCAGCAGACCAGTTCACCCGCTCCGCCGTGCGTGACCTCGACTATGTTTCCGCACAGTTCACACTTATAGATTTCCAGTACGCTTGCCATAAAACCTCCGTTCAAGATAGAGTTTGGATTGTTTTCCCGAGTATGGTTAACTGTACCGCAGTGGACGGAGCTGTGCAAGCCGCGGTTCTGGTCGCGGGTCTGTTATACTGTTACCATACCTCCTCATGCTGAAAGAATCGTTGCTGAAAGTAATATCAGAATGTTAACCAAAGGAGTGTGTCGATGCCTGAAATGTTCAAGGTGCTTACACCCGCGGATGCGCTCAGGGTCTTGTTCGATCAGCTTCCGTCTGATGTCCTGGAGGAGAGCATAGCTTCCGGGGAAGCGCTCGACAGAGTGCTGGTAGAAAAACTGGCGGCCCCATCTTCCCTGCCTGCCTTCCCCCGCAGTACGATGGACGGTTACGCGTTGCGCGCCGAAGATACCTTCGGAGCGACCGAATCGCTGCCGGCGTATCTTGCCGTCATAGGCGAAGTGCCGATGGGCCGCGCGTCCGAACTGGCGGTCGGCCCGGCCCAGGCGGTTGTCGTTTACACAGGCGGCATGATTCCGCCCGGAGCTGACGCCGTTGTGATGGTTGAGCGGACGCAAAAGCTCGACGCTTCCAACATCGAAGTGCTGCGCGCCGTTGCACCGGGCGAGAATGTGATCGACGTAGGCGAAGACGTAAAGGAGGGCGAGCCGTTGTTTGACCCGGGACACATTCTTCGTCCCCAGGACCTCGGCGGATTGATGGCATTGGGCATCACGCAGGTAACGGTGGCTGCCAGACCGCGCGTTGCGATAGTCTCCACCGGGGATGAGGTCATTCCGCCGGAACTGACGCCCGGCCCCGGTCAGATACGGGACGTCAACACCTATACCATCGCGGGTCTTGTCGCCCGTGCCGGCGGAGTTCCCTTACCCCGGGGAATAGTAGGGGACGATTACGAGTCGCTTCTTTCCGCCGCCCGTGTGGCGCTGGAGGACGCGGACGTGCTGGTGATTTCAGCCGGGTCGTCCGTTTCGACGCGCGATCTTACGGCAAATGTCGTGAATGATCTGGGCAAACCGGGTGTGGCTGTCCACGGTGTTGCGGTAAGGCCCGGCAAGCCGACCATACTGGGAGTCTGCAGCGGCAAGCCCGTCATAGGCCTGCCGGGGAATCCCGTCAGTGCAATGGTCGTGGCCGGACTATTCCTGGTGCCGATACTCCGACGGATGCAGGGCGTGGTGAATCCACCGGTCCGACGGCGTTTGACGGCAAAGCTTTCCCATAACGTTTCGTCGGTAACGGGACGCGAAGACTACGTGCAGGTCAGGCTGGCGGAGCGTGACAACCAGCTCTGGGCCGAACCGGTCTTCGGCAAATCGAACCTGATTTACACTCTGGTCAAGGCTGACGGAATGTTGTGCGTACCGCTCGATTCAAACGGGTTGCACAGGGGGGAGTCGGTTGAGGTGGAATTATTCTGAGAACGCGATCAGTTGACAGGAGACCACAATGGGCAAAGGCAGGAAATTTTATCTCGAAGACATACCGCTGGATGAGGCGTGGGGCCGGTTTATCGCGGCAATGGAAAGCTCCGGGGCGTGGGCCGGGTTTTCCGGCGAGGATCTGCCGATAGATGAGGCATTAGGTCGCGTGACCGCGAAGCCCGTGTGGGCGGCCCTGTCTTCTCCGGGCTATCATGCAAGCGCGATGGACGGTTATGCCGTCCGTTCGGTCGATACCATCGGCGCGACCGAAACAGCGCCGAAACGCCTCACGATCGGCCCTGAGGGGCAAGCCAAATATGTCGATACGGGCGATCCGATCCCTTCCTGGGCCGACGCCGTCATCATGATCGAGCATACGCAGCATATTGACGAAGAGACCGGGGGCGAATCCATTGAGATCCAGGCCGGCGTGGCACCATGGACGGCGGTCCGACCCATGGGCGAGGATATGGTCGCCACCGAGCTGGTGCTGCCGGCCAACCATCTGCTGAAACCGGTGGACCTGGGTGCGCTCGCGGGGTGCGGACATGCGACCGTCAGCGTCCGCCGCAAGCCGCGCGTGGCGATAATCCCGACGGGTACGGAGCTGGTGACCGCCGAACAGGCGGCGCGTAACGGCCTGAAGTCGGGCGATATCATCGAATACAACTCGCTCGTTCTTGCTGCCCAGGTGCGCGAATGGGGGGGCGCACCCACGCGGTATCCGATAGTAATCGACGATTATGAGCGCATCAAGGCCGTGGTACGGGAAGCGGCGGACGGTCATGATCTGGTTCTCGTCAATGCCGGGTCATCGGCCGGAAGCGAGGATTTCACCGCCAGCGTCGTTGAGGAACTGGGAACTCTGCTCGTTCACGGCGTGGCCGTACGTCCCGGCCACCCGGTTATTCTCGGCACCGTGACCAATAAAAACACGCCCATTATAGGCGTGCCGGGCTATCCCGTTTCATGCGCGCTGACAGGGGAGATTTTCGTAGAGCCGCTGATATCCCATTGGCTCGGACTGCCGCAACGGGAAAAGCCCAGGCTGAAAGCCACGATCTCCCGCAAGCTCCTTTCGCCGATGGGCGAGGACGAATGGGTGCGGGTGACCGTCGGACGGGTGGGCGAACGGACCGTGGCCGCGCCCCTGTCGCGCGGGGCGGGCGTCATCACCTCCCTTGTCCGGGCGGACGGGATTGTCCGCATACCGAGATTTTCGGAGGGGGTCGAGGCCGGGCAGGACGTTATGGTAGAACTGTACCGCGATCCGTCCGAAGTAAATCGCACCATAGTTCACATTGGCAGTCACGATCTTTGCCTTGACCTGCTGGCGCAGTCCCTCGCCGAGTCCGGTCGCCGCTTTTCAAGCGCCAACGCCGGCAGTTTCGGCGGGCTGACTGCGCTGAGGCGCGGGGACGCGCATCTGGCCGGGTCACACCTCCTGGACCCGACGACAGGCGAATACAATATTTCTTATGTGAAGCAATATCTGCCCGGTGTGCCGGTGGTGCTGCTGACCTTCATGCATCGCGAGCAGGGCCTGATCGTTGCGCCGGGCAACCCGAAAGGGATCAAGGGACTGGCTGATCTGGCAAGAGACGATGTGAACTATATTAACCGCCAGCGCGGGGCCGGAACACGCGTTCTGCTCGACTTTCATCTGGACAAACTGGGAATCGGGCCTGAGAGTGTGAAAGGTTACCGACGTGAAGAGTATACCCATCTGGCGGTCGCCGTAGCGGTCCAGTCCGGCGCGGCCGACTGCGGTCTCGGCATTGCCGCCGCAGCGCGAGCTCTCAACCTCGATTTCATCCCGTTGGAGAAGGAACGCTACGATTTAGTGATCCCCCGCCCGCATTACGAAAGCGATCTGCTGCGCCCGTTACTCGATCTGATCCACGGCCCGGACCTGCGACGGGTCGTTGCCGAGTTGCCCGGCTATGACACGACCCACATGGGTGAGGTCGCGATAGAACTGTAGAAGGCCTGTCGAGCGAACCATCAATGCACACTTGACGCAACGGCGCGTATCATGGAGACTTTTTCAGCCGCCTTGCCGAAGAAATGGTAACCGGAGCCGCCTTCAGCCAGGATATCGAGCAGTGGGTCAGGATCGCTTACCCGTACGCCACCCACTGCGTAGACGCCGCGCCGGAAGAAGGCATCCGGCAGCATGCTGGCAGTGGGACCTACGACAGCGACCTGGGCGTCTCGCCTCGCTAACGTCAGCAGTCCTTCCAGCGTGCCGTTAATGAGGGTGGTGCCGGTGACGATCAGAACATCCGCGTGAGGGACCTTCTCGGAGGCCTGTTCGGCGGGCGCATAAAATGCCATCTCATCCGGTTTGAGGGTTGCCGGATCCTGTTCGAGCACGCAAAAGGGTTTCCCACGAGTCTTCAGCATTTTGAGGTAGGGTGCGAGCGCACCCACCACGACGACATAAGCATCCTCGGGAAGAGTCAGCTCGTCCAGGGGATCGGCACCGGATTTGACGACATAGCCCGGCGACTGCCCCTGAGCCAGGTAATCATTGCTGAGGGCGTTGATTACCGCAATCCCGACCGCCCTCTGCAGTGAACTGCCTGACAAGGCTTCTTCTGCAAATTCCACTGCGTTCCTACCGCGGAGCCGACCCGAGGCGGGCATCGCCCTCGCTGAGCTCGGGCAGCACACGGCCTCGGGAATGGTCTTGATGGGCGTGTAGCAGACGCCGCCATGACCGTTTGACAGCTTCACCCCGGTGAAAAAAAGCCCCAGCACAACGCGTTCCACCGTCACGGGATCCTTCCCGTTAACCTTTTCCCGGATCGCGCCCAGAGTCTCCAGCAGAATGCCGGAGGGACCCGCTTCTTCTGTTCGATTCATTCTATCCTCCTAAAACTGGAAATTGAGGCGACGGAGTCGCCCGGAACGAAACCGGCGTCTGAACCAATGGCAACTCAGGAGCGAGAGCGCGGTCCCTCCACTATTGCTCTCAGTTTCTGTGGCTCATACCTGGCCAGTTCGTTCCGATCCGCCTCGGAAAACCCAAACTCCTGTGCCGTTCCCATGGGATCGGCAAGGAACCGTTCCCGAAACGTCGCGTCCATTATGGCCTTGCTGATTAGTTTCGCGAGGTTGGTGTTGTAGTTGCCGCAGCACATAATTTCCTCCTTGTTTTGTTGACAGCCATAAAGTGGAACGACTCATCCGTTTACAGCAGCCATGGCGAGACAATGTTTACGGAAAAATGGACGGCAGGCACGGGTCGCTCACAGTAGGTGGTAGAAACCGAGCGACAACCATGATTTTTGTCGCCTTTTGAGCAACAGTTTAAAGACAACGGCACCGTAATGCGTTGACCCAGGTCAAACGACGATGTTTTCCCCACCACAACCCTGCCAGGGAAAACCCGGGTGAGGTGTTTCCCCGAATTGCAGGATCCGGTGAAGTTCCTATTAAAAATATTAAAAGCACTGTATTTGGTGTGCTGATACTTGCTCGCTAATTCTATTAAGATCGTTTTGGTTGCGATTTCGCGTAAACGTTATATATATATTTATATAACGCAGCATAAATCGTTCAAAGGGAGGTATCTATGAAACTCAGCGCAAGGAATATCCTTTCGGGAGTCGTGGCAAGTGTCAAGAAGGGTGCGGTCAACGCTGAAGTTATCCTCAAGACGACGGGAGGTGTGTCTATTTCGGCGATTATCACCAATGCCAGCGTGGATAATCTTGCCTTGAAGGAAGGGAAGGAGGCCTTTGCCATTATCAAGGCAAGCAGTATTATCCTTGGTACGGATCTGCACGATGCCAAGGTCAGCGCGCGCAATATCATTTGCGGCACCGTGACGAAGGTAGTGGAAGGCCCTGTTAGCGCCGAAGTCGGCGTGGATATCGGGGGCGGCACTATCCTGACCGCCGTTATTACGGAAGAAAGTGCGAGAAAACTGGGATTCAAGGCAGGGGGCCATGCCTGCGCCATGTTCAAGGCGCCCAGTGTAATTTTGGGTATAAAAGAATAGTGATGTATTTCCTCCCGAGGACGGCCTTTCACTCCGTCGTCGGGAGGATGTCTTTTAACTGTTGGAATCCATTAGTAATGTTCGGCAGTTTGTAGTATACGTATGATCACGGTTTTTACGCCGGCTTTCCCGTCAGCTTTGCAATCCTTGCGTTGCTCGCCATCGAAGCTGGATCCAAGGTAGTCTCGAAAGAAAAATCAATAAGTTAAAATCATTATATTCTGAACCTGAGGGGATCCGCAAGTTCGCGACGGGCTGTATACTTAACAGTCAGGGTGACAGGGGGTTGCTCACTGCCTCCGGTGATGGTCGGCCGGGATCCCTGTTGAAAGCTTTCATCACGGGATATCACGCTTTTACGCGGATCTCCCCGGACAATAAGCGGCGCGGGCCGGCCGGACCATCCACCTGCGTAAGAGGGGAGACTTCAATGCAGTGCACTTATTGTGAATGGCGATGCGAACTGACGGGCAGCAGACTCGGGGTATGCCGCATGTACGCCGGGGAAAACGGCGTTGTCAGGGAGCGGTTCCCTTACCGCTGGTCCAGTTCCATCCCGTCGAAGGTCGAGTCAGTTCCCTTCTACCACGCCTGGCCCGGCAGCAGGTGCCTGGTGATCGGCACGGCCGGCTGCAATTTCCGCTGCCGCTACTGCTCCAACTCTTTCGTTGCCAAGCAGGACCCTGCCGCCATCCAGGACGGCATGGTCGAGCTCACCCCACCGGAACTGATCCGCAAGGCGAAACAGATGGGATGCCACTCCATCGTGTTCAACGTTAACGAGCCCGCCGTGTCCCTTCCTTCACTGGTCGAGCTCGCGCAGGAGGCCCGGGCCGCGGGGATGCCCATGGGGTGTCTCACCAATGCCTATACCACCGAGGAGTCGACCGAAATGCTCGGGTCGGTTTTTTCCTTCTTCAACGCCGGACTGAAGGGATTGTCGGCAGCGTTCAACCGGGAGTATATCGGAATACCCTCGGCCGAGCCGGTAGTGAGGAACATACGCAGGCTTGCCGCCCTGGGACACCTGGAAGTGACCACCCCCATCGTCGAGTCGGCCAACGACGGCGAGATCGAGGAGATTGCCCGGTTCATCGCCAACGTGGACCCGGAAATTCCGTGGCATGTGTTCCGTCTCCTTCCCGAGGACGAGATGCAGGGAGCCTGCTACCCCAACATCGACGCCATTGCCCGGACCCTGGAGAAGGTCCGCGGTTATCTGCCCTATGTCTATTTCCACAATTTCGTAGGCTCCGACTGGGTGAACACCCTCTGTCCCGGGTGCGGCGCAGTCGTGATAGAGCGCTTCAGCCTCGGCTGCGGCGGCGACCGGCTCTGTTCCTTCAACGGACAGGGGAATCGGTGCCGGTCATGCGGACGGGAGATCCGGCTGCATGGCGAAAAGATCGCCTGGAACGCGGGGGAGGCGCCGTCATGAGTCTTGCCGTAATCGATGCGCGCGAATGGCAAAGGATGTTCGACCTGAGAACCGGCGTTCGGGTGGAGGAAGATTCTCCGCTCCTGCGGATGGTCACGGAGCTGCAGGCCCGACGGCCGTATCCCGGGGACTTTGATGACGCGGGAAACCGCTGGGTGACCGACACGGCACTTGACCTGATTGCCGGCTACGACCCCTCCTTTGTCTTCCTCACCTATGCCTGGCAGTTCTTCGTTGCCCGTTATTCCGTTCTTACGGAGAGCGAATGGGCGAGCATGGTTTCCTCCGTGTACGAGGAAGTCAACCGGTTTGTCGCGCGCTCGGGGTTTACGCCGGTGATCGTGGGTACGGGAGGCATGATCCCCTTTGTCGATTTCATCGATGTGACGCGCCTCGACGGACTGGCGCTTTCCACCCACTGGTCGGCGCGCCATGCCGGCCTCCACGATGGGAGTCGGCGCGACCTGGAGTACTTGGCGGCCCTCCCCGAGGTCGAGCGGATAGTGCCGCGTGATGAATTCCGGAGCCTTTTCGCCGAATGCCGAGGGGATGCCTTCCGGATTCCCGAATACCTCCTGGTGGCCCGGCCGGGATACCTGTTCCACACCGTGGGGGGTGCCTTTCGCAAGGTCCGGAGGGTGCCCGCGCCGGCACACGCCATTCCCCTGGCCACCACATTGGGCGAAGCGTCCGCGATAACGGACGTCCGGGGGCTCGTCGACTCACGGATCAGCGATACTAAAATCGCGCTCATCGTGGTGGAGGGCCTGGGCATGGACGATTTTCCCTGGCCGCACCGCAGATGCGGGAACGGGCGCGGCTGGTTCTACTACGAACCGAGCGACGCACAGTACCTCACCCTCACCACTGGCAGGCACAAGGTGTTCGAGTATCCCACGGGATATAAATACTTCAAGGAAGACACTGAGGAGAAGGAGTATCCCCTGTCCGGTTTCTTTACCTCGGTACCCGAAGATACCGTCGCCTCCGGCATCGAGGCGAGAAGCATCGCGGTGGGGAACAGGAGCATGATCATGCACATGGCGTCCGGAGCAGACATCTCAATCGAGTGTTTCGCCCGCAACCTGTTCAATCAGGGGACCCTGGCGGTGGTTCACAGGATGGACAAGGTATGAGTTTTCCCCTCAGATTGTGGCACTTTTGTAACATCCCGACTCCGGCTGGAAAACGGCGCCGGTAATCCCTTCGGTTGACATTCGTTTCCATCATGGTTAGTTTTCAGGTTATAAACCGTCCAAGGAGCTTTAAGCCATGACAGCAAAGAAAGATACAACCGAAGAAAGCGGCAAACCCGGTCCCGTTATCGAAGAAAAAGATGAGAGAGCCCCCGAGGGCGGGCTGGTGGTGGCCGCCGACGTCCTTCCCAAATATCTCCCCATCATTCCCCTCAAGATGCGGCCCACCTTTCCCGGCATCCTGATCCCTCTCGTGGTGAAGGGGACCGAGAAGATTGCGGCCATAAAAAAGGTCATGGAGCACGGCGACCGGACCATCGGTCTCGTGCTGCTGAAGGAGATGGACGGGGAAGAGTCGCCCGAGAACCTCCACCGGGTCGGGGTCGCTGCAAAGATCCTCCAGATCATGCACGCGGACGAGGACAGCGCCCACCTGATGCTCAACAACGTGGAGCGTTTCATCGTAGACGAGATAACCAGGGCCGACGGCGGCCTGCTCGCCCGTGTCACTTACCACTACAGTGCCGAGCTGTCGGTCAACCCGGAGCTGCAGGCCTATTCCATGGCCGTCATTTCCACCCTCAAGGAGCTGATTCAGCTGAACCCGCTGTTCTCCGAGGAGACCAAGCTGTTCCTGAACCGCTCCAGCATGGACGACCCGGGGCGTCTGGCAGACTTTGCCGCCAACCTCACCAGCGCCGAGGGGCAGGAGCTGCAGAAGGTGCTGGAGACCTTTGACGTGCGCCACCGCATCGACCGGGTCCTGGTGCTCCTCAAGAAGGAGCTTGAGGTATACCGGCTCCAGAGCAGGATCACCAAGCAGATCGAGGAAAAGATCTCGGCCCGCCAGCGCGAATTCTTCCTGCGCGAGCAGTTGAAGATGATCAAGAAGGAGCTGGGGCTCGAGAAGGAGGGGAAGACCACGGAGATCGAGAAATTCACCGAGCGTCTCCAGGACCTGACCCTCAATGAAGAGGCCAAGAAGGCGGTGGAGGAGGAGATGGAGAAGCTGCAGCTCATCGAGCCCTCCTCCCCCGAGTACAACGTGAGCCGCAACTACCTGGACTGGCTGACCGTCCTCCCCTGGGGGAAGTTCAGCGAGGACTCCTACAACCTTGACCGGGCGCGCAAGGTGCTGGATCGGGACCACTACGGCCTCAAGGACGTGAAGGATCGGATCCTGGAATTCATCGCGGTCGGCAAGATGAAGGGGAACATCTCCGGCTCCATCCTCTGCCTGGTGGGACCTCCCGGGGTGGGCAAGACCTCGGTGGGCAAGAGCATAGCCGACGCCCTGGGGAGGAAGTTCTACCGTTTCTCTCTGGGAGGGATACGGGACGAGGCCGAAATAAAGGGGCACCGCCGCACCTATATCGGCGCCATGCCGGGCAAGTTCATCCAGGCCATGAAGCGGGCCGGAACCGCCAACCCGGTGCTGATGCTGGACGAGATCGACAAGATCGGCGCCTCGTTCCAGGGCGATCCGGCCTCGGCGCTGCTGGAGGTGCTGGATCCGGAGCAGAACGCAACCTTCCGCGACCACTACCTGGACGTTCCCTTCGACCTGTCCAACGTGCTGTTCGTGGCCACCGCCAACCAGCTCGACACCATCCCACCGGCCCTGCTGGATCGGATGGAGGTCATCCGGCTCGCCGGCTACATCCTGGAGGAGAAGCTGGAGATCGCCCGCCGCTACCTGGTCCCCAAGGCATTGGGAAACCACGGACTGTCCAAGGGTCAGGTGACCATAACCAAGGATGCCTTGAAGGCCATCGTTGACGGCTATGCCCGCGAGGCCGGGGTCAGGAACCTGGAGAACCGCATCAAGAAGATCATGCGTCGCTCGGCCATGGAGTTCGCCAAGGGGCGTCCGGAACCGATCTCGGTCGGCGTGGCGGACGTCAAGGAATACCTGGGTAACCCGCTGTTCAACCCCGACGAGGTCTTCGAGGACGTCGCCGGCGTGGTGACCGGCCTGGCCTGGACCAGCATGGGGGGCGCCACCCTGCAGATCGAGGCCACCTCCATGCCGAGCAAGTCCAAGGGGTTCAGGCAGACCGGTCAGCTCGGCTCGGTCATGGTGGAGAGCTCCGAGATAGCCTATTCCTATGTCATGGCCCACCTGGAGAAGTACGGGGTCAAGCCGGACTACTTCGACGGGAGCTTCGTGCACCTGCACGTGCCGGCCGGGGCCACTCCCAAGGACGGTCCATCCGCCGGGATAACCATGACCACCGCGCTTATCTCCATGATCACCGGCAAGCCGGTCCGGAAAAAGCTGGCCATGACCGGCGAGCTGACCCTGACCGGCCGGGTGCTCCCCATCGGAGGTGTCAAGGAGAAGACCATCGCGGCCCGGCGTTCCGGCATCAAGACCATCATCTTCCCGGAGGGAAACCGCAAGGATTTCGAGGAACTCCCGGCCTACCTGAAAAAGGGCCTCAAGGCCCACTTCGTCCATGACTACGACGAGGTCCGCGCAATCGCGTTCAGCACGTGAAACCGGGGGCGCTCCGCCCCCTTGTGCTTTGCCGGTCATTCCGTGGCCTGCGGTCACCTCCTTTTCAGTTGAGCTATTCCCCCCATGTGTGATACCTTTTCTTGTTATTTCAATTCCAACCCGTGCGGTTCAGGAGATATTTTTTCATGTTAGATGCCGTAACAAGCGTTATCAAGAAGGTTGTCGGAAGCAAAAACGAGCGCGAGCTCAAGCGCCTCTGGCCGGTGGTGCGGCTGATCAACGAGTTGGAACCCGAGGTGCAGAAGCTTTCCGACCAGCAGATGCGGGACAAGACCGTCGAGTTCAGGGAGCGGGTGACCCGGGGCGAAAGCCTGGACGACATCCTCCCCGAGGCGTTCGCCCTGGTGCGTGAGGCGGGCAAGCGGGCGCTGGGGATGCGCCACTTCGACGTACAGCTCATCGGCGGGATGGTCCTCCACCAGGGGAAGATAGCTGAGATGAAGACCGGCGAGGGGAAGACCCTGGTGGCCACACTTCCCTGCTACCTGAACGCGCTTACCGGACGGGGGGTGCACGTGGTCACGGTGAACGACTATCTGGCCAGGCGCGACTCCGAGTGGATGGGGCAGATATACCGTTTCCTGGGCATGAGCGTCGGCGTGATCGTCCACGGTCTGGACGACGCCGAGCGGAGGGAGGCATACAATGCGGACATCACCTATGGCACCAACAACGAGTTCGGCTTCGACTACCTCAGGGACAACATGAAGTTCAACCTGGACGACTATGTCCAGCGCGAGTTCCACTACGCCATCGTGGACGAGGTGGACTCCATCCTCGTGGACGAGGCCCGCACCCCGCTGATTATATCGGGTCCCACTGAGGAGAGCACCGACAAGTACTACATCATCGACCGGATTATCCCCTCCCTGGTCAAGGGGGAGGTCATCGAGGAGGAGGCCAACACCCTTTCCGGCAAGCGCAAGCGCTACACCGGCGACTTCACCATCGACGAGAAGGCCAAGAGCGCCACCCTGACCGAGGAAGGGGTGCTCAAGGTCGAGCGGACGCTTAAGCTCGACAACCTCTACGACCCGCGCAACATCGAGGTCCTCCACCACGTGCAGCAGGCCCTGCGGGCCCATGCCATGTACAGGCGTGACGTGGACTACGTGGTCAAGGAGGGCGAGGTCATCATCGTGGACGAGTTCACCGGCCGCCTCATGCCCGGCAGGCGCTGGTCCGACGGCCTGCACCAGGCCATCGAGGCCAAGGAGGGGGTCGAGATAGAGAACGAAAACCAGACCCTGGCCACCATCACCTTCCAGAACTACTTCCGCATGTACGAGAAGCTTGCGGGCATGACCGGCACCGCCGACACCGAGGCCGCCGAGTTCCACAAGATCTACAAGCTGGACGTGGTGGTCATCCCCACCAACAGGGTCCTGTTGCGACCCGACTTCCCCGACGTGGTCTACAAGACCGAACGGGAGAAGTTCAGGGCCGTGGTGCAGGAGGTGAAGGAGCTCCATGTCAAGGGACAGCCGGTCCTGGTGGGCACCATCTCCATCGAGAAGTCGGAAACCCTGTCGGTCCTGATACAGCGGGAGGGGATACCGCACAACGTCCTGAACGCCAAGCAGCATGAGAGGGAGGCCGAGATCGTGGCCCAGGCGGGCCGCAAGGGGATGGTCACCATTGCCACCAACATGGCGGGCCGCGGCACCGACATCCTGCTGGGGGGGAACCCGGAGGGGCTGGCCAAACAGTGGCGCAAGACCAACCCAGAGGCGTCGGACGAAGAGTACGGCCGGGTGCTGGAAAACTTCAGGCAGCAGTGCGCCGGCGAGCATGACGAGGTTGTCGCCCTGGGAGGCCTCCACATCCTCGGCACCGAGCGCCACGAATCGCGCCGCATCGACAACCAGCTCAGGGGCCGTTCCGGCCGACAGGGAGACCCGGGCTCATCGCGTTTCTACCTCTCGCTTGAGGACGACCTGCTCAGGATCTTCGGCGCCGAACGGGTCTCCAAGATCATGGACATGCTCAAAATCGACGAGGGGGAGGCCATCACCCACGGCCTCATCTCCAAGGCCATCGAAAACGCCCAGAAAAAGGTGGAGGCCCACAACTTCGAGATCCGCAAACACCTGATCGACTATGACGACGTCATGAACAAGCAGCGCGAGGTCATCTATTCCCAGCGGCGCGAGATCCTCGCCGGGGCCGACCTGCGCGAGAACTTCCTGGAGATGATGGACGAAACCGTGGAGGACCTGGTCGAGGCATTCGCCATTGAAAAGGTGCCGGCCGAGGAGTGGGACTGGGAGGGTATTACCAAGGGGGTGTACCAGTCCTTTGGCTTCCAGTTCGAGGTTCCCCAGGAGACCATGGAGCGGCTGGTGCCGGAGAATTTTCGCGATCTCCTGCGCGAGCAGGTACGGGAGGTGTTCCAGGCCCGTGTCGAATCGTTCGGTCCCGAGCTGATGGATCACCTGATCAAGGTCATCATGCTCCAGACCATCGATGCCCAGTGGAAGGACCATCTCCTCTCCATCGACCACCTCAAGGAGGGGATCGGCCTCAGGGGCTACGGCCAGAAGGACCCGAAGCAGGAGTACAAGAAGGAGGCCTATAAGCTGTTCATCGACATGATCGCCAGGATCCGCCAGGAACTGGTGGAGAAGATCTTCTGGGTCCAGATCTCCCGCGAAGAGGACGTGGAGCAGATGGAGCGCCGCCAGCGCAAGCAGAAGCTGGTGTTCAACCTTGCGGGCGAAGATACCCCGCAGCAGCCGATAAAGAGCGACAAGGTCGGAAGGAACGACCCCTGCCCCTGCGGGAGCGGGAAGAAATACAAGAAGTGCTGCGGAAAATAGTTTCTGTCCGGAAAGGGTGCTTTTCCGCCCTGGCTGTGTCAATCCGCGGGCTTGCTTGTGCGACGTACTTCGTGTACGCCTCCGCGCAACCCCTTGATTTCCTTGCCAGAACGAAAAATCCCCGCTTTTCGAATCAGAAACTGATATTCGATACATGAGCCGGCAGAAAACGGGGTTCTCAATGAACATAAAAGGTTTCAAGTTCTCGGCCGTCGAGGCGGCCGTCAAGAAGCCGGGGAGGCTGGACCTGGCGCTGATATTCTCGGAGGTCCCGGCCGCCGTGGCGGCGGTCTACACCACCAACCGGGTCAAGGCCGCGCCGGTGCTCCTGTCCATGGAGCGGACCGCGGGTGGAAAGGCCCGGGCACTGGTGGTCAACAGCGGCAACGCCAACGCCTGCACCGGGCAACAGGGGATGGCCGACGCCGTGGAGACGGCGGCGCTCGTGGCGGCCGGATTGGGCATTCGTGAAGAGCTGGTCCTGGTGGCTTCAACCGGGGTGATCGGCAAACCTCTCCCCATGGAGCGGATCCGGGTTGCCGTGCCGGGGCTGGTGAAAGGTCTGTCCCGCACCGGAATGGACGGGATTGCCGCGGCAATCATGACCACCGACACCTTTCCCAAGACCGAGACGGTCGCCGGAGAGGTCGGCGGCACGACGTACACCATCGCCGGGGTGGCCAAGGGAGCGGGGATGATCATGCCCAACATGGCCACCATGCTCTCGTTCCTGGTCACCGACGCCGAGGTCGATCCCGGGCTGCTCCGCCGTCTGTTCCGCGAGGCGGTGGACTCCTCGTTCAACGTCATAACCATCGACGGGGACACCTCCACCAATGACACCGCCCTGCTGATGGCCAACGGCACGGCCGGAAATCCGGTCATCCGCGAGGGGACGCCCGAGGCAGGGATATTCGCCGGCCTCCTGCGGCAGGTTCTCGTGTCGCTTGCCCGCCAGATCGTGCGCGACGGCGAAGGGGCCACCAAGCTGGTCGAGATCCGGGTGCGCGGCGCGCTGTCGGACGCCGAGGCCAAGCGGGCCGCCATGGCCGTGGCCAATTCCCTGCTGGTGAAGACCGCTTTCTTCGGTCAGGATGCCAACTGGGGACGGATCCTGGCGGCCGTCGGGTATTCCGGCGCCGAGGTGGACCAGGATCGCGTCTCGCTGTTCTTCGACGACGTCCGGATGGTGAAGGACGGCGTTTTTGCCGGGGGCGACGCCGAGCTCCGCGGCACCGAGGTGCTCCGCAAGCGGGAGTTCGGCGTCACGGTGGATCTTTGCCTTGGGGACGGCAGCGCAACGGTCTATACCAGCGATCTGTCCCACGAATACGTAAGCATCAACGCCGATTACCGCACCTGATCCATTCCACTCCCACATATCACGACGGTTTTTCACAGGAGGGCCCATGAATTATCGCAGCTTGATCTTCCTGTCAGGTCTGATGACGATTCTCTCCCTTTCCCCGGTTCCTGTCGGGGCGCAGGACGAACCCCTGAAGGTCACCGAGATGGCGGTTACCACCCGCATCGTCCGGGGCGGACCGGTGGATTCCGTCCGTCGCATCTCCTCCGCATCCACGAAATCGCTCTATTGCTATACCCTGGTCTCTTCTCCGGACGATACCGAGCGGGAGATATCCCATATCTGGTACCGGAACGGGGAGCCTGCGGGGAGCTATACCCTGCCGGTCAGGGGCGTCCGCTGGCGTACCTACAGCAAGAAGTTCATTTATGAGGGGATGAACGGCCTCTGGCGGGTGGAGGCCAGGGATTCCGAGGGAAATCTTCTCAAGGCGCTGGAATTTCAAATTAACTAGTGTCCTGTGCGGTTAGTTCACCGCAAGAATTCCGAGGAATTTTGGTTCCTGGCAAGGCGCGGCGACACAGGCCTAGCGGGGTCTAAGTCGAGGAGCCGGAACGCGGCCAGGGGCCAAAAGGCCCGGAATTGTCAGGAAGGAATTAGCCGCACAGGACACTAGTCCATCCTGAAAGTAGCGGCAGGGGTTCCATGTCATACCTGCGATACCTGATACTGGCCGTGCTTGTTTTTCCGGCAAACCCGGTAAACTGCGCCGATAGGCCTCTGGAGGACCTGGTCAGGGCCGACAGTATCGAATGCGTCATGGACGCAGCCGTTGCCTCCGGGCTCATAAGCGGCGGCACGGTGCTGATCGGTAACGGTGACGCCGACCTGTTCGTCGGAACCTACGGAGCGGTTTCGAGTGCGCCCCAGGCACCACCGGTCAGGTCCGACACGATCTTCGATCTCGCCTCCCTCACCAAGGTTATCGCCACCACTCCGGCAATCATGAAGCTCATAGACGAAGGGAGACTTCATCTCCTGGACCCGGTAACGAAATGGTTTCCCGAGTTCGCGGCCAAGGGGAGGGACGACATGCTGGTCCTGCACCTGGTCACCCATACTTCAGGACTGGGCGACTTCTCCGTGTCTTCGTGCGGCACCATGCAGGGGGTCGTGGAGACCGCCGCCACCCATGAGCCTGCCTGGCCTCCGGGAACCAGGTTCAAGTACGCGGACATCAACTTCATCCTGCTCGGGGAACTGGTGCGCAGGGTGTCGGGCGTCGAGCTGTCCCGCTACGTCGGGGATACTATCCTGCTGCCACTCGGCATGACTGACACCTCCTTCAATCCTGCTTCCGGACTCCGTAACAGGTGCGCGGCAACCCTCGACGCATCGAACGGCCTGCTGTTCGGGACCGCCCAGGACCATGTGGCGCGCTTTCTGGGGGGCGCGGCAGGCCATGCGGGTCTGTTCGGCACGGCCGTGGATCTGGCGCGTTTCTGTCGCATGCTGCTGAGAGGTGGTGAGCTTGCCGGAAAGAGGGTGCTCTCGGAGGAAGCCTTCAGGCAGATGACAACCCCCTTTTCCATTCAGGACGGCAAGGTCGTCCGGGCCGTGGGGTGGGACATGCGCTCCCCGTTTTCCGCGCCCAGGGGCACGGGGTTCTCCGGCGCCTCGTTCGGCCATACCGGCTACAGCGGCTGTTCGGTCTGGATCGACCCCGAGTCCGACCTGTTCGTCATCCTGCTCACCTCCAGGCGGGACTACCGCAGAAACGGGGACTTCAGGCGTCTGCGGAGCGACATTTCCACCCTGGCGGCCGCCATCTTCTCCGGCAGGGAAAACCGGAGCCCATTCCGGGCCGGCAAGGGTTCGGCCGCCAGGCAAAAAACTTGACACATTGCAAGGCATTATGCTAGTTTTCTCGCGGTTTGCGCGCACCTCGCCCGTTGCTTCACCAGGTATCTTTCAGGTTTTTCACCTTTCCCGCCGGAGGTTGTTCCATGGGCACTACACTGCTTCTAGCCGATGACAGCATCACCATCCAGAAGGTGGTGGGCATAATTTTTGCCAATGAGGACTATAAACTGGTCGTCGTGGACAACGGCGTCGCGGCCCTGGAAAAGGCGAAGGAGAGCCGGCCGGACGTGATGCTGGTGGATGCCCTGATGCCGGGCAAGAACGGCTACGAGGTGTGCGAGGAGGTCAGGCGGGATCCCGGACTCAGGGATGTGCCACTGCTCCTGCTGGTGGGCGCGTTTGAACCGTTTGATGAAGAGCGGGCCAGAAACAGCGGCGCCGATGCCCACATAACCAAGCCTTTCGAATCCCAGAACCTGATCGACAAGGTAAAGGAGCTGGCAGAACTGGGCAGGTCCAGGGTGTCTGCAGCGCTTTCCGAAGCTGAACAGATACCCGCCAGGGCGACGGCCGCGGTTCCCCAGGCCGGAGCTGCATCGACTGAGGCGTTTGCAATGCAGGTCGAGGCCGGACAGGCGCCTCCGGAGACGTTTGCCGCGGCACAGGAGCCGGAAGTTTTTCAGCCTGCCGATAGCCCCGCCGACCTTGCAGCATCGTTCAGGGGATTCGTCCACCTGGGCGGTAACGTCACGCTGCCTGCGGCAGTGGAGCCTGATGTTGCGGAGACCACCTTCGAGTCCCCCAAGGCCGCCGAGACCGAGTCCCCCAAAAAAGTGGCGGCGGAGACCGAAGGGGTGATTTTTCTCTCCTCGGTCGATATCGTTGAGGCCGGTCCGGAAGACGACCCCTGGGGGACCTTTGCCGAAGAGGTCACCGAAGGGGAGCCGATCCAGTTCGGAGAGGTTCTGGACGGCGAGGAGCAGTCCGGCCTGGCCGAAACGGTGGAGGAGATTGAACCTTTCACCCTGCCGGATGACGATACGTCCCCGGCGGGCTTCGGGACGGTCAGCCTGACCGAGGCGACCGGCACGATAGAAGCTGCCGGCATCCCTGCCCAAGAAGAAATCTCATGTACGGAACCGCTGCCGGAGCCACCCGTTGACGCCGGTTTTGCAGCAGTGGAATCCCCTTCCAAACAGGTGCTCTCCGAGAGTATCTCCCTCGGTGGGGAGCCGCCGGCCGCGGAGGCGGCGCAGACATGGGAACCCGTCGTGGAGCCTTCCCCGGCAGCCGAGCCCTTCGCTTCCCCGGGACTTGACGCGGAAGAAAGCGATCTGCAGTTCGCCACCGAAGAGGATTATGTCCCGACAGCCGGATTTTCCGCCGCGCCCGCCGAGGCGCCGGAATCCGCCGAAGGGTTGATTCGCGGCCCGGCCGCTCTCCCTGCCGGTGAAAACCTCGTGACCTTGTCCGAGGAGCAGCTGGCCGCCGCAATCTCGAAGATTTCCAGGGAAGTCATCGAACGGATCGCGTGGGAGGTCGTGCCCGACCTGGCGGAGACCATTATAATAGAAGAAATCAGAAAGATAAAAGAGGGGCTGTCGCGGTAACGGATGGGCGTATCTTCGTGCCCGGGCGACCCGGTACATGAATTTAAGAGCTAATCCGTAAATAACGTTCCGAGTGGTCGCGCCCGGAATGCTTATTTACGAGCAGGCTCTGAATGGGGATGTCACATCCCCATTTTCGTTTCAGGAATTTACATAAAGAGGTGTTGCGCATGGCGGACAGAGAGCTGGCAAAGGCATATGAACCGAAAGCCGTGGAGGAGAAATGGTACCGTGAATGGGAAACCGGCGGATTCTTTCACGCCCGCGTCCCTTCGGACAAGGAACCCTACAGCATCGTCATCCCCCCCCCGAACATCACCGGGGTCCTCCACATGGGGCATGCCCTGAACAACACCCTGCAGGACATTCTCTGCCGCTGGAAGCGGATGTCCGGCTGCAACGTGCTCTGGATGCCGGGTACCGACCATGCGGGCATCGCCACCCAGAACGTGGTGGAGCGCCAGCTCGCCGCCGAGGGAACCGACCGTCACGAGATAGGCCGCGAGGCATTCATCGATCGGGTCTGGAAATGGAAGGCCGAGTCCGGGGGCAGGATCATCGGCCAGTTGAAGCGGCTGGGCGCCTCCTGCGACTGGGAGCGGGAGCGGTTCACCATGGACGAGGGGCTCTCCACCGCGGTCCGCGAGGTCTTCGTCCGCCTCTACCAGGAGGGGCTCATCTACCGTGACAACCGGCTCATCAACTGGTGCCCGCGCTGCCACACCGCGCTCTCCGACATCGAGGTGGAGCATGAGGAGCAGAAGGGGAATCTCTGGCACCTCCGCTATCCGATTGAAGGCTCGGAAAAGTACCTCGTGGTGGCGACCACCCGGCCCGAGACCATGCTGGGTGACACCGCGGTTGCCGTGAACCCTGCGGACGAGCGTTATCGCGACCTGCTAGGCGGGTACGTGGTGCTGCCGCTGGTCGACCGCCGGATCCCGATCATCGGCGACGACTACGTGGACATGGAGTTCGGCACCGGCGTGGTGAAGATAACCCCGGCCCACGACTTCAACGACTTCGAGGTGGGGAAGCGTCACAACCTGGACCGGATCAACGTGTTCGACGAATCCGGCGTCATCAACGCGGCGGGCCACCAGTACGAAGGGATTGACCGTTTCGTGGCACGCAAGCGGATCTTATCCGACCTGGAGGAGCAGGGTCTGCTGGAAAAGACCGACGACCATACCCTGGCCGTGGGGGGGTGCTACCGCTGCAAGACCGTGGTGGAACCGTACATGTCGCTGCAGTGGTACGTGAAGGTAGGCCCGCTGGCCGAAGAGGCGCTGGCCGCCGTGCGGGACGGTCGTACCCGGATCGTGCCCCAGCAGTGGGGGAACACCTACTACGAGTGGATGGAGAACATCCGCGACTGGTGCATCTCCCGCCAGATCTGGTGGGGGCACCGCATCCCGGCATGGTATTGCGACCACTGCGGGGAGGTGACGGTGGCAAAGGAGGATCCGACCTCCTGCGCCCACTGCGGCAGCGACGGGATCCGCCAGGAGACCGATGTGCTGGACACCTGGTTCTCTTCGGCGCTCTGGCCGTTCTCCACCATGGGGTGGCCCGAGCGGACCCGGGAACTGGCGGTGTTCTATCCCACCTCCTGTCTGGTGACCGGCTTCGACATCCTGTTCTTCTGGGTGGCCCGTATGATGATGATGGGGCTCCACTTCATGGGGGACGTGCCGTTCCGCGACGTCTACATCCACGCCCTGGTGCGCGACGCCCAGGGGCAGAAGATGAGCAAGTCGCGCGGCAACGTCATCGATCCCCTGGTGGTCATCGACCAGTACGGCGCCGACGCCTTCCGCTTCACCCTGGCGGCCTTCGCGGCCCAGGGGAGAGATATAAAATTGGCAGAGGAGCGGATCGCCGGCTACCGCAATTTCGTCAACAAGATCTGGAACGCCTCCCGCTTCACCCTCATGAACCTGGGAGGGTTCGAGCCCGGGAAGGTGCAGCCGGAGGAGCTTGAGCTTTCCAACGCCGACCGCTGGATCCTGTTCCGGCTCAACGAGGCGGCGCGGGAGACCGATGAGGCCCTTGCCGCCTACCGGTTCAACGACGCTGCCTCGGCCCTTTACCGTTTCACCTGGAGCGAGTTCTGCGACTGGTACATCGAGCTGATTAAGGAAGACCTTTATAAAGGGACTCCCGAGCGGAAACGCACCGCCCGGCAGGTCCTCTGGACCGTGCTGGAGCACCTGCTGCGGCTCCTGCACCCGTTCATGCCGTTCATCACCGAGGAGATCTGGCAGAGTCTGCCGGGCGGACGACCGACCCCGACCATCATGACAGCTCCCTATCCCCGTCCGAGAGCCGAGTGGGACTATGCAGCCGGCGCAGGGGAAATGGAACTGGCCATGGAGGTGATCCGCGGGATCCGCAACATCAGGGGCGAGGTTGAGGTCCCTCCGAGCAGGGAGATCGCGGCCATCCTGGACTGCGGGTCCGACGAAAGCCTGCGCGTGCTGAAGCGGAACGAGGGATATGTCATGAGCCTGGCCCGGCTTTCGGATCTGGCCATAGGCCGGTCACCCGCCACCCCGGCCGATGCGGCGGTCCAGCTTGCGGGCGACGTGCGGATCGTGGTGCCGCTGCAGGGGCTGGTGAACGTGGAGGAAGAGGAGAAGCGGCTCCTCAAGGAGATTGCCAAGGCGGAAAAGGACATCGACTTCCTCGGCGGGAAACTGGAGAACCCCGACTTCGTCGGCCGCGCCCCAGCCCAGGTGGTGGCAAAGGAGCGGGACAAGCTGGAGGAACTCGCCAACAAGAAGCAGGTGCTTCTGGAAAGCCTGGAGAAGATTCGGAAACTCAAATGACTTGTCCCGCGATTTACTATGTATTCGCCTTTCTGCTCGGCGCGGCCGTGGGCTCGTTCCTCAATGTCTGCATCTACCGGCTTCCCCGCGGCACGTCCATCGTCTTTCCACCATCGGCCTGTCCCGCCTGCGGCAGCAGGATAGCCCCATGCGACAACATCCCCATACTGGGCTGGCTCCTTCTGGGAGGGCGCTGCCGTTCATGCAAGGGACGCATCTCCTGGCAGTATCCCGCAGTGGAACTGCTCAACGGGCTGCTCACCCTGTTCCTTTTCATCAAGTTCCAGCTTTCACCCACCTTTTTCGTACTCTTCCTGTTCTGCTCCGCTCTGGTGGCTGTCACCTTTATCGACATCGAGCATCAAATCATCCCGGACAGCATCAGCCTTCCGGGCATCGTCGTCGGTTTCGCGGTATCTTTCTTCCTCCCCTGGCTTGGCTGGAAAAACTCCCTGATCGGTATCGTGGCGGGAGGGGGGAGCCTGCTCCTCGTGGCCTACGGTTACCACCTCCTGACCCGGAAGGAGGGGATGGGGGGGGGCGACATCAAGCTCCTGGCCATGATGGGCGCGTTCCTGGGATGGAAGGCCGTCCCGTTCATCATCTTCAGCAGCTCGGTGGTCGGCTCGGTGGTCGGGGTCGCGCTGATGGCGGCACGCAAGAAGGGTTCCCAGCTTCCCATCCCCTTCGGTCCGTTCCTGGCCTTCGGCGCGGTGCTGTACATCTTCTTCGGCAGGGAGCTCATCGGCTGGTACCTCGGCCTGGGAGGCGCTCTCAGGGGGTAGGGGATCACCATGAAGATCTTCAGGTTCAGCCTGACCTTCGCCATCCTTGCTTCCCTTTCCTGCCTGCTGGTCCTTACCTGGCTGCTCCTGAGCCTGATCTCCTTCAAGACCTCGGAGAAGGACCTGCTGGCGCAGAAGAGCGAACAGGGAAGGCTCCTTCTCTCGACCTTCGTCCACCTCCTCCCGGAAGGCTTCGGGAGGGAGGCCGATCCCGGTCCTGCCTTGCGCCTGGCCGAGCGGCTCGCCTCAGAACAAGGCTTCCGGGGGATCGTCGTGTTCGGCCGAGACGGACGGGAGTTGTTCCGTCTGGACGACCGTGAGGGGATCGACGGGAAGCTCCGCGAGGTGATGAAAACCGGCCTTGAGAGCGGCGCCCTGACCGGCAACGGTAGCTTCCTGTCCAGATACGCCCCCGTCCGGGAACAGGGGGAGGTTGTCGGCGCCGCCCGCCTGACCCTGTCGCTTGCCCCGGAATACGCCCGGCTCAGCCGCTCGATCCACCTGTTCATGGCGTATTTCATTCTCGATTTCCTGCTCCTGCTGGGGTTCGGCTCCTATCTCCTTTCCCGCTGCATCGTGCTCCCCATCCGGAAACTGCTCGCATCCACCGGCAGAATCGCAGACGGAGACCTGAGCTGCCGGGTACCGGTTCCGGGAAACGCGGAAATCGCCGAACTGGCCGAATCATTCAACACCATGGTTGATTCCCTGCGCAGGAAGAGGGACGAGGTTGAGACGCACATCAGGTCCCTGGAACGGATCAACCGGGAACTCCAGACCGCGCGGGCGGAGACCGTCCGTTCGGAAAAGATGGCGTCGGTGGGGCTGCTGGCGGCCGGTACCGCCCACGAGATCGGCACCCCGCTGGCGGCCATCATGGGCTATGCCGGCATCCTCAGGGACGAACTGGCGGGCAGCGGGGAAAAGGCGGACTACCTGGCCAGGATTGAGGAGGAGGCCGGCCGGATCGATCGTATCGTGCGCGGGCTGCTGGATTACGCCAGGCCTTGCCGGTCCGAGCCGGAAGAGGTGGACGTGGCGGCGCTCCTGCGGGCTACCCTTGAAATGCTGGAACGTCAGGGGGCCTTCAGGAATATCGAGATCTCGCTTACCGAGGCGCAGCCGCTTCCAAAGCCAGCCACAGATCGGCATCAGCTGCAGCAGGTTTTCACCAACCTGTTCATAAATGCGCGGGATGCCATGCCTGGCGGCGGGTCGCTTCGCGTGAGGGTCCTGGTCGGCGAACATGCGGACGTCATCTCCCAGGGTCAACCCCCTGGGCTCATGATGGGACGCCGCAAGGACGACTTCGGCGGCGCCTTCGGCTCGCGGGTCCATGCCCGTCCGGGGGACCGTTACCTGTGCGTCGAGGTGAGCGACACCGGCATCGGCATCGAGCCTGAAAACCTGGCGCGGGTGTTCGACCCGTTTTTCACGACCAAGGAACCGGGCAAGGGGACCGGGCTTGGGCTGGCGGTCACCGCCCGCATCATAGATTCCCTGGGCGGCAGGATAACAGTGGAGAGCGTACCTTCAATCGGAAGTACTTTCACGGTCTGGCTGCCACTGGAGGAGGAAGATACGGTGAGAATATGAAAAAAAACCACGGTGCAAAGAGAATTCTCATAGTGGATGACGAGGCGAACCTGCGCCACATACTTAAGATCGTGCTCGGTCGGGAGGGGTACCTGGCCGATACGGCGCCGGACGGCGAAGAGGCGCTCCGCATGGCAGGCGACAGCCCCTATGATTTCATCCTCTGTGACATACGGATGCCCGTGGTTGACGGCCCCGAGTTCCTGCGAAGAGCGGCGGATGCCGGCATCGGCTCCACCATCATTATGATGTCGGCCTACGGCACGATGGATACCGCCATCGAATGCATGAAGATGGGGGCCTACGACTACATCTCCAAGCCGTTCAAGAACGACGAGATAGTCCTGGTGCTGAGGAAGGCCGAGGAGCGGGTGCGGCTGAAGGATGAAAACAGGCGCCTGCGCGCCGAGATCGAGCGGGAATATTCCTTTGCCGGCATCATCAGCAGGACGCCCCGCATGCAGGACATATTTTCCCTGATCAGGAAGGTCTGCGACTTCAGGACCACGGTCCTGATCCTCGGGGAATCGGGTACCGGCAAGGAGCTGATAGCCCGGGCCATCCACTTCAACGGCAACCGGAGAAAGGAGCCGTTCATAGCGGTCAACTGCGGTGCGATACCGGAGAACCTCCTTGAGAGCGAGCTGTTCGGCCACGTGAAGGGGGCGTTCACCGATGCCGTGTCGGACAAGTCCGGACTCTTCGAGCAGGCGGACGGCGGCACCCTGCTGCTGGACGAGATCGGGGAGATGCCCCCCTTCCTCCAGGTCAAACTGCTCAGGGTCCTCCAGGAGGGGGAAATACGTCCGGTAGGTGCGGGGACGGCGAGGAAGGTGGACGTCCGAGTGGTCTCAGCCACCTCCCGGGACCTGGCCAGGGAGGTGGCTGACGGGAGATTCCGCGAAGACCTTTTCTACCGGCTCAACGTCTTCTGCATCAAGGTCCCACCGCTTCGGGAGCGGATAGAGGATATCCCCCTTCTGGCGGATCACTTTCTGGAAAAATACGGCGAGAGGCTCGGCAAGGCTGGAGTCCGCCTCGCTCCCGGGGCGATGAAGGCCCTGCTGGAATATGCCTGGCCCGGCAATGTCCGGGAGCTTGAAAACTGCATCGAGCGGGGGCTGGTGCTCTGCGACGGCGACATCATCGAGCCGGA
>JARKPN010000123.1 GCA_029975275.1 Geobacteraceae bacterium | reverse complement strand
TCGTCCCTGGCACCATGTAAAATCAAGGCCTTACGTCACCGAACGTAAGGCCTTTTGTTTTTCGTGCAACCTCTTTTATTATATATCGAACAATGCACAAGTCCGAGGCGAAGAATACTTTGAGTAAGTTTCATTTCGGGTTGCCGGCGGCGTCATCGCATACAAAATCCGCGAGGTCGTCGATCCCCGTTCGGAGAAGGGAGGAGCGGCGCCAAACCCCAGCCCGGGTCCGATATTCCAAAGGATATGCAGCGCCAGCTCATCCACCAGTACCTTGCCAAACACTATGAGACCTGGCCGGCAACACCTCTGCCCGCTCTGGGAGGTAAATCCCCTCTTGAGGCGGTCAAAGACAAACGGTTGCGTCCGGCAGAGCTGTCAAATCCATTGACCAGCTTGAGGCGCGCAGAATCAGTCAGACCGGGGGAGAACCGTTTGACGTTACCTTTCTTTGGGAGCGATTGGGACTGAAGCGGTAACATTCTTTTGCGGCAGGCGATGGGGGGTGTCGGGTGCGTCACTTATCAGGGTTCCAGCATTCGTATGGAATGGTCGATGGGGGCCTTTTTCCGGGCATTTAGCAAAAAACAAACAATTTATTGCAATTACGAAAGTCATAGGAACGGTTGGAACTCGTCCCCGAAAGAGGGGACGGCACGACAGCATGCCGTACGCCCCCTCTTCTCATTGCCGCATGAACCTGCCTGCACAGAAGCCTTTCATTTTATCCTGAATGATGTATTGCTGGAGTCGCTGACGGTACTGTTCGTCGTGCTGACAATCTTGAGTTTGTAGATGCTTCCTGCTGACTGGGTCGACGGTATGGTCCAGTTGTACGTGCCCGCACTCAGCGGCGTGCTTGATGTTATTGTACGGCTGAGGAATATTCCCTTGTAGAGCAGTATCTTCACGTTCGCGCCCGGATTGCCCACGGACGACCAGCTGATGGGTACCACGCTGCCCCTGGTCAAGGTTTCGCCGCCATTAGGCGAGATGACGGTAATGGACGGCTTGGCGATGGTAAAGGTACCGTTGCTGGTATCGCTGATTGTGCTGTTCGTGGTGCTGGTTACCTTGACTTTGTAGGTGCTTCCTGCTGACTGGGTCGACGGTATGGTCCAGTTGTACGTGCCGCCACTCAGCGGCGTACTCAAGGTTATCGTACGGCTGAGAAATATCCCCTTGTAGATCTGTATCTTCACGTTCGCGCCCGGGTTGCCCGTGTAGCTCCAGGTAATGGGCACGACGGCGCCCCTGAACAGGGTTTCGCCGCCGTTGGGCGAGGTGACGGTTATGGAGGGACTGGTGATAGTGAAGGGGCCGTCGCTGGTATCGCTGATTGCGCTGTTCGTGGTGCTGGTTATCTTGATCCTGTAGTTGCTTCCGATGGCCTGGGTGGACGGTATGGTCCAGCTGTAGGAGCCCGCGCTCAGCGGCCTGCTCGCAGCTATGGTACCGCTGAGGGTGGACCCGTTGTACAGCTCTATCTTGACACTGCCGCCGGGGGTACCCGTGTAGCTCCAGGTAATGGGCACGGCGGTGCCCCTGGACAGGGTTTCGCCCCCATTGGGCGAGGTGATGGTAATGGTCGAATCCGGAGCCGCGGCGGCCACCCAGGAGGTCCCCTCACCGACCCGCGACGTGTCGTAGGCGATGTACATGTAGCCGCCGATGCCCCAGTCTGGACCCCAGGAATTGCGCAGGATCCAATAGCCGTCGCTCCCGCCGTTGTCGTTCCACCCCACCAGAACAATCTGGTGGTTGGTGGAGCCGCCGCACGCACTCTCGCTCTCTTCGGTAGTGAAGATCCCACCGGTGTAAGAACTCCAGGCGTCGCCTGCACAGACCCCCGCGGTGATCGGACCGTAGGTGGCGATGGCCGCCTTGATCTGATCGACCGTGGGCATGGCAAATTCAGACGGCACGATGAATTGCCAGCCGCTCAGCTTGTACGGATGGCTTAATGCCGTGACGCAGGTGCCGTTGGTGGCAGTGTAGGGCTTGTGGCTCTCCAGTACCGCGCCGATCTCCGTCTGGCTCTTGCCGAGAATGTCGTAGTGATACTTGTGGGCGGTCAGCCCGCCGCTGCAGCTCCAGCCATCGCTGTTGCAGGATACCAGGAACTGCTCGGAGAGGTCGATATTGGCCGTGCCGCTCTTCCAGAGCGCCGATTCCATGACCCCGACAGTGCCGAACGCCCAGCAACTGCCGCACCCCCCCTGGTCGCGGACAGGGGTGACGATGCCGCTGTCCCGCCAGTCCAGTGATGCGGGGAGCGCGCCCTTGACGGACGGGAAGGCGGCGGCGTTGACCATCCCCCTTGCAGGTAGCGGGGCGGCGCCGGACGGGACGGTCGGATCGCTGAGGTCGAGACGTTGGGGGAGATTATCCAGGACCAGGGTAACGCGCGTCGTGGTCGCGGCTCCTTCCCAAGGTCGATGGTAGACCAGCTTGATGGAACCGGCGCGCTGCCTGTCGTTCCGCAGATGCAGGATCTGATGCTGGGAAACCCCGATTCCCCGGGTGTGCATGACGAAACCGGTGGGCGCGCTCTCGGTGAACTCGCTGTCACCGGCCACGGTCCAGCGATATCCTGTCGAAGGGGAGGCGGCGATGAGCACGTCCGACGCCAGACCCTGGGCTCCCCTGCTGGTGATGTCCATCTCGATGGCGCCGCCCAGGGCTCTCAACTCAGGGGCCACAATGGTGTGAAACTGGCGACGGAAATCGTCAACGGTGCCGGAATAGGTCATTTTCAGGGCATAGGAAGTTTCCGCACCGTTAACGGACACCTCCCGCGCCTCTACCGCAACCCCCTTCGCGCTGATGGCTGAAACGATGGGGTCCACCAGGTCGGCCCCGGCCCCTGCAGCGCCACGCGCCGCAATTTCCTGCGCCGGTACGGCTACACGTGCCTCTATGGACCATGTCATGCCGGGTCCCTGCAATGCGGCGAGAGTGCTGCCGGCAAGAGCGAGCAGCAGAGCGACAGTAGTGGTGAGCATTCTCAGCATACCGCGCATCCCATCGATGCTACCCATACTTCACCTCCGGTAGATTGTTAACGTCATGGCCCTCTACGTAAGCAATATGTCTGCCAATTAGTCTGGAAGATTCAATTTCTGCCGATACAAAGTATCGACCTCGCATGTGCCCGGTTGCCATCGATGACCCGGTGGGTGTCGTCGCACGACAGGGATGAAGGTTATCTCTGCAAATACAATCTGCGATTGCCGAAATCTATAATCGCGTTATATCTCCGCAAGACGTCCACGCCAATATTTCCCAATATGGGCATAGTATCGTCTTTCGAGTGAAGATGTTCTTTGTCTTTTACTTCCGTGTATAGTACTTCGATATCTTTACCGAGATCAAAATCACCTACAAAAAAGCTTTTCAGCAATATCGTATCAATGCCTGACTCGTTGCCTTTTGCATCTACTTGATAGGCATCGGAATATGATTTTATTTGCCATATCTTTTTCTTGATCACCGAGTTTTTTAAACTTGTATAAAATGCACCCGTATCAATAACGCAATACCCCTTCGTGTTTTCGACAAGAACCGGAACGAGCAAAACCCCGCTGTTCAGCGTCTTGAAGGTATTGCCGAATTGTTTGTTTATCTTCAGGCATTCGGTCGACCTTACCATCAGGAGATCAAGTTCTGCATAGCCGTTGGTTTTAAGGATCTCCCCAATTCTGACTGCAGGAGTGTGACTGGTCGTAATGAACAATACCCCCGGATTGCAGATGAATACTGCGGAGGTGAAGTGTAAAAAATCACCCCCCAATATGGTTGCAGAATCAAATTCATCGCTGACAATGAAAGGCCATGGCCTTAACACCGTATTGCCGACCTGAAAGGTGTCCGCTACTGCCGGAAAAGAATTTTCTATTACATCATTAAATATGGTTATGATTTTTGGTTTGTTGTTATTGTAATACCTTATATCTTTAAGAAGATACCTTGATTTGATATCTTCGTCCATGTGTGTAAAAGAGGCGCCTGAATCTAAAAGCATTGTTTCAGGTATACTGTTGATATTTGCTCTTATAGTATATTTCGAACCAGATGGATCAGTCTTAACCACATCATAATCCTGGCTTCTCAGCTCTTTAATGATTAAATTGCCTATCGTTACTTTTTGATCATCCGTAAGCCCGGGACCGCCGGCTTCGGGCAGGTTGCAACCGGGCAGCAGCACCAGCATCATTACGACTGATATTCTTCGAAGAAAAGTTTTCATACGCATGCGTTATACCCATCCAAGTACCGATGCGATGCTTCATCATTTAGCTTTGCGCGTAAAAAAAGCCCCCCGGCCAGCAAAACGCTGATCCGAGCGGCCCGTTCTCAATCACCAACCCTGCCCCATCCGGATGAAACCATCACGCCCCCTGCGACATACGAACTATCTACTCAAAAACATTAAATCATCAAATTAAATTCCATTTCACGGTCTTTTTATTACATTTTCCCGTTTTCCTGTCAATCAGTTACTTGGTGTCTGAATCTAGTAAGGAGAGCTTGTGACAGCCCAGTCAGATGATCTCTGGCCGTTGTTTGAGGGTCGCAATGTACGACTGACCCGTGGAAGGGATAATGTGTTTTTCTCATTCCTGCCGCACTGCTGTCCCATGTTACTAGAGCAGCGCCAGTTGCGAACCGGGCGTGATCTTCTGCGGTTTACACAGGGAATCCAAGTTGCACCATTCCAGCAAATTCAGTCGCAACACTCGTAAAATCCTGCTGAATTTTAAACCCGCTGTTTGACAGGAAGCTCGGACAAGCCAGTACAGGACACTAGCAGCGGCGGAGCAGCCTGAGCGCCTCCTCCTGCGGTTCTCCGGCACCGTCCAGCCAGTGTATGGCAACCCCCTGGCGCTCCATGCGGCGGAACCAGGTCTCCTGGCGCTTGGCAAAGTCGTGGATGGCGCTGTTGAGCTTCTGGAACAGGTCGTTGCGGTTCAACTCCCCCTTGAGGAAGCGGGCCACGAAGCGGTATTCCAGGCCGTAAAACTCCAGGGTTTCGTAGGGCACCCCCCGGCGGTGGAGCCGCTCCACCTCCTCGATCATTCCCGAGGCGAGCCGTGCTTCCAGCCGTGCGGTGATCCGCTCCCGCAGCACGCTCCGCTCCCAGCGGACGCCGAACACGACCGGGTGGAGCTCCGGTAACGGTTCCGGCTCGTGGCTCCGCTCGTAGTCGGCGATCTCGATGGCCCGCACCAGCCGTTCCCGGTCCAGCAGGTCGGTTGTATTGTGCAGGCGCGGGTTGAGGGCGAGGAGGCGGGAGGCCAGTTCCTCTCCGGGGAGCAGGCAGAGGGCCGCGCGCAGCCCCGGGTCCTCCGGCACCTCCACCATCCGGTAGCCACGAAGGACCGCGTCCAGGTACAGGCCGGTGCCGCCCACGATGACCGGCAGCCGCCCCCCGGCGCAGATCTCCTCCACGGCCGCGAAGCAGAGCCGCTGGAAGCGGAAGACGTTGAACTCCTCGCCCGGATCCAGGATGTCGATAAGGTGATAAGGAACATCGCCGTACTCCTCCAGGTCTTTGCCGGTGCCGATGTCCATCCCCCGGTAGACCTGTCTGGAGTCGGCGGAAACGATCTCCCCGTCCATCTCCCGCGCAATCCCCACCCCCAGCCGGGTCTTGCCCGACGCGGTGGGGCCGAGGATTACGATAGTGTCATAGTCCATGCGCCTTACCTTTCACTCTTCACCTTTCTTTTTGCCTTGTGCCCTGCGCCTCGCGTCTGCCTTATTTTGTCTTCCAACTTTCCCGCACATGGGATACTATTACCCCCCGATGAAATCCGCTTCATCCGGAGGCCGGCGGTGGCTCAGAGGGGAAAACCTGCGAAGAAGTACTCTCAGGCGGGTCGGGTGCACGACGTCATCCGGCTCATCGAGGCGCGCCATGGCATGACCATCGAGGAGCTGGCCGAGGAGACCGGGGTCACCCGCCGCACCATACACCGGGACCTGAACGTCATCCACGAGGCGGGCTATCCCCTGGTGGGAGAGCTGGTGAACGGCCGCAAGGTCTACCGTTTTCTGACCCGCTTCAAGGACGTCCCGCCGATAAGCTTTACCCTGCAGGAACTGATGAGCCTCTCGTTCCTTCGCTCCCAGCTCGACTTCCTCGAAGGGACCCCCTTCCACGAGGACATGGCATCTATCTTCGGCAAGGTCAACTCGGTGCTCCCGCCCCGCTACGCGGCCCACATGGAGCGGATCGCCGGGGTCTCCCTTCCCCTGCTGCAGGGGAGGCGGGACTACAGCCGGGTGTTCGGGCCGCTACGGGAGCTGCGGGACGCGCTCATCTACCAGTACCGGGTGACCGTCGGCTACCGGGCGCCGGGGAAACAGGAAACCGGCAGCTACCCGGTGGACCCTTACACCCTGATCTTCCACCGCGGAGGGCTCTACCTGCTGGGGTACGCCCATAACCGCCGGGCACTGCGTACCTTTGCCGTGGAACGGATCGTCTCGGTGCGCACCGAGCGGGAACGGTTCGAGCTTCCGGCCGATTTCCGGCCCAGGGAGCAGTTGCGGCACGCCTTCGGCATCGTCGAGGAGGAGGCGGTTCCCATCCGGGTGCGGTTCTCGCCCGCCGTGGCCCACGCGGTCAAAGACCGGATCTGGCACCCCAGCCAGCGGGTGACGGACGAGGAGGACGGCGGCATCGTGATCGCGTTCGAGGCGGGCGGGACCATGGAGATCCTGTCCTGGGTCCTCTCCTACGGCAGCCACGCCGAGATCCTGGAGCCGCCGGTACTCCGTTCCGAGATGGCGAGGATCACGGAGGAGATGGTGGGGAGGTACAGGAATTGAGCCGTACAACCCACGTAATTGCTCATTCGTGTCCATCCGGCAACTCCCGGAAAACGCCTGCCAGGGTCGGTCCGGGGCTTTCACGAAGCCACTCGTGCGGACCGGCTACTGGATCGAGGAAAAACGCCTGATTCCGGGTCGATGCCTCTTTGTCGGCGCAGTCCGGCAACCGATTGCGAGGGGCTTCGGGGAAGTTCCGGACCGACCCCAACCAACACTTTCCGGATGAATACTTAATTCTTACCTCAAACGGAGTATCCACATGGCCAAAATTTCCAGCACCACCACGGATTCCCTCGCTATCCTGCTGCTGCGCCTCCCCCTGGGGACGATCTTCCTCGCCCACGGCTCCCAGAAGCTGCTGGGACTGTTCGGCGGCCACGGCCTGACCGCCACCCTGCGGAATTTCGAAGCCCACCTGGGAATCCCCCCCATCCTGACGCTGCTGGCCATCCTGGCCGAGTTCGGCGGCGGCATCGGCATCCTGTGCGGCTTCCTCACCCGGCTCTCGGCCGCGGGCATCGCAGCCACCATGGCCGTGGCCATCTATAAGGTCCACCTGGTCAACGGCTTCTTCATGAACGTCTCCTGCGCCCCGGGGAGAGGCCACGGCATCGAGTTCAATGTGGCCCTGCTGGGGATGGCCCTGGCCCTGGTGGTCTCCGGAGGCGGGCAGTGGGCCATCGACCGCTTCATCTTCAAGCGGTAGTCCTGCCCGGAGGTTTCGGACTGGGGAGCGGAGGAACAACGGCAGGAGAGGCGGCGCCATAGCCGGTGGAGGAGAAAGAGCCGAACCCGGCGACGGCTGTGAGGACGGGAGGGGCATTGCATGGCCGGACCGACGGCCGCCTGCAGCCAGGCGGCATGCCCACCGAAGAAGCGATGGGGCATGCCCGGCTACAGCCCCCGGAACGCGGCCAGGGGGAGGACCTCGATCCCGTCGAGGCTCGGGGAAAGGGCCGCTTCTTCCAGCGGCTGGTTGATCTCGGGATCGTCAAAGACGATGCGGACCGTGTCGCCGCGGACGTTGTTCATCTCGATGGTCCCGGGGAAGGAGACCCCGTTCCGGTCACGGTAATCCAGATAGGTGACCCGGTCGCCGGTTTCGTTGGTCTTGGCGGTCAGGAGACCACGCCCGTCATAGCTCAGGATATCCCGCTTCCCGTCAGAGCCCACATATTCCCGCTCACCGGCGCCGGTGCCTTCGGTTGCCGGGGGGGTATCGACTACCCAACGCATCATCCCCCACCCCCGGAGGGCGTTCCGGTCCGGCAGTTCGGACACCCGTCCCTGGTAGGCGGTCTGCTTGGAGGGGATCAGGCAGGTGATCAGGTCGTCGCTGACGAACACGTCCATGAGGGTAAAGCCGAAGGGGGAGAGCACCGCAAGGTGGAAGCGGTCCGGCCGCTTGAAGACCAGGTAGCCGCGGCCGCCGAGCTTCCGGTCGCCGGACCTGACCGACAGCGACACCTGGGACTGGAGGGTCTCCACCGAGCCGACCGGCCGGAAGCTCGGCGGCGGCGCAGGCTTCGGCGCCGTGGCGCAGGCGGAGATGGTAATGGCGACGACCGCCAGAAGAACAAGGTTTGCTGCTATGCGAATTTTGGCTAATGACATGACGGACTCCGTTACCTGATGCATCAGGTATTGTTTTGAGATTTCCTGAATCCGTGACGCCTTCACGGACTCAGTGGGTTGCCCATCATAACACACCTTTCCAGCGGCACGCCACCTCCCTGTGCTGCTCCGGCCCATCTCCATCTATTTTACGGCGTGACGCCCGCTTCGTTGGACCCTGCGGACTCCCTGGAAGAATCGATGGCGGTCACCTGGTAGTAATAGGTGGTGCCCCGCGTCACCGCAGCGTCCGTGTAGCCGGTCGCCGGGACGCCCGCGGCTATCTTGCTCTTTCCGGAGACGGTGCCGGTCTCGGTGGTGCCACGGTAGACATTGTAGCCGGTGGCTCCCTGGACCGCGTTCCAGGTCAGGTTGACCTGGCCGGCAACCGCGGTCGCGGTCAGGTTGGCGGGAGCGGGGAGGTTACCGACGGTGACCCGGGCCTCGTTGGAGGCGTCGGATTCGCCTTTTGAGTTTTGGGCCGTGACCTGGTAGTAGAAGGTGGCGCCGGTGGTCAGGGAGGAATCGGTATAGGTCGTGGCGCCAAGGCCCGTAGCGATCCTGGTCTTGCCGTTGATGGAGCCGGATGCGATTCCGCGGTACACGTTGTAGGTAACGGTTTCAGCGCCGGATTCCACCGGGTCCCAGCTCAGCACGGCCGAGTCGGCGGCCGCCACCCCGTTCAGGTTCTCTGGCGCATCCGGCCCGTCGCCGCAGCCGAGTGCGACGGCCAGCAGCAGCACGCCAAAAACCTTCAGGATTCGCTTTACCATAACTTTCTCCTTCCCGTTGAATTCAGGATAGCATGCCCGCAGGGTATCCACGGGGATATCAGGTGGCTTCCACGGATACGTCGGCCCCGCTGTCCGGCGGGATCCGGCCGGCACGCATGCCCCGGTCAGTCACCTGCGACGGTTCCACCCCTGCCGGGCCGGGCAGGTCTTGCCATGCCATGCGGTTTTTACCATCCAGCTTGGCGTTGTATAGGGCCGTATCCGCTGCATGGATCAGATCGTGCATCTGTCTGGAGCCGTCCGGCAGGCAGCCCGCGACCCCCATGCTCACGGTGACGCGGCCGAAGGGGGAGCCGCCGTGGTGGATCTGGAGGGCATGGACGGCCCGCATCATGCTCCTTCCGGTGACGAACGCCCCTTCCAGGTCCGTAAGCGGGAGGAGGACGCAGAACTCTTCCCCTCCGTAGCGGGTCACCAGGTCCGTTGACCGCCTGACCGAGGTTTCGAGCGCGGCCGCGACCCGGCGCAGGCAATCGTCGCCGGCAAGGTGCCCGTAAGTGTCGTTAAAGGACTTGAACCAGTCGATGTCGATCATGATGATCGACAGGCAGCTCCTCGAGCGGACATGCAGCTTCCATTCGCTGGCCATGGTCATCTCCAGGAAGCGGCGGTTGGCCACATTGGTCAGGGGATCGCGGAAGGAAAGACGCTGGAGCATCTCGTTGGACTCTATCAGCTTTCTCTTCTGCTCGACGATATACGCGTCGTTGCGGAAACTGCGCAGGTACCCGGCAAAGGTGACACGGGAAACGACGAACGCCAGGATGGTGCCTGTGCCGCCGTTCACCAGAGCGGAAAGAAGCAGCCGGGGATCCGCGCTGAACGCCAGGGCGGTCAGACTGAACAGGAGAAACGTCGCGCCGAAGACCAGGGCGCCCCTGAGGGCTCCCTGGTAGAGAAACGCCGCAACGGTCAGGATCGCCATCAGGTAGGGATCCACCCCGGGCCGCACCATCAGCAGCGCCCCGGCATACAGCGAGCACCAGCAGAGGGAAACCGTCACGAAGGCCCGGTCCCAGGCCCGCAGTGCGGCCGTCGGCTGCCCCCCGCGCGGACGGGTGGCCAGCAGGAATGCCGACAGAAAAACCATGAGCGCGCAGCGGGCGATGATGGCCGCGACGCCATAGATGCCGGGCGGATTCTGCCCCCTTTCCATGACCAGGCAGTCGATGGCCATGAGGACAATGGAGAGGCAGATGACCAGGAACGCAAGGATCCTCTCCCTGCAGATGTTGCCGCTGGTGACCGCATCCCGGAAAGCGGGTGCTTCGGCCGGTGTCGGCCCCGGGAACCAGAATTCCCGGATATGGGCAAAAGTTGTTCCCTTCATGTCATTTCACCGGGTCCTAGTCAGGTTGCAGGGGAGGTGCCGTAGTCAGCCAATCGTGACAGGTGAAGCATAATAACACGGAATAGGTGGATATCAAACGGTTACGACCTGAGCAGGCTCTGTCCGCCAGGCCGCCTCCACCTCACTCCGCAGCGCCTCTTCCCGATCCGAGTACTTGGGCGAGAAGTGAAACGGGATCAAACGGACCGCCCCCGCCTCCCGGGCCAGGAACCCGGCCTGCCGGGCCGTGAGGTGGTGCTTTTCCCGTGCCCGCTCCAGGTCCTCGTGGAGGAACATGGCCTCCATGAACAGGTAGTCTGAAGCGCGGACAAGCGACGTGATCCGCTCCCTGTTGGCCTCGCTGCAGACGGCATCGGTCACGTAGCTTATCTTCTGCCCCGGTACGATCTCCAGCAGTTTCTCCTTCAGGGTTCCGAGGGGGATGAACCGTTCCCGTACCGCGCCCCCTTCCTTCCACCAGACCCGGAACGGCCCATGGTCCGGGGCGCCCTGCAGCACGGCGGTCTTCAGCTCGGTCAGCCACGGACCCACCGGCAACCCCCGCTCCAGCAGCCGGCTCTTCATGATGTTCACGTGGTTTTTCTCCTCCAGGGCAAAGGCGAGACAGGGGATCTTGTGGTCGAGCACCACGGAACGGACCAGGAAGGTCGTCTCGTCCAGCAGAATGCCGTCCGTCACCGGCGACACCCCCTCCTCCTCGCGGACAAACCGGCTACGGCAGCGGAACCGGGCGGATCGGAGCCGTGCCCCGTCGAACTCGGAAACGGTGATGGTCAAATCGACCGGGAAGCCGTCCACCAGGTTCCAGGTATAGGAGGCGAGCCGGTGCTCCACCCGCCCGATAAAACCCGGGGGACCGAACAGGTGGAGCCGCTTGTCGCGGGCCAGCAGGACCCTCAGCACCCGGTCGAAGCCGGCAAAGTGGTCCATGTGGGCGTGGGAGACAAAGACGTGGCTGACCCTGAGGATCTTCCGGGGCGGCAGTGCATGCAGGTCCCCCAGATCGAACAGAATCGCCCGCTTTTCGAACAGGAAGTCGATGTAGAGGGCCGGGTCGTCGAAGGGGCCGTTCACCAGGCCCGGGTGGAACAGGGGTTTCATGGGTGTTGCTCCTCGGTTCGGCGGATTTCTCTTCCATTATACCGGGGAAAAGCGCCGGATCTTGCCGCCGCTGTCAGCATAACCCGGCATGCAGCCTCTCAATAGAGGAATCCAATCGCCGTTCACCACGGGATCCAGCTTCATCATCCACTCAAACGGCACAGCCAGCCCGAACATTTCTGTTGCCCTCACCCGGTTAAAAAGTGTAAGGTGGTCATGCAGAAACGGGAAAGGCGAAGAGACCCTCTTCGCCTTTCTGCTGTTTATGCCGACGCATAGTTCCCCTTTCAGGAGCACGGGTTTGAAAAAACATAACGAGAAAGAGATAGATCAGCGCCGCACCTTTGCCATCATCAGCCACCCGGACGCGGGCAAGACCACCATCACCGAGAAGCTCCTGCTGTTCGGCGGCGCCATCCAGCAGGCCGGCGAGGTCAGGGCACGGAAGGCGGCCCGCCACGCCACCTCCGACTGGATGGAGATGGAGAAGCAGCGCGGCATCTCGGTCACCTCGTCGGTGATGAAGTTCAACTACCGGGACTACGAGATCAACCTGCTGGACACGCCGGGCCACAACGACTTCTCCGAGGACACTTACCGGGTGCTGACCGCGGTGGACTCGGTGCTGATGGTCATCGACTCGGTCAAGGGGGTGGAGAGCCAGACCAGGAAGCTGCTGGAGGTCTGCCGGCTGCGCAACACCCCCATCATGACCTTCATGAACAAGCTGGACCGGGAGGGACGCGAGCCCCTGGACCTGCTGGACGACATCGAGAAGAACCTGCGGATCCAGTGCGCGCCCATGACCTGGCCCATCGGCATGGGGAAGCGCTTCCGCGGCACCTACCACCTCTACACCAGGGAGGTGGCCTTCTTCAACCCCGAGGCCGAGCCGGGGACCGGCGAGGTGGTCACCATGACCGGCATCGACGACCCCGAGCTGGACCGGGTCCTCGGCGCACAGGCCGACGAGCTGCGGGCCGACGTGGAGCTGCTGGAGGGGGCGGCCCACCCCTTCGACCCAGAGGCGTACCTGGCCGGGCTCCAGACCCCGGTCTTCTTCGGCAGCGCCATCAACACCTTCGGCGTGCAGCAGCTGCTGGACACCTTCGTGGAGACCGCGCCGGCGCCCAAGCCGCGGGAGGCGGCCACCCGCACGGTCTCCCCCTACGAGGAGCCGTTCAGCGGCTTCGTGTTCAAGATCCAGGCGAACATGGACCCGGCCCACCGGGACCGGATCGCCTTCTTCCGCATCTGTTCCGGCAAGTTCACCCGCGGCATGAAGGTGCGCCACACCCGGCTGGGTCGCGAGGTGCAGATAGCCAACGCCACCATCTTCATGGCCCAGGACCGGACCAACGTGGAGGAGGCGTTTCCCGGAGACATCATCGGCATCCACAACCACGGCACCATCAAGATCGGCGACACCTTCACCCAGGGGGAAGAGCTGCAATACACCGGCATCCCCAACTTCGCGCCCGAGCACTTCCGCAAGATCCGGCTGCTGAACCCGCTCAAGTCCAAGGCCCTGGAGAAAGGGCTGGTGCAACTGGCCGAGGAGGGGACCACCCAGGTGTTCCGGCCGCTCATGGGAGCTGACTGGATCATCGGCGCGGTCGGCGTCCTGCAGTTCGACGTGGTCATGCACCGCCTGGAGCACGAGTACGGGGTCAAGGCCGCCTACGAGTCGGTCTCGTACGTCACGGCCCGCTGGGTGACCGGCGAGAAGAAGCGCCTGGACGAGTTCCAGAAGAAGGAGGCCATGCACCTCTACACCGACGGCGAGGGGAACCTGGCGTACCTGGCCGGGAGCCAGTGGCGGCTGGAGAACACCATGGAAAACTGGAAGGAGCTGGAGTTCCACGCCACCCGGGAGCACAACGTGTAATGGAAGAGTGAAGTTTGAAGAGTGAAGGGTGAAAGGTAAGCATCGAAAGGCATGGAGGGGCGCAGACAGGTTGCACCCCTTTTTTCGTTTACCGGCCCGATGTCCGCTCGTAAACCAGAAAGGTATGTGGGATGGTATCCGGGACGAACTCCTTCTCAACCACCGTGAATTCAGGCGGTATCTCCGGAAACAGCACGTCCCCGTCGAAGTCCCGATGGACGAGGGTGAGACGGATCCGGTCGGCCCGGGGCATGAACTCGCGGTAGACTTCCCCGCCGCCGCAGACAAAGACCTCGTCGGCACCTTGCGCCAGGCGGAGCGCCTCCTCCGGGTCGCGGGCCACCAGGCACCCGGCCGGTTTGCAGTCGCTGCTTCTCGTCAGAACAATGTTCAGCCTCCCGGCCAGGGGCCGCTCCAGGGTCTCGAAGGTCTTCCGCCCCATGATGACCGGCCGGCCCCAGGTGGCCTCCCGGAACCGCCTCCGATCATCCGGCAGGTCCCAGGGTATCGCCGGGCCCCTGCCGATGACCCGGTTTTCAGCCATGGCAACGATGAGGGAGATAATCACCCGCGTCCTCCTTCCGGTTATCCCGACCTCAGTACACGCCGTTTTCGTTGAAATGCTTCGAGTATTCCTTGTCGACCACGAGGATGTGCTCCTGCAGCCAGTCCTTGAGGAAGCTCAGGATCTCCAGGCTCAGGACAAAACCTGAACTGTTCGAGCGTTTATGAAGTTCATAAGCCTTCTCGGCGAACCGCTCATGCTCGGCCTTGTGCTTCCGGTAACCCGGATAGTCGAGCCTGCGCATGTACTTCTCCTCGGTCTCGAAATGCACGTTCGCGTACTCGGCCATCCCCTGGATGATCTCCTGCTGGGCCTCGCGCCCCTTGTTGTCCAGCATCGCCTGGTGCAGCATGTTGATTTTTTCCACCAGCATCCTGTGCTGCGCGTCGATCTCCTTCACGTTGACGCTGAAATCATCCGACCAGTTCAAATAGGCCATTGCTTTCTCCTTTCACCCTTCACTCTTCACCCTTCTACCTTATCTTCACCACCGTAGCGCCCGTTCCTCCCTCGAACGGTTCCCCCTCCCGGAACGACTCCACCAGCGGATGCCCTTCCAGGTGCTCGCGCACGGCCCGCATCAGCGCGCCGGTCCCCTTGCCGTGGACGATGCGCACCTCCCGGATGCCGTCCAGCGAGGCATGGTTGAGAAACGGCTCCAGCTTCTTGAGGGCGTCGTCCACCCTCAGGCCGATGAGATGGAGCTGGTGGGGGACCTCCTCCCGCTCCTCCTTCCTGCGGGGTTTCCTCGACGGCTTGGGCGCCGCGCCCCTGCGCGGGGCAAGATCCGAAACCGGGACCTCCAGCTCCTTGCCTGCGGCCAGCAGCCTGACCCGGCCGCTCCTGGGGTCGGGCTTGACCACCACCCCGTCGAAGCCTATGGAGCGGACAAAGACCGTGTCCCCTTCCCGGACCTGGTCCATGGCCAGGGAGGGTTCGCCCACCATCTCCCTGAGTCGTTCCTCGACCCGCTCCTCGACCGCGGCCAGCTTCTTCATGGAATCGCGGCTCCGCTCCCGCCTGGCCTCCTCCAGGATGGCGTTCAACTCCCGCTTCACCCCTGACACGATGTCCTTCGACTCCCGGAAGGCCTTCTCCAGCGACTCCCGCCGTTCCCGCTCCCAGCCGGCCCGCCGCTCCTCCAGCCGTTGCTCCTCACCGGCCAGGATCCGGCCCCTCCGCTCCAGCTCGGCCAGGGTTTCCTCGTACTTCATGCGCTGGCCCTTCAGCTCGTCCAGCAGGGAGTGGAATTCGGTCTCCATCCGTCCCAGCATGGAGCGGGACCGCTCGATGACCTCGTCCGGGAGGCCGTAGCGCCGGGCGATCTCCAGGGCGTGGGACTGTCCAGGCTCCCCCTTCTTCAGCCGGTAGAGTGGGGTCAGGGTCTCGCGGTCGAACTCCATGGAGGCGTTCACCATGGCGTCCCGTTTGTGGACAAAGCCGACGATGTCGGTCAGGTGGGTGGTGGCGATGACCAGGGCGCCTTTTTCCTGGAGCTCCTGCAGGACCGAGCAGGCCAGGGCCGCGCCCTGGACCGGCTCGGTGCCGGTGCCGAGCTCGTCCAGCAGCACCACGCTTCTCCCGCCCGCCGTGCGCAGGATGGCGGAGATGTTGGCCACGTGAGCGGAAAAGGTGGACAGGCTGCTCTCGATGGACTGCTCGTCGCCGATGTCCGCCAGCAGCCCGTCGATCAGGGGGAACACGGACGTTTCCCCGGCCGGGACCGGTATGCCGGACAGGGCCATGAGCAGCAGCAGCCCGGCGGTCTTGAGGGCGATGGTCTTCCCGCCCGCGTTGGGACCGGTGATGACCATGACCGCATCGTCCTCCCCCAGGGACAGGTCCAGGGGCACGGTCTCCCGGCCGTTCCCCTGCCGCTCCAGCAGCAGCAGGATCGGGTGCCTGGCCCCCACCAGCCGGAGCGCCCGGCTCCGGCCTATCTCCGGCACCCGCGCGTCCAGCGAGTCGGCAAAGGAGGCGACCGCATTCAGCAGGTCCAACCGGACGAGGACGGCCTGCTGGGCCGCCAGCTCATCCGCTTCCTCCCGGATCCAGCCGCAGATCTCCCGCAGGATCCGGATCTCCTCCACCTTCTCCTCTGCGCTCAGGTTTTCCAGCTCGTTGGCCAGGCCGATGATCTCCAGCGGCTCCAGGAAGGCGGTCTCCCCCGAGTTGGACACGTCGTGCACCACGCCGGCCACCTGCCCCTTGGAGTCCATCCGCACCGGGATGACCCACCTGCCTCCCCTCTGGGTGACGAAGTCGTCCTGGAGGAATATGGAAATGTCCCGCTCCCGGACGATCTCCTCCAGCCGCTTCCGGATCCGGGCGGTCAGTGCCCGCTTGCGGCTCCTCAGGTCGAACAGCAGCCGGGAGGCGGTGTCGAGGATGTTTCCCTCCGAGTCCAGGGAGCGCTCCAGCGGCTCCAGGATGTCCGGGAAGCCGGTTATGGAGCCGGCCAGCTCCTTGAGCAGGGGTATGTCGTCGCGAGGCCCCATCTGGCGGGCGATGGCCGCCAGCACGCGCAGCAGGGGGAGGCAGGAGACCAGCTCCGGCGGCGCCAGCACCGCCCCCTCGGGCCGGAGCTTTTCCAGTACCGGCGTTATATCCTCGTAGGCGGAGAGCCTGAGCGGGACCCCTTGGACGGTGAGCCGGCGGATCTCCTCCACCATGCCGAAGCGCCGCTCGATCCCTTCCCGCTCCGCGAGCGGGAGAATGTGAAGCACCGCGTCCCGCGAGGCGCCGCTGTGGCACCATCGGCTGATCTCCTGCAGTATCCTGTCGAATTCCAGCGTGCGGACCGCTTCCTGGCGTACCATCATTCCTCCTCTTCCCCCTTACCGTATTTCATCACCGCCCGTTTCCTCCTCCTGGCCTTTCTCTTTACCGCTGCCTCGCGTTCCCGGTCCCTGCCGGTGGTTCCGCCCCGCAGCCCCTCCAGCCTTTCCAGCAGCTCCCGCCGGGCCAGGAACCGGTTCACCGACTGGCTCCGGTCCTTCATGCACTTGACCTCCAGGCCGGTGGGAAGGTGCTTCAGATGGACGCAGGTGGAGCTCTTGTTGACGTGCTGTCCCCCCTTGCCGGAGGAGCGGACGAAGCGCTCCCGCAGGTCCTCCTCCCGGACGCCGAGGGCCTCCATCCGCTCCCTCAGCCACCTGTTTTTCTCCTCGCTCACCGCGAACAATGGCACCGGCATGGGCTTCTCCACTTATGACTTATTATGTCACTGGCATGCGGTATCCTGGTTTCATCAATCGACTGAGGAGGTTTGCCATGGAACCGTTGGTCTTTTTCGGGGCATGCCTGGTGGTCTGGTGCGGGTATCTGGCCGCCATCGACGCGGTCAGGGAACTGAAAGCGGTGCGGAACGGAAACCCGGTAAAACGGAAGATCGTAAAAAAACGGGTCAAGGCCTTTGCCGCCGGCATCGAAGCGCGGCTCCCGGGCGGCATCTCCATCGTGAAACCGCGCCTGCAGAGGATTTAGTTGATATCCATCCGGAAACTCCTGGGAAACGTCCGCCAGGGTCGGGCCGGGGCTTTCACGGAGCCTCTCGTACGGACACCCTGCCGGATCGCGGGAAAGCGCCCGACTCCGACGCCACTCCTGTCATGCCGATGTAGTCTGTCGGCCGATTACGAGGGGCTTCGGGGGAGTTCCGGCCCGACCCCGATCGGCGGGACTCGGAAAATACCGACACTTTCCCTACGGCAACCGGCTACTGGTTGATGATCACCTCTCCGGTGTCGGTCACCAGCTTGGCCGGCAGGCTGAACAGCCGCTTGAAGATGTTGAATACCCCTTTGGCCATGGATTTGGTGGTTATGCTCCTGACCGTGGGGTTGTCCAGACTCCCCTTTGCCTCGAAATAGGTGGTGATCAGGCTCTTGTTCTTGCCGGTCAGCACCCACCCGACCACCGGGATGCGGCTGACCACCTTGTCGATGGTCTGGAGAGGTTTAACCCCGACGGTTGCGTTGAGTTGCTTTTTGACCAGGTCGAACTGGCCGACAATGGTGATGTTCATGGCGTTGCTGTCGATGAACAGGTCTTCGGTGGTAACCACGCCGTCCCGAAAGGCGAAGGATGCATTGATTTGGTTGTAGGGCATACCGTCCATGACCATGTCCGGAAGCCTGAACTTGAAAAGCTGGGAGACGTTAAGGATCGAGAATACCTTGGAGAGGAGGGAGAACCTGTTCAGGGTTCCCTTCTCGCAATGGAGCCGGATGTTCCCCAGCGACGAGGCCGTGACCTCGTCGAGCGTATCCCCCTTGGCGGTCAGGTCCCCCTCCAGGGTCATGGCGCCGGTGAGCTCCCTGGCCGTACCCAGGGAGTGAAGGAACTGGGCCGCCGATATCTTCCGCATGCTGAACGAGGTCTGGTAGCGGGGACCTCCGGCAGTGCCGAAATCGATCCTCCCCGTACCTGCAAAGCTCCCCCCCAGCAACTCGCACTCCGCCTCTTCCAGGTAAAGGATCTTCTGTTCGAAGTGTATCCCCGACCTGAGTCTGGTGAACTCCACCTGATGAAACCTGCCCGCATCGGCGGTCAGTCTGGCGTTGAGAGACAGCCTCGGCGGCGCAGGTCCATCGTCCCGGCGATCTATGGCAGAAAGGAGCGCCACGTCGCCCATGTCCAGGTAGTCCGCATCCAGCACCAGCTCGGCCCTGGGATTCCTCAGGTCGCTCACGGTGCCGCTGACGCGGAGGACAGAACGATTCAGCTGTCCGGAGAGGGTTTTGATGGACAGGGTATCACCCCTGAGCTCGATGTTCCCCTGAACCCTCTGTACCGCCAGCGGTTTTCCCGGGGAACGGAGCCCCAGGTCCGCCAGGGCCAGCGAAGGTGACGAGAACGCCAGGCTGAAGGCCGGCGAAGTGAAGCCGCTGAGGGTTCCGCTGCCGGTGATGGTGGAGCCGCCGAGGCGGGCCGAGATCCGGGAGCTCTTCAGGTTCTCGCCGCTGAAGCCCACGCTGCCGTTGATATTGGTCAGCGGGGCAAGCTTTTCCGAGGGGGTAAGGGACGCCCCCTTCAAAGACACCTCTCCCCCCACGGCGAGGCGGCCCTCCCCTTCTCCCCCGCCGGTCCCGTGCAGCGACAGGCGAACCCTGCCGGCCGGTTTGTATCGTGAGAGCTTCGGGAAACGGGGGACAAGCTCATGGGCCGGGAACTCGTTGGTCTTGGCGCTGAAGGAGAGCGGACGCTTCTCCCCCACCCGGTACTCGGCGCTGCCGCTGGTCGCGAGCGGGCCCAGCTCGAAGTGGAACAGGGGGACCCGTGCGCCCGAATGGTTGAGTATCGACTGGAAGGAGAGCCGGTTGGGCTGCCCAGCCGGCTTGGCTACCAGGTCGCGCCAACTGTAGCCCGCCCCGGTGAGGTCCCAGGTGCCGGTGAGCGAGTAGGCCGATGTGCGTCCGTTGCCCTGGAGCGACAGGGTCGAGTCGCCCGACAGGGCCATCGTCCCGGCCCTGTCCTGGCGCAACAGCCAGGCGATCTCGGCCGGGCCGGGCTTCATGACCATGCTGAAGGGATAGGAGGAGGGGTGAGGCATGGGATAGTCGGTGATCCTGCCGTCCAGGGTGAAGGGGGATCCGCCGAACTTCGCCTGCATTCCGGACAGGATGAAGTCCTTGCCGCGCATCTCCAGGGTCCCCTTGACGGAGTTGAAGGTCGGCACCTCCGGCCCGTAGCTCACCAGCCCCTCATCTACGGTACCCTTGATGGAGAGGACGTTGTAGTTGGTTCCCCGCTCCATGTAGGCTATCTGGCTCACCCGGCCGATAAGGGTTCCCTTGTCCAGTTTGTAGAGTCCGCCCATGATGTGCTGCTCGATATACTGCGAGGCGTCGTCGTCGATGATCCCGTAGGGTATGTAGCCGCGGAAATCCTCCAGACGGAAGGTGGAGGTGACGGCGCGGGCGTCGATGAAGAGGTCCCTGCTCGGGATGTCCTTCAGCGCGCAGCTCCCCTTGACGTTCAGCGCATCAACGTTCAGGTCCAGGGACTTCACCAGGATGTCCTTTGGATTCAGCTCCATATCGTAGGACAAGGAGAGGCTTTTCGGGGTCAGGACCGCGTGAAACACCTGTGGGTAGACGAAGCGCAGCCCCGCCATACGGACCTTCCCCCTGGAGACGAACTCGGTCAGCCTTCCGTTGAAGGTCGTATCCAGATCAAGCCGGCCGTGAACCTTCTGAAACGGTACATACCGGGCGTAGTAGTCCCAGAAATGCCCCACATCCAGATTTTTGGCGGACAGGGACCCGGCAAACGAGATCCCGGTCAGGGGTTTGCCCTTTTCCGGCAGGGCGAAATCGCCCTTCATCGCAATCCCGCCCGGTTGCCTTGCCTGGAGTACCGATGCGGACAGCTGCACGGCGGAGTTTCTGCTGCGCGCGAGACGGCCCAGCGAGAGGTCGATCCCGTGCAGCACGGTCACGATCCGGCCCGTGCCGGTCCCCTGGTCGACGAACCGCAGCGTCCCGCCTTTCACGGTGATTCCCCCGATCCTGAGGGGCGTCTCCTTGCCGGTCTCCTTGAGGAGGTCGCTGATATTGAACGTTCCGGAAGGGTCGCGGCTGATGACGACCGAGGGCTTTTCCAGCACCACTCCCCGCACCACCAGCCGTCTCTCCAGCAGGGGGAGCAGGGCGATCCTGAAGGTCAGCCGCTCCGCCGAGAGAAAGGGGGCCGAACCGTCCTTCTCCATGATCAGGATCTTGCTGAAGGTGAACGACGGGGTGAGGCGGAAGGTGAAGCTCCCACTGTCGTAGACGACCCGGCGATGGAGCGTGCCTTGCAGGGCTTCCAGTATTTCGGTCTTGTAGCTCTCCAGGCGGACGGCCTTCTGGAGGAAAAGCGCCCCCCATCCCAGGATGAGGAGCAGCACGGCGCCGGTCGAGAGGAACATCAGGCGCCTGGGCCATGTCTTTTTTCCCTTCCCGGTCATGGAGACATTCCTGTCTCGGGCGGCGGATCGCCATCCATGAGCGAATCGAGCAGCACCGCCGGTTCTTCCCCCAGGACCCGGGCAAGATAGGCGGCGAACGTCTCGGTCAGGGGAGCGAACAACCGCAGCCCGGTTCCGGTAAACGGATGCGTGCACGAGAGGCGGTATGCATGGAGGGCGTGGCCCTGCATGCCGGCAACGGCTTTCCCCCCGTAGCGCCGGTCCCCCATCACGGGGTGGCCGATGGCGGCCATGTGCCGCCGGATCTGGTGGGACCTGCCGGTAAACGGGGTCACCGAAAGGACGGTCACCCCCTTGCCCGTGAACAGCGCCCTATATCCGCTGGCCGATTCCTTGCCGTCCAGCGGGGCGGCGATGACACCCGAGGCATCGGTCCGGCCGGCCACGACCGCCAGGTAGCGTTTTTCCACCACTCCCTCCTGGAACAGTTTCCCCAACGCGCCCGCATTCGCGGAACTCTTGGCCATGACGGCAATCCCCGAAGTATCCTTGTCCAGGCGGTTGACCGGGTACAGCTTGACCTGCGCGCCCCGCCCGGCAAAGGCCGCCCGTCCCAGCTCAGCCAGGTTGCGGCCGCCGTGCTCGGCCGAGCGGTGCACCGGCAGCCCGGCCGGCTTGTTGAAGGCCACCAGGTACTCGTCCTCGTAGAGGATATCAACCCGGGGCCCGGCACCGGCAAGGAGCCCCCTTACCCGTCCCGTCTCCTTCAGGGCGACGCTGTCGGGCAGCCGGAGAACCCTGTCGGGAGCGGACTGCAGGCCGTTGACCAGAACGGCGCCCCCTTTTATGAGCTGGTGGAGATAGGAGGCGGAGGAGGCGGGAAGGAGGTTGCGCAGGAAACTGTCCAGTCTGCGCCCGTGGTCGGCGATGGAAAGGGGGTAGCTGAGCATTGCGTCAGTATACCTTTCAAGCGGCCGTGCCGCAAGGTATTCCTGGCTACCGCCGCTCGGCAAGGAGGGGTGAAACAGCCGGTCGGCTGTTTACCTGCGCGACGTGTTCTGCTATGCTGTGAGAGCCGTCTCATATGACGAAACAGGGGCGGATGAGGGGGATTGCGGAAGACAAAACCTGTTCAGGCAATTCAATGGGCTTTCAAGGCAAAAGATAATCTTTCAGTACGGAACAAGGAGGAAAAACCATGTCGTTGACCCGCGAACTGGTGGATTGGACCTGGGAACGGAAGTGTCTGAAAGCGGTCGAGGCGCTTGAAAAGAACGGCTTCGGCGCCGTCTACTGCAAAACGGCCAAGGAGGCGGCGGACCATATCATCGCCGAGTCCGAGGGCGCCCGCTCCGTAGGGTTCGGCGGCTCCATGAGCGTGAAGGACCTGGATGTGGCACCGCGGCTGCTGGAAAAGGGGAAGGAGCTGCTGAACCACTCGGCGCCCGGGCTCGCCTTCGAGGAGCGGCTGGATATCATGCGCCGCCAGCTCACCTGCGACCTGTTTCTCTCCGGGACCAACGCCCTTACCCTGTCCGGCTGTCTGGTGAACATCGACGCCATCGGCAACCGGGTCGGCTCAATGTTTTTCGGCCCGGGCAAGGTCGTAGTGGTGGCGGGCCGCAACAAGCTGGTGGACGGCGACACGGCCGCAGCGGTCCGGCGGGTGAAGGAATGGGCCTCGCCCCCCAATGCCAGGAGGCTGAACTACAAGACGCCCTGCGCGACCACCGGCTTCTGCTCCGACTGCGACTCTCCGGAACGGATCTGCCGGGTCGTCACCGTGCTGGAGCGCAAGCCCAGGTACACCGATCTGCGCGTGCTGGTCGTCAACGAGGACCTGGGGCTCTGAGCCTTGTTCCTCAGGGCACTGCTCGACACCTTTTTCCCGCCGCTCTGCCATGTCTGCCGGAGCTTTGTCCCGGACGCCGGAGAGATCCACCTCTGCGCCGCGTGCCGGGACAAGGTGGCGCCCGTCCGCTCCCCCCTCTGCCCGGTCTGCGGCCTCCCCTTCGCCACGGAGGACGGCATCGACCATCCGTGCGGGCCGTGCCTCACGACCCGTCCCCCTTTTGACGCGGCCCGGTCCGCGGCCCGCTTCGAGGGTCCGGTTCAGGCGCTCATCCACCGCTTCAAATACGGCGGAAAGGTGCACCTGGCCCGTCCCCTGGGTCTCCTGGCCGCGGAGTCCCTGTCAGACTTCGTCCCGGCCGGCGGGGCCGACTTCATCGTTCCGGTGCCGCTGCACCGCAGACGGCTGCGGGAGAGGGGATTCAACCAGGCACAGCTGCTGGGACGCGTGCTGGCGAAACAGTGGCGGATTCCCCTGTCGGTGGACAACCTGCGCCGGATCCGCTGGACCGAGCCGCAGACAGGCCTTGCCGCGGACGACCGGAGGCGGAACGTCCGGGGCGCCTTCCGCGTGGCCGATCCGTCGCGGTTCCGGGAGAGACGTCTCCTCCTGGTAGACGACGTCTACACCACGGGGGGCACCGTCACGGAATGCGCCCGTGCACTCAAAGCCGCGGGCGCCGGGGAGGTCCTGGCGGTCACCGTAGCCAGGGCGGTGCTGTAGCGGAGCACCCGCCTCTGCTCGTTTCAGGAAAGGGATCAGGAGCGGATATACTCCTCGATCTTACCGGCCAGGGTTTCGAAGATCCGCCGGAACTCCACCTCGTCCTTCTCCAGCAGTGTGACCCGGAAGCCCTGCAGGGTGGTGGAAAAGGAGGAGAGCGGCACCACGCAGATCCCGGTATTGGCCAGCAGGTAGTAGACGAACCGCTTGTCAGGCGACACCCCGGGCGCGTTGACCAGCCCCTCCACCAGCTCCCGCACCTCGGGGTTCCCGATGGGAAGGGTCTGTCTGTGGGTGAGGAGCCCTTCGCTGCAGGCGACCGCCATGTAGAAGGCGCCGTTGGTCCGGTTCACCAGCAGCCCCGGCACCTCCCTGAGGCGGTCGTAGGCGATGTTGCTCATCCGCTCGTAGCGGTCGATCCGCTCCTGCAGGGACCGCCGGTACTCGGGATGGGAGAATATCGCCGGGAGGGCCTTCTGCGGCAGCGTGGTGGAGCAGACCTCGTTCATCTTGCTGTTGAGGATGGCGTTTACGTATTTCCTGAACCGGCCGTTCTTTTCGGTGTTATAGAACTCGATCCAGCCGCAGCGCGAGCCGGGCCAGGGAAACTCCTTGGATATGCCGCGCATGGCAAGGGCCGGCACGTCGCCGACCACCGCGGAGAGGGGCAGCGTCTTCTCGCCGTTGTAGACGATGTTGTTGTAGACCTCGTCGGCAATGATGAACAGGCCGTACTCCCGGGCGATATCGACGATCTCGCGCAGGATGTGCTCGGGATAGACCATGCCGGTGGGGTTGTCCGGGTTGATGATAAGTATCCCGGCAATGGCAGGGTTGTACTTGACGTGGTTCCTGAGGTCGTCCAAGTCCGGGTACCAGTTGTTCTCGGGCTGGAGCCGGTAGCTGACCGAGGCGGCGTTGGCGTGGGCCATCTCGCCGGTCGAGTGGGTGGTGTAGGTGGGGGACGGGGTGAGGATGCGGGTCTCGGGCTTCAGGGTGCCGTAGACCTTGGCGATGGCGTCCCCCAGTCCGTTGAAGAAGATGATGTCGTCCGGGGTGATCTGCGCCCCGCCCCTGCCGTTGGTCAGCCCACAGATGAACTTCCGGGTCTCCAGCACCCCCCTGGTGTGGCAGTAGCCGTAGGTCTCGTCGTTCATCACTTCCCGGACCACCACCTCCTTCATCCAGCAGGGCACCTTCTCTCCCTTGGCGATGGGATCGCCGATGTTCTCCCAGTTGATCCTGACCCCGTATTGCTGAAGCTTTTCCGCCACGTTGACGATGTTCCGGATCTCGTAGGTCAGTTCTCCGGCAGCCGGATTGACGAGCTCGTTTCTCATTGCTTCCCCCGATGAAACTCCTTTGATATGTAGAAGACGCCGTTGTCCGAAAAGAAAAAGGGCCGTGGGTGCGCCCACGGCCCTTGAGAATACTACGGATTATAGCGGAAACTCACATGGCGGCGGGTGCACGTGCGGCTTTACGCGCCGCGGCGCTGATAGCTCGTGCTGCTGCGGATTTTACCATGCGGATCGCTTTCATGCTCAAGTGAAATAGCACAGCGGTATACGGTGAGTCAACAGTTTATTACGGAACAGGCGCCTCCAGTGCGAACATGAGCCGTCCGTCGGCGTCACGCCAGCGGAGCCAGCCGTCGACGGCCCCATCCGCCGTGACCCGGGCCCAGTCGTCCCGTATCGATACAATGCGGAATACCCGGTCGGGCGCGAACCGGACCGACGACGCGGAGTCGTTCGAGGGCTCCCGTCGCAGCCGGGTCAGTGTCTCGCGCAACCCCGGCAGCAGGCGGGCGCTCCGGCCGGGAAGGAAATCCATCCACGGAAGATAGTCCCAGAAGCGCCTGAGCCTGATCCATCCCTCCCGCCCGGCGTCGTCATAGGCTATCCTGAGCCACTCCCGCCGTTTTTCCAGCACGGCCACGGCACGTTGGCCGGGGTGCTGCGTTACCGCGGGGTCCAGCGACGGGAACCGGGCTGCGTCCAGTTCCGCGAGCCGAACGATGCCCGGTTCGGCATAGAGGGGTATGACCTTCAGCTCGTCCGCTCTTTCCGGCACAAACGGCCGGAGAAACAGAATACCGATCCCTGCCATGGGACGAATCGAGGCCCCCTGGGCCGGAAAAACGGCCACAAGAAGCAGGATCAGGAACAGGGAGAAGCGAAAGACCGCCATCACCGTATCACCAGCACATCCGCAGCGACGCCAGGTAACCGGCCGCCTCGGCGCTCCCCTCCCCGGGCGCCCAGGGGGCCTTCTCCTCGGGGGACAGGGGACGGTACGGGCCGGCCTTGGACTCGAAGAACACGGTCCCGCTCTCCAGCGAGACAAAGGTGTGGAACTCTCCCGCCGGGATGTGCACGCCGAAGGGGTCGCCTCCGGGGGCGAGGATCGCCTTGCCACTGACGCCTCCCTGCTCGTCGAAGAAGATCACGCCGAGCCGGCCCCTGACGCAGATGACGGTCTCGTCCTTCTCCGGCCCGAGGTGACGATGGGGTGGGATGTAGGAGTCCGGCTCCATGGCGTTGAACAGCCGGTGGCAGCGGGCCTCGTCGCCCGCATGGAGGTTGCGGTTCTTCCGCAGCCGCGCCGAGACCTTGGCCTCGCGGGTCACTCCGTCGAGCAGCTCCTGACCGATGATATGAACTTCGTCCATGAAATAGTGCGTTTCCTTTTCGTTGATTGGATGATCCAACTGAAGACACTTAACCGGCCTTACTCCACCTCGTCCACGTCCCTTCCGGTCAGGACCGACAGCGGCTCCGCCGCGGTCACGTCATAGCTTGGCCGGGCGTGCCCGTCCTTCTCCTTGATCAGGAGCCAGCTATTGTCCCTCCCTCCCCAGCGGGTCCGGATCAGGGCAAAGCCACCGTTCAGCTTCTGTCCGGAGATCCGGATCTTGGCGGCCCCCTTTGCGAGCATCCCGCCGAAGCTCTCACCCTCTCCCTGGGGCTCGAAGGTCCCCCGGTCCCACACGATGACCTTGCCGGCACCATACTCCCCGGCCGGGATGCTCCCCTCGAAACCGCCGTACTCCAGGGGGTGGTCCTCCACCTCCATGGCGAGCCGCTTCTGAGAGGGGTCGAGGCTCGGCCCCTTGGGGACAGCCCAGCTCTTCAGCACCCCGTCGTCCTCCAGCCGCAGGTCGTAGTGAAGGGTGCTGGCCCGGTGTTTCTGGATCACGTAGAGCCTGGGCTCCCGGTCGGCTTTCAGAGGAAGGTTTTCCTCTCCGGCCGGTTCCGGTGATTTGCCGAAGTCGCGCTTCTCACGGTATTTGTCGAGTGACATGCCGCCCTCCCGGCCGCTGGCGGCCGATTATCTCCTTTGCCCGGGCCACCACGTGCTCCACGCTGAAGCCGTAGCGCTCGAAGAGCTCACCCGCCGGCGCGCTGGCGCCGAAGCGATCCACCGCGATGACCCCTCCCCGGTCGCCGACCCACTCCCGCCAGCCGAGGGAGGAGCCCGCCTCAATCGCCAGCCTGGCACCGATTCCGGGGGGGAGGACCTGGTCGCGGTATTCCCGCCCCTGCTCCCGGAACAGCTCCCAGCAGGGCATGCTCACCACCCTTGTGGCAATATTCTCCACTGCCAGGGCTTCCCGGGCCGCCAGGGCCAGCTGCACCTCGGAGCCGGTGGCAATCAGCACGATGTCCGGCCGTGACGCCTGCTCCATTGCGAGAATGTAGGCCCCCTTCAGCACCCCCTCGGGGCCGCCGAGCCCGGTCCGGTCGAGCACCGGCAGGTTCTGGCGGGAGAGGACCAGGATGGTGGGGCCGTCCGTGCGCTCCATGGCGGCGCGCCAGGCAGAGGCGGTCTCGTTGGCGTCGGCGGGCCGGATGACCCGCATGTCGGGCATGGCGCGGAACGAGGCAAGATGCTCCACCGGCTGATGGGTCGGTCCGTCCTCGCCCACCCCGATGGAGTCGTGGGTCATGACGTAGACCACCGGCAGCCCCATCAGGGCGGCCAGCCGCAAGGACGGCCGGGCATAGTCGGTGAAGATGAAGAAGGTGGCGGCAAAGGGGCGGACCCCGCCGTGCAGGGCCATGCCCGAGGAGCAGGCCGCCATGGCGTGCTCCCGGATCCCCCAGGCGATGTTCCGCTCACCGTATGCCTCCCGGCCCAGGTAGGCGCTGCCGCTGATGAGGGTCTTGGTGGAGGGGGAAAGGTCGGCGCTCCCGCCCACCAGCCAGGGGACCCTGGCGGCTATGGCGTTGAGCACCGTGCCCGAGGCGGCCCGGGTGGCAATCGCCCCCTTGTCCGGGGCGAACACCGGGATCCCGGCATCCCATCCCTGCGGGAGCCTGCCGGAGAGGGCCTCCTCGAAGCGGGCCGCCAGGTCGGGAAAGGCCGTTCGGTAGCCGTCCATCCGGTCCTGCCACTCCCGCTCCAGCTCCCTGCCCCGCTCGATCATCCTTCCCATGTGGGTCGCCACCTGGTCCGGAACCAGGAATTTTTCCTCCTCGGGCCAGCCGTAGAATCTCTTGGCAAGGCGGATTTCCTCTTCGCCCAGCGGTTCGCCGTGGGCCTCCCGGGTGTCCTGGCGGTGCGGCGCGCCGTAGCCGATGTGGGAGCGCAGGATAATCAGGGATGGCCGCTCGGTCTCGTCCCTGGCCGCGGCCAGTGCCTCCTCCAGCGTGTCAAGGTCGTTGGCCCGATCCCCCAGGTCCTGCACGTCCCAGCCGTACCCCTCGAAGCGCCCGGCCGTATCGTCGGAGCAGGAGAGGGAGGTGCTCCCCTCGATGGTGATACGGTTGTCGTCGAACACGCAGATCAGCTTGCCGAGCCCCAGGTGGCCGGCCAGGGATGCGGCCTCGTGGGAGGCACCCTCCATCAGGTCGCCGTCGCCGCAGAACACCCAGGTGTAATGGTCCACGATCCCGTGCCCCTCCCGGTTGAACAGGGCCGCCAGGTGGGCCTCGGCCAGGGCCATGCCCACGCCGTTCATGAAGCCCTGCCCTAGGGGGCCGGTGGTGGTCTCAATGCCCGGGGTATGTCCGTACTCGGGATGGCCCGGGGTCCTGCTCCCCCACTGGCGGAAGTTCTTCAGGTCATCCAGCGACAGGTCGTAGCCGCACAGATGGAGCATTGCGTACTGGAGCATGGATGCATGGCCGTTGGAGAGGACGAACCGGTCCCGGTCGAACCAGCCGGGGTTGCGGGGATTGTAGCGGAGCAGGCGGGTCCAGAGCACGTAGGCCAGGGGCGCCAGGGCCATGGGGGTGCCCGGATGCCCGGAATTGGCCCGCTGCACGGCGTCCATGGAAAGGGTGCGGATGGTGTCGATACAGAGCCGGTCGATGTCTCGTGCCATGGTCCAATCCTCCTGATCTGGTTTTCCATCCGGAAAGTACCGGTTGGGGTCGGACCGGAATTTCCCCGAAGCCCCCCGTAATCGGACGCCGGACTTCACCGGTACAATGGCCGTCATGCCGGAGTAGGCGGCTGTCCCACGAACATGCAGGGTGTCCGCACGAGAGGCTCCGTGAAAACCCCGGTCCGACCCTGACGGACATTTTCCAGAAGTTTCCGGATAGACACCAACTATATAGCATTTTCTTCCCAGGGCCAACTGCAAAGGCCGGAATGCACGGTCGCATTGTTTTTCTCATGGATGACGCTACACTATCTCTACGGCGATCTCCCGTCCGTTGATCACCCGTCACAAGGAAG
>JARKPN010000098.1 GCA_029975275.1 Geobacteraceae bacterium | reverse complement strand
GGGGTTGTTTTTGGTGGTCTTTTGATGGGTTGGTGGATGGTGCTGGGCCTGGTTTGCTGGGTTTTGACTTGGTGGTTTTGGTCTGGTATTGTTTGCTGAGTTGCCTCGCTGGGGTCCTGTGGGATTTTGGTGGTGGTGCCCGAAACTTGAGAACTCAACAGCGTGCTTTATAGTCAATGCATTTTTTATGTGCAGGCATCATGTTTTGTGGTGTCTGTTTTCCCGTGCCTGGCTGGGCCTTTTGGTTTGGTTGGGTTGGGATTCCTTTGATGAGATCCGTGATGGATTTTTGTCAGTGTTTGGATTCTCTGGGGGAACATTTTTTGTGTTTTCATTGGAGAGTTTGATCCTGGCTCAGGACGAACGCTGGCGGCGTGCTTAACACATGCAAGTCGAACGGTAAGGCCCTTCGGGGTACACGAGTGGCGAACGGGTGAGTAACGCGTGAGTAACCTGCCCTTCACTCTGGGATAACAGTTGGAAACGGCTGCTAATACCGGATATTCAGCTCCTGTCGCATGGTGGGGGTTGGAAAGTTTTGGTGGTGGAGGATGGGCTCGCGTCCTATCAGCTTGTTGGTGGGGTGATGGCCTACCAAGGCGTCGACGGGTAGCCGGCCTGAGAGGGCGACCGGCCACATTGGGACTGAGATACGGCCCAAACTCCTACGGGAGGCAGCAGTGGGGAATATTGCACAATGGGCGGAAGCCTGATGCAGCAACGCCGCGTGCGGGATGACGGCCTTCGGGTTGTAAACCGCTTTCAGCAGGGACGAAGCGTGAGTGACGGTACCTGCAGAAGAAGCACCGGCTAACTACGTGCCAGCAGCCGCGGTGATACGTAGGGTGCGAGCGTTGTCCGGATTTATTGGGCGTAAAGAGCTTGTAGGCGGTTGGTTGCGTCGAAAGTGCAAACTCAGGGCTTAACTCTGAGCCTGCTTTCGATACGGGCTGACTGGAGGAAGGTAGGGGAGAATGGAATTCCCGGTGGAGCGGTGGAATGCGCAGATATCGGGAGGAACACCAGTGGCGAAGGCGGTTCTCTGGACCTTTCCTGACGCTGAGAAGCGAAAGCGTGGGGAGCAAACAGGCTTAGATACCCTGGTAGTCCACGCTGTAAACGGTGGGTACTAGGTGTGGGGGACATTCCACGTTCTCTGTGCCGTAGCTAACGCATTAAGTACCCCGCCTGGGGAGTACGGCCGCAAGGCTAAAACTCAAAGGAATTGACGGGGCCCCGCACAAGCGGCGGAGCATGCGGATTAATTCGATGCAACGCGAAGAACCTTACCTGGGTTTGACATATATCGGAAACGTTCAGAGATGGGCGCCCCGTAAGGTCGGTATACAGGTGGTGCATGGCTGTCGTCAGCTCGTGTCGTGAGATGTTGGGTTAAGTCCCGCAACGAGCGCAACCCTCGTCCAATGTTGCCAGCGGGTTATGCCGGGGACTCATTGGAGACCGCCGGGGTCAACTCGGAGGAAGGTGGGGATGACGTCAAGTCATCATGCCCCTTATGTCCAGGGCTTCACGCATGCTACAATGGCCGGTACAAAGAGTTGCGAGCCTGTGAGGGTGAGCGAATCTCAAAAAGCCGGTCTCAGTTCGGATTGGGGTCTGCAACTCGACCCCATGAAGTCGGAGTCGCTAGTAATCGCAGATCAGCAACGCTGCGGTGAATACGTTCCCGGGGCTTGTACACACCGCCC
>JARKPN010000067.1 GCA_029975275.1 Geobacteraceae bacterium | reverse complement strand
CCTCCGGGATGGCTACGCTTCGTTGACAAACTCCAATGCTTTTTCCACGTCCTCACGACAGCCGATGAATATGGGGACTCGCTGATCATACCCTTCCGGCCTGATGTCCAGGATCGGCATCCTGCCGTTGCTGGCGGCGCCGCCGGCCTGCTCCACCAGATAGGCCATCGGGTTGAGCTCGAACAGGAGCCGCAGCTTGCCGTCCGGCGAACCGTTCAGGGCCGGATACATGAAGATGCCCTTCCCTTTCAGGAGCACCTGGTTGATGTCGGGCACGAACCCGCCGGAATAGCGGAGCTTCGCCCCCTTGGCCTCCAGGTAGCGGACGAAACGCTCCACTCCCTCGCAGTACTTGTTGCGCTGCCCGCCGGGAGCATAGATGTTCCCGGCGGGCTGCATGGTGATATTCTCCCGTGTCAGGGTGTATTCCATCAGGTGATTCATGGTGAACTCGTGCACCCCCTTGCCCACCGAATAGACCAGAGACACCCGCGGCCCATAGAGGATGTACAGGGCCGCCACCTGTTTCCGCCCGACCTGCAGCAGGTCGCAGCCGGAATAGATGGAGACGATGGTGCCGACCGCAAGGTTCACGTCCACCAGCGACGAGCCGTCCAGCGGATCGTAGGCGACCGAGTAGAGCCCTGCAGCCTCCGGCTTCACCTGGAGGACCTCGTCCATCTCCTCGGAAAGTACGTTGCACACCACGCCCGAGTGGATGAGGCGCTTCCTGATTATCCTGTCGGACAGCACGTCGAGGGCCAACTGCTCCTCACCGTACAGGTTGGATGTACCGGCAACGCCCAGATCGCCGGTCCTGACGGCGTTTATCACGTACTTGCCCGCTTCGGCTATCTCGCAGATGAGATGGACCAGGTTGTCGCAGATATTCTGTTCCCGCAGATGGCGACGCAGGTCGATCTGGAATTTCGTCGTGCCGGGCTCGTGCTGCATCTGAATCCTCCGGAATACGGGTCGTCCCTCCCCCTGAATACCGTTACAGGGTAATGCAATCGGCCCCTCAAAGCAAGTGAAAAGACCCGCGGCGGAGCGTCGTTGGGGAAAACCGGCTCTTGCAAAGGTCCCTGGGATGTTTATACTTACTGACTACCAAAACGCTTCGGGAGGATGCATGGTGAACTTCGACAGAAGGCGATTCCTGGGTCTCGGTCTCGGCGCGATAACCGCGACCCTGGCTGCGGCGGCGCTATGGCCCGTGTGGAGGTACCTGGCGCCCGGGGAGGAGAGCGGGGCGCGGGAAAAGACGGCCGTCCCGCGTGAACGGGTGCCGGTGGGCGGAGCCCTGTTCATCCAGCACCAGGGGCACCCTTCCGTCCTGGTTCAGTACGCACCCGGTGAATTCCTCGCCTTCTCGGCCATCTGCACCCACCTGGGATGCATCATCCAGTGGCACGCCGACAAGAGCGAGTTTCTCTGCCCCTGCCACGGCGGACGCTTCTCCGCGCAAGGGAAGGTGCTGGGAGGTCCGCCCCCCCGTCCCCTGGATCCGATCACGGTTACCCTGGACGGGGACCGCGTGCTGCTGGGATAGTTTCAATCCGGACAATGAAGCACAGGAGCGAGACATGGAACTGAAAAAAAGGATTCTCGACTTTCTCGACCTGCGGCTGGGGGTCAGGGACCTTCTGGCACGCAATCTCACCGAATACCTCCTCCCGCGCAACATCAACGTCTGGTACACCCTGGGAGCGGTCCTCCTCACCCTGTTCGCGATCCAGTTCATCACCGGCATCCTGCTGCTGGTCTACTACGACCCCAATACCGAGCACGCATTCGCCAGCGTCCAGCGGATCGTGAACGAGGTCCCCTTCGGCTGGCTGGTCCGCAACCTGCATGCCGTCGGCGCCAACTTCATCGTCCTTGCCCTGCTGCTGCACATGCTCTCGGTGCTCTTCATGAACAGCTACAAAAGCCCCAGGGAGCTTACCTGGGTGGCAGGGTTCCTGATCCTGCTGCTGTCGCTGGGGATGTGCCTGACCGGCTACCTCCTCCCCTGGAGCCAGCTCTCCTTCTGGGCAACCACGGTCGCCACCAAAAGCCCGGACGAGATCCCGCTCATCGGCGACGCGGTGGTCCGTTTCCTTCGCGGCGGTGCCCAGGTGGGGCAACCGACCCTGGGGAGGTTCTTCGCCCTCCACGTGATGGGTTTTCCGTTCGTCTTCGGCCTCCTGGTGGCCTTCCACCTGTTCTGCGTGCGACGGACCGGGATCTCGCGACCACCTTTCGGACCGGGGTATGAGCCCCCCGAGCCGCCGCGGACGTTTCACCACGAGGAGCACCCCGGCGGCATCCCGTTCTTCCCCCATTACGTGGCCAAGGACATCGCCGTTATCTTCCTGTTTCTCGCCCTGCTGGCCTCGGTGATCTTTTTCGTGCCGGGGCTGTTCTTCCCGCCGGCCGCGTTCGAACCGGCCGACCCCTTTGTCACCCCGCAGCGGATAAAGCCCGAGTGGTATTTCCTCTGGGCCTACCAGACGCTCCGAATCTTCCCGAACGAATTCCTGGGACTGGCGGTGCAGGGCGCGGCGGTTACCTTCCTGCTGCTGCTCCCCTTCATCGACCGATCCAGGGAGCGCCGCCCGAGCAGGAGGCCGGTTTTCGTCACCTGCTTCTTTCTCGGGCTCATGGCCTTCATCGGCCTTTCCATCTGGGGGCACTTCTCATGAAACCTGCGACAGCGACAATCACGCTCCTGCTGCTTGTCCTTCTCGTCCCGTCCGCGGCCCTACCGTCCGGGACGGTCTGCCTCCAGTGTCACGGCGCGCAGACCGGGAGTCTGGGTGAACCGGTAACGCTCTGGAAGGGGAGCGTACACGAGGCCAACAGCGTCTCCTGCCACGGCTGCCACGGCGGCGACCCCACCGACGTCGCCATGGCCATGAGCCCGGAGCGGGGCTTCATCGGCGTCCCGAAGGAATCGGATATCCCCGACTTCTGCGGCCGATGCCACGTCGGGGTCAGGGAGGACTACCTCGAGAGCGCCCACGGCAGGGCTCTGGGTTCGGGAGGCCCCACCTGCGTCACCTGTCACGGCAGTCACCGGGTGGTCACGGCCACCATTGAGCTGATCAACCGCCGTGACTGCACCCGCTGCCACGAGTACGGCCGCGCCGAGGAGATCAAGTCGGCGCTTGCCGCAACCGATGGGAGCATCGCGACACTGGAACGGACACTGGCGGACCTGCGCAGGATCGGCGTCACCACGAAAGAGACGGACGG
>JARKPN010000061.1 GCA_029975275.1 Geobacteraceae bacterium | reverse complement strand
CGCGGGACAGCGCCCGATCCCGGCACGACAGCCCTTGCTCCGGTGAAGTCCGGCGTCCGATTACGAGGGGCTTCGGGGAAGTTCCGACCTGTCCCCTGTCGACACGATCCGGATGGAAACCAGTGTCCTGTGCGGCTAATTCCTTCCTTACAATTCCGGGCCTTTTGGCCCCTGGCCGCGTCCCGGCTCCTCGGCTTAGACCCCGCTAGGCCTGTGTCGCCGCGCCTTGCCAGGAACCAAAATTCCTCGGAATTCTTGCGGTGAGCTAACCGCACAGGACACTAGTTGGAGACTCCCCGCAGCGTTTCCGCCACCACGGTCCCGATCCGCTCCATGAGCTCTTCGTCCTTGACCAGGCATCCCCGGGCGCCGCTTTCCGCCGCCAATTGCCGGAACTCCTCATCGTTCCGGGCGCTCAGGACCAGCACCGGGACCCGGCCGTCCAGCTTCCGGATCTCCCTGGTCAGCTCCAGCCCGTCCATGCCGGGCATCAGCATGTCGGTCAGCACCAGGGCGGTACCGGTCCCCTGGCCCAGCGCTTCCAGCGCCTCCCGCCCCCCGCACGCCGCGGTGACCTCGTACCCCTCCCCTTCGAGGACGATGGCCAGCATCTCCCCCACGAACGGGTCGTCATCCACCACCAGTATTCTTCCCGATCCCTTGCTCATTGCCTGATATCCTCTCGGTGACCGCATTTTTCGACAGTGATGATTCTTACTCAGCGATCGTCAGCCACCTCATGCGCTCCGACTGCCCGTCCGGCTCGGGCGCCCGGATCACCACCCGGTTGCGCCCGAGCCGCTTCGCCTCGTACAGGGCCTTGTCCGCCTCCCTGGTGATGGTCACCGGATCGTGGAAGCAGGGGAACGATGCGATGCCGCAGCTGAAGGTGACGCAAAAGTCGCCGCTGTCCGACTCGTGCCGTACCTGCTCGAAGGTGCGCCGGATCTCGTCCAGGACCCGGAAGGCCTGCTCGGCATTGGTGTCGATGAGGACCACGGCGAACTCCTCGCCCCCGTACCGGCCGATGATGTCGCTCTTCCTGAGGCGTTGCTGGAGCAGGCGGGAGAGGATCACAATGACCCGGTCGCCGGTCAGGTGTCCGTAGGTGTCGTTTACGGACTTGAACCCATCGATGTCGATCATGGCAAAGGAGAAGCACCCTCCGCCCCGCCTGGCGCGCAGCACCGCCAGGTCCAGCTGCTCCTTGGTTCTGGTGTGGTTCAGTAGTCCGGTCAGGCTGTCCTGCTCCATGAACGAGCGGACGATGCGCATCCGCTCCGCCCGGATGACCACCGACGAATAGAGGTGTTCCGGCCGGATCGGCTTGGTGAGGAACTCGTCCGCACCGATGCGCAGGGCGCGCAGCTGCAGATCCTTCCTGGTTTCGGACGACAGGTAGACGATCGGGATGCTGACGTAGGCCTCCATCTGGCGGATGATGCTTGCCAGCTCGTAACCGTCGCAGCCGTCCATGTACATGTCCATCAGGATCAGCTCTGGATTGAACTCGACCATGTGCTCGATGATCTTCAGGGGATTGTTGACCACCCTGGCCACCATCCCATACTGCTCCAGTATCAGCGCATAGTAGTTGGAGAGCTCCGGGTCGTCGTCGATGATCAGGATCCGGTATGGGTCCGCTTCCCGGTCCATGGTCAGCTGGTCCAGCTTGTCGATGAGCCGGCTGATATGGAGCGGCTTGGTGAGATAGGCGTCCCCCCCGGCCCGCACCGCATTGAGCCGGGCGGTGAAGTCGTCCCGCTGGGAGATGAAGATGGCCGGGATATGCCGCTCGGCGTCCCGCTGGATCTCTACGATGGTCTCCGCGCCGGCGATATTCCCCTCCGGGAAGACCAGGTCCATGATGATGGCCGAAGGCGGCGACTCCGCGACGCTCCTGCGCACCTCGGCCAGCCCGGCGAAGCCGCGCACCCGGTAGCCGAAGCACTCGATCTGTACGCTCAGGTTCCGCAGCAGGTTCAGGTCGTCCTCCACCAGGTACACCAGCTTACCGGCGGGACGGGGCGCGGCCGAATCGGGCACCTCCTCGCCGAAGCGCAGCCGGGCCCGCTCCTCCAGCTCAGAGGAGGCGTACGCCCCCCGCAGCCCGTCGATGGCATCCCCGACCCTCTCCCAGACTTCTCCAGCCGGAGACTCGACGCCGTCGAGGATCCGTCGCAACAGGATTTCGCAACCGCGGGCCGCGTCGCCCAGCTCGGCCAGGCCGAAGGAGGGGGCGGAGCCGGCCAGGGTATGGAGCATCCCGTGGAGCATGCCCACCCCGTCCCGGTCCGACCGGTCCTCCAGCAGGCGGCTCCAGCACTCCTCGATGCGGGTGATGGTGTCCGGAAGGGTGTGGAGATACTTCTCCCGCACCGCCAGCAGCCTCTGCCGATGGCCGGCGGCGGCGACTCCGGAGTTGTCGCCAGCTGTCGGCCGGCCCCCTGTTGCGCTGTTCATAGCTCATACTCCCCGAAGTGCCCTTACCACGTACAAATCACGTTACCTCACAAAGTTCTCCCTCCCCGCCAGGAGAGGGGGATTCATTCCGTTTCGCTTTCAAAAAGACATTTTTGCAGGGTGTGTTAGCGAGGCGTAACGCACCTTGTGTCGGTGGGTTACGGCCGGGTCGCCTCACCCACCCTACTTGGTTTGATGTCATCTTGAGTGCGAGCCGGATTACTTGATTGCGCCCGCATGTTTCCGGGCGGTCTGTCCCGCAGCCCGTCATGCCACCAGGTTCTCGATGGTTTCGATGAGATTGCTCTGGTCGAACGATCCTTTCACTATGTAGGCGTTGGCCCCCACCAGGATCCCCCGGCGGCGGTCCTCCTCCCGTTCCCGCGAGGTCACGATGATGATCGGCGTGTGGCGGTACCGTTCGTCGGCCCGCAGTCGCTCCGTCAGGCTGAAGCCGTCCAGCCGGGGCATCTCGATGTCGGTCACCACCACGTCGAAACTCCGCTCCCGGGTCTTTTCCAGCGCCTCCAGACCGTCCCCGGCCACTACCACCTGGTAGCCGTGGGCCTCGATGATGTTCTTCTCGATCTCACGGGTGCTGATTGAGTCGTCCACCACCAGCACCTTCAGCTCCCTGCGGGTTTCTCCGGTCTGCTGGGGCGGACGGACCCCCTGCCTCTCCCGGGCGGCGGCGCAGAGGGCGGCGGCGCCGAGCACCGCCACGACGTCGCGGCGTCCCCGCACCGTAACCCCGGACACCATCCTGATGTTCCGCAGGTGCGAAGGGAGGGGCTTGACCATCGCGCTCTCTTCGTCCACCACCGCATCGATGACCAGCCCCAGTTTCTCGCTCCCCACGGCCACCACGGCTATCAGGATGCGGTCTTCGTCGGTCGTGGCTCCGCCGGCAAGTCCCAGCAGCCGGGCAAGCCCCTCCATCGGGATCACCTCGTTGCGGAGCCTGAGCGCCTTCCTGGACACGACCGTTATCAGCTCCTCCCGAGCCACGGTGAGCACTTCCTCCACGCAGTCGGCCGGCAGGGCGAAAGTCCTGCCCGCCGCGGAGACCAGCAGCAGCCGGTAAAGGGCCAGGTTCAGCGGGAGCTTCAGGTAGAACGCCGTGCCGCTCCCTTCGCGCGAATCGACCCGGATGCTCCCGCGCAGCTCCTCGACGATGTTCTTGCGCACCACGTCCAGGCCCACCCCCCGGCCGGACAGGTCGGTCACAATCCTGCTGGTGCTGAAGCCCGGCATGAAGATCAGATCGGTGATCTCGGTATCGGACATGGTCTTCAGGGTCTCGGGGGCGACGAGCTTTTTCTGCAGCGCCCTGGCCCGGATCTCATCCAGGGAGATACCCCTGCCGTCGTCCCTGAGCGCCACCGTGACGCTCCCGCCTTCGTACCATGCGGACAGGCGGATGGAGCCCGCTTCCGCCTTGCCTGCCTGCCTGCGCTCGCCGGGGCTTTCGATGCCGTGGTCCACGGCGTTCCGGATCATATGGAGCAGCGGATCCCCGAGCTTTTCTATCACCAGCTTGTCCAGTTCGGTATCGCCCCCTTCCACGGTGAATTCGACCTCCTTGCCGAGTGCCAGCGCCATGTCCCGAACCGTCCTGGGAAAGGAATCAAATACCGCGGCAAGGGGAAGGGTCCTGAGAGCGAGCGACGATTCCATCAACTGGCGTGTCAGCAGTTCCTGGGACAGGATGTCGTCCTTCAGGGAGGAGAAGGCCCGGTTGACGGCCTCGTGGAGCTGGCGGACGGTTTGAACCGGGACGGTTTCCATTGCTGTGGGGTCGCCGGCAGCCGGCAGCGGGTCGCTGAGCTCCCGCGAGAGCCGGAGAGCTTCGCCGAGCCGGGCCAGGTTCCCGGCCAGTTTCCCCCGGTCCGCCGCCACCTCCCCCATGAGCTTTATCAGCCCGTCGAGCTTTTCGGACGAAACCCGGATGGTTTCGCCGGAAAGGGAACGCTGTCGGCCCCAGGCCTCGCCGTCCGCTCCCTCGTCCCCGACGGACAGCCGCGGCACGGCGCCGGGATGGATTGCGGCTGCCGGGCCGGTTGCCGGCGTCGCCGGGGCCGCCTCGGGCTCGGGCGGCGCATTCGAATCGTCCTGCGCCGCCGAGGTAGCGGAGGCCGCCAGCGCCAGCTCGTTGCACAGGACTTCGTCCGGCTCGGGGAGCGGAAGCCCCTCGGCGACCCGGTCCAGCATCCCGGATACGGCGTCGATGCCCCGGAACAGGAGCGACGAGGCGGAGCGCGAAAAGGGTATCCTGCCGCACTTGAGTGCGTCCAGCAGGTCCTCCATCCGGTGTGCGGTCACCGCAACGGCGGAGAGCTTCATCATCCTGGCCGAACCCTTGATGGTATGGGCGGAACGGTAGACCCCGTTCATGGTCCCGCAATCGTCCGGGGCCTGTTCCAGCGAGACCAGGCCCCGGTTGATGATGGCGCAGTGCTCGCGCGCCTCCTGGAGAAACCTGGCAAGGAGCCTGGCGTGATCAATTGCCATTGGAGGTCCCTTTCATGGGGAGGAGCCTCCGCCGGCACAGGGTCTCCAACTGGGCCTGGGTGAAGGAGAGAGGCATGAAGGAGATGCCGTGGGAGGAGAAGTCCCCCTTTTTCAGCAGTTTCAGGATGACCTCGTATTCCCGTCGGGCAAGCCCTGCCTCTCCCTGCTCCAGATAGCTCTCCCCCAGGTAGTAGTGGGCCGGCCAGCAGGAGGGTCTGAGATAGACCGCCTCGCGGAACCTGCGCAGGGTCTCGGTTCCGTCTCCCTGCAGTCGGGCGAGGATGCCGAGGCAGAGGGTGGCCTCCAGGGAGAAGCCGTCTGCCTCCAGGGCCGCCAGGCACGCGGCCCGGGCCTCGTCCGGCCGGGAAAGGTTCAGAAGGATCCCGCCCCGGAGGGTGTGCGCCCGGGCCGCCTCGGCCCTGTTCTCCGTCAGCCTGTCCAGCAGCTCCAGTGCGGCCTGGTACTCCTTTGCCGTGGCAAGCCCGAGGGCCTGCTCGAACGAAGCCGGCGCACCGGCGGAAGGGGGAGGCGCGGCAGGGACGCAAGAACGGACCGTCTCGTCCCTCTCGGCAGGGGAGCGTCCTTCCCTCCTCCCGTCCGCGAGAGGAGGGCGGAGTTTCGGGGAGAGGAGGGTTCCGGCGACGACGGTTTTTCTTGCTGGTGAGACCCGCCGGCCGGAAGCTGGCCTGACGGGCGCCTTCTCCCCCGCGACTCCCTTCCGGTAGAAAAAGGCCCCTTCCAGCGGCGTCAGCGAGAGCGCCCCCTTGTTGTAGCAGAAGGTCTCCGAGGGGCTGACCACCAGGTATCCCCCCTGGTTCAGGCTTGCCGCCAGGCGGGTGAATATCTCGTTACGGACTTCCGGCGAGAAATAGATGGACACGTTCCGGTAGAAGATGACGTCGCTATCCCCCAGGGCCGGAGGGTACTCCGCCTCCAGGAGGTTGAGCGGGATAAACTCCACCGCGTCTCTCAGCCAGTCCCTTATCCGGAAGAGGCCGTCCCGGCACGGTTCGAAGTACTTCTCCAGCAGGTGTTCCGGAAACTCCCTGAAGGAGCGCTTGCCGAAAACCCCCTGACGCGCCCCGGCGATTACGGTGGTGTCGATATCCCCCCCGAACACCGACACCCCGCCGAGGAAATCCCTGCCGAACCGCTCGGCCAGCGAGATGACCACGGAATAGGCCTCCTCGCCGGTGGAGCATCCTGCGCTCAGGATCTTCAGTTTCTTCCCCGGCTCTTTTCCCGTCAGCAGCTCCGGAACGATCCGGCGGGCAAGGAGGGTGAAGTGGACCGGTTCCCGCAGAAAATAGGTCTCGTTGATGGTCAGGAGATCGATCAGCCTCCCGAACTCCCACCGGTCGGCGGTGAGGAGGAACAGGTACTCCACGGGCGAGGTCACGGCGCAGGCATCCATCCTGTTCCGGATGCCTGCCTCCAGGATGGCGGCCTTCTCGTTGGGGAAGATGAGGCCGCACTTCTTCTCCAGTACCTGTCGGAAGGGGGAGAGGTTCATCGCCCGCACCTTCCTTCATCCCGCAGCGGGGACGCGGCCGGAGTCGGGAACGGGCGCCACAATCGCTTGACCAGTTCGGCGGCGATCCTGTCGAGGGTGAGCACCAGGTCGATGCACCCCCGGTCGATGGCGGCCTTGGGCATGCCGAAGACAACCGAGCTCCCCTCGTCCTGGGCAATGGTGACCCCGCCTCCGGCGCGGATCTGCGCCATACCGGCCACGCCGTCGCTCCCCATGCCGGTCAGGATCACGCCGACGCACGAGGATCCGAAGGCGTACGCCACCGACCCCAGCAGCGTGTCGCAGGAGGGGCGGTAGATCTGGCCCGGACGCCGCTCCATGAGGACCAGCCTGCCGTCGGGCTCCACTGCCATGTTCCAGTCCGAAGGGGAGACATAGACCCTGCCCGGCTCCATGACCGTACCGTGCGCGCCCATACGCACCGGCAGGCGCGAACCGGCGTTGAGCCACTCCACCATTCCGCCACAGAAACCTTCCGCTATGTGCTGGGCCACCAGCACCGGAGCGGGGAAATCGGCCGGCAGGCCCGAGAGGATGGCGGCAAGCGCCCGGGGACCGCCGGTGGAGGCTGCTATGGCCACGGCCCCTTTCACGGCGTCGGCCGACGGTGTACCTGCCTGCCGTACCGCTGTTTCCCGGGGTTTCCTGTCCCGCCGGATATGGGTTATGACCTTGACCCCTGCCAGGAGCCGCACCTTTCTGGTCAATTGGGCGGCGCCGGATTTGGCGCCGGGCTTCTCCATCACCTCGAGCGCTCCCTTGGCCAGCGCGGCAAAGGCGGTGTCGGCGTCGTCGCGTGCGGCCAGCACCAGGATCGGCACCGGCCGGGTGGTCATGATCTGTTCGATGACACCGAGTCCGCCCATGCCGGGCAGCTCCATATCCATGGTCACCAGATCGGGACGGAGCTCCCCGGCCATCCTGACCGCATCCACACCGTTGCCGGCCTCGCCCGCCAGCTCGATGCCGGCGTCCGTGGCGAGTTGGGCGACGATCACCTTGCGGGCGGCAGAGGAGCCGTCAACCACGAGCACCCTGACGGGTCTGGTCGGCGAGGCGTTGCTCACTGCGCGGCCGTCTCCCCGCCCGCGGCGCAGGCCGGGTCATCCATGGCCAGGTTGACCCCCTTGCCGATGGAAAACTCCCCGACCAGTTTGCCCAGCTTGACGGCCATCTCGGTCAGGTTGACGCTTATCTCGCTGGTCTGCTGGATGGAGCCGGAGTTGAAACGCACCCCTTCCTCGATGTCCCGCAGCGCAATCACCACCTGGCTGCTGGCGGTCTGCTGCTGCTGGGTGGAGAGCGATATCTGGCGGGCCGCGTCGGCGGTGGATTCGGCCCCTGCCACCAGTTCGTCGAGCACGACATTGGTCCGGGTGGTGTACTCCAGCCCCTCGCCGATTCCCTTGGAGCTCTTTTCCGAGTTGATGACCAGCCTGTTCACCGCCTCCAGGATCTCGTTGATCTTCCCCTCGATCTCGCTGGTGGATTCGAACACGTTGTCGGCCAGTCGCCGTATCTCGGTGGCCACCACCCCGAACCGCTTGCCGGCCTCGCCGGCGCTTGCCGCCTCCAGGGCCGCGTTGAAGGCGATGAGCTTGGTCTGGTTGGCAACGGTGTTGATGATCCCCATTATCTTGGTGATTTCCTTGGATTTTCTCCCCAGGTCCACGATCTCCCGGATGCCGGCCTGGTTGTCGCTGTTGATCTCTGCCATCTTGGCGGCCAGGATCTCGAACTTGGCAGCACCCTCCTTCATGTCCAGGAGGGTGGTCTCGGCGATCTCGGCCACACCCTGGCTGTGCTCGGCTATCTGGCTGGCGGTGGAGGTGAACTCCTCCATGGTGGACGAGATCTCCGAGACCGAGCTGGACAGCTGGGAGGTGAAGCTGGCCTGGTGATGGACCGCGGTGGCGATGGTGCCGGCGAATGAATTGGTTACGGTGGTGACCAGGGAGATGATCTCCTGCATCTTTTCCAGCAGCGAGTTGAACTCGCCGGCCACCAGGCCGATCTCGTCCCTGGTCCCGTCGTCCAGCCGGATGGTCAGGTCCGATACCTCCCTTCCGTTGTGGGACGCCTCCCTCAGCTTCTCGACCATCGCCTTGAGCGGCGACAGGAGCTTCTGCACCAGGAACACGGAGATCAGGCCGAAGAACCCGCCGACAACTATGGCGATCAGGATGCAGCCGCTCCTCAGGCGGTCGTAGGCGGCGAAGAAATCGCTCTTCTTCACCCCCACGTACAAGGCGCCGATGACCTCTCCCCGTCCGTTGCGTATGGGGTCGTAGGCGGTGAAGTAGGGGACCCCGAAGATATCGGCCTCCCCCCGGTACGGCTTGCCGTCCCGGAACATTGCATCGCGCGGTGGACCTTCCAGCAGCGTGCCGACCGCGCGTCCTCCCTCTGGGGTGAGGACATTGGTGGACACCCGCCGGTCGCCCATGAAGATGGTGGCCGTGCCCCCGAAAATCTCCTTGATCTTGTCCGGCAGCTCGTAATTGCCGTTGATGACGTAATCACCGGCCAGGAGTTTCCCCTCCCTGATGGAGAAGGCGTCGCCCTTGGCCCGGAGCAGTTCCCAGAAGGTCTTGATGTGGGATTCCTGGACGTTCCTGGCCTGGTTTTCCGCATCGCGCCGGATCTGGAGAAGGGAAAAGATCGTGGTGATGGTGATGGCTGCGGTTACCAGCAGGATGTTCAGCAGGGTAAGCTTGCTGCGTATCATCATGGCGTATCTCCTTGCCCGGACCGGAGGCCGGGGCTTGCGGCCAGCCGGAAAAAGTCGACCAGCAGAATAATTCCGTAACGCTCAACCGGCAGGGCGGCCCAGATCCCCCGGACCAGGGAGAACGGCTCCACCAGGGAAGGGAGGGGCCTGAGCGATCCCGCATCCCGCTCGATGAGGTCCTCCGGGGCATTGGTTATGAAACCGTACTCCTGAGCGCCTTGCCTGACGACGTACACCTCCGGACGCACCACGGCCTCCCTGTCGACCCCGTCCAGGCCGACCGCCTCGTGGAACCAGCAGGTCCCGCATTGGTTCGCTGACGGGTCATACTCCCGCAGCTGCGCCAGTTGGTCCGCGTCCGCGGCAAAGCGGAGACTCCCGGCGCTGAAGACCAGCAGCCTGAGCCGCTCGATGGAGCCGCCCGTCTCGGCCCGGTTCACGGCGCCACTGCCCGGGCGAACACCCCGGCGGGATCCAGCAGGGTCACGCTCCTCCCGTCCCGCTCCAGTCCCCCGGCGACAAACTCCCGTGTCTGCCGGTCCAGGTTCCGGGGAGGCGGGAGGATGGAGGTGCGGAGGACATCGACAACGTCCTCCACCCCGTCGATGAGGACGCCGGATCGGACCTCCCCTCCGGTTGCCAGCAGGATCTGCCCCTGGGCATCGGCAGGGGGAGGCAGGTCCAACACCCTGCGCAGATCGATGACCGATTCGATGTCGCCCCGTACCGTGATCAGGCCCGGGATGCACTCCGGGGTGCCGGGAATGGGGCTGATCCCTTCCACCGGGAGGATCTCCAGCACGTTGGCTCCGGGAAAGGCGTACAGCTCGCCGTCCAGGGAGAACAGCACCACCGTCACCATCGGCTCGTCCACGTCGGTGATCGTGCGGCTCTCCCTGAGCAGCTTGAGCTCGCTCAGGATCCGGTCGCTTTTCATACTATCGTGCTGATGGGGCACGCGGTACTCCTTCAGGTTTGAACTGCCCCGGCCGTGGTCCGCCAGGGCGGGCAAAGCCGGGAAAAATGTGTCGTCTGGTTGTCGGCTGGAACGGCAATTCCAGTGCTAAGAATGGTGACCGATTACGAGGGGCTTTGGGGAAGTCTCTTCCCCCGGGGTGATACCCTCCGGTTTTAATATCGGCGGTGGGTCGAAAAACTTGAGTGGAAAGGGGATTTAAAAATGCCGCGGGAGGTGAGGGTCAGGGGGCGGCTGCCCCCTGGCGCCGAAGGCCGAACGGGCAGTCGGCGAGGAGCGGGCAATCCGGGCACAGAGGCTTCTTGCGGCAGAGCGTCTTGCAGTGCTCCACGATCAGGGCGTGGTATTCGTTGTAGAGCCCGGTGTCGGGGGGGAGGTTGTCCATGAACAGGGTCCGCACGCCTTCGTAGCCCGCGCTCTCCGGGATGAGCCCCAGGCGCGAGAAGAGACGCATGGTGTAGGCGTCCACCACGAACGAGGGCTTGTGGCCGGCGTAGAGGAGGATGGAGTCGCAGGTCTCGGGGCCTATGCCCCTCACCCCGAGCAGTTCCTTCCGCAAACGATGCCAGTCCGTGTCGAACATGTCACCCAGGCTGCCGGCGTGCTCCCGGTAGAGCCAGCCGATGAAGTCCTTCAGCCTGGCGCTCTTGACGTTGAAGTAGCCCGCCGGCCGGATCAGCCCGGCCAGACGTTCGACCGGCACCTCCCGCAGCCCTTCCGGCGACAGCAGTCCCGCTCCCTTCAGGTTGACGATGGCCTTTTCCACGTTCCCCCAGTTGGTGTTCTGGGTGAGTATGGCCCCCACACAGACCTCGAACGGGGTCTCGGCCGGCCACCAGAAGCGCGGGCCGTAGGCGTCGAGCAGGGTGTCGAATATTTCCAGGAGTCGGTTTCTCATGAGGTCGCCGATTCGGCGATCAGCTCCCACAGGCGGGTTGCGTCGGCCCGTTCCATGGGGCGGCCGGTGATGCTGCTCTTGGGCTTGCGGTGCCGTTCCGACGGGTCGTAGACCGTACAGTCGATAACGATGCCGTCGTCTTCCAGGTAAAGGTGATAATAGTCACGGATCTCGCTGCCGTAGCGGATGGTCACCGTTTCCGGATCATAGGGGATGTCCCGCCCGTCCAGCAGGCGCTCCACCTTCTCGGGCGAGTCGGCGAACAGGTGCAGGTCGATGTCGCTTTGCTCCCGCACGGTGCCGGTCAGGACCGAGCCGACCAGAAAGGGGCGGAACGGCTCGAACAGCTCCAGCCAGGCAAGCGCCTTGAGCCGCATCCGCAGCAGCCGGTCCGGCTGGGCATCTCCCTCGTGCATCCTGACCAGGGCGGCCAGCTCCGCGTGGATCTCGGCGTTGGAGGGGAGGTGCGAGCCGAGGGAGAGCTCCTTTTCCGGGCCGAAGGCCCTAGCCGCCTTTCTTTTTGCGTCCCGGTACTCCTTCACCCCCTCCTCGTACATGATGCGGGCCGCCTCCCGGGCGATGCTCAGGCGTATCCTGTCTTCACGCTTCATGCGGTATCACCTGCGATGGACGATGATGGCCCCCCGGGAGAGGCCCCGCTCCAGCCGGTTTCGCAGCCAGCGCTTCAGCAGGGTGCGGGTTGCGGGGATGAGGAAGAACAGGCCGAGGAAGTCGGTGAAGAAACCGGGGGTGAGGAGCAGGATGCCGCCTGCCAGGATCATGGCGCCGTCCAGCAGGTGGGCGGCCGGCAGACGGCCGGCGGCCAGTTCGTCGCGGATGTCGGTGACGACCCGCAGCCCCTGGGACCTGGCCAGCCAGGCCCCGGTCACGGAGACGACGAGGAGCAGGCCCACGGTCGGAAGGGCGCCGATGACGCGGCCGATCTTGATGATGAGCCAGATCTCGATGATGGGTACGATGGAACACAGCAGGAACAGACGCAGGAGCATAAATGAAACCCTTGATTGCAACGGAATACTAAGTAGTGATTTTCCGAAACGGAAACCTACACCGCTTTGTGTATGGCGTTTGAGATCCTCCCTTTTAAGAATAAGAGGGAGGATGAAGCTAGTTTCTGTCCGGAAAGTGTCGACAGGGGACGGGTCGGAACTTCCCCGAAGCCCCTCGTAAACGGTCGCCATCCTGCGCACGGTTCTAATACTCTGCCGGATTCAGGCGCTTTTCCGTGAGTCACCTGATTGCACTGAAACCGTACGAGAGGCTCCGTGAAAGCCCCGACCCGTCCCTCATAACATTTTTCCAGAGTTTCCGCATGGAAATCAGCATAACACCCCCCGCTTCCTCTTAGCTAAGGGGAGGAGAACAGAATTATGATCTCTAGGACGGTCTCAAGTGAAATACGCCAGGTAAAATTTGTCAAGCATTTATCAGGGTAAGCCTTTCAATGGATTATGTCCGCAGGGAGAGTATCTTGGTAAAGGAAAGGTTTGATAAACCTGTCGCCCTCTGATAGAAATGGAGACCTGATACGAAGCGGATTTCAGGATTCCAGGAGGTCCCATGAGACGCCTGATACACTTGGCCGTGCTTTGCTGCATATTCACTCCGGTGCCGGCCCTGGCCGAATGCGCCGACGCCGCCATTCATGGGGATGTTGCCTGCCGTTACGCCCGGCGGGTGGTGAGGGAGGAAAGCCTCTCCGAGGCGCGAAAATACTCGAAAAAGGCCGAAGAGGCCGCCCAGGCTGCCATGGACGTGGCGGAGGAGTGCGACTACGACGAGGCAGCCGGAGCGTTTTTCCATGCCGCGCGCCATGCCGGAGCCGCGCTGAAGGCCGACGATCTTGCCGGGATCAAGGAGCAGGCCAGGGAGATGATGCGGTTCTGCGAGGAAGGCATCAGGGCGGCGGAGCAGTTCAGGTAGCTGGTACGGGTCGGGAGCCGCGACCCGATGGAGGGGACATGGAGGGACGAATCAGGGTAACCGCGCTGGTGGGAAGCTACCGTAAAGGCGGCGTGATCGACAGGGCGGTGGACGAGATCCTGTCCGCGGCCGAGGAGGCCGGGGCCGAGACGACCCGGATATACCTGCGGGACCGGCACATCGAGTTCTGCCGGAACTGCCGGACCTGCACCCAGGAGGAAGGAGCGCGGCGCGGGGCCTGCCCGGTCGGTGACGACATGACCGCCATCCTGGACCGGATCGAGCGATCCCACGCCGTGGTGCTGGCTTCACCGGTGAATTTCGGCACGGTCACGGCCGTGATGAAGCGGTTCATCGAAAGGCTGGTGTGCTTCGTCTACTGGCCCTGGGGGACGAAGATTCCGAAGGTCAGGACCAGGACGCTGAACAGGCGCGCCGTGCTGGTGGTTTCCTCGGCCGCGCCCGCCGTGCTGGTCCGGCTGAGGACCGGCATTACCGGCCTGCTGAAGGAGGCCGCGGCCATCCTCGGCGCACGGACCGTCGGTACGCTCTACATGGGCATGATCGCCGGGGGCCCGGAACAGGGGATCAGCGGGCGGATAGCGAGAAAGGCCCGCTGCCTGGGAAAACGGCTGGCATCCCCGAAGGGGCGGTAATGGGTGCCAATTCGAGCGGTGACGATGGGGGCCGGGTCGGGGCTCCCACGAAGCCTCTCGTAATCGGTCACCTGCCGTTGCAAGGGTGATTGCGTTGTGCCGGCTTCCGGCACTTTCCCCTGGTACGACTGCTTGCACTGAATCCGTACGAAAGGCTCCGTGGGAGCCCCGACCCGGCCCTTGTCGGCATTTTCCCGTTTGTCCGAATGGGCTGGCGTTAAAAAAAGAGAGAGGCACAGATGCTCGAATTGTCCGAATACGTCAAGATATTCATCGCCATCCTCGCCATCCTGAACCCCTTCGGGGTGCTGCCGGTGTTTCTCTCCGTCACGGGCAGCTCCAGCGAGGCGGAGCGGGCGAAGATCGCCCGTACCGTTGGATTGTCGGTCGCCGGCCTCCTCGCCCTGACCGCCCTGGTGGGGGAGCGGGTCCTGGAGCTGTTCGGCATCAGCATCGCCTCGTTCCAGGTGGGGGGGAGCATCCTGCTGCTCCTGATGGCGATCTCAATGATGTTCACCAAGGAGACCAGGAAGACCGACGATCTGACCCCGGACCTGCGGAGCGTGGCCGTGGTGCCGCTGTCGGTGCCGCTGCTGGCCGGACCCGGCTCCATCTCCACGGTCATCATCTACGCCAACCTGGCCCCAGGCCCCCTGCACATCGGACTCATCATCCTGTGCGTCATCCTGGCCTCGTTTATCACGTGGATCATCCTCCGCCTGGCCTCCAGGATCGGGAGGATCATCGGGCCGCTGGGGCTCTCCATCGTCAGCCGGCTCATGGGGCTCCTGCTGGCCTCCATCGCCGTGGAGTTTTTCACCAAGGGGATAGTCCGACTCCTGCCTGGTCTGGCCGGATGAGCGTGCCGACCGTATCCATTCTCATGCCGGTCCGGAACGAGGAGCGCCATCTCCCGGCAGCCCTGGAATCCCTGTTCCGCCAGACCCTGGAGAAGTGGGAGCTGGTTGCGGTCGACGACGGCTCAAGCGACGATACCCCGTCCATCCTGGACCGGGCGGCCCACCGCGACCCCAGGGTCAGGGTGCTGCGTCCCTCCCAGCGGGGCCTGGTGCCGGCCCTGAACACCGGGCTCCAGGCCTGCCGTTCACCGCTCACCGCCAGGATGGACGGAGACGATATCTCTCATCCCCGTCGGCTGGAGCTGCAGGCGGCCTTTCTGGCGGACAACCCCTCCGTGGGGCTTTTGGCCTGTGATTTTCGCCACTTCCCCCGTTCCGGCATGCGGGCGGGGATGATCGCCTACGAGGCGTGGCAGAACGGCCTTTCCACCCACGAGTCCATTATCCGCGACCTGTTCGTGGAGTCGCCCTTTGTCCATCCGGGAGTCATGTTCCGCACGGAAGCGGTGCTGGGGGTCGGCGGCTACCGGGACATGGGGTGGGCCGAGGACTACGACCTCTGGCTCAGGCTGGCCTCGGCCGGGACCCGTTTCTCCCGGTTGTCGCGGCCGCTGCTGTTCTGGCGGGACCGGCCCGAGCGGGCAACCCGCACCATGGCGGAATATACGGCCGCTGCATTCCGGGCCTGCAAGGCCCATCACCTGAGACAGGGCTTTCTCGAGGGGATCGATGAGGTCATGCTGGCCGGGGCCGGACTGGAGGGGAGGGCCTGGCGCCGGACCCTACTGGAGGAGGGGATCCGCGTCACGTGCTGGGTGGATGTGGACCCGAGGAAGATCGGCCGCACCCTGCACGGCGCGCCGGTGGTCTCCGTCTCCGAGGTGAGGGCCGGAGGCGGGACCAGGATGCTGGTCACCGTCGGCACCCGGGGAGCGCGGGACCAGGTGCGGCGCTGGGCCGACGGAACCGGCTTCGTGGAGGGGAAGGATTATATCTGTGTTACTTAAGGCCGTTTCCGGCCGCCAATCAAACCCCATGAATTCAGTACCTGCCCCCTCTCAGCCGAACATCCCGCGGTAGAAATTCCCCGCCTTTTCCTCGTCCGGGGTGAGCAGCTCGACCCCGCAGAATCACCTTCCCGGTGCGTGCGAACCGACCTCGGCCATGGCAGGTACCCCCTTTTTATCCTAGATAAGCCCGTATCCCCTCCTCCAGACCCACCGGCTCGAAGCGGAAGGTCTCGCGCCAGGTTCCGTCGCAGACGCTCTCTTCCAGCAGCATCAGGAACTGGTCCATGGTGATGGGAAAGAAGGGGAATCGCTGCAGGTGAGGGATCAGGGCTTCCATCAGGCCGAGTGGGAGCCGGATCTTCCGGACCGTGCGTCTGCCGAGGACCCGGCCGATGCCGTCCAGGAGTTCCAGGTAGCTGAACCGGTCCATGCCGCAGAGTTCGAAGGTTTTGCCGATGGTTTCCGGCATTTCCAGGGCCGTGGCGAAACAGCGGGCCACATCGTCGGCGTGGATGGGCTGGAGACGATAGGAACCGTCACCGATGACCGGCACGACCGGCAGCTTTACGACAAGGCGTGCCAGTCGGTTGATGAAGTCGTCCCGCGGGCCGAAGATGATGGCGGGCCTGAAGATGGTCCATTCGAGGCCCGATTGCCGCACCTCCTCCTCGGCCCGGTACTTGGTCTGGTGGTAGCGGGAGACCGCAGCCGGCCGGGCGCCTAGGGCCGACATCTGCAGGAAGCGTTTCACTCCACCCTTGCGGGCCGCAGCCAGCAGGGTGCGGGTGGCCTCTCCGTGAAGGCGCTCGAAGATGACCCCCTCTCCCGGGTATTCCCGGATAATCCCCACCAGGTTGATGACGGCGTCGCACTCCTGAAGCGCGGCGGCGTAGCTCTCGGATCGGGTCACGTCCCCTTCCGTCTGCTCGATCCCCGGTTCCGGATCGATCCCCTGACGATGGGTGAGGAGGACCAGCTGGTGTCCCCTCTCCAGCAGCGCGGAGCGCAGGTGCCTTCCCACGAATCCTGTACCGCCCGCAAGAAAAATACGCATGTGATGCCGCTCCATGCAATTGGTTTTTGTGTCTGGCACACCTGTATTTTACAGCAAAATCAGTTAATTGTCAGAACATCGCGGTGTCGCGGCGCCGATCATACGCACCTCACCCCTTACCTCTCGCTCATCGCGATTCCAGATCGTGCTCACCATGGAGACGGATAGTCCCTTTCGTACTCCCTGAGCAGCCGTTCAACCTCCCTCCTGGCCGGGGTCTTCCACGGCCCCACGGCCACCAGGTTAAGAGCGGGGGGGGCGAACAGCTCGCGGGCCGTCTCCATGATGTCCTCCGCGGTCACGGCGGCGCTTTCTTCCTGGTCCTGCTCGATGGTGGTGAAAACCCCCATCAGCTCGCCCCAGCCGTAGCGCGCCCCCATCTCATAGGTGGAATCCCGGCTGTAATCAAGGTCGAAGAAGTAGCCCTGTTTGACCCGTTCCAGTTCCTCGGCGTCCATCGGTTCCGACGCCAGCAGGCGGGTTTCCAGCAGGACCTGCTTCACCGCCAGGGTCAGGTTTTCCGGAGCAGTGGCCAGATCCACGGCAAAACAGCCCGATTCGTCGTAGGCCGACAGGCTGGCGTTGACCGAATAGGCGATGCCGAGCCGTTCCCGCAGCGACATGAGGAGCCGGGAGCTGCCGCCGCCGCACAGGACCCGCCGGATCAGGCGGCTGACCGCTATGCGGCGGTCGCCGCGTCTGAAGGCGCGGAACGCCACCTGCAGGGTAATCTGGCTGTCCATGTCCTTGACGAACATGGAACGGGGGGACTGCTGGTTTTCCGGGGCCGGCGCGGCCTCGGGCGGCAGGGGGCCGTTCCAGCCGCCGAAGAACGCCTCGCAGGCGGAAAAGATCGCTTCCGGGACGATATCGCCCGCCACCGCAATGACCGTATTGGCCGGCACGTAGTAGCGCGCCGTCTGCTCCAGCAGATCCTGCTCGGTGAAACCCGCGATGCTGGCGAGAGTGCCGACGGTCGGCATGCCGAGCGGGTGGTCGGGCCAGAGGAGCCGGCTCGCCAGGTTGTCGGGGTTGATGTCTTCCCCCTTTTCGTTGGTGTCCTCCAGCGCCTCTTCGGTGATGATCCGCTTCTCCACCTCGATCCCGGAAAGGGTGGGACGCAGCAGCATGGATGCGAAGATCCCCAGCCCTTCCGCTGCATGGCGGGGATGGATCCTGGCGTAGAAGCAGGTGGAATCGGCATCGGTGGCGGCGTTTACGCTCCCTCCCAGGGCCTCGAAGGCGGTTTCAAGCTCCAGGGTGGTGGGATAGTCGGCGGTGCCGCGAAACAGCATGTGCTCGAGAAAATGGGAAAGTCCCTCTTTTCCCGGCGGGTCGTGGCGGCTCCCGACCTTCAGGTAGATGGCTATCTCGGCGCTATGCAGATGGGGGAGTATGACTACGGCGACGCGCAGTCCGTTGTCCAGGGTTTTTTTGTGGCAGTTGATCATGAAACCTCCGATAAACAGTATATCGTATCTCGCAAAAAGAGACTCCTCCCCTCTTGGGGCGCACTCCGTCGCCGGTAGCGGCAGGTTTCCCATCTCAAGGCGGGGAGGTCGGACGAATGCCTGGGTGGGGAAGGCTGGGCGTGACAGGGGGCGTGGGTGCCCTTGCACCGCGACGTGAAGCTCCGGACCGGTCGGGCAGGGGATGAGTGCGCTTAAGCTACCGGAAAGACGGCATGTTGTCAAAGGGTTTCCCCATGGCGGATCAGGCGGCGGCGGAACTTTGCCGTTGTCAGAACAACGCCGAGACGTTACTATGGATCCGGAGCCCGTAACAGCGGGACTCCGTATCATCAGGCTCTTGAAAAACGTGACGAGGACGGCCGGATGCAAGGCGCACGGAGCGCAGCACCCGAGACATATCACCTGGGTAGGCGAGGGTGTGAGCACCGCGCAACACAGCAGATGGCCTCCGCAGTAGTTTTTCAACAGCCTGATAAAGCAGGAGGCATTCCCTCACAAGCCATGATAAGCATTGCCGAAATAGAACAGGCCCTTGCCGGACATGTCCCCCGCAGGATTGTCGGCCAGGGAGGCACCCGCGCCGCGGTGGCCCTCATCATAGTTGATGCGCCGTCCGGACCCCGCCTGCTGTTCATCAAGCGGGCCGTGAATGAGAACGACCCTTGGTCGGGCAACATCTCCTTTCCGGGCGGCAAGGTGGAAAACGGCGAAGGCGACCCGCGCCTG
>JARKPN010000026.1 GCA_029975275.1 Geobacteraceae bacterium | reverse complement strand
TTACCTGGCGCGCAGGCTGGGCCAGGAGTCGGATCTGGGCGCCAGGCTGGACAGCTGGTGCGATTTCTCTCTCTACATGGCGACACCGATCTGCGCGTGGCTGTTGTGGCCGGAGCTGATCCTGCGGGAGGCCCCTTACGTGGCCGCGGTGGTGGGCAGCTTCACCCTGCCGGTGCTGGCCGGGTTTGTCCGCTATCGTCGCCTCACCAGCTACCATACCTGGGGCGCCAAGCTGTCGGCGGTCCTCATGGGCGTCGGCACGCTGCTCCTGTTCGCGGGCGGTCCGGCCTGGCCGTTCCGCGTCTCCACACTGATCCTGGTGATAACGCAGTTGGAAGAGATAGCGATAACCGTTGTGCTCAGGGAATGGCGCTCAAACGTGCCGTCCCTGTGGCACGCCCTGCGTCTGGCAGGGAGAGGGTGCACGAGCGTCGGAAACGGGAGTTGACGGCCGCCGGATTCGGGGCCGGGCCGACCCTGGAGGGCTCCCGTCGCTACCGTGGCCGGTAGTGTCGAAATTAACGCAAAGGACTTAACATATGACCAAAGAGACCGATGACCGTAAAAGGTCCCACCTCAGGCTGGTGGTGAACAACCCTGAGAAACGCAGTCCCCGTCCTTCGGGGAGCGAGGATGATTTCATAACGCTTGAGGAACTCGTGGTCCGCAGGGAGGAAATTCGCCCCCTGTTCTACAGGGACATGGATCGCAGGCCTGAGAAGGCCTACCGGCTGATTGAGCGGTTCCTGGCCGAAAGGGGATGGCCGTACGGTCTGGACCCCAACCACGGGAAACCGGTGGTCCTTCCCGCGGCCATGGTATGCCCGGAAGCGCTCTCAAGCGGGCTGGACCAGGCGGACGAGGTGCTCCTGTTCGTCACCGAGGATGCCGCGGGAACCGGGGTGTGTCTTTCTCTCGAGATGATACTCCCCTTTTACAGCGAGGACGAGTCGGTGATGGAGGATGCGCTCCTCTATTCGCCGGTATTTCAATACGGCGCCCTGTTCATAGAGGAAAACCGTCATGACGGCCTGCTGGACCTTGTCTACCGTCTCGGGTTTCCCCTGTACCCGCCTGCGCTTACGGGAAGGGTCCTCGCCAGGCTGTTGGCGATGATGGCCCACGAGGTGAGCGACGCGCTTACGGGGCTGTACGAATTTTCCGAGATGTAGGGGGGAGCCCGACCCGGCCCGCCACTTCACGTGCCGGATGAAATCCGCCTAGGACTGGCTCTTCGAGGTCTGTACCCCCTCGAGAAAGCGCCTGAAATCTTCTTCTCCGGATTCGACCCTGAGGATTTTCACCCCCATCCCCGCCTTCTTGGCCAGGTGGATCATGTTCGGTGGAACCTTTTTGGTCCACCTGACGCTCCCCGCGATCCTGACCTTGGATTCGTCGGGCATGATGAGTTCTATGGCTACCCTGGTGCCGGGCGGGTAGAGGTTGGTCGTCTTGATGAACAACCCGCTATCCGTTACGTCCTCGGTAAAGGCCACCCGCACCGGTGCATCGGCCCCGAACCTGAGAGAGAGTCTCCTGCGCATTCTCTTCAGGCCTCTTTTGTCCGCCATGATGATACTCCCCGCATATCCTTGGGAAGGATATGCCGATATAAAGGATCCGGGTAAGAACTGGTCATGTTCTTCTCCTCGCATTCCGCCAGGTTCCGTTCTGTAAGCTTTCTCCGGAGAAATGCGGGGGAAAGTTTACCACGTTTCCGGGGTAAATGCTCCATCCGTTTCATAACGGAGGGGCGCTCGGCGCATCTCTTGCGAGCCGACGCCTCATCGTCGGAAAAATGTCCCTTCCAACCGGAAGGATTTCGGATAAACTTACATCTCGAGCGCTTTCTGCTGCGGAACTATCCCCGAAAGGAACAATCGCATGCTCCGCCAGGCCGCAAGTCGTAAGTTTGTCGCAATTGCTTGACCAAGTGAATCGTATATAATAAACATAGATTACCATTAAATGGATGTTTAGACCGGATGTTTACATTTATAAATCAAGTCAGTAAAGGAAACCGACATGGATAATCGAATGACCTGCAAAGACCTGAATCTGTGGATTGTCGAGGAACGTGATTTCATCATCCTGGATGTCCTCCCTTCCGAGTGTTACGGGTCGAGGCACATACCTGGCGCCCGGAATGCCTGCGTTTACGAGGTAACCTTCCTCGACCAGGTGAAGCAGATCACCCAAGACCTTGAGAAGCCGATCGTGGTGTATGACTCCAGTCACCGCTCCAAGGCGTCCGGTTGCGCCGCGGGGAAGCTGGTGGATGCCGGTTTCCGTAAGGTCATGGAGCTCTCGGGAGGAATCGAGGAATGGGAAGGGTCAGGGTACCCGGTGGAAATCTGCGGACCTGATCTGGAGGAAGAACAGGCCCTAAGGGACGGGGTCCGCAACATCGATTGCAAGGCGAGCAGGGTTGAGTGGGCCGGTCGGAACATTGTGAAAAAGCATTACGGCACCATCGGCGTTTCAGGAGGGGAGATAGTGGTCAAGGATGGTCTGGTTACCGGGGGAACCATTGCCATCGACATGCAGAGCATCAGGGACATCGACCTGACGGACAAGGAGGAGAACAGCCTCCTGATCCGTCATCTGAAATCGGACGATTTCTTTGATGTGGAGCGTTTTCCGAGTGCTGTGTTCAAGATGGTCGAGTGCGGCCTTCTGGTGGGCGCAACGCCCGGTTCCCCCAACCATTTCATCAAGGGGGAACTGACCATCAAGGGGGTGACGAGGGAACTGGCCGTGCCAGCGATAATCGCTCCGGGGGACGACGGTTCCGTCAAGGCCCATGCCTGCTTCGACATCGACCGCACGGAATGGAACGTCTTCTATGGTTCCGGAAAGCTGTTCGAGAGGCTCGGGATGCACCTGGTGCACGATACCATCACACTGGAGATGTTCATCTCGGCCAACTAGTTCCGCTTCGGGGTAGTAAACAAACCGGCCGCCTCGCCGTTCAGGGGAGACGGTCGGTTTGCATTGGAGAAACGTCATGCGTCTCTCCGGCGCGGTCGACGGGGCATGGAAGGCATGAAATAGGATGTCATGGTCTTACCGATCATGGCGTGCCGCCTGGTCAGGGACCGGTCGTGGAGCCTCCCGTGGCGGGCGCGTGATCGGGTGCTCCGGTTACCCCTTCGGCAGTCCCTGCGCCCGGGGTCGAAATTCCTCTGTCAGGATTCGACGTCTCTCCCACCTTTTTGACAGTATCCCCTACAACCACGACCCTGTCGCCGATCCGAAGGCCGCCGTACTTTTCCCTGGAGACGGAAAATTCCCTGTTCTCCGCGGATGTCGAGCGAAGGACGACCCTGTCCGACTCTATCCTGGTAACGACAGCTTCCTCGTGACCCAGGCCCGGGGAGTTTGCCCGGGCCTCGGCACGAGCGGCAGCCCCCGCGCTTGATACCAGCACGCAGAGACTCATAATGAGCACGAATACGCAGATATCTACCGATAATCTCATCTGTTACCTCCAATCGTTTGATGTGCCTTCCCCCCACTCCGCCCGGTCCCGCGTCAGACTCGACGGTGGGCGGTGCGTCGCTGTGGAGCAATGGTTGGTCAACCAGTGCTTCAGGTCGTCTATTAAAGCGCATCGCCCGGTCGTTGACAATCGGTCACACGGCCATTTTTTTTACCGCTCATGGAGGTTAAGACCTGCAGGTGGATATTTTTGCGGGGTGTGGGGTAATACCAAAGGGTGAATCGTTGAGGGCCGGCAGCCGGGCCGCGGGAGCGACGGGGGAGGGCGGCGGGGCTCCGTGGCGCGGCACGGGACGCAAAATCAGGGCCGGGTCGTACCCTGCGCCAGCGGCGACAGCGAGATCATGCGATCCGAAAGCGCCAGGATCTCCGTCAGGAGCCGCTTATCCAGCTTCTTTAGCCACCGTTTCGGTATTTCTTCCAGACCGTAGTATGCCCCGGCCAACATTCCGGCTATGGCGCCGGTCGTGTCGGCGTCACCCCCCTGGTTGACGATTGCCACCAGGCACTGCTCGAAACCGCGCGTCTTGAAGAAGAAATGAAAGACCGTCTGCATGGTATCCACAATGTAGGCGGTTGCCAGGCCCCGGTAGGGCTCGAAACGGAAATTTTCATGCCTGGCGAGGAGAGCCTCCACCTCCCGGCGAAGGCGGGTCTTGGAACAGCCCATCATGGCAAGCTGGACGAGCCGCCCCATGGAGACGCAGGCGGCGTCGGAGAGCGGGTGGTTATGGGTGATGCGGGCCTGCTCCAGGGCGTATTTTTCCAGCAGCCGGTTGTTGCCGAGGGTGTGCAGTGCCACGGGAAGCATCCGCATGCAGGCCCCGTTGCCGGCGTCCCACTGGTTATAGGGCACCTCCAGCACGCCCTTGAGCATGAAATGCCTGATCCCCCTCCGGCAGGTGTCCCCCACATCGATGGGTCTGGCTTTCAGCCAGGCTGCAAAATGTTCGGCAACCCCCTGCAGTGACCAGCCTCCTGCCCTGTCGATGGCGCGCGCGATGCAGAGGGACATCTCGGTGTCGTCGGTTATCTGACCCGGCTTCAGGCGCAGCCAGCCGCCGCCGATGATCTCCTGCACCGTGCCGTATTTCGCACTTATCTCGCCGGGGGTCATGAACTCCAGCCCGGCCCCCAGGGCGTCACCTACGGCAAGGCCGAGAAACGCGGCCCGGGCCCGTTCGCCGATGTCGTGGATCGTGCCGGTTTTAGTCATGTTAAAATTCTTGCAATAAACAGACCGCACCCGTCCTGGGTGGCACAGACACCGACATTGCCGCGTTACCGTGTGTCCCATGCCGCGCAGGTACTCGTCCTCGATACCGGTCTGTTGTTGTTCTGTGCTGCCTATTAATGCATCACCCTACCGCAAAACAGGCAGACCGGTGATGGAGCCGATATGCTTCAGGGCGGGCAAATCCCTTGAACAAAGGGCCTGGACGGGTTGCTACGGTTCTGGCACGTTTCCTGCTAATGCCCAACTGCAAGAGATGCAACGGGGCATGAATTCCAGGCGATGGAGCCCGGCGGAGACTTCCGACCGGGCTTTTTTCGTAATCGAACGGGTACGCGGCCGGGAAACGCAAACCGGCGGGAAGGAGAACGCTATGGCGACAGGATGCAATCAGGGGAAGAATATCCAGGGACATCCCTGTTTCGGCGGAGATCACAGGAACAACGGCCGGATGCACCTGGCGGTGGCACCCCTCTGCAACATAAAGTGCGGCTACTGTACCCGCAGGCACGACTGCGCCAACGAATCGCGGCCCGGGGTGACCAGCAGGCTGCTGACCCCGCGGGAGGCGATTGAACGGGTGCGCGAGGTCATGGCGAGCGAGATCCTCGGCCCGCTCATCAAGGTGATAGGGATTGCCGGGCCGGGCGACCCCCTGGCCAACGAGGAGACCTTCACCACCTTCGAGCTCATCGACCGGGAGTTCCCCCACCTCATCAAGTGCATGAGCACCAACGGCCTGCTCCTTCCGGAACTGCTGGAGTGGCTCGACGCCCTGGGGCTCTGCAGCGTGACCGTAACCATGAACGCGCTTGACCCCCGGGTAGCGGCCAGGATCTATTCCCACGTGCGCTACCACGGCAGGTGCTACACCGGCCCGGAAGCGGGCGAGATCCTCATCGCCAATCAACTTGCCGGCATCAAGAAGGCCGCCCGTCGCGGGATGACCGTCAAGGTGAACACGGTCCTCATTCCCGGGGTCAACGACGACCAGGTCCAGCCGGTCGCCCGGAAGGTGAAGGAGCTGGGCGCGGCGGTCATGAACGTCATGCCGCTCATCCCCCAGGCCGAGTTCGCGGGCTTCGCCCCTCCTTCGCCGGAATTGCTGGAGGAGGTCCGCCGGACCAACGAGGGCATCATCGGCCAGTTCAAGCACTGCCGCCAGTGCCGGGCCGACGCGGTAGGGCTCATCGGGCAGGACGTGAAGCTGGCGGAGCACGGGTAAAACTGTCACGGATATCGATATCTTCACAAGGGGCGATATCCCGGAGTTCCTCGCTCTGGCCGATACCGAGGGGTGGATCAGCGGAGTCTGGGAATTGGAGTTCCTGCTGACGGCCTTTCCCCAGGGCTGCCTGGTCTGCCGGGAGAACGGCAGGGCGGTAGCCTTCATTACCACCGTGAAGTACGAGCGGAGCGGCTGGGTGGGCAACCTGATCGTCCGAAAGGAGTGGCGCGGGAGGGGTGTCGGCTCCGAGCTGCTTGTCCGCGGGATTGCCGCCCTGGTCGCGGCCGGGACCGGGACCGTGTGGCTCACCGCCTCCGGGTCGGGCCGTCCCATCTACGAGCGGCTCGGCTTCTCGGCCATCGACACGGTGGTCCGCTGGCAGGGGAGGGGGACGTTCTCACAAGGCAACGAAATGGCTCAGGTCGAGGAGATTTCCGCAATGGACGCCGTCGGGTGGGGCGAGGCCAGGGTGTCGCTCCTCCGGGCGGTTTCCCGACGCGGACCGGCTTTTCTCTTGCCGGACGGGTTTCTGGTCTGCCAGCAGGGGGAAGACGCGGTCCAACTGGGGCCGTGGGGGTGCAATAATCCGGTGTCGGCCGCGGCCCTGCTGGGGCGGGCGGTGGTCCCGTCAGTCAACGGGGTACGCATGTTCCTGGACGTGCCGGAACGGAACCGGGCGGCCCGGGCGCTGCTCGATTCCAACGGCTTTACCCCGGCTTCCTCCACCACCCTCATGTACCTGGGGGAGGCTCCGGCCTACGCGCCCGAGCGGATCTATGCCCTGGCCAGCATGGGGAGCATGGGGTAGGGCTCGTAACCCGGCAGGATGTAACCCGTCACTTCCTCTTCACCCTGAACCCCGCCTTCTCCAGCCCCTTCAGGTCGATTCCGCCCGGGGTTTCCTTGTCTGCCGGTTTCGTGGCTTTGTCGCTCTTCGGCTGACGTCCGCCTCCCGATGCCTCGCGGATGGAGAGGGAGATCCGTTTCCGCTCCGTATCCACCGACAGCACCTTCACCTTCACCACCTGGCCGACGCTGACCGCCTCGTGGGGGTCCCTGACGAACCGGTCCGCCAGGTGGCTCACGTGGACAAGCCCGTCCTGGTGCACCCCGATATCAACGAAGGCGCCGAAGGCGGTCACGTTGGTCACCACCCCCTGCAGCACCATCCCGTCCGTCAGGTCCGCCAGTTCGCGCACGTCGTCCCGGAAGGCGGCCGCCTGGAACTCCCGGCGCGGGTCGCGGCCCGGCTTTTTCAGTTCTTCCAGGATGTCGCGCAGGGTGGGTAGGCCGACCGTCTCCGTCACATAGCGGGACAGGTCGATGCGCGTCGTCAGGGACGGGTCGGCGACCAGCTCCTGGAGCGACACCGAGAGGTCGGCGGCCATGGCCTCCACCACCGGGTAACGCTCGGGATGGACTGCACTGTTGTCCAGCGGATGGCTCCCTCCGCGGATGCGGAGGAAGCCGGCCGACTGCTCGAATGCCTTGGCGCCGAAGCGGGGCACGGCCATAAGCGCCGGCCGGTCGGGAAACGGGCCGTTTTCGTCCCGGTGGCGGACAATGGCCCTGGCCAGCGAGGGGCCGAGACCGGAGACGTAGGAGAGGAGCGCCCATGAGGCGGTGTTCAGGTCAACGCCCACGTAGTTGACGCACGACTCCACCACCGCGTCCAGGGCCTTCTTCAACTGGGCCTGGTTTACGTCGTGCTGGTACTGGCCCACGCCGATGCTCTTGGGATCTATTTTCACCAGCTCGGCCAGCGGGTCCTGCAGGCGGCGGGCGATGGAGATGGCCCCGCGCACGGTCAGGTCCAGCTCGGGAAACTCCTCCCGGGCGATCTCCGAGGCCGAATAGACGCTGGCGCCCGCCTCGCTCACCATGGCCACGGGGAGCTCTTTTCCAGCCGCCGCCAGGGTCTCCCGCGCGAACTGCTCGGTCTCCCTGCCGGCGGTGCCATTGCCCACCGCGATCATCCCGCTGTCGTGTTTCTCGATGAGCCGGAGCAGCTCCCTGCGGGCCGCCTCGGCCTTCCCCTCGCCGGTGTGGGGGTAGATGGTGGCGTGGTCGAGGAAACGGCCGGTTTCATCCACGGCGGCAAGCTTGCAGCCGGTCCTTAGGCCGGGATCGATGCCCAGGACTTTTTTTCCTCCGGCAGGGGGCGCCAGCAGGAGGTTGCGCAGGTTGTCGGCGAACACCCCGATGGCCGCCTCGTCGGCCCGCTGTTTCGCCTCCAGCCTGAGCTCCACCTCGATGGAGGGTGCAATCAGCCGCTTGTAGGCGTTCTCTGTCACGCCTTCCAGCAGCTCCCCGAAGATGCTGTTCCCGCGCACGATCCGCGACTTCAAGCGCGCGAGGATCTCCTCCACCGGCGCGACGATGGAGAGGAACAGCACCTCCTCCTTTTCCCCCCGCCTCATTGCCAGCATACGGTGGGACGGGATCTCCCCCAGCGGCTCCTGGTAGTCGTAGTACATCTCGAACTTGGTGATGCTCTCTTTTTTATCGCCAGCCACCCGCGAGGCCATCAGCCCCTGCTCGCCGGTCAGCCGTCGCACCAGCGCCCGCAGGTCGGCGTCCTCGGCGAACCGTTCGGCCAGGATGTGGCCGGCACCCTCCAGGGCCGCCGTGGCGTCGCGTACCTCCCGCTCCGGGTCGACGAAGGGGGCGGCCGCCTCCCCGGGGGTCCCGGTGGTCAACTCCTGGGCCGCCATCAGGTCGGCCAGCGGCTCCAGTCCTCTTTCCCGTGCAATGGTGGCCCTGGTGCGGCGCCTGGGCTTGAAGGGGAGATAGAGGTCCTCCAACTCGGTCTTCTGCCGCGTCGCCCCGATCCTGGCCGCCAGCTCGGTTGTCAGCTTCCCCTGCTCCTCGATGGATTTGAGCACCGTGAGCTTGCGCTCCTCCAGTTCGGCGAAGTAGGCAAAACGCTCCTCGATGCCGCGGATCGCCACCTCGTCCAGCTCGCCGGTCCGCTCCTTCCGGTAACGGGCGATGAACGGCACCGTCCCTCCCTCCCGCAACAGGCCAACGGTGTTTTCGACCTGAAAGGCCTCGAGCCCGCTCTCCTCCGTGATCCAGCCCAGGATGCGGGCGATGTCGATTTCAGTCAGGGACATTGTAACCTCTTGATCTGATGAGATGTTTCTGGATTGCGACCGACAAGAA
>JARKPN010000019.1 GCA_029975275.1 Geobacteraceae bacterium | reverse complement strand
CGATACGTACAGGTGCGAGGTGCCGTGGAAACCGTAGCGGCGTACGCCGTAACGGACGTACCAGTCATACGGAAGCGGATAGATGTAGGCGTAGTCGGGCATGGTCTGGTGGAACGCCGTATCGAAGATGGCCACGTTGGGAACATCGGGAAGGACCGCCATCATTGCCTCGATGCCCGCGATGTTGGGAGGGTTGTGAAGGGGCGCCAGGTGCTGGACCTCCCGGATGGTATCCAGGACACGCTCGTCTATCAGAACCGAACTGGTGAATTTCTCGCCGCCGTGAACCACCCGGTGACCTACCGCGGAAATCTGTCCCATGTCTTCCAGGACCCCCTGTTCCGGATCGATCAGCGTGCGCATGATCAGGTCCATGGCGACGGTATGGGTCGGGCATTCCGTTTCCTTCCGGTATTTGTCACGGCCGGGGACCTCCTGAACGATAAATGAACCGCCTATCGTTACGCGTTCCACCAACCCCTTTGCGATAACCTGTTTCTTGTTCCAGTCGAACAGTTGATATTTGACGGACGAGCTTCCACAGTTTATGGCTAAAATGTCCACTTGGTTCCTCCGGGTGATTTGAATTGACACGCATGGTCCGGTTTCCATCCGAAAACTCCGGAACAACGGTTGTTCCGTCCATCAGGTCATGTGCTACGTTTTTTGAGTATTTCCTCGTTTTTTTCTATCATTGTTACGCCACCCAGGTCGTAACTAATCCTGATAAAGCCTGTAAAGCCTTCAGTGCTCAACCTTTTGACCAGAGCCGTAATCTGTTCCTCTCTTTCCATAACCCTCCCCTAGAAAACCCGGCGCAAAGGGACGGAGCGCAACGTTCCGGTCTTTCTCTCTGAAGCGCGGACCCCATGCGCCGGGACGAGAAAAAGTGTAGCGACGCTACAATCCTCAATTGAAATCATGCGGGTTTCGTTGGACCTGTGGCGATGACAGGGGACGAAATAAGCGCACGACCATCCATGCGGGTTCCGTTAAGCCCGCGTGTTACGCGGGGGACGAAATGAGCGCATCAAATATAGTTTTTATGATTCCGTCATTTTGACAACGAGAACCATTACTTCCGAGCCGTCCCGGGATCGGAACCCGTGCTCCAGCGCGGCGTCCAGATACGCGCTGTCACCCTCCCCGATCACTACCTGCCGGTCTCCGAGCGTGAGTTCGATGACGCCTTTCAACACGTACATGAATGATTCGCCGAAATGGGTATAGACATTGTCACCCACGATATCCTTGGACAGCGTGATGATATAGGGATGCATCTTCTTTCGTCTCATCTGCGCCAATGATTCGCAGCAGAAACCGTTACCATTGCGGCTACCGTTCAGCACGGATATTTTGGAAAGCACCCTCCTGTCGTCTTTTCTGATAATTTCGTACCTGCTGGTTACGTTATTGTCGTTGAACAGCCAGCTCATGCTCACACCGTAGAATTTCAGCAATTTAGTGAGCGTTGTGATTGAAGCGGAAATGTTGTTGCTTTCAATGAGAGAAATCATTGCCGGAGACAGACCGTTCGCGCGTGCGACGAATTTCTGGGTCAGATTCTTCGACAGACGCATATTTTTCAGGGTTTCTCCAACGTTATACTTGAAATAATCATTGCTGGAGCTTGTTTTGCATTTTTTGTCATCCTCTATCATCCTTAATGAGGTCATCGCATCACCTTAACCGCTTTTAAATTGCCGGTTATGTCCGGTTCCTATTTGGAGCTCTGCTGCTCTGAAATGAACACACATAATTCTTTGACAACATCAAAGTGTATTCTTTCCTGTAGCATTATTTCGGTCAGAAGTTTTTTCGATTTCTCGTCATGTGTGTTGGACAGGTAGTTTCTATACCGGCTGATGCCATTCCTTTCGCACTCCATGACTTCCCGGTAGAAATGCACTTCCTCCCTGCACAAGCCCTCAATACCCCGATCTTCGACGATCTGTGGAAAGAACCTCGAAAACTCCCGGTCTTCCGGCTTGCAGTCGCCACTGTCTTCGAGTGTCGCGTTGAAACCGGACAGTCTCTCGAGATGCTTCTGCTCGTCCCGCAGCAATGCCAGGAACAGCCTTTTGAGGCTTGTCAGCGAAGCCTCTTCGGCAAGGTAACGGTATAAATTGACCGCCTCCTTTTCATGCGCTAACGCGCTGGCCAGCACGTCCATCGTAAACCCTCCTCCATTATTTTCCGAACGGCGTTTCGAGCATTCGCAAGGCCCGCTTCGTCTCGGAAAACCCGCGCGGCCGGGACGCGGCAAGTCCCCGAAGCACCGTCTCCCCGAATACCGTTTCATAGCCTGCCGGGTTGGGTCCGTCAGAAAAAAAGGCTGCCGGCAACCTGGCAGGCAGCCTATCGCAGGGGGAGGTTTGACTCGGCGTGGCAGCTACGAAAATGCTTTCTCCAGGGAGCTTCTATTCATCCCTCTCGTAATCAACGATACGCTTGGCAACGGTCTTGATGCTGAGCAGGTCGGAGTAGTTGATGTTGTTGCCCAGGTAGTTGCCGCCGTCGGTGCCGCAGCCAAGGGTCAGCGAGGGGGGCAGCTG